>DAHWOV010000022.1:0-109394 GCA_027339205.1 Acidimicrobiaceae bacterium | reverse complement strand
CGGAGCTCGATCGGCAACAACACTCCGGCCCCACCGAGCACCTGGTCGTTGACACGAACGAGGTCGATGCGAGACAGGACGCGTCGGCCGGCGGCCATAGCCCCTTCTCCGGCGGGTAGCAGCGCTCGAAGCACCTCGGTGCGGGCGAGAGCGCTCGTGATCAGAGTGCGTCGCCGCCGCAGGTGTCGCCTCAGGGCGGCGGTCTCGGGCTCCCTCACCGCGAGCTTCACGATCGCGGACGAGTCGAGATAAGTGGCAGCCACTGTCAGCGTTCGTGGTGACGCAGCCGGGCGAGCACCGCTGAGGGGAGCTCCATGTCCTCGGGAAGAGAGATGGGTTCAGGGAGCTCGTCCATGTTCTCCGATGCTGGCTCGATGTCGCCGGCTGCACGCAACTGCTCGAGAGGCGACCCGACCGGCAGTGGGCCGAGCTGGGCCACCGGACGACCCCGGTCGGTGATCTCGATGACCTCGCCGCGCTCCACGCGCCTCAGCAGCTCGCTGGCCTGCTGCCGCAGCTCCCGCACGCCCACCGACATCATGTGCTATTTGTAGCACGACCCGAGATGATCCCGCAAGGCAGCGCGAGCGCGTCCCACGGCCGGCGGTCGGGGCGCAACGGTGTCAGGCAGGGGGGCGACGTTCGGGGACCGTCTGTCCTACCCCTGTGCTACCAAGGTCGCGTGGCTCTCCGAAAGAAGCGTTCGATCTCCATCCACCCGGATCTCGATGCGTCCATCGAGGAAGCGGCCAAGGCGGCCGGGACCACCTACAGCGGGTGGTTGGCTGCCACGGCGCGAAAGGAGCTCACCCTGCGTGCCGGTCTGGCCGCGGTTGCGGCGTACGAGCGGGCCGAGGGGGCGTTCACTGAGGACGAGATCTCCGAGGCCGAGACCCGGGCTCGAGATGCCCTTGCTCGGGGTCGGCGAAGCGGGACCCGATCGCGCAGAACCGCTTGATGGGCGTCACCTACGACGCTGGGGCCCTGGTGGCAGCAGACCGCGGCGAGCGCAGGATGTGGGCTCGCCATCGAGCCCTGCTGGAACTACGCCAGGTACCGACCGTCCCGGCGCCCGTCGTGGGCCAAGGGTGGCGCGGCGGAAGCCGCCAGGCACGACTGGCGCGTCTGCTGGTCGGCTGCAAGGTCGAGCGACTCGACGACGACCAGGCGCGGCGCGTGGGTGAGCTCCTTGCCAAAGCAGCGCGCACCGACGTCGTCGACGCGACGGTCGTCGAAGGAGCTCTTCGCCGCAACTACGTCGTCGTCAGCTCCGCTCCCCTACGCGAGGCGGACGAGCGCCCTGTCACGACCCGACCTGGTCCACTTGGGCACGTGGTGGGCACGCGGAGCTCACCGCTCGCGCTGGCGGAGGCTGTCGCACAGCCTGACCAGGACTCATGTGGTGGTCGGGACCGGCGTCGATCCGGTGACCTCGCGCTTTTCAGGCGCGCGCTCTGCCAACTGAGCTACCCGACCGCAGGCGACAGGCTATCTGTCCCACGCGCTGTCATTGAACCCGACGCGGCGGGCCGGCTCTCACGAGTCGTCCCTCACGGTGCGGACCTGACGGGATTTGAACCCGCGACCTCCGGCTTGACAGGCCGGCGTGCACTCCTAGCTGCACCACAGGTCCTCGCTGGACTGCCCCCTAAAAAGCGGCGCCGACCCGACGGTCCAGCGGCTGCTGGGAGACCGGACGCCCATGAGAGGCGAAGCACCACTATAGGCCCATCGCGGACCCCCGTCCCCGGGGCGATCCCTCACGCTGTTGAGCTCGGCACACGAGAGCTCCAACACTTCGGCGCTACTCTCGAGGACAGCCGGCGGAGGAGGTGTGCCAGGTGGCGAACTACCGCGATCGCTGGATCAGCTGCACCGACGAGGACATCGAGGTGCGTGGCTACTACTTCCCGTGGGGCACCAAGCGGATCCCGTACGGCTCGATCCGAACCATGCGCAAGGTGAAGATGAGCGCTGCCCATGGGAGAGGGCGGATCTGGGGGACGGCGAACCCCAAGTACTGGGCGAGCCTCGATCCCCGACGATCGTCCAAGTCGGTGGCGTTCATCCTCGGACTCGGGCGTGCGGTGAGCCCATTTCTCACTCCTGACGACCCGGAAGCCTTCGAGGAGGCGGTTCGTGCACACACCTCGCTGGGGCCGTCAGGGCCCGCCGAGGACGCGCCGGTGATCTGAGCCGGAGAGACGCCAGTGCCCCCAACGGGATTCGAACCCGTGCTACCGCCTTGAAAGGGCGGCGTCCTGGGCCGCTAGACGATGGGGGCGCGGCCGGATTGCGGGGCTTCGCGCACGCTAGCAGCGCCGTGCCCGGCCAGGTCAGGATCTGACCCTCGCGGCCCCCTTTGCGGCACTGGCTGGCGATGAAGCTTCAACGGTCTCTACGCCCGCGAGGCCGGGCACGGCACGCAGCTGCGCCGGGACGCGCTCGGGTGCGTGGTGCGTGAGCGCGAGGAAGAACTGGACGACGCCGATCACGAGAACGGTGGCGCCGAGCTCGTGGAGCTCGACCAGCGCCGCCGGCAGGTGGGTGAAGTACTGCGCGTAGCCCACCACGGCCTGGAGCACCAGCACCACGACCAGCATGCGCCCGGCCTTCCGGATGCGCTCGGGGACGTCGAGCGCGTGGAGCAGGACGGCAAGAGAGAGCACGACGCCGATGAGGAAGAGTGCGAGCGTCGAGTGGAGCTCGGCCATCTCGCGAAGGGGCACGGGGATCCGTTTGGCGACGAGCTGTCCCTGGGCACCTCCCGCGTCTGGTGCGGCGCCGGTGGTCGCCGCGCCGGCCGCGACGACGACCGCGACGAGCAGGACGAGCCCCCGGGAGAGAAGAAGGACCGGTCTTGGGACGAGCAGGCGTCCTGGTGCCGCATAGTCATGGCCGGCGCGGTGCATGAGGAGAACCGCGTCGACGAGGAGGAGCATCGTGGCGAGGAAATGGACGATGACGAGGTACGGGTTGAGCTTGGAGTAGACGACGATCCCGCCGATCACCGCCTCGACGAGCACGCCGGCGACGAGCCCCCCCGACAGCCAGGCGAGGTCACGACGCAACGGCCGGCGAAGGAGGGTGGCGAGGAAGGTGGCACCGATCACGACGACCAGGAGGACCGTGACCATCCGGTTGCTGAACTCGACGAGGGAGTGGAACTGCAGCGGCGGGGTGAGGTGGCCCTTCGTGCAGCTCGGCCAGTCGGAGCACCCGAGCCCCGAGCCGGTGACTCGCACGGCCGCGCCGGTGAGCACGATCGCCGAGACGCAGACCAAAGAGGCGAGCGAGAGACGCCGGACGGTCGAAGGGGCGACGGCAGGGAGCCGGCGCCCCCGGACTGCGCGCGAACCGTTGAGCGATCGCACGGCGGTCGATCGTAGTGGCGACCTGGTGGACCCGCGCGGCGCCGGTTACCCGCCCGCGCGGCGCGCGGATCCTCCGGGCGTGCAGTCGTAGGCTGCCGAGGTCATGTCCGCCGACGGATCGTGGCCCGAGGAGCTTGGAGAGCAGTTCGAGGACACAGGTCCTCGGCGTCGACGCCCGCGGCCGGTCTTCCTCGTCGTGGGCGTGGTGGTCGCCCTGGCGCTTGCCGCTGCGCTCGTGGGCGTGGGCGTCGGCGTCCACGAGAC
Organism: Acidimicrobiaceae bacterium; assembly: GCA_027339205.1. Lineage (GTDB taxonomy): Bacteria > Actinomycetota > Acidimicrobiia > Acidimicrobiales > RAAP-2 > JAJYVT01. The sequence continues at coordinate 105,756 of DAHWOV010000022.1, read as the reverse complement.
GGGTGCGGGGAGCGGGACAGCGCTCGTCGGAGCGGGCAAGCCAGCGCCACACTTCGCGCTGCCCGCCCTCGGTGCGCCCCACGGTTCCAAGAAGAAAGTCGGGGTCCCGGCGGACGGCGGCGAAAGTGGGAGGCCGGCGATCGTGCTCTTCTTCGCCAGCTGGTGCCCGCCGTGCCGGCACGAGATCCCTCTTCTGGCCGCCGCCTACCGCAGGCAGCGCGCCGAGCACAGCAGGCTTGCGAAGGTCGCGGTGATCGGCGTCGACGCCAACGACCCCACCTCCAACGCGCTCGCCTTCGTGCGCTCGAGCGGCGTGACCTTCCCCGTCGGGGCCGACGTGGACTTCACGGTGACCCAGACACTCTTCGACTTCAGCCACCTTCCCGAAGCGGTGTTCGTGCAGGGTGACGGCACGATCGCCGGGATCCACCTGGGTCCTTTGGCGCCCGGGCGCTTCGTCTTCTGGGAGCGCAAGCTCCTCGCGAGCGCCTGATCGCCGCCGTCACTCCCAGCGGAAGGTGAGACCTGCGAGGAGGGAGGCGCCGACCGCCCAGGCACCGAGCGTGACCCACGCGGCGACGGGGACCGCCGCGCCGAGACCCAACGACGCGTGCAGCGCATCGGACAGCGCTGCAGCCGGGAGCGCACGGGCCACGTCGGCGAGAGGGCCAGGGAGCTTGGCGAGTGGCACGACCATGCCGCCGAGGAGCAGCAGCACGAGGTAGAGCCCGTTCGCTGCCGCGAGGTTGACCTCCGCCCGGAGCACGCCGGCGAGCAGCAGCCCGATGCCTCCGAAGCCGACGGTCGCCAGGACAGCCGCAGCGAGCGCGGCGGCGGCTTCGGGCCCTGCGTGGCCGTGCCCGGGCTCCCAGCCGAGCGCGAAGCCCACCGGAACCAGCACCGCAGCCTGCACGATCTCGACGAAGAAGATCGTCGTGACCTTCGCCCCCAGGAGCCGGGGCCTCCCGAGCGGCGTCGTGCCGAGCCGCTTCAGCACGCCGTAGCCGCGCTCGAAGCCGGTGGCGATCCCGAGCGACACCATCGCCGTGGACATGACCGCAAGGGCGAGGATCCCCGGCACGAAGAAGGAGACCGAGGATGTGCGTCCGGTGGAGACGACGTGGGAGGTCGAGAAGAAGACCAAGAAGGCGACGGGGATGCCGACCGTGAGGAGGAGCGTCTCGCCGCGACGCAGCGTCATATAGGTCTCCGCCTCGACCTGCGCGAGGAACGGACGGAGCGCGCTCATTGCGCCTCTGCTTGGTCGGAGGTCTTCGGCGTGGCGTGCGCCCGCACCATGTCGAGGTACGCCTCCTCGAGGGATCGGCCGACGCGAAGGTCGGAAAAGGCGATCCCGCGCTCGGCGAGCCAGGTGGCGACGGCGGCGGCGAGCGCAGCCGGCGAGGCGTCGGTGGACGCGCCCGGCCCGCCGGGCGCTTCTCCGACGCCGACTTCGACCCGGTAGCGCCCGGTCTGCTCCTCGGTCACAATCGCGCCGGTGCCGAGCAGGAGCCGGAGCTCGTCGAGGTCCAGGCCGCCAGGCGCGCCGAACGTCACCTCCTTGGTGGTTGCCGGCCCACCCGCCAGCGACGCGGGGCTCCCCTCGGCGACGACCTTGCCTCCGACGAGCATCAGGACCCGGTCCGCCACCCGCTCCGCCTCGGAGAGCTCATGGGTGGTGAGGAGGACGCAGGCGCCGCGGTCGCGCAGGTCCCCGATGACCTCCCGCACGGCGAGACGTCCCTCGGGGTCGACTCCCGCGGTCGGCTCGTCGAGCAGCACGACCTCGGGCTGCCCGACGAGCGCGAGCGCGAGCGAGAGCCTCGCCTGCTCTCCCCCCGAGAGGTGGCGCCACGGCGTGCCTGCAACCGGCCGCAGCCGGACCAGGTCGAGGAGGGCTTCGGGATCCTCGGGGTCCGTGTAGTACGACGCGAAGAGCCGCAGCGCCCGTCTCGGCGCAAGCATCGGGTAGACACCCCCGCGCTGGAGCATCACCCCGATGCGGGGAACCAGTGCGCGGTGGTCGGTGACGGGGTCGAGCCCGAGCACCCGCACAGATCCCGATGCCACGCGCCGGTAGCCCTCCAGGCACTCGACGGTCGAGGTCTTGCCGGCCCCGTTCGGACCCAGGATGCACAAGACCTCGCCACGGTCCGCGCTGAACGAGACGCGGTCGACGGCGGTGCGCGATCCGTAGCGGACAACGAGGTCCGAGCACTCGACCGCACGCGGGACGCGAGCGTCGAGCCCTGTCGGGCCATCGGCCGGCATCACACGGCCACGCTACTGTCGGCGGCAGATGATCGATATTCGCCTGGTCCGTGACGACCGAGAGCGGGTGAGATCCGCGCTCGCGCGACGTGGGTTTCCTGCCGACGACGTGGAAGACATCGCGCGCCTCGACCGTGACCACCGGGCGGCGCTCGCGCGCCACGAGGCGCTCCGTGCACGGGTGAAGGAGCTGTCGCGTGAGGTCGGCGACGCCAGACGCGCCGGGGACGCGGAGCGGGCGGCCATGCTCGCCGACGAGAGCCGCCGCGTCGGCGAGGAGGAGAAGACCGCGGCCCAGGAGTCCGAGCGGCTCGCCAAGGACCTGCGGGCGCTGCTGCTCCTCGCGCCCAACCTCCCTGCGGACGACGCCCCCGACGGCGCCGGGCCCGAGGACAACGTCGAGGTGCGCCGCTGGTGGCGCGGCGTGGACGTGGGCGAGCCTGAGCCTGTGCCCGAGGCGCACCAGCGGGTGCCGCACTGGGAGCTGGGCAGCGCGCTCGGGGTGCTCGACATGGCGTCCGGGGCGCGCCTGTCGGGCTCGATGTTCCCGCTGTACCGGGGGGACGGGGCGCGGCTGGTGCGGGCCCTCACCTCGTGGGCGTTGTCACGGCACGCGGACGGTTACGAGGAGATCCGGCCGCCGACCCTCGTCCTCACCGAGACGATGACCTCGACCGGGCATCTCCCCAAGTTCGTTGACGAGGCCTACCACGTCGAGCGCGACGGCCTCTGGGCGATCCCCACCGCCGAAGTGCCCCTCACGTCGATGCGTCGAGGCGAGATCCTCGACGAGGCCGACCTTCCTGTCCGGCTGACCGCCGCGACCGAGTGCTTCCGGCGCGAGGCGGGAGCCGCGGGACGAGATACGCGAGGGCTCGTGCGCGTCCACGAGTTCGAGAAGGTGGAGCTGTTCGCCTATGCCGCGCCCTTTCAGGCGACGGCCGTCCTCGCGGACATCCTCTCTCGGGCGGAAGGGCTGCTCCGTGAGCTCGGCCTCCCGTACCGGGTGATCGACCTTTGCGCCGGCGACCTCGGGACGTCGGCCGCGCGGACCTTCGACCTCGAGGTGTACGCGCCCGGAGCCGACCGGTGGCTCGAGGTCTCCTCGGTGAGCTGGTTCGGGGACTACCAGGCGCGGCGTGCGAACGTCCGGTACCGACCCGCGCAAGGCGGTCCTCCCGTCCTGGTCCACACGCTGAACGGCTCCGCGCTCGCGTGGCCGCGGGTCTGGGCGGCCCTCCTTGAGTGGGGGCGGCAGCCGGACGGCTCCGTGCGACTGCCCGACGTGCTCGCTCCGTGGCTGGGGCCGGAGCCGGCGATCCGGCCCCGCTGACCCACGCCGCAGGCCGGGCGCGTGAGGCCGTCAGCCCCGCGGGTGGTCCGCGCCGGGCGTGTCGAAGCGGTAGCCGACGCCGCGCACCGTGGTGATCAGCACGGGATGGGACGGGTCCGCCTCGATGCGTGACCGGAGCCGCTTCACGTGCACGTCGAGGGTCTTCGTGTCCCCGATGTAGTCGGCGCCCCAGACGCGGTCGATGAGCACGTCGCGCGTGAGGACCCGACCGGCATTCTCCACGAGGAGGGAAAGCAGCTCGAACTCCTTTCGCCGGAGATGGACCTCTTCTCCCCTGGCGAACACCCGCCGCGTGTCGAAGTCCACCCGCACCCCTCCCGCCTCCCGCGAGCCCCGCTCGTTCCCGTGGACGCCGCTGCCGTTGGCAGCGCCCGTGCCCCGTCGCATCACGGCGCGGATGCGGGCGACGAGCTCGCGAAGGCGGTAGGGCTTCGCGACGTAGTCGTCCGCGCCGACCTCGAGGCCCACCACCGTGTCGATCTCGGTGGACTTGGCGGTCACGATGATGATGGGCACGTTGGAGCGGCCCCGGATGGTGCGGCACACGTCGATCCCGGAGATCTTGGGAAGCATGAGGTCGAGGAGCACCACGTCGGGCTCCGTCTCGTCGAAGAGCTGCAGCGCCTCCGAGCCGTCGCGCGCCACGGTGACCTGGAAGCCCTCGCGTCCCAGCCCGACGACGAGCGCGTCGACGAACGACTCCTCGTCCTCTGCGAGGAGCACCTTGATGGGTTGGCCGTCCGTCATCGTCATGGCGTGCTGTGCCAAGGGTACCGGGCCGTCGGCGAGGTGCGTTCCCGGCGCTGGTCAGTGCCGGTCCGTGTAGAGAGGCAGCACGAGCGTGAAAGTGGAGCCCTCGCCCTCACGCGACTCCACCTCCACCCACCCCTGGTGGTTGCTGGCGACGTGCCGCACGATCGAGAGGCCGAGCCCGGTGCCGCCGGTCTCCCGGCTGCGCCCGTGGTCGACTCGGTAGAAGCGTTCGAAGATGCGGTCGAGATCCCGTGCGGGGATCCCGACGCCGCGGTCGGCGACCGACAGCCGCACCGTGTCCCTCGGCGGATGCACGGACGAGCGCTCACCGTTTGCCCCGACCGGGCCCGCCGGTTGCGTGGAGACCGATCCCCCGGGGTGCGAGCCCGCCGGTTCCGAGGAGACCGGACCCGCTGGTTGCGAGCTCACCGGGTCCGAGCCCCCCAGTTCCGTTGAGACCGAGCCCGCCGGTTCCGGGCTCGTCGGTTCCGAGCTCGCAGCTTGCGGGCCCGCAGGTTGCGTGCCCGCAGGTTCCGAGCCCGCAGGTTGCGTGCCCGCAGGTTGCGTGGACACCGTGCCCGCCGGGTGCTCCTCTCGGGAGTCGGGCTCCTGGGCGCCGTCGGCGCCGGCCGGGCGGGTGATCCCCGCTGCAGCGGTTGCAGCGTGCTCGGAGCTTCTCGCTCCGGCGCCCCGAGGCCCGCCGAGGTCCCCGACGCGGGCGGGTGCCAGCGTCGCCGCCACCACCACGGTGCTCGAGTCGTAGGAGTAGGTGACCGCGTTCTCGATCAACGCGTGCATGGCCGAGACGAGCTGTCTCCGGTCGCCGCGGACCACCACGGGAGGCTCCGTCTCGTGCAGGGTGATGGTGATGTGACGCTGCTCGGCCGTCGCACGCACCCGTTCCACTGCTTCGGCTATCACGAGGTTGACCAGAACGGGCTCGCGCGGAGGCGCCTCCTCGGACTCGATCCGGCTCAGGTCCAAGAGGTCGTCGATGATGCGGCTCACGCGGAACGCCTCCGTATGGATCCTGCTCGCCAGGCGCCGGGCCACCTCGGCATCGGGCTCCGCGACGAGCGTCTCGGCCAAGAGTCCGAGCGCCCCCATCGGCGTCTTCAGCTCATGGCTCACGTTCGCCACGAAGTCCCGCCGGATCTCTTCGAGCCGCCGCCGTTCGGAAACGTCCTCGATGATCGCGATCACGCCCAGTGGCCGTCGACCGTCGTCGATGAGCCGGGCGCGCACGGCCAGCGTCCGCCGGGGAGGTCCGTAGAGGTCGAGCGTCCGTTCCGCTGCACCGGTGTCCCACGCGTCCTCGAGAAGCTCGGTGACTGCCTGGGCCGCGAGTGCGTCTCCTTGCCGGCTCGTCATCAGCGCGGTCGCCCGCGCGTTGCGGTACACGACCGCGCCGTTCTCGTCGCACAGGACGACTCCCTGGGGGAAGGTGTCGAGCGATCGCCGGAGCCGGATCGCGTCTGCGCTCGAGTCCGCGACGGCCTCGGTCGCCGCACCGGTCACCTGCTCAAGGTAGGTGAGGGCCGTCTCGAGGTTCGCGTTCTCGTCCGGCGTCTCGATGCCGAGACGAGTTCCGAGGGCGGTCAGTCGCTGGGACAGGGCGCGCCGCCCTGAGTGCCGCCCGATCAAGAGGGCGATGACGACGCCCAGCACGAAGACCGCCGCGCCGACCGCGTAGACCTCGGTCGCCGGGAGGCCTTGGGAAGCAACGAGTCCGAGCCCGTTCTCCGTGTGCGCAGCGGAGAGGGCCGAGAGGGTTCGGAGGTGCACGGCACCAGGGCACAAGAGGGCCACGGTCACGCGCTCATGCTCGTCGGGTTCCTGGTCACCACGACCTTCAGCATGACAGCCGGACTCCGCCGGCGCGGACATGGCAAGGCTCAGGGGGTGCTCCGCCAGCCCTCCGTTCACGACGGACCGTTCCTCACAAGGAACGGGGATGAGCAGCTTGATGAAGCATGACAAAGCATGATAGAATATGAAACTGCACAGATATATCCGACAACCGGAGGAGCGTCATGGTCGTGAGGGGAGCAGCGGAGATGCCGGGCTGGATCGCTCCAGCAGCGCGAGGTGGAGCGGTCGCTGGCGGCCGCCGGGGCGTCCTGCTGAGCGTGATCACAGGGTTCAAGCCGACAGCCAACGCACTTCCCGGCGGCTCGACGCTGCTCCACCTCATCGACGGCTTGGGTGGCTGGGCGCTGTTGCTCGCCCTCGCCGGGCTCCTGATCGGCGCCGCGCTCTGGGCCGTCGGCTCCCACTCCCAGAATTACCAGCAGTCATATGTCGGGAGGCGGGCGGTGCTCGTCTCAGGTGTCGCGGCGCTCCTCATCGGGGCGGCTCCGACCCTCATCAACTTCTTCTTCAGCACGGGCCACGGCATCGTCAACCCGCTTCCGCAGTGATCCTCTTGTGGCTTGCCCGATCCCGCTCAATCTCGTCTGCGGGGCTGTCGGCGGCGCGTCCTCCTCGGTCGCTTCCGGCGTCCTCTCCGCGATCTCAGGATGGGTCGTCCAAGGGGCGGCGTGGCTCCTCGGCGCGCTCGGGCGGGTGATCTCGTCGACCACGACCGTGAATGTCCGTGCATCGTGGTTCGTCGCGCACTACCAGGTGATGGGTGCGATCGCCGGTGTCGTCGCGGTGCCGATGCTCTTCCTGGCGGCCGTCCAAGCCCTGTACCACCAGAGCGGAGCGGTGCTCGCGCGCGCGGCGCTCGTGCACCTGCCGCTCGCCGGTCTGCTGACGGCGGTGGCGGTGCAGGTGGTGCAGCTCTCGCTGGCAGTCACCGACGCACTGTGTGCGACCGTCACGAAGAGCACGGGCGGTGAGCTGGACAGGGCGCTCAAGTCGATCGGCGACGTGCTGTCGCACCAGCCCCTGCCCCTTCCGACGTTCGTCATGACCATCGGCGCGTTGCTGATCGTGGCGGGCGCATTCGCGCTGTGGCTCGAGCTGCTCGTGCGCTCGGCAGCGATCTACGCGGCTGCGCTGTTCCTTCCCCTCGCCTTGGCGAGCCTCGTGTGGCCCGCGATCTCGCACTGGTGCAGGCGGCTCGTCGAGACGCTGGCGGCGCTCGTCCTGTCCAAATTCGTGGTCGTCGCGGTGCTCTCACTCGCGGTCGGAGCCGTGAGCTCTGGGAAGGGCTTTGCGACCGTCCTCGCGGGCGGCGCTCTCCTCCTGCTCGCGGCGTTCACGCCGTTCACGTTGCTCCGCCTGATCCCGCTCGCCGAGGTCGGCGCCGCGATGCAGCTCGAGGGAGCACGGCAGCGCGTTCGCAATGCCTGGGGGCGGGCGCCCGACAGTGCGGTCGGCTTCGCGCTGCGCCAGGCGCGCGAGCACGGGGCGCATCGAGAAACAGCCCCCCAGGGGTTCACACCCGGGGTGCCGGGCACCGGCACGACAGCAGATCCCGGCACCCCCGGCTCGACAGAGGGCGACAACTCCGCCTCGCCCGGACCGCTCGGGCCGCTGGACCTGTCGCCGTCCGGCGGCCCGCAATCCTCGGCGGGGAGCAGGGGGAGCAGCACGGCGGCCGGTGCGGCAGGGCTCGTAGCCGGTGAGGCAGGAGCTGGCGCCGGGGCGTGGGCTCCGGCCGTGCTTGGCGCCGACGACGCGAAGGGCGGCTTCCCGCTGCCCCTTGGCCCCATGCCGAGCGAGTGGCTGCCCTCGGGGGACCTGACGGTGCCGCAGGGGACAATCCCGGCGTGGGAGGGGTCACCCGACAGCGTGATCGCCGCGCTCGAGTCCGGAAACCAGCCGCACCACGTCACGCCCGACGGGTACGGCGGCGTGATCCCCGGGGTCGCTTCCCCGTTGTGGGGTGGCACAGAGCCGTTGAGCCGCTTCGAGCCGGGCCGAAAGGACGACTGGGGAGCTTGGGAGTCAGGCTTGATCCCTTCGGACGGCGGGACCTTCGAGGGTCCACATGCGGCCCCCTTTGTAGCGCCTGCGGGAAGTGGAGCGTTCGCGGAGCCCCCGTACGAGCGTCGCCACGAGCCCCTGCACGGACCCCTGCACGGACCCCTGCACGGGCCGCCCCACGCGCCCTTGCACCGGCCCCTGCACGAGCCGCCCCACGAGCCGCCCCCCGGGCCCCTGCACGAGCCCCTGCACGAGCCGCTGCACGAGCCGCCGGATCCAAGCTGAGATGGCCGGGACACGAGCCAGATACCGCTTCGGGCCGCTCGAGCGGCGCGGGTTGATCGCGGGATGGCGCGGCGGTCAGATCGCGATCGTTGCGCTCGGAGTGATCCTCGCGATCGCGCTGCTCCATCGTCGACCCACGGGACCGGTCATCGCCGTCTCGGTCGTGATCGTCGCGGGCTGCGTCGCGGTCGCGTGGTGGCCCGTCGCGGGTCGCACTGCGGAGCAGTGGCTGCCGACCGTCGTGCGATGGGGAGCGGGGGGACTGGCTGGAGGGCACCGGTGGCGCGCGGGGGTCGAGAAGGCAGGGCAGTGCATAGGCCCGGAGGGCGCTCCCTGTCCCGGCACCGCCCGTCCCGGCACCGCCCCCCGTGCCCGCAGGAGCGCGATCCGGGGTGTGTTTGCCGGCCTGGAGATTTTCGGCTTCACTGCGAGGGACGGGAGTCCGTCGCTCGGCGTCGTCTACGACCCTCGAGCCCGGACCTATACCGCCGTGATGGAGCTTCTCGGGCACAGTTTCGCCCTGCTCTCGAACAATGAGAAGGAGCGTCGCGTCGCCTCCTGGGCGTCGGTGCTGAGCTCCGTTGCCCGGGAGCGTTCCATGGTGCACCGGATCCAGTGGTTGGCCGCGACGCTCCCCGATGACGGAGCTGCCGTGGACGCGCACCTCGCACAGCGCGGAGTCCTCCCCTCGGAGGCGCCGGCGAGGCGCTCGTACCTCGAGCTGCTCCAGCGCGCCGGCGGTGAGACGTGCAAGCACGAGGTGCACCTCGCCGTCCAGCTGCGTGAGACCGGCGCCGCCGCGCGGGCGGTGCGGTCGCTCGGGGGTGGCGCTCGTGCGGCATGCTCGCTGCTCGCTCGCGAGGTCGCATCACTGGCGCAGCAATTGGCTGGTGCGGACATCCCGGTCGAGCGTGTCTTGGACGAGCGCGCGATCGCCGCGCTCGTTCGACGTGCGATCGGGGGAGACTCCCTACGAGCGAGCGCTTGTCCGCCGTGCAACGTCGCCTGGCCATGGCCCCTCGCCACCGAAGCCGAGTGGGGGGCGCTCCGGGCAGACGGCGGCTGGCACGCGACGTACTGGGTCGCCGAGTGGCCGCGGCTCGACGTGGGTCCCGAGTTCCTCGGCCCCCTGCTCCTCGGATCGGTACGCCGGACGCTCGCGGTCGTGATGGAGCCGCTCAGTCCGACTCGGGCGCTACGTCAGGTGGAGCGGGCACGCACCGCGGACGTCGCAGACGCAGAGCTGCGGCGAAGGGGAGGTTTCCTCGCCACCGCCCGCAGGGCCCGGGAGGCAGAGGTCGCCCAAAGGCGGGAGCAGGAGGTGGCCGACGGTCACGGATCCTTCCGCTTCTCCGGGTACGTCTCGGTGAGCGCCCCCTCACGAGAGCAGCTCGTCGCCGCCTGCGAGTCCACGGAGCAGGCCGCATCGCAGTGCCGCTTGGAGCTCCGTCGCCTCTACGGCACCCAGGAGGAGGCGTTCACGTGCACGCTGCCGCTCGCTCGCGGTCTCTCGTGATCGTCCCAGCTACGGGTGCGAGGGTGTTGGTGGTGCGTGCGGGACGTCCGTTCGCAATCCCTCGGGCCACTGCACCAGCGCGAAGAGCTGCCACAATTTCACGAATGCCTCTGACGACGCCGGGAGCGCGCTCTTCAGTCGGGGCGCCGCCTTGCTCGCGCTCTCCTCGGCGGCCGCAGCGCCTGCACGCGCGGCGGTCCCTTCAGCCGCGGCGACGCCTGCACCCGCGTCACTTGGAGCCAGGTGGGGCGGAACCCACACATGGGCAAAGCCCAGGTGCTCGTAGACGTGGATCGGTCCGGACAGCTCGGTGGTGCGGTGGACGTCGAGCTTCTCGTCAGCTGCCGCGAAGTCGTCGATGGTCCACGTCGCGAGGGAGTCGGCGAAGCGTTGCGCGTCCTTCATGAGGTCGAGGTTGGCGTGCTCGATCCGTCCCGCCTTGTAGACCCAGCGCGCGACGGCGAGCGGAGGCAGGAGCATGTGCAGTCCCAAGACGGGCACGGACGACATCGGTGCGTCATCGGTTGGGCGGATCGCGAGACCGTCGGCGAAGAGGTAGAGCAGCACTGGAACCTCGCGCGGGCCGTGCAGATGACCGGCAGGAAGGGAGCGGTGCATCCCGAGCACGTGCCCGACGAGCGCGCGGCTTCCTTCGAGACGGGTCGGGACCACTTCGAGCGCTTCGGCCCTCGTCGCCCGAGCGACCTCGTCCGCTGCCCGCTCTCCGACACCCGCGTCGACGCCGGCGTCGCGCCGGAGACCGCCCAGCATGCGTTCCCGGCGGCTCGGATGGTTCCCGCCCGGGGCGGAACCGGGGTCTGACACGGCGCACCTCCTCGCGTCGACGCGTCGTCGACACCGTACGCCGATCTGCACGGGTCCGGTGCGCGAGTCGAGCGCCGAGAGCCGGCCACCCATGGGGGGCCTAGCACGGCACCCGACGTACGATCCAAGGGCATGACGTCTTGCGCCACCCTCCCTCCGGAGCCCGCATGGATGAGCTGGAGCAGTGGGAAGGACAGCGCGCTGGCGCTGCACACGGTGCGCCTGGACCCGACCCTCGAGGTGCGGGGCCTCCTCACGACCGTCAACGCCCATGCAGACCGTGTGGCGATGCACGCCGTGCGGAGGTCGTTGCTCGAGGCGCAGGCCGATCGCCTCGGCATTCCTCTGCACGTCGTCGAGATCCCCGCCCCGTGCCCCAACGCGGTCTACGAGGAGCGGATGGGAGCGGCTACGCGCGTCGCCGCAGCCGACGGCATCACCCGGGTCGTCTTCGGCGACCTCTTTCTCGAGGACGTGCGTGCTTATCGAGAGCGGTCCCTTCGCCACATTGGGGTCACACCGGTCTTCCCGCTCTGGGGACGTCGCAGCGGCGAGGTTGCCCGCGAGATCGTCGAGGCAGGGATCCGTGCGGTGGTGACCTGCGTCGATCCCCGGTGCATGCCCTGGGAGCTCGTCGGACGGGACTACGACGGCGCGTTCGTGGCGTCGCTTCCCTCCGTGGTCGATCCGTGCGGCGAGCACGGCGAGTTCCATACCTTCGTCTGGGACGGCCCCGGGTTCTCCGCTCCGATCGACGTGACGATCGGAGAGGTCACGCAGCGAGACGGTTTCGTCTTCTGCGACGTCCTCGCACGCTGACATCCGAGTAGGCCGGTGCGGGCGCTTCGCAGGCGCGGCGATCGGACTGAGCGCCCATACGGATCCGCTGGCCCCTGCGAAGGCCGCCCGGTGTCGTCATGGCGCTGGTTCCGTGGCCGTCACGGGAGGGTCCGAATCCGCGGCGTTCAGTTCGGCTACCAGCTCGCGCACGCCCACGTCGCCGTAGTGCTCGATCAGCTCACGCTGGATCGCCCGGTGTCCCGAGGACATGGCGTGGACCCGGGTGATGAACTGGCGATCCTCCTCGCTGTGGGCTTCGATCGTGCCCTCTGCGTTCACCATCCCACGTGCTCCGTACCAGGCAAGCAGGGACTGACGGTCAGCGGGTCTGAGAGGGTTCATGTCCTTGCCACGGCGACGGCCTTTGCACTTCACGACATGGTACGACGCGCCGCTTGCACCGGTCGCTGCCACCCCCTCCACTGAGCTCAGCCGATGGAGGTGAGCTCGGCCGAATCCGACCGAATCCGACCTTGCTCACGGTTCCTTCGCCAGAGGCGAAGATGCGGACTGGGGAGTGAGCACCGCTTGCGGAGGCGTCGGCGACCATCTCCTGCCACCGGAGGTTCACGGACCGCCGGGTCGTGTCCGCAACCGCTGTGTCCTTCGGCCACGGAGTCCGCAAGTTCCGCGAGCTCGATGACCCGTGCGGTCAAGGCCTAGGCAAGGCCTGGGCCGGCGATCGCACCTTGCAGCCCACCTGCTGACGTCCACGGCAAGCATCAGGCGGCTCGCATGCGCTGACCGTCAGAGTGCCGTCAGGCACTCGAATGCGTAGCACCGAGTGCTACGATGGGTCGAATGAAGGAGATCAATCAGCGCCAGCTTCGCAACGACAGCGGAGAGATCATGCGCGGACTCGACGAGGGTGAGACGTACGTCGTCATGCGCAACGGCACGCCGGTCGGAGAGCTGACGCCATTGCGCAGACGTCGGTTCGTCCGCACGGAGGCCGCGATGGCCATGTTCCGGGGGGCTCCCCAGGTCGACTACAAGCTTCTCCGAAGGGATCTTGACGCAGTCGCTTCGCAAGACGCCGAACCCCGTGGCTGAGCGCCCGGCGCGCGGACTCATCGACACCTCGGTGGTGCTCGACCTCGAACGGCTCGATCCAGAAGGACTGCCGATCGAGCTGGCCATCAGCGCGTTGACTCTTGCCGAGCTGGCGGCAGGACCCCATGTCGCGTCTGATGCCAAGGAGCGCGGGGTTCGACAGGATCGCCTGCAGCGGACCGAGGCGACGTTCGATGCGATCCCGTTCGACACGGCCGCAGCGCGCGCATACGGACGCGTCTACTCAGCAGTGGCGTCGACGGGTCGAAAAGCGCGGGGCGGACGAGCGGTCGATCTGTTGATCGCCGCGACTGCCGCCGCGGCCGACTTGCCGCTCTACACGCGCAACGGCGCTGACTTCGGTGGACTTGAGGACGTCGTCACGGTCGTGGCCGTCTAGCCCACCCGGCGATCGGGGATACGTCGCCAGGTCGGGCGGGATGACGAAATGGGTCGGCTCTCAGGCACGGTCGGGGCGTTCGGGGGCACGTTGTCCTACGCCTGTGCTACCACATCTGACGTGGCTGTCCGGAAGAAGCGTTCGATCTCCATCCCTCCGGATCTCGATGCCTCCATCGAGGAAGCGGCCAAGGCGGCTGGGACGACGTACAGCGGGTGGCTGGCCACCACGGCGCGAAAGGAGCTCACCTTGTGTGCAGGCCTGGCCGCCGTTGCCGCGTATGAGCGAGACGAGGGAGCATTCAGCGAAGACGAGATCGCCGAGGCTGAGGCGTGGGCTCGAGACGCTGTTGCCCGCGGCCGGCGAAGCGGGACCTAGTCGCGCAGAACCGCGTAGTGGGCGTGACCTACGACGCCGGGGCACTCGTGGCAGCAGAGCGCGGCGAGCGCAGGATGTGGGCCCGCCATCGAGCCCTGCTCGAGCTACGCCAGGTGCCCACCGACCCGGCGCCTGTCGTGGCCCAAGGGTGGCGCGGCAGCCGCCGCCAGGCGCGCCTGTCGCGCTTCCTCGGCAGCTGCAATGTCGAAGAACTGGACGACGATCAGGCGCGGCGCGTGGGTGAACTCCTTGCCAACGCCGCACGCGCCGATGTCGTCGACGCCACGGTCGTTGAAGGAGCCCTTCGCCGCAACGACGTCGTCGTCAGCTCGGAACCAGACGACCTCCACGTGCTCGCCGCTGCGGTGCATCGTCATCTCGAAGTAGATCGGCCGTAATCGGTACGCACCTCGCGACTGCCTCTTACCGCTCGGACGTTTCCGCCCCACTACGGCGCCGACCCCCTGCCTCCGAGGTGCCGTTACTCGGGCGGCGGTCGCAAGGATCTGCGCTCTCGGCGCTCGCTCCACCCCACGCGGAGATGTCGAAGCCGCATGCCCACTGCGATGCGGAGTTGTTCATTGGCGATCGCAGCTGCCCACTGTCGCGCGTACCGTTGCGACGCTCGACCACGGCGGGTGTCAGGCAGCCCGCGTCGGGCGACCGTTCCGTCACGTGGACCGAGACCGCAGCCGCATCGGCACCGTCTCTTCACCGGAGCGAGACAGGGGACGATGCTGAACCCTCGCACGGGCCCGCGCGTCCCTGCCCACCAGGTGACGACCCGCCACCTTGGTGCGGCCTATCCGCTCCTCACCGAGGCCGGCCTGGGGCACCGAGGTGTCCTCGTCGGGCACGACCTCCTCGGCGGGTCCTTCGTGCACGACCCCTTCGAGCTCTATGCGGCCGGGATCCTCTCGAACCCCAACATGATCGTCTTCGGACAGATCGGTCGCGGCAAGAGCGCGTTCGTGAAGACGTACCTGTGGCGTCAAGCAGTGTTCGGCCGTCGGGCGTGGGTGGTGGACCCCAAGGGCGAGTACCGCTCCCTGGCGGCGGCGTGGGGGGTCCAGCCGGTCGCGCTGCGGCCTGGCGGGACGGTTCGGCTCAACCCGCTCGACCCAGGCCCGACGAGAGAAGACATCGAGCTCGCGGATCTCGCGGACTCCGTGGCCGAAGGACGCGGCGGTCACGGCGTCGCGAGCGGCGACCTCGCGGCGCACCCGCAGGGCCAGCATGCCGGCCGACGGCAGGCCGAGGTCCTCGCATCGCTCGCGTCCGCGTGCCTGGGACGGCCGCTCCACCCTCGGGAGCGCACCGCGACGGATCTCGCGCTCGACGCGGCATCCTGCTCTCGCGGGGTGCCGACTCTCCCGCAGGTCGTCGATGCGCTCCTCGAGCCGAGCCGGGAGTCCGCGGCGAGCGTGCGTACGGACCGTGCGATGCTCCTCGAAGACGGTCGCGACGTCGCGCTCGAACTGCGCCGCCTGGTCCATGGCGACCTGCGCGGCATGTTCGACGGGCCGACGACCCCCGGTCTCGATCTCAGCGGCCCCCTCGTCGCGCTCGACCTCTCCGCGCTGTACAACTCGCCTGCACTGGGCGTCCTCATGGCGTGCGCAACGGCGTGGCTCCAAGCGACTCTCGCCCGACAGGCGTCGGCGGGAGCAGCGCACGTGTTCGTGGTCGTCGACGAGGCGTGGGCCGTGCTGGCCAACCTCGGCGTCGCGCGCTGGCTCCAGGCGTCCTGGAAGCTGTCGCGAGCGTACGGGGTGGCCAACGTGGCGGTGCTGCACCGCGTGTCTGACCTCCAGACGGTCGGGGCGGTCGGGTCTGAGCAGGTCGGGCTCGCGAGCGGGCTCCTGGCGGACTCCGAGACGAGGGTTGTCTACGGCCAGGCACCCGGGGAGGTGGTGGCTGCGCGCGACCTCCTGTCGCTGTCGGACACCGAAGCGGACATCGTGCCGCAGCTGCGGCGCGGCGTCGCGCTGTGGAAGGTCGGGCGCCGCTCGTTTCTGGTCCAGCACGTGGTCGCCCCAGGGGAACGGGAGATCGTGGACACGGATGCGGCGATGCGGGCCAGGCCTCCCGCGCCTGCGCCAGGCGGGCAGCCCGGGTGGCCCCGAGCGCTCGACCGACCGACACCTCGGCCAGCGGTGCCGGTATGAGCCTCGGCCATCTGAGCGTGCTGCTCGCCGCCGGCGCTGTCGGCGCGGTGCTGGCGTCGGGTGGTTTGGGGCACCGAAGGGCGGCGCCGAAGGCGCCAGCCGCCCGGCGCCCGCCGGTGAGCGGGCCACGGCGGGCACGCAGCCTTCCCGAAGGCGCGCGCTGGGCGCGTCCCGCCGACCTGCGGTCGCTGCGTTCCTCTGGTGCAACACGTGGCCGGCTGGTGCTCGGCGAGGAGGTGGGCCGAGTCTTGCGTCACCAGGTCCTCGCGGCGGAACCCGCGCAGTCGGTCGCGGTCATCGGGCCGACCCAGAGCGGGAAGACGACCTCCCTTGCGATCCCAGCGATCCTCCGATGGGAGGGTCCGGTCCTTGCCGCGAGCGTGAAGACGGATCTCGTCCGCGACACCCTCGAGTGGCGACGTCGACTCGGGACCGTGTGGTGCTTCGACCCCGCGGGGACGACCGGCCTTCCGCGCAGCCCCTGGTCCCCGGTGTCCGCCGCGCGGACGTGGGCACGGGCGCGCCGGGTCGCTTCCGACCTCACCGACGTGGCACGGGGCGACGGGACCAGCGCAGACGGGGAATTCTGGTACGCGACCGCAGCGAAGCTGCTGGCCCCGCTGCTCTTCGCGGCGGCTGTCGACGGTCGCACGATGCACGACGTCGTGCGATGGGTGGACACCCAGGAGACCGAGGAGGTGCTCGACATCCTCCAGGCGTCCGGGGTGCCCGACGCGCTCCAGGCAGCGAGGGCCACGTGGCTCCGCGACGAGCGGCAGCGATCGGCGGTGTACACGACGGCCGAGACCGTCCTCGAACCTTTCGCCGAGCCGCAGAGCCGCTGGGAGGGCTGGCCCGACCAGCACACCCCACCGTACGGGGTGCCCGTCGGCGGAGAGATCGGCCCAGAGATCGGCGGAGAGATCGACCCCGCGGAGCTTCCGCGCGGCCCTCACACGCTGTACATGTGCGCTCCCGCCCACGATCAGCAACGCCTGCGTGCTGTGTTCTGCGCACTGGTCTCCCAGGTGGTCCATGCGGCGTTCGCCGCGGCCTCCCGGACGGGCCGGCCGCTCGACCCGCCGATGCTCGTCGTGCTCGACGAAGCGGCGAACATCGCACCGCTGAAGGAGCTCGATGGCCTCGCTGCGACCTGCGCCGGTCATGGAGTGCAGCTCGTCACGGTCTGGCAGGACCTCGCCCAGGTACGGGCCCGCTACGGCGAGCGGGCCGCCACGGTCGTGAACAACCACCGGGCGAAGCTGTTCCTGCCGGGGATCGCCGACCCGGGGACCCTGGACTTCGCGAGCCACCTCGCCGGCGATCAACTGCTCGAGACCCCCTCGGTCACCCACGGGGCGAGAGGTGAGCGGACCGTCACGACCTCCCCGCAGGTCCGCCGGCTCCTGCCGCCCGACACCCTGCGGCGGCTCCCGAAGGGTGATGCGGTCCTCCTCTACGGCGCTCTTCCGCCGGTACGCCTGCGACTGCGTTCGTGGTTCACCGACCCCGACCTCGTTGCACGGGGTCGATCCGGCGACCGCACGCGCCTTGCCGTGCCGGACCGCACGACGTGGCGACCCGTTCCCCGCTGGTTGCGCAGGTGG
Organism: Acidimicrobiaceae bacterium; assembly: GCA_027339205.1. Taxonomy (GTDB): domain Bacteria; phylum Actinomycetota; class Acidimicrobiia; order Acidimicrobiales; family RAAP-2; genus JAJYVT01. The sequence goes on along the minus strand of DAHWOV010000022.1, from coordinate 88,430 downwards.
ACGGGGAGACCAGCGTTACAGTCGCACCCGTGACGAGCGAGGACTCTCCGCAGACCTCGGACCGGCCGCAGACCTCGGACCGGCCGCACACGCTCGCGATCGACATCGGCGGCACGGGGCTCAAGGCGTCAGTCCTCGACGCGTCCGGGACCATGGTCGCCCCGCGTGTTCGCACGGCGACGACGTATCCACTGCCTCCCTCCGGCGAGCACGGCTTGCTCACAAAGCTCGCAAAGCTCGTGGCGAAGCTGCCGGAAGCCGACCGAGTGTCGGCGGGCTTTCCCGGCATGGTGCGCAGCGGGATCGTGCTGAGCGCCCCGCACTTCGTCACGAAAGGCGGTCCGGGGACCGACGTCGATCCCGCGCTCCAGGTGGCCTGGCAGCACTTCGACCTCGCGGGCGCGCTGGAGAAGATGACCGGAAAGCCAACGCGGGTTGCCAACGACGCAGACGTGCAGGGCCTTGCCGTCGTGAACGGGACGGGGCTCGAGCTCGTGCTCACGCTCGGGACCGGCTTCGGGACCGCGCTCTTCCTCGACGGTGCCCTCCTGCCCCACCTGGAGATCGCGCACCAACCCTTCCGGAAGGGGGAGACGTACAACGAGCAGCTCGGCGAGCGGACCCGCAAGGACATCGGCGACCAGCGGTGGAACCGGCGGGTCGGTAAGGCGATCGCCAACCTCGACGGGATCTTCTTCTTCGACCACCTCTTCATCGGGGGAGGCAATGCCCGGCATGTCGTCCTCGAGCGGCTCGGCGACGTCGACGGCAGGGTGACGCTGGTCGACAACACGGCAGGGATCCTGGGCGGGATCAAGCTCTGGGAGGAGCGCCACTTGGGGGTGTGACGGGTGTCGCGCGCGTCCCTGCCAACATCCCGCTGACCCCCACCCGGTGCGGGGCGGCTCGGCGAGAGTGGTCCTCCCGGCCCGGATAAAATAGGTTGCTCTCCCGAGCATGCGCTCGTAGCTCAACGGACTAGAGCATCTGACTACGGATCAGAAGGTTGGGGGTTCGAATCCCTCCGAGCGCGCTTGGTCTCCCTGGTCATCAGAGCGTTGCGATTCGGAGGAGAACCGCACCCGCGACCAGATCGCTGGCCTCCGAGGTGACGCTCAGACGACCGAGAGAGCGTTCTCGGCTGCTTCGCGGTCGTCGTACGGCCGGATCTCGACGATCCGTCCATCGTGCACCCGGTAGAGATGGAAGACCTCGTCGCGTCCCCGGCGACTGCCTGGTTCCGGCCAATGAATGTGCAGGTGGCACAGGATCCCGGCGGGTCCCGTCTTCAGGTCTGCCACTTCGCCGCCAACGCCGTCAGTGATCAGGCGCTGGAAGGTCGCCACCACCTCGGCACGGCTGCGGCACGTGTTGGGGGCATCGTCGTCTCCCCAGACTGCATCCTCTGCCAGGAGGGCCCCGAACGTCGTCATGTCCCGAGCGTCGAAGGCACTGCGAAGTTGCGCGGCCATCCTTTCGAGAGCGTCGCTGGTTGGAAGCGCCGTGCAGCAGCAGCCCGGGCCGTCGCACGTGGAGACGCGCACGCCGGCCTCCACGAGACATCCACAGTCAGCGCAAGACATGGCGATGCTCGTACTGTACGGCGCTCCTCCGCTGCGGTGCTGCGATCGTCACTGGCGGCCAAGGGTGCTCGACCTGGCACGTCGTGCACGACGGTCTCGATCGCCCGGTGGGGGAATGGCCGCTGACGCAGACAACGAACGCAAGGAACCCGACCGCAGCTGTCCCTTCCCGAGGGGGTCACGCGCCAGTCACGAACCACGCGACCACGTCGCACGCGAGAAGTTCGCTCATCAGCGCAGGGTCGTCTCGCAAGAGGAGCCGGGCGGCATCGGCATCGACCGTGAACGACGCCACTCCGATCAGGTCCGACCGGGTGACGTCATCGAGCCTGTGCACCGGTCCCGCGTGGAGCGCGAGACCGCGCCGTTCGAGGTCAGCAAGGAATCGGCCGTGCTGCCACAGTGACGGCTGGTCTCGAAGCGGCAGCGAGTCCACCCAGCGCTGCCCGCGGCGGTAGAAGGCGATCGATCGCGGCACGCACGCGTCTGTGTCCTCGACTGCGTCGGATGCGTGCGTCGCGAGCGGGCCCGACACCTGTGGGTTGCGCCGACCCTTGTGCCGACCCTTGTGCCGGGCGTGCGAGCGAGGCGGCCTCGCCTCAGCGTCTGTCACTCGCGCGGGTTGGGCTTGCCGGCGCCGGACGTGATGAGATCACGGAGGGACTCGCCCACATAGAACGTCCAGGCACCAGAGCATCCCGCGTAGCACTCCAACTTCGGGGTCAGGCCTACGTGGGTGAAGCGAAGCTCGTATGCCGCATCCCGCGGCAGGATCTCGAACATGATGTCGGATCCGACCCATTCGTCGGGTTCCGTCGTGAAGCTCAGGCTGGCGTCCTCGACGTGCCACACGACACGCCGACCCGGCTCGAACTCGGTGATCGTCTGCTTACTGAAGTGCACGTCTTCGTAGCGATAGCTGAACGTGTCACCCAACGCGTTCGTCTCTCCCTCGACGTTGCCTGACCACCAGCCTCGGACGTCGTTGATGGCCTCGAAGATGGCCTCGGGGGGTTGGTCGACGACGAAGCTCACGGTGAAGTCGCTCTCGCCCACGAGAGCCCTCCTTTGCTGGCCTAACAACGGGCCTCACTGGACCGTTTGTTGGACTTGCATGACGCAAGTCAGTCTACTCGACTAGGTTGCGTGATGCAAGTGGGTGGGCAGAAGAGGCGCCGCACCTGGGAGCACCCCAGAGCGCGCGGGGCATGTCTCACAGGAGCCGTGGCCGAGCCGTTCATGGCGAACGAGAGGGGGCACCAGTGCGCTCGCTCGTCCTACTAGAGGTCTGCGGTGCTCTCCCCCGCACGACGGTGCGGTCTCTGGCTCCGGAACACGACGACGGACCGCTCGGGATGCTCATGGTCGAGGTGGACGTCGAAGGGCTTGTCCGTGTCGGGCTGCGAGCTGCCCTCGGCCACGATGACGATCTTGCTCTGCTCTCGACCGTAAAGGGCGGTCGCCATCCCGAGCATGGCTTGGCCAAGAACCGAACCTGGAGAGGAGTGGGCGAGACGACCGAGCGCGGTGACCGGCCGTTGGACGTCTTGTCCTTCGGCGGCGGCGTCAGTCTGCTCGAGCCACTCGATCCACTGCTCGTCGGTCCAATCGTCCGGATCGGCTGGCGGCCCCTCGTAGGAGGCCTGGTCGGGAGGCTCCACCGCTCTCACGCTAGCGCCGGGCCTCGACCTGTTGACCCAGCCGATTTGTAACCTCGGAGCGATGATCGTCGTCCATCGAGCCGAGCGGGCCGACGTCCTCGCCGGAGCCCTGGGGGACCTCCTGCTCGACAGCTTCGAGGACCCCATGGCCGTCGAGGTCGTCGCGGTTCCGACGCGCGGCGTGGAGCGGTGGCTGACCCAGCAGTTGTCGCACAGGCTGGGGACGTCCAGCGGCAACGACGGGATCTGCGCCAACATCGCCTTCCCGTTCCCAGGATCGCTCGTCCAAGCGGCCACCTCGGCCGCGTGCGGGTTCGATGCCGAGAGCGACCCCTGGCCCCCCGATCGCTCGGTGTGGCCGCTGCTCGAGGTGGTCGACGCGAGCCTCGGGACGCCCTGGCTGGCGCCGCTCGTCGCGCACCTTCGGGCGGGGTCGCCCGCCGGCGCTGACGGGGACCACGAGCTGCGGCGGTTCGCCACCGTCCGCCACCTCGCCGATCTCTACGACCGCTACGCGGTCCACCGACCGGAGATGGTCCAACGCTGGGCGGCAGGGCTCGAAGAAGGGCTCGAAGACGACGGGAGCACGGTCGACCCGGAGACGCCCGAGTGGGAGGCCCACTGGCAAGCCCGCCTCTGGCGCCGGCTCCGCTGCCGCATCGGCGTCCCGAGCCCCGCAGAGCGCCTCGGGATCGCAGCGGCGAGGCTCACCGAAGAGCCGGCACTGGTCGATCTCCCGCCGCGCCTGTCGCTGTTCGGGATGACCGGGCTGCCGGCGGGTCATCTGGGCATTCTCGAGGCGATCGGCCGGGGGAGGGACGTCCATCTCTTCCTCCTGCATCCTTCGGGCGCACTCTGGGACGCCGTCGAAGCTGCCGACCGTGGGTCCAACCCTTTGAGACGCAGCGCTGACCCGACCGTCGCACTTGCCGCTCATCCTCTGCTCCGCTCATGGGGGCGTGACTCGAGGGAGATGCAGCTCGTCCTCGAGATGCGGGGCGTCGCCGGCGGTGAGCACCGGGGATCGCCTGCCACGTCTTCAGACACGGAGATGTCGCTCCTCCAGCGTCTCCAATCCGACATTCGTGCGAACCGTCGGCCCGGGGGCCCGCCCAGCTCCCCGAGCGACGCCGATGCCCGCCCGCCGCTCCACCCCGACGACGACAGCCTCCGGGTGCACTCGTGCCACGGACGGCTCCGCCAAGTGGAAGTGATGCGGGACGCCGTCCTCCACCTGCTCAGCGGCGACCCCACGCTCGAACCGAGGGACGTCATCGTGATGTGCCCGGACATCGACTCGTTCGCGCCGCTCATCAGCGCCGTGTTCGCCTCGAGCGGCCGCGCGACGGGCTACGGGCAAGAAGGCCCCGTCGAGCCCGGGACCGGTCCACCCCAGATGCGCGTCCGGCTCGCCGACCGCTCCATCCGCCAGACCAACCCGATGCTCTCGGTGGCTGCGCAGCTCCTCGAGCTCGCCGCCGGGAGGGTGTCCGCCTCCGAGGTGCTCGACTTCGCCGGACGCGAGCCGGTCGCGCGCCGCTTCCGCTTCGACGAGGACGAGCTCGGCCAGCTCGAGCGCTGGGTGGTCGCGACGGGCGTCCGTTGGGGGCTTGACGCCGACCACCGGACGCCGTGGCGTCTCGAGCGTGTCGACGACAACACGTGGCACGCGGGACTCGACCGCTTGCTGCTCGGGGTGGCGATGGCCGAGGAGGACCACCGTCTCTACGGCGGGGTGCTCCCGCTCGACGACGTCTCGAGCGGGACGGTGGACCTCGCCGGCCGCTTCGCCGAATTCATGGAGCGGCTGGGAGGGGCGGTCGAGCGGATGCAGGGACGCCGGACGATCGGAGAGTGGAGTGCGGTGCTCACCACGGCCGTCGAAAGCCTCGCGATGGCTGATCCGCATGAGCAGTGGCAGCAGGACCAGCTCCGCTGGGTGCTCTCAGACGTGGTCGAGGCCTCCGCGGTCGCGGCCCGTGCGAGCGCGGAGGCCGCCGGGCCTTCGCCGGCGGCTCTCGACCTCGCAGAGGTCCGGTCCCTTGTCGAGGGCCGGCTCCGGGGGCGCCCCACGAGGGCCAACTTCCGCACGGGTGACCTCACGATCTGCACGCTGGTGCCGATGCGGTCGGTCCCGCACCGGGTGGTCGGGCTGCTCGGCCTCGACGACGGCGCGTTCCCGCGCCACGTCGGACAGGACGGCGACGACCTCCTCGTGGCCGACCCGCGGGTCGGCGATCGTGACGCGCGGTCTGAGGACCGCCAGCTCCTGCTTGACGCGTTGCTCGCGGCGACCGAGCACCTGATCGTCACCTACGAGGGCCGGGATCCGCGGACGAACCAGGAGCGGCCCCCCTGCGTCCCGATCGCAGAGCTGCTCGACGTCGTCGACCGCACCGTTCGGGCACCCGTCGGGTCGGCGCGGACAAGGGCGCAGGACCACGTCGTCATCGAGCACCCGCTCCAGTCCTTCGACCCGCGCAACTTCGTCGCCGGTGGCCCCGCCGGAGACGAGCCGTGGAGCTTCGACCCGGTCGATCTCGCAGGCGCCCGCTCGCACGCCCAGCCCCCCTTGGCGCGCCGGCCGTTCCTGTCTCGCCGCCTCGGACGCCTCGACAGCCAGGTCGTCCAGCTCGACTCGCTCGTGCGCTTCCTGGAGCACCCGGTGCGGGCGTTCCTTCGGGAGCGGCTCGGCTGGTACGGAGGCGAGGACAACAACCAGGTGAAGGACGAACTGCCGGTGGAGCTCGACCCTCTCGAGCGCTGGGGCGTGGGCGACCGCATGCTTGCCGGGCTCCTCGCCGGGGCCACGTTGGAGCAGGCACGAGACGCCGAGCTGGGCCGGGGCCTCCTCCCGCCCGGCGCCCTTGCGAGCGACCAGCTGCGCGAGATCGAGGAGTCAGTCCAAGCGCTCGCGACCCTCGCCCGGCGCGAGGCCGCGACAGCGGACGCCGTACCGAGCTCGGTCGAGGTGAACGTCCGGCTCGGCGACGGCCGTTTGCTCATCGGAACGGTGCCCGATGTCTACGCGACGGCCCCGTCAGAGGGCGCCGGTCGCCCCACGCGGAACCGCATCGTGCGCTGCGTCTACTCCCAGCTCGGCCCGAAGCACCGCCTCTGTGGATGGGCCCGGTTCCTGGCGCTCAGCGCGGCGCATCCCGAGCGGGAGGTGAGCGGCGTCACGATCGGACGCGCCGGCGGAACGACGGGGAGGCGTCCTCGCATCGCGGTCGCCGAGCTCCCGCCGCTGGGTCACACCGCGGACGAGCGACGAGCGCTCTCGCTGTCCCTCCTCGCCGTGCTCGTCGACCTGTACGACCGGGGCATGCGCGAGCCCCTCCCCCTCTACGCCAGGACCTCCGAGACGTATGTCGACGCTTCGAGCCGGGACAAGGACGTCAGGTCCGCGTGCGCCGAGACGTGGTCATCCCGATTCGGCGAAGCCAGCGAGGCGGAGCACGTGCTCGTCCTCGGGGCCACAGCGACGATCGACCGCGTGCTCGAAGAGCCGGCGCGCGCAGACGAGGCCGGCGCCGGCTGGGGCGAGGAGCGCTCCCGCTTCGGACGTCTCGCCCGGCGGCTCTGGGGTCCGGTGGTCGTCTACGAGCGGCGGGACTACCGGTCGTGAAAGCCGCTCCGCACGACGACGAGCACTCGGCCGGAGGTGACGCGTCGCCTGAGCCCGAGCAGTTCGACGTGTGCGGCGCGCTGCCGGGTCCCGGGGTGACGGTCCTCGAGGCGAGCGCGGGCACGGGGAAGACCTTCACGATCGCGGCCCTGGTGACCCGCTTCGTCGCCCAGGGGGTCCCGATCGCCGAGGTCCTCGCCGTCACGTTCACGCGCAGCGCGACGGGCGAGCTCCGTGACCGGGTGCGCGCCCGGCTCGTCTCGGCGGAGAGCGGCCTCGCCCGCTGCCTCGACAGCGGCGTGCCACCGCCCGCCGACGACGCGCTGCTCGGCTTCCTCGCCACCGGCTCGCGAGAGGAGGTGGCCGAGCGCCGCGGGCGACTCGGCTCGGCGCTGACCGCCTTCGACGAGGCGACGATCACGACGACGCATGGCTTCTGCCAGCTCATGCTCGCCGGGCTCGGCGTCGACGGGGACGTCGCAGCCGGGGCGGGCTTGCTCGAGGACCCTCGGGACCTCATCGAGCAGGTGGTCGACGACCTGTACGTGCGATGGACGCTCATCCACGGAACGGCCCCGTCGTTCGGCCGTGCCCAGGCGGTCGAGATCGCCCGGGCGGCCGTGACGAACCCCGACACGCCGCTCGTGGCGGAGCCAGAGGGTTCCCCGGCTGCACTGCGCCGGCGGCTCGCCGAGGGCGTGCGCCGCGAGGTCGAACGTCGCCTCTTGGAGAGCAACCTCCTCACCTTCGACGACCTTCTCGTGCGCCTGAAGGCCACGCTGTGCGACCCCCACCGCGGTGCGACGGCCTCCGCGCGCCTGCGCGGCCGGTACTCGGTCGTCCTCGTGGACGAGTTCCAGGACACCGACCCCGTCCAGTGGGACGTCGTGCGCACGGCCTTCGGGACGGGCGAGACGGTGCTGGTCCTTATCGGCGACCCGAAGCAGGCGATCTACGCATTCCGAGGTGCCGACGTCTACTCGTACCTCGACGCCGCCCGTCTGGCGGGCCGGCGGTTCACGCTCGGGGAGAACTGGCGGAGCGACGCCGACCTTCTCGCAGCGCTCGACGCCCTGCTGGACCCCGTGCGCCTCGGGCACCCCGAGATCCCGTTCCGCCCGGTCCGTGCGGCTCGGTCGCACGAGCAGCCCGGCCTGCGGGGGGCTCCGGTCGATGAACCGCTCAGGGTCCGGCTCGTGCCGGCAAAGGAGAGCGGCCTGCCCACGACGTCCCTCGGGGACGTCCGCAAGGACGCGGCGGTACAGTTCATCGCCGGCGACGTGGCCGCCGACGTCGTCCGGTTGCTCGAGTCTCGCGCGGAGCTTGTCAGCTACGACCTCGACGGCGCGGCGCGCGGCACGCGCCGGCTGGTGCCCGGAGACGTCGCGGTGCTCGTCCGCACGAACCGCCAGGCTGGGATCGTGAAGGACGCGCTGCGCGCGCTGGACGTGCCCGCGGTCGTCTCGGGGAGCGAGAGCGTCCTCACGACGCCCGCGGCGCACGACTGGCTCGCGTTGCTCGAAGCGACGGAGCAGCCCTCGAGCCGGGCGCGCGCGGTGGCGGTGGCGCTGACGCCGTTCCTCGGGATGTCGGCGGACGACGTCGCTGCCGCCGGCGAGCTCGAGTGGGAAGAGCTGCACTCCCGGCTGCACCGCTGGGGCGAGACCCTGCGCCAGCGCGGAGTCGCCTCCCTCTTCCGCACGGTGCTCGCCGGCGAAGGTGTCCCGGGCCGTGTGCTCCGCGAGCGCGACGGCGAGCGCCGGCTCACGGACCTCGGCCACATCGCTCGGCTGCTGCACGCCGAGGCGTCACAGGGCCACCACGGGCCCCCCGCACTGCGGGCGTGGCTCGCACGCAAGATCGGCGAGGCGACGACCGGAGGCGAGGGAGCCGAGGCAGAGGAGCGGAGCCGGTGGATCGACTCGGATGCGGACGCCGTGCAGATCCTGACGCTCCACCGCTCCAAGGGGCTCGAGTTCCCGGTCGTCTACTGCCCCTTCCTCTGGGACGAGGTCTCCTCGCGCAAGGACCGTCCGGTCGTCTTCCACGATCCCCAAGACGGGATGCGGCGCAAGCTGGACGTCGCCGGACAGGACGGCGACGACGACTACGGCCGGCACTTCGCGCTCCAGCGCGACGAGGAGCGCGGCGAGGCGCTGCGGGAGCTGTACGTCGCGGTCACCCGGGCGAGGCACCAGGTCACCCTCTGGTGGATCCGCGTGAAGGACGCCAACCACTCGCCGATCGGGCGCTTGCTCACGGTGCGTGACGAAGACGGCAACGTGGCGACGAGCTCACCGCGCATGCCCGGCGACGCCGAGATGCGCCGCCACTTCGAGCGGATCGCCTCGGCGTCCGGCGGATTGGTCAGTGTAGAGACCGCGACGGGAGGGGTCGCCGACGGAAGCTGGAGGGGCTGGGCGGACTGGGAGGTCGGGCCGCTCGACGTCGCAGCCTTCGAGCGCTCGCTCGACCTCTCGTGGCGACGGACGTCGTACTCGGGCATCACGGCCGGCGTCCACGGCGGACCGGCGGTGGGGAGCGAGCCGGAGGAGCCCGGGACCACCGACGAGCCCCTGGCAGGGACTCCCGCCGAGGTCGCCGGCGGCCAGCTCGCGGGTGGCACCGGTGCCAAGGGCGGGGCTCTGGAGGAGGAGTCGGCGATGCGCGAGGTGCCCTCGGCGTGGGCAGACCTGCCCAGCGGCACCGGCATGGGCACCTTCGTCCACCGGGTGCTGGAGGAGATCGACTTCGCCGCGCCCGACCTCGATGGCGAGATCGTCCGGGGAATCGGTGCGTCACGGTCGAGTTCTCCGCTCCCGCTCGGTCCCCTCGACGCGGTCGTCGCGGCGCTGCGGGCGTCGATCACGACGCCGCTCGGCCCCCTGGCCGGCGGGATCAGCCTGCGCGCCATCGAGAGGACCGACCGCCTCGACGAGATGGGCTTCGAGCTCCCGGTCGTCGGCGGGGACAGGCCGGGAGCCGTGGGCGCTGTCTCGACGAGCGACATCGGGCGCCTGTTCGAGATCCACGAGCCCGACGAGCCGAAGGGCCCCCTCCGCGGCTACGGAGAGCGGCTCCGGGACCCGATGCTCGGGACGGACCTGCGCGGGTACCTCACCGGGAGCCTGGACCTCGTCTTCCGGACGCCCCTGGCGAGCGGAGCGGACGGCGCACCGACCCGCTACCTCGTCTGTGACTACAAGACGAACTGGCTCGGGGCCGCGGATCAGGAGCTCACCTGCTGGCACTACCGCCCGGCAGCGCTCGACGCCGAGATGCAGCGGATGCACTATCCGCTCCAAGCCGTCCTCTACATGGTCGCCCTGCACCGGTACCTGCGCTGGCGACTGCGCGGCTACGACCCCGAGGTGCACCTGGGCGGTGTGCTCTACCTGTTCCTCCGGGGGATGTCGGGTCCTCGGACGCCGGCCGTCGGGGGCGTCCCGTGCGGCGTCTTCTCGTGGCGGCCGCCGACCGCACTCGTGACGGACATGTCGGAGCTGTTCGAGGTCGGGTCTTGACGACGACGCTCGACTCGGGAGTGGTGCTGGGGCTCTCGGAGGGCTCCCGGCTCTTTGCTTTCAACCGTGCGGGGGTGCTGGCACCCGCCGACGTCCACGTGGCACGGAGACTCGGTCGGCTCGGCGCCGACGAAAGCGAGCTGGTGGCGTTGGCGGCGGCATTCGCGGTGCGCGCGCCGCGCGTCGGGCACGTGCGCGCCGACCTCGGCTCGGTGCGCGAGACCGTCGAGGGCGAGATCGAAGACGAGGTCGATCTCGACGCCCTGCCGTGGCCGGATCCAAAGCCGTGGCTGCGAGCCGTGGCTGCGAGCCCGCTTGTCGCGGTCGGTGACGAGGATCCAGCGGTGGCACCGCTGCGCCTCGTCGGTTCGGCGCTGTACCTCGACCGCTACTGGCGGGACGAACGGGAGGTGGCCGCGGACCTGCTCACGCGGGCGGCCGTGTCGGCCGGAAACGCAGTCGGAGGTGATGTCGACACCGGTCGGCTCGCCCGGGCGGTCCGGCGCTTCCTCGGCGACGACGGCGACCCCGAGCAGCGCTGGGCGGTCGCGGTCGCGGCGCTGAGGGGTCTCGCGGTGATCGCGGGCGGGCCGGGGACCGGGAAGACGACGACGGTCGCGACGCTCGTAGGCTTGCTGGCGGAGGAGGCGTCGACCGACGGGGCGGAGCCCCCGCTCGTCGCGTTGGCCGCCCCGACGGGCAAGGCGGCGAACCGCATGCAGGAAGCCGTGCGCGCCGCCGCGATGCTCCTCGACGTCGCTCCTTCGGTGCAGGAGCAACTGCGCGCGCTAGAGGCCTCGACCGTCCACCGCCTGCTTCGCCCGAGACCGGGCAGCTCGAGCCGCTTCCGCTACCACCGCCGCAACCGCCTCCCCCACGACGTCGTGGTCGTCGACGAGACCTCGATGCTCTCGTTGTGGCTGATGGCCCGCCTGGTCGAAGCCGTCCGTCACGACGCGCGCCTCGTCTTCGTCGGCGACCCCGAGCAGCTTGCGTCGGTCGAGGCCGGGGCGGTGCTCGGGGACGTCGTCGGTCCGGCGTCGAGGGCACTGCGCATGCGTGGAGCGTCGCGCGACCAACTGGTGGCGGCGAGCGGCGTGGCGCTCCCGGTCGAGCAGGTACGACCGGACGGGCCGGCGATCGGAGACGGGATCGTCGTGCTGAGGACGAACCATCGCTTCAGTGGCGCACTTGCCGATCTTGCGGAGGCGGTCAGGTCGGGTGACGCCGACGGCGCGTTGCGCGTCCTGGCGGCAGGCACGGACGACGCGAGCGTGCAGTGGCTGCCGATCGACGTCGGCGAAGCCGGGCCCGAGCAGCTCGACCCGATCCGCCGCCTCGCGTGCGCCGCCGGCGCGCGCGTGGTCGAAGCGGCACGGGCGCGCGACGGCGGAGCGGCGCTCGTGGCGCTCGGCTCGTGGCGCATCCTGTGCGCTCATCGTCGCGGACCGGTGGGCGTCTCGACGTGGAATGCGAAGGTCGAGCGGTGGCTGGTGGACGAGATCGAGGGTTTCTCGGCGGACGGGGACTGGTACGTGGGACGGCCGGTCATCGTGACGGCGAACGACTACCACCTGAAGTTGTTCAACGGGGACACCGGTGTGCTCGTCGTCCGCGATCCGTCCGGTGTGGGCGCGGTGTTCGAGCAGGGCGTCGTCAGCCCGTCACGGCTGTCGGCGGTCGACACCGTCTACGCGATGACGATCCACAAGGCACAGGGGTCGGAGTTCGACGACGTGGCAGTCCTGCTGCCGCAGCCGACGTCGAGGATCCTCACCCGCGAGCTCCTGTACACGGCGGTGACGCGGGCGAGGCGCCGGCTGCTCGTCGCCGGGACCGAAGAGTCGGTCAGGGCCGCGCTCGACCGACGGGTCGCACGCGCCTCGGGGCTCACGGATCGACTGTGGGGCAGCGAAGGCTGACGCGCCCGAGCACCTGGAACCAACCGCGTCGTCCGCGTTGAGCTCCGGTTCTTCGAGGTGTCCTGTCACCGCAGCCGCGCACGGCGGGTCGTCACGGTCACCGCGCCCGTGCGCCGCGTGGACGGGCGCGGCTCCGCCTCACGCCGGGACGAAACGAGCCGTGAAGTGCCGGAGCCGCGGGGGCTCGGACTCGATCCGGAGCCCCCGCAGTGTGGCCGCCCGGGCGGCGACTCGGGTCACCACCTCGATGACGTAGTCGATGTGGCTCTGGGTGTACGTGCGTCGGGGGATGGCGAGCCGTACGAGCTCCATCGGTGCCGGCTGCTCCGTCCCGTCTGGCCGTCTGCCGAACATAACGGTGCCGATCTCACAGGCTCGCACGCCTCCTTCCTCGTAGATGGCGCAAGCGAGCACCTGTCCTGGGTACTGGGTCGGCGGGATGTGAGGGAGCAGCGCCGCAGCGTCGAGAAAGACGGCGTGGCCTCCGAAGGGCACCACCACCGGGACGCCCGCCGACTCGAGAGCTTGCCCGAGGTACTCGACGGAGCGGATCCTGTAGCGGAGGTAGTCCTCCTCGACGCACTCGCGGAGGCCTTGCGCGATCGCCTCCAGGTCCCGCCCCGCGAGGCCGCCATAGGTGGGGAAGCCCTCGGTCAGGATCTCCAGGGTGCGGCACTGCTCGGCGAGCCCGTCGTCGTTCATCGCGAGCCAGCCCCCGATGTTGGCGAGGGGATCCTTCTTCGCGGACATGGTCATCCCGTCGGCCAGTCGAGCAGCCTCGCGCACGATGTCTGCGACGCGGTGGCCCGCGTAGCCCACTTCGCGGGTCTTCACGAACCAGGCGTTCTCCGCGAATCGGCAGGCATCGAGGAACAGCGGCAGTGAGTGCCGATCGCACGCATCGCGCACCGCGCGGAGGTTCGCCATGCTCACCGGCTGGCCCCCGCCCGCGTTGCTCGTGATCGTCACCATCACGAGCGGGACGTCGGAAGCGCGTTCGGCGAGGAGCCGGTCGAGCGCGTCGACTGTGAGGTTGCCCTTGAACGGATGGCGGGAGGAAGGCACGAGAGCCTCGGGGAGGGGCAGGTCCACCGCTTCGGCACCCGTGAACTCGATGTTGGCCCTCGTCGTGTCGAAGTGGATGTTGTTCGGGACGACCCTCCCTCGGCCGCCGACGACGCTGAAGAGGATCTTCTCCGCGGCTCTCCCCTGGTGGGTCGGGAGCACGTGGCGGAAGGGGAAGAGCTCGGTGACGGCCTCTTTGAAGCGGAAGTAGGAGGGAGCCCCCGCGTACGCCTCGTTGCCGCGCTGGATGCCCGCCCACTGCTCGGCAGACATCGCCCCGGTACCCGAGTCGGTGAGCAGGTCGACGATCACGTTCTCGGCAGCGAGCTCGAACAGGTTGAAGCCCGCCGCGCGGAGCCACTCGAGCCGCTCGGAGCGCGACGACATCCGCATCGGCTCGACGGAGTGGATCCTGAACGGCTCGATGATGGTGTGGAAGGCCTCGTCGGCCTCGGTGTCGGTCATCGCTCCATCGTGCCTCCCCGGGCGGGTCGTCGGTGACTCCGGTGAATCGCCGATCGGACGAGCCACCGGACCGCTCCTTGCATCCCGGCCGAGAGCCTTCAGCGTCCCCAGCAGAAGTTCTTAGATTCCCTTAGCTCTGATCAACGGAGCTTCTTACGTGGCAGCGCTGTAATGCAAGGAAGGAAGGAACGCAAGAGACGGGAGGCGAGCGATGCCCGACGTTCCCGAGGTGCCCGCCGGAGACCGTGCCGACGATGCGCCGGGTGGATCGACGAGTGGTACGACAGACCGATCGGCGAAGAACCGCGAGCCGGCCCCGACCAGCACAGGGTCGGTTGTCCGAGAGCGGCAACAGGATCCCCCCGGTCCGCCGTCGGAGCCGGTAGAGGGCACGCTCCCGTTCGCGACGCCCCCCGAGGGCACGCTCCCGTTCGCGACGCCCTCCGAGGGCACGCTCCCGTTCGGCACGCCGACCCAGGGCACGCCGACCCAGGGCACGCCGCCCCAGGGCACGCCGACCCAAGGCACCGTTCCTGCGGGGAGCCCGGGAGCCGGCGTGCCGCCGTGGCCCTGGTGGTCGACGCCGCTGGGGGGGGCCTCGTGGGGCGGCCCACCCCCGTGGTACGGCTGGGGCCTGGCAGGGCCAGGCTTCCCGGGAGGCGCTTTGCCGGCTGGCGCAGGAATTCCGACCGCCCCCGTGACGGCTCCTCGGCGCCCCCTCGGCTGGCTCCTCGTCGGCGGCGTGCTCGGCGCGATCGCGATGGTCGCGCTGGGCCTCGGCATCGGCTTCAGCGTCTGGGGAGGGAGCGCACCCGTCGCAGCCCGGGGAGGCGTGGCCTCCCCCGCCCCCCGCACCCCGCCGGCCCTGGGCTCGGGGGGTTTCCTCGGGGTGGAGGTCGCCGTGCCCTCGGGCTTCGCTCCGGCACCGACATCGACGACACCTCGGACAGCTCCGGCACCTTCGCCGGCAGCCCCATCGACCCCCTCCGTGGCCGGCGCCTACGTGGTGAAGGTCGTGCCCTCCTCGCCGGCGGCGAGGGCTGGCATCGCCAAGGGTGACACGATCACCGAATTCGCGACACGCCCGGTGCTCTCTGCCCTCACACTGCGGATCGATGTCCTCCGCAAGGCACCCGGGAGCCGGGTGCACGTCGGTTGGGTGACCCCTTCGGGGAAGCACGAGTCTGCGACGGTCACCCTTGCGAGACGTCCAGGCACACGCACCGTCGGTTGAACGGGCATCGAACTCGGCGTGCGTACGCCTCCTGGGACACCTCAACCGTGCCGGCGCCGCGCCAAGGAGCCGCACGGCAGGGACGCCGTTCACGCGGCGATGAACCCGCCTGACTGGTGGCGCCACAGCCTCCCGTAGACGCCGTGGTCCCCGAGCGAGAGGAGCTCACGATGGGACCCCTGCTCAACGATCTCGCCGTCGTCGATCACCACGATCCTGTCGAGGCGAGCGATCGTTGCGAGACGGTGTGCGACGACGAGGGCGGTGGCGCCGGACATGAGCCTCCACAGCGCCTCTTGCACCAGTACTTCGGACTCGGAGTCCAGCGCCGAGGTGGCCTCGTCCAGGATCAGGATCGGTGCGGACTTCGCCATCGCCTGCGCGATCGCGACGCGCTGGCGCTGACCGCCGGAGAGCTTGAGGCCCCGTTCGCCGACCACGGTGTGGTACCCGTCGGGCAGACGGCGCACGAACTCCTCGACGTGGGCGGCACGCCCCACCTCGCAGACGAGCTCCATGTCGGGCTGGTCCATGCCTTCCAGCCCGTAGCAGATGTTCTCAGCAATGGTGCGGTGGAGCATCTGCGGGTCCTGCGGGACGAACGAGATGTGCTTGCGCAGAGAGGCCTGCGTCACCTTGGCGATGTCCTGTCCGTCGATTGCGATGGCTCCGGCGTCGAGATCCATGAAGCGCAGCAGGAGCTTCGTGAGCGTCGTCTTTCCGGATCCCGATGAGCCGACGAGCCCGACGTGCTCGCCCGGCTCGATCGTCAGTGTGAGATCGTCGAAGAGAGGCGGACGACCCGGGTAGGCGAACCGGACATGGGACATGTCGACGCGCCCTTCGCGGACCTTCAGGGCGGGAGCGCCTGGCTCGTCCACGATCTCGGGCGCCGTCGCTGCGATCCCTGCGAATTTGGCGCACCGGCCGAGGCCTCGCGACGAGCTGCGAATGTGCTCGAACGATTCCTCCATGGACGCGACCACCGAGGTCGCGTAGAAGAGGATGAGGTAGATCGTGCCTGCGGCGGCCGAGTGGTGCAGCGCGAGGAGGACGCCGACGAGAATCGCCAGCCAGCTGAAGAGGCTCAGGGACCCTTCCATCTGCAGGCGGGTCGTCGCGAAGATGCGACGGGCCCGGAGGTCCGCCTTGACGGCCTCGCCGACGAGAGATTCGACGTGGCGGCCTTCCAGCGGTTCCGCCGCCTGCGTCCGGATCGTCGTGAGGTTCGAGATGGTGTCGGCGAGCACGCCGGTCGCGCGGCTGTGGGAGTCGGAGAAGTTCTTCCCTGCCGCGACCACAAGAGCCATCCGACGCTTGAGCACGACGGCGAAGACCACGACGAGTCCAGCCATCACCAGGGCGACGGGCCAGGCCACGACGGCGAGCACGATGATCGCGGAGAGCACCGTCACGCCGATGCGGAGGAACCCCCAGTTGAGCGTGTCGAGCAGGTCCACGAACGCCCACGAGAAGGTCTCGAGGGTCGAGATGACCTCGCCCGCCGGCCGGTCCGAGTGCCAACGGTGGCTCAGGCTGATGAGATGCTCGTACCCGCGGACCAATGCATGGGCGAACGCGCCCAGCGACGCTCCCCATTCAACCCAGCCTGCCCAGCGCCACAAGAGCGTTCCGGCGATGAGCGTGAGGCCGTACGCGACGACGAGCGGCTCGAAGGTCGAGCCGAACGACGCGTGCGGCGGCAGCTGGGCAACCCGGGTCAGCAATGCCGCGAAGATGAGGGGGCCCGCGACCGATTGGACCACGGTCGCGGTCATGGTGAGGATCCAGCCCGTGACCATGCCCCTCTTGTACGGGCCGACCTGGCGCCAGCAGAAGGCGAGGGTGTCTCTGGTGGAGGATGCGGGGAACAGCGAGTCGGTGCTCATCGAGGGGCTCCGTGTGAAAGGTGCGGAAGGAAGAGGGGGCGGGAGGACGAAAGAGGAGCATCGTCGGCGACTGCGTCGAGTACCGGTCCGTCGAGTCTCGGCCCAGCCTGTGGGGCGCCGGTCGATCTCGGACCGACGCGGGACGAAGGACCCCCGGAGGTTCGGGGCGTCGCCAGTCCTCCGGGTCTCCGGGCACGTCGCCGTGACCTAGTCGGAGCGGCGCCCCGACGTCGCGAGTGGCGACGTGGTCAGTACGTCGGCGCCGTGCGCACCGCGGTCCGAAGGCGCACCGCGGTCCGAAGGCGCACCCCGGTCCGAAGGCGCACCCCGGTCCGAAGCTTGCCGACCGGAGAGCTCGTCGGCAACAGGACGCGACCACGTGACAAGCACTTGTTGGATCCGCCTGCCATCGTGGTCACCTCGCTCTCTGCTCGCGGCTGAGCCGAAGATCTTACGAGAAGGCTGGACAGAAGTAAAGCCCCCAAAAGGCAGGGAGCGGACCGAGCTACCCGGCGCCGGGAGGCCCGTCGTGCGCCCCGAGCCTGCGGCTCAGGTTGACCGCGTGGTCTCCCAACCGCTCGTAGAAACGCGCGAGAAGAGTGACCTGGGCGGCGACCGGAGGCTGCATCGACCCGGTCGCGACTTCGGCGGTCAGCCGGTCGTGCAGGATGTCCAGCTCCTCGTCTGTCTCGCCGAGGTCGAGCGTCCCCGAACCGCCGTTCGCGTAGACATCGGCAGCCTCGCGCCACATGTCGATGGCCACCTCGGACATCCGTTGGACGATGCCCCGGCTGACCGGGGTCATCTCGCCGCCGAGCCCGAGCACCGCGCGCTGCGCGATGTGCTCTGCCAAGTCGGCGCTCCTCTCGAGCTCCGACAGGGCGAAGAGCAGCCGCACCAGACGGCGGATCTCCGCAGAGGCGCCGATGCGCTCGTCCAGGTCTCGCCAGACCGATTCTTCGATGGACCCCACCTGCCCGTCGATCTGCCGGTCGTCTTGGACCACGGACTGTCCGAGCTCGACGTCTGCGGAGAGCAATGCCCACGTGGCACGTGCGAGCGCCTCGGTGACCCTTGCGAAGAGGTGCAGGACCTGCTGCTCGGCGTCAGAGCTCATCTCGATCCGACCTTAGCGAGGGGGTGGCCTCGGAGCGTCCCGAGGCCGGATGGCGTGTTGCCGTTCGAGACGCTGTGCGCGTCGGGCGCGCGGCCGGCGGCGGGCTCGTGCCCGTCGCACGGCGTCAACTTCGAGGGACGCCGTCGGATGCCAGCGGACCGCGTTCGGCGATGTTGGCGACGTCTTCGGCCGTCGCGTCGACGGGAAAGGAGTGCATGATCCAAGTGGCGCCCGCTTCTTCGTACTCGTCTAGCGAAGCGCCTTCCGCGTCCGGCTCCACTTCCGCCGCAACGTCGAAACCATCGAGCGAGCCCCGAAGCGAGCGCACCTCCTCGACGATGGCCCGGAACTCTTCGATCGTCGCGTGCACGGGGAAGATCCCGTCGAGCCGCGCCGCCCTGTGCAGGGGACCCGGACGCGGTCGGTCGCCGACCGCCGCACCCCACACCGGGATGCGAGGACGCTGGAAGGGCGTCGGGAGGAACCGGACCCCTTCGGCGCGGAAGTGGGGGCCCTCGTGGTGGACCTCCTCGCCCGACCACAGGGCGAAGAGCAGCTCGAGGGCCTCGTCGAGCATCGCAGCGCGCGCCGGCTCCTCCGTGCACTCGGCGAAGCGCCCGAACTCGCCACCGCTGTCGGTACCGAGTCCGATGCCGAGCACCAGACGTCCTCGGGACAGGCGGTCCAAGGTGACCGTCTCCCGCGCCAATTTCTGCGGGCGCCGGCGCGCCAGCGGGGTGACCATCGTGCCGAGCCGGATCGTGGTCGTGGATGCGGCGACCGCCGCGAGCAGGATCCAGGGGTCCGCGATCTCCTGGGGGTCCCCCGGCGGCCGGATCATGTGGTCCCAGAGGAACACGCCGTCCCATCCTCGTCCCTCGGCCGCTTCACCGATCCGGAGCACGGTGGCGGGATCGGAGAGCTCTCCGAACGGAGGGAAGAAGAGCCCGTGACGCACGAGGTCGCTCACTCGCCCGTCGAGCCGTCGATCAGCTCGCGCACTGCGTCGGCATGCCCCGCGTGGCGGGCGGTCTCGTTGATGAGGTGCAGGAGGGTCCAACGCAGCGTCGTCCCCTCGCGGCGCCCGTTGGGCGTGTCGAGGGGCATTCCACGGACAACCTCGTTGGTGCGCTGGGCACGAGCGTGGTAGGCACGCGTCACGTCCGCGACAGTCAGCTCGGGACCCGGGAAGAACTCTTCTTCGTCTTGCACGATCGGCCCGCCGAGCATGCCCCCGTCGATCCAGCGGCGCTCGACGCCGATGAGATGGTTGAGGATGCCGGCCAGGGGCAGGAGCTTCCCGCTCGGACGTCGATGCGCCTCCTCTTCGGTGAGACCGGAGACATTTCGCAGCACGGCGCCACGCAGGAAGTCGAGCCAGATGAGGTAGAGCTCGCGCTCGTCGACGTCGTCGCGCGGGAAGGCGAAGTCCGTGTCCTTGGCCACGGCCTCACTGTACGAAGCTCCCCTTCGGGGTGCCAGGCCGATCGGGGTGCCAGGCCGATCGGGGTGCCGGGCGCTGTGCCGGGCGGTGGGCCTGCGCTGGGCTGGCGCTGGGCCGGCGCTAGGCCGATCGCGTCCGGCTGACTCGGCCGCGCCGGGCGGCGACCACGAACAGTACGAGCACCAACGCGACCGACGCTGCGGACGCGAGCTCTCCGGCGAGCAGCCCGGGCGCCCGGTAGCGCCACGTGAGCACGCCACGCCCTGCGGGGACTCGGACGACCTGGACGACACCGAGCCGGCGCACCGTCAGGGCTTTGGGAGCCGGCGGTGGAGCGCCTCGGGATGGCGTTGGGGTCCACGACGCGCTCCAGCCAGGCACGGCCGCGTCGGCGCGCACCACGTCCACCCCTTTCGGCGACGAGACGATCGCGGCACTCGGCTCGAGCTCTGGGCCGGTCAAGCGGCGAACCGAGGCGCCGCGCAGGCTTCCCCCGCGTGGTGCGCGTAGCGTCAGTGCCGGCTTCGCGCGCTGGTCGAAGAAGACGGCGAAGGGCCCGTCCTGGCCCCGGTACTCCCAGTGGGGCGCGGACATCGCCTGCTGCAGTGTTCCGTCGAGCTCGTAGGATCTGCCGGTACGGTCGACGAGGATCGGCGGCTCTGCGCTCGCGGGTAGCGTCGAGTCGACGAGGAGAGCCACCGCGTCGGTCGGAGAGACCCAGACGGCGTGCACGCGAGCGGCGGTCGCCGAGATGTCGGTTGCCGAGGTCTCGTACGTCTCGACGCGCGCCCAGCGGATGGCGCCATCTTGGGTGAGCACGCCGACGCGCACCACCAAGGTGCGGGCTCCGCGGCCTGGAGAAGGCGACACCCGAATGTCCAGGTGGGCGGACCGAACCGCCAGTGGGCCGCCGAGGAACCACGTCGTCGTGCGCCCTGGCGAGAGGCCGCGTTCCCCGCTTCGCCCGCCTGCTCCCGCTTTGGCACTCGCTCCCGGTTTGACAGGCACTCGGAAGTACTGGGCTGGAGCGAGGACCGCCTGCGTCGAGAGCGAGTCGAGCACGCCGTCCGCCGCGGCGCGCGGAGAGAACACGTCCTGTCCTCTCCCCGAGACGCCGTGCACCCCCGTGAGCGTCGCATAGTGGCCGTCGACGATGGAGCCGTAGCCTTCCACGGACCAGGTGCCGGCGAGGGCGTTGGCGTCCGGAACTCCGAGGGCCCTCAGTTGGGAGGGGTACAGCCGGCCGGGGTCGTAGACGGCGAAGCGCCCCGACAGGTGCATTGTCGCGATCCCGATCGTCCGCTGTGCCCCCGAGCGCGAGCGCGACCGGGCCGCGGCCACCGCCGGCGAAGAGGGAACGGGGCGAGAAGGTGCCGGAGCAGTGCTCGAAGCACTGGCGCGGCCGACGGCGACCACGGCCGTCAGGCTGAAGACGAGCAGGTCCACCACGACGAACGACGTCGCAAGCGTGCTGCGAAGGGTCGGTGACAGGCGCGGCCCCGTGATCACGAGCGCGAGGGCCGCCCCGGCCAGTGCCAGCGCGGGGACGAGCCATGGCCGGAGTGACGCCGCATGGCTCGCGGCCTGTGTCTGCACACCCATCCAGCGCAGGAGCCCGCTCCCGTCGGTGAACGCCACCACGACGATGCCGATGACTCCAGCGAGCGGCAGAGCGCCGAGCGCCCGCTCACTCGCACCGCCGGCACCACTCGTCGTCGCCGAAGGGGACGCGCCGGGGACCCAGCCGTCGAGCCAGCACGCGAGCAGGACGGCGAGAGCCAGATCCGTGATGAGGATCGCCCGGCTCTGGAGACGCTGGGCGCCGAGCAGAGGGATGTGGATGAGGAGGTGCCACAGCAAGGTGTTGTCACCGAGCGCGAGCAGGATGCCCGCGAGGGCGACGACTTCCCAGACCAGCCACTGTGGGAGGGGCCGGTGCCGGCGCAGGCGAGCGAAGAGCGCGACGGCCGCGACGAGAGGCAGGAGACCCACGTACCCGGTGACCTCGGTCAGGTTGTACCTCGCGAAGAAGACGGGTTGGCCGAAGGACCCCGAGCCGCCAAGGAGGTCGGGTACCCCGAGGAGCGTGAGCCAGTGGGCCGGCAGGGAGCCTGCTCCGAAGAGGAAGGCGCCCGGGTGGGCGCGCTGGGAGGTCGCGACCGCGGCGAGGCCCGGGAGGATCTGGACCGCGCCCAGACCGATCCCGGCTCCGGCGCCGAGGAGCACCGTCCCTGCGGCGACGGCACCAGCCCTCCAAGATGCCCTCAGGGCAGCGAGGATGCGCCACGCTGCGTAGATGGCGAGCACCACCGCGCCGTCGGTCACCGCACGCGGCTCTCCAGAGAGGAGCACCATGCCGACCGTCACTGCGAGGAGGGCGGCCCAACGCAGCCTCGAGCTCGACGTCGTGGATGCGGCGGGCGCCGTGAGGCGCAGGAGCGCGAGCAGCGCGAGGGGCACCCAGCTCATGCCGATGATGAAGCCGACGTGGGACACCTGGGCGACCATGCCGCCGCCAAAGGCGAAGGTCATCGCGCCGGCCCAGCTCGGGACCACCGCGAGACCCGAGGCCCGCAGGAAGGCGTAACAGCCGACGGACGCGCACGCTGCAGCGGCGACGAGGTTCAGCGTCCACGCCGCGGTGCCGCTCATCACGGCGAACAGCCACGTCAACGGATAGGCAGCACCGGCGTTCCACCCCGCGAGCAGCGGCGCGCCGGACCAGATGTACGGGTCGAAGACGGGGAGCCTGCCGGCCCGGAGGTCGTCTCCGACGAGCTCGCGAAGCGGCAGGTTCTGAATGAGATCGTCGCCGGGGACCACCGGGTGTCCGAAGAGCGCTGGCAGGCCGTACACGAGCAGCGAGAGCACGACAAGGCTTCCGACCGCCACTCGCTGGGGGCGCCGCGCCAACGAATGGCGAGGCCGGCTCGCCGACCGGGCCGCTTGCGCGCTCGGCCGCTCGCGCTCGAGCGTCGCCTCACCGAGGCTTCCCACTCCCGCGCCCGCCGGGGCACCGCTCGCCGGGGCACCGCTCACCGGGCAAACTCTGGCAGGCCCGACCGCTGGACGTCCGGCGGCGGCTCAGGAGGCCGGGCCCGCGACGAGCAGGGCGACCGGCAGCGACGCCAGGGCCTGGGCGAGGTCGATCCCCCCGTCGTGCACGGCCACCCGGCGGCCCGAGATCGCGTCGATGAACCGCAGGGGCGCGTCCTCTGGGAGCATGAGCTCGCTCCCCTCGTACGACGGTCCGACGGGGAGATCGTCGCCGACGGCCTCGAGTCGTCCACCGAGACGAGTGACGACGGCAACCGCCCAGCTCTCCTGGCCCGACTGGGAGCCTGCACGCCGCGCGAAGGCGAGCACCGACCCGGAGGCGGGCCCGGACGCGGCGAGCCGTACGTAGGCTGCCTCAGGGGCCAGCGCGTCGGCGCCCACGCCGTGCCTGGCCCGCAAGCAGCTCGCGGTGACGTGGAGCTTGACGCGGCCGTCGCGCCAGGAGCGTCTGAGCTCGCCGACGTCGACGAGGTCAGGGGTGCCGAGACGCTCGAGGCAGTCCTCCAGCCGGGCGAAGTCGACGGGCCGGCGGTTGTCGGGATCGACGAGCGAGAGGTTCCACGCCTCGTCGCCCTGGTAGCAGTCAGGTATCCCCGGAAACGTGTGGCGCAGCACCACCGCCGAGAGGGAGTTGATCGCGCCGAGCCGCACCGCTTCATCGAGGACCGTGCCGAACGAGCGGCGGAGCAGCGTGCCGCGGTCGGCGAGGAGAGCCATTGCGAGCTCGCGCACGCGTGCTTCGTACGACTCGTCGGGCGACGCCCACGACGAACGCTTCTTTGCCTCGCGTGCCCCTTTCACCAGCGCGTCCGCCAACCGGCTGGCGACGTCGCGTCCCGCCCACTTCGCGTCGCCGCACGACGCAGGGAAGGACTCGTCCTCTGCAGGCGGGAGCACACCGAGCGCGAGCTGGACGGCCACCCTCGTCTCGAAGGCGAGGTCGGCGCCGTCCTCATCGAGTCCGATCGCCCTGCGCAAGGCGCGGAGCCCCTCTTCAAAGGGGGTCGCCATCTCCGACAGTGCGTAGAGGCGGCAGCGGACGTCCTGTGCACGTTTGGTGTCGTGCGTGGTCCCTGGCACGAGCCCGTGGACCCGGCGGGCGACGCGCGCGGACGCCCGTTCGTGCCAGCGCTCAAGCGCGTCGTGCCGACGGCGCGCGGGATCCCCGCCGACCTCGCAGAAGGCGAGCGGGCCGGCCAGCCGGTACCACGCGGTGTCCTCGACCCCCTTCGCCATGAGCGCCACGGTGAGCTGCTGGATCCCGAGTGCCGTCTCCCGGTGGTCGGGCTCGAGCAGCGCGTCGACGACCTCGTCCGCCGCGCCGTCGACGACCTCGTCCGCCGCGCCGTCGACGACCCGGTCCGCCGCGCCGTCGACGACCCGGTCCGCCGCGCCGATCTGCCCTTCACGCGCGCCGTCTGCTCGCTCCACGCGAAGCGAGCGCCATACTGCGGACTCGTCGAGCTCGTGCCAGAGCGCACGGCGCGTGCCCTCCTCGGGGTCGACCGAGCCCTTGACGGTGTCGAGGTAGGTCCGATAACGCCCTAGTCGCGTGATCACGTCGCGAAAGCCCGTCGGGTCCACGCCGAGGCGTGACGCGTCGCGGGCGATCTCGACTGAAAAGCTCAGGTCGGCGACGAGCCTGCGCGTGTCCACGGTAAGCGGGTCGACGGGCCCGTCGCCTTCCGCACGCCCTGCGTCCACCAGCCGGTCGAGCCCGTGAGGGTCGACGAGCACACCGCCGACGTCGTCGATCGTCTCGTAGCCCGTCGTCCCGATGACCGGCCAGTCCGCACGGAGCCGCTCGTCCCTGCTGAGGATCTTCTCGACGACGATCGGCACTCCGGTCTCGCGGGCGAGCCACCTCAGGTACGAGGTCGGACGGCGCAAGCCGTCCACGTGGTCGACGCGCAGCGACGACAGCCGTCTCGCGCGGGCGAGCTCGATCACGAGGGCGTGGGTGCGCGCCAGGACTTCGGGATCCTCGAGCCGGACCCCGACCAAGGCGTCGATGTCGGAGAACCTCCGGTAGTTGCGACCGGCAGGATCGTGCCAGTCCGCGAGCCGGTAGTGCTGGGCGTCGAGCGTCTCGGCGACGTCGTGGCCCTCGGTGCCCGGCGCCAGCGGGAGCTCGAGGCTTCCGACGCGCACGACCGTCTCCCCGTCGCGGGCTGCGAGCTCGACGGTGCCGTTCGCGAGGGCGCTCGCGAGCGGGACGTCGAGGAGCGGGAGCACGACCTTGCCGCCGCCGGCGTCCCAGTCGATGTCGAAGACGTCGGCGACCGGCGAGGTCCGCCCGCCGACGAGGAGCTCCCGCCACCATCCGCCACCGGCCCACGTCGCCAGGTGGTTGGGGACGTGGTCGACGCAGATGCCGAGCCCGCGCTCCTCGCACGCGCCGACCAGCTCGTCGTATGAGCGCTCCCCGCCGAGCTCGGCGCGAAGACGCGTGGGGTCGGTGCCGTCGTAGCCGTGGAGGCTGCCGGGCACCGCCTCGGCGATCGGCGAGAGGTAGAGGGTGTCGATGCCGAGGCGTGCGAGGTACGGCACCGTCGCAGCTGCGTCGGCGAACCCGAAGTCTGGTCGCAGCTGCAGGCGGTACGTCGCGCCGATGCCGGGCCTGAGGCTCACTCGAGGCTCACGGCAGGCTCACCGGGCACCCGCCGGGGGCGCGGGCGCCGTGCATCCCGGGTCCCCCGGACGCGGCGCCCAAGGTCCGAATCTCGTCGCGCTGCCACGCGGTGCACCGCCGACGGATGAGACGACTGCGGCGATGAGGACGCCGTAGGGCTCGAGCTCGAGCCGTGGGACGTCCTGCGCGTCGGCCACGTCGTGCGCCCCGCGCGCCGCGAGCACCTCGAGCCGGCAGCCCGCCAGGAGCTCCGGGCGCAGCGTCGCAGGCTCGTCGCGCATGGTGGCTGCGACGGCGATCGGGCGCCCTCCGAGGAAGCGGTCCGCGCGGCGGAGGAGCACCCAGCTTCTCGTCGACGCGTCGTACCAGCACGCCGAACGCGCCGGCTCGAGGCTCCCGAGCGCAGGCTCGGCGCGGCGGAGCTCGAGCAGCAGGCGCTGCCACGCGAGGAGCTCACGGTGGACGCCCACGCGTGCGAGCGAGCGGTCGGGCCGGCACGCCGAGAAGGTCTCGGGGTCCTGGGGATCGGGCACGCTCGGACCCGACGCCCCGATCTCCTCGCTGCGTCCGCGCCTGACGGCCGCTGCCAGCGCAGGGTCTTGGTGGTCGGTGAAGTAGTGGAATGGCGCGGTCTCTCCGTACTCCTCCCCCATAAACCTGAGCGGCACCCAGCCCGAGCACAGCACCGCCGCGGCGACCGGGAACTGCGCGGCCGGCGGGAGCTCTGCCGCAAGGCGTCTCCCGAAGCCGCCGTTGCCGATCTGGTCGTGGTTCTGAGCGAACACCACCAGCCGGTCGCCGCAGAGCGGCTCGGCGGGCCGTGCCCCGTGCAGGCGCCCGCGTGACGGGGAGACGCGGCCGGCGACCACGAAGCCGTCCGTGCACGCCGACGCGAAGTCCCCCACTCCGTCGTAGTCCCCGAAGTACCGGTCCGACTGCCCGGTGAGCGTGACGCGCAGCGCGTGGTGGAAGTCGTCGTTCCACACGCCGTCGAGCCCCATCCCACCCGCTGAACGCGCCGAGGGGAGCCGCGGGTCGTCGTCGGGGCTCTCCGCCACGACCGTGAGCACCCGCCCGATGCGGCGGCTCTCGGCGTGCACCGCCGCTCCCAGCTCTGCGACGAAGGGGGACGCCGTGCGGTCGGTGATCGCGTGCACCGCGTCGAGCCGGAAGCCGTCGACACCGAGCTCGCGCACGGCGCTCAGGGCGTGCTCCACGAAGAAGCGGCGGACCTCGTCGCTCCCCTCCCCGTCGACGTTCACCGCGTCGCCCCACGGGGTCCGGTAGCGATCCGTGGTGTAGGGGCCGAACTCGTCGAAGACGAAGCCCTCGGGCCCGAAGTGGTTGTAGACGACGTCGAGCACGACGGCGACACCCCGGCGGTGCGCAGCGCCGCACAACCGCGCGAGACCGCGTCGCCCACCGTACGCGACGTGCACGGCGAAGGGGAAGACTCCGTCGTAGCCCCAGTTCCTGTCCCCCGGGAAGGCCGAGACGGGCATCAGCTCGATCACGTTGTAGCCGGCGCCGGCGAGATGGTCGAGGGCGGCGGCGACGCCGTCGAAGGTCCCTGTCGCTGCGAAGGTCCCGACGTGCACCTCGCAGATCACCTGGGCGCCGAGGGGGACGCCACGCCAGCTCGCCACCGGGTCGGCGAGGTGGCGGACGACCACCTCAGAAGGGCCGTGCACTCCGTCGGGCTGGGAGCGCGATGCGGGATCGGCGAAGGGGCCCCGTCCGTCGAGGAGGTAGCGGTAGCGCGTGCCCGCCGGCGCCGCGAAGACGCCGACGTGGTAGCCGCAGGAGGTGGGGTCGAGGGCACCGGCCACCTCGTCGCCGAGCACGAGGTCCACCCGCTGCGCGCGCGGTGCCCAGACGCTGAACCGGGTCCTGGCGTCGTCGCGGAGAAAGGCGCCGTGGCGCAACCCTGTCACGGCCCCGACGCCACGTCCGGCGCCCTCAGGCGTTCCCACGAGGGACGCGTCCGGGCAGCCGACCTCAGAAGGCCATCTCCTTCTGCCAGCGCGCGGCGACTGCCTCGTCCCCGAAGCGCTCGAGGCCCAGCGCGTCGGCAGGCGCGCGGTTGGCGCACCACAGCCACAGCGACTCGGCCGGGCCCCGCAGCGCGAGGTCGGCCTTGGCATGGGCGCGCTCGGTCGCCACCGCTCCGTCGGGACCGAGCCGCACGACCCATTCGCCGTCCCCGTCGGTGCGGTGCAGGTGGACGGTCTCGCCGGACCAGCCGTCCGGGTGGGCCCGCACCGAGCGGGGCACGATGACGGTGAGGTGCTCGTCGACGCCGTCCGCCGCGACCGTCGGGTCGAGGACCGCAGGGATCCCCACCGCGTGCTCGACGTCCCATGCGTGCAGGGCGGTCTCGAGCGCCTGGCGGCGGAACCAGAAGCGCATGGCGCGCGGCGCTCCGAAGGTCCAGCAGGGAGCGTCGGGGTCCGCCGCGCCCAGCGTGGCCACGAGCCGGTCGGCCTCACCCTGGGCCCACGCGCGGAGCCCTTCGTCGGAGTGGAGCGAAGGGGGCTCTCTTCTGTCCGCCCTGAGCCCGGTCGCCACGACCTCCGCGGCCCAGCCCCACACCGTGCCGACGTGGACGAGGAGCTCGGCGACGGTCCAGCCCGGGCACGTCGGCACCAAGACGCCGGTCGCCCCCGCCGTGGCGGCGACCAGCGCGCGGGCGCGTTCGGCGAGCACCTCGAGGTGGGCTGCGGGCTCCATCGCCACCGAGGCTACCGGCGCCAAGGCGGGCCCGGGTGCCCGGGAGGCCCGGCGTTGGGTACCCTCCTGCGACGTGGACTGGGTGGACATCGTGGTCGTCGTCCTCCTGCTCCTCGCCGCGTTCCACGGGCTCCGGGTGGGTGCCCTGATCCAAGTGCTCACGCTGGTGGGCTTCGTCGTCGGGGTGACGCTCGGGGCGCTCCTCACCGACGTGGTCGCCCCCTCCGTCCACACCCCCTCGGCGAAGGCGGCGGTCGCGCTCGCGCTCGTCGTGGGCGTCGGGATGATCTTCGGGGTGCTCGGCAGGCTCCTCGGCACCTGGGGGAACGTCGCCGCTCGCCGGATCCGCCTCGGCCCGCTCGACAGCGCGGCGGGGGTGGGCGTCGCGCTCGTCGCCGCGCTCTTCGGGATCTGGTTGGTGGCGAACGAGCTCGTCCAGAGCCCCTACAGCTGGCTCAGCTCGGCGATCGAGCGTTCGAGCGTGGTCCGGGCGGTCGACGGGGTGATGCCGCCGCTGCCCTCAGTCTTCTCCCGGGTCCAGGGGTTCCTGGGAGGGTCGGGGTTCCCGCCGGTCTTCTCGGAGCTCGAGCCGGTGCCGGTGCACGTCGCGGTCCCGAGCGCGCCATGGGCGCAGGCCGTCGCTCGCAAGGCGGGTGCGTCGACGGTGAAGGTGCTCGGGCAGGCGTGCGGCTACGTGCAGGAGGGGTCCGCGTTCGTGGTCGGCCCCGGGGCGCTCTTGACGAACGCGCACGTCGTGGCGGGCGAGGCGGCGACCACGGTCGACGTGCAGGGTCGCCAATACCCCGCGAGCGTCGTGTACTTCAACCCGACATACGACCTGGCAGTGCTGCGAACCGCGGCACCGCTCGGCGGGCCCCTCACGCTGGACGCCACAACAGTCCCCTCCGGCACCCAGGCCGCGGTGGTCGGCTATCCCGAGAACGGCCCGCTCACCGTCGACCCCGCCGCCGTCGCGGAGGAGCTGACGGCGCAGGGGCGCAACATCTACAACGAGGGGACAGTGACGCGCCAGGTGTACCAGATCGACGCCAACGTGGAGCCCGGCAACTCCGGCGGCCCGCTCGTCGACGCGGCGGGCCAGGTCGTCGGCGTCGTCTTCTCCCGCTCGACCGCCTATGCGCGCGTCGGGTACGCGTTGGCGTCTCCCGGGGTGCGGGCGCGCGTCATCCCGGCGATGCGCCGGACCTCGGCCGTCTCGACCGGCGCCTGCACGAGCGGCTGAGCGCCCGCGGCCGGACCGCGTGGGCCGGCCGGGGTAAGAATGTCGGCCGTGTCACAGCGCATCGAGGACTACGCGGTCATCGGAGACCTCCACACGATGGCGCTCGAGGGTCGCGACGGCTCCATCGACTGGCTGTGCCTGCCGCACTTCGACTCAGCCGCCTGCTTTGCAAAGCTGCTCGGCGGCGCGGAGAACGGCTTCTGGAAGATCGCGCCGGCCGGCGCGCCCGACAGCGTTGTGGCGACGCGCCGGCGGTACCGGGGGGACACGCTGGTCCTCGAGACCGAGATGGAGACTCGGGACGGGACCATCCGCGTCGTGGACTGCATGCCCATCCGGGAGCAGCGTCCCCAGCTCGTACGCGTGGTGGAGTGCGTCGCCGGCACCGTCCCGGTCCGCATGGACCTGGCGCTTCGCTTCGACTACGGCCAGTCGATCCCCTGGGTGACGCGCCAGGACCGTCTCCTCACCGCCACCTCCGGGCCCAACGCCGTGTCGCTGTGGACGAGGGCGCAGACGCGCGGCGAGGGGATGACGACCGTCTCGGACTTCACGCTGCACGAGGGGCAGCAGATGACGTTCTCCCTCACCTGGTACCCCTCGCACGAGGCCCCGCCGCGGCCGACGGACGCCAACTACGCGGTCGCGCTGACCGAGGCGTGGTGGAGGACATGGTCGGCGTCGTGCTGCTTCGAGGGGCCCTACAGAGACGCCGTGCTCCGCTCGCTGATCACGCTCAAGGCGCTGACCTACGAGCCGACGGGCGGGATCGTGGCCGCCGCCACGACCTCTCTTCCCGAGGCCGTCGGCGGGGAACGGAACTGGGACTACCGCTACTGCTGGCTGCGCGACGCGACGCTGACCCTGGAGTCGCTCATGCGCGGGGGCTACGACTCCGAGGCGATGGCGTGGCGCGACTGGCTGCTGCGTGCGACCGCCGGCGACGTCTCGAAGATCCAGATCATGTACGGCGTCGGCGGCGAGCGGCGCCTCGACGAGTGGGAGGTCGACTGGCTCAGCGGCTACGAGGGATCGCGCCCTGTCCGCATTGGGAACGCGGCGGCTGGCCAGTACCAGCTCGACGTGTACGGCGAGGTCATGTCGGCGCTCTACACGGCGGCGAGGATCGACGGGGTGCACAGCCGGGCGATCTGGGACCTCCAGACCAAGCTCGTCGAGTTCCTGGAAAAGGGATGGCGTGAGCCCGACGACGGCCTGTGGGAGGTGCGCGGGCCGCGGCGCCACTTCACCCACTCCAAGGTCATGGCGTGGGTCGCGGTGGACCGCGCGGTGCGGACCATGGAGGACTGGCCGGACCTCGAGGGTCCCGTCGAGCGTTGGCGCGCGCTTCGCGAGGAGATCCGCCGCGAGATCTACGAGAAGGGCTTCGACGAGAAGAAGAACGCGTTCACCCAGTACTACGGGTCCGACGCCCTGGACGCGAGCCTGCTCATGATCCCGCGCGCGGGGTTCCTGCCGGCGACGGACCCCCGCATGGTCGGCACCGTCGAGGCGATCGAGCGCGAGCTCGTCGAAGACGGCTTCGTCCTCCGGTACCGCACGACCGACCAGGGCACAGTGGACGGGTTGCGCGGCCGTGAGGGGGCCTTCCTCGCGTGCTCCTTCTGGCTCGCCGACTGCCTGTACCTCATGGGGCGCAAGGACGACGCGACGGCGATGTTCGAACGCCTGCTCTCACTGCGCAACGACCTGGGGCTGCTCTCCGAAGAGTACGATCACATCTCGGGGCGCCAGGTCGGGAACTTCCCACAGGCCTTCTCGCACGTCTCGCTCGTCAACACCGCGTTCCTCGTCGGCGGCCAGGAGCCGACGCAGGTCGGGCTCCAGACCACCGGCGCGCGCAGGACGTCGGCGTCGCGCACGGACCGGTCGCGCGGGTCGGCGAGGTGGGCGATCGACGTGTTGCGAAGGGGCGTGTCCGGCGGAGCGCGTCTGGCCGCCCGGGGCGGCCACCCGCTGAGCTCGGCGCACCATGACGAGGTCGGGCCCCCCGGGCCCCCCGCCGACCCGCTCGCCGGCGACGGCGCCACGGCGGGCACGCAGCAGAGCACGGCGGGTAAGAGGCAGAGCACGGCGAGGGAGAGAGGCAAGTCCACATGAAGGCGCTCACCGTCGTACCGCTCACGGAGGGCTCCGCTGAGCTCTTGGATGTCGAGGAGCCTCCGGAGTCCGACGGGCCGGTGGTGGTCGAGACCCTCGGCGTCGGCATCTGCGGCACCGACCTCGAGATCCTCTCGGGAACGTACGGATGGCCGCCGCCCGGGCGGGAGCGGCTCGTGCTCGGTCACGAGTCGCTCGGCCGAGTCCTCGAGGCCCCTGCGGGAGCGCCCTTCGCGGCGGGAGACCTCGTGGTGGGGATCGTGCGCCGGCCGGATCCGGTGCCGTGCGCCAACTGCGCTGTCGGCGAGTGGGACTTCTGCCGGAACGGGAAGTACACCGAACGCGGGATCAAGGAGCACGACGGCTATCTCTCCGAGCGTTATCGCATCACGCCGGACTTCGTCGTGAGGGTCGATCCCTCGCTGGGGATGCTCGGCGTGCTGCTCGAGCCGACGAGTGTCGTGGCCAAGGCCTGGGAACAGGTCGACAGGATCGGCAGCCGCGCGCACTGGGCGCCGACGACCGCCGTGGTGACGGGCGCGGGCCCGATCGGCCTGCTCGCAGCGCTGATCGGAGTGCAGCGCGGGCTGGAGGTCCATGTGATCGACCAGATGGACGCCGGCAGGAAGCCGGACCTGGTGCGCGCCCTCGGCGCGCACTACCACACCGGCGCGATCCGAGACGCGGTGGCCGGGCCCGATGTGGTGATCGAGTGCACCGGCGTGTCCAGCCTGGTGCTCGATGCGATGGAGCACATCGGCCCCGGAGGAGTGGTGTGCCTGACCGGTGTCTCGTCGGGCGGCCGTACGATCTCGGTCGACGATGGCGCGCTCAACCGGTCGATGGTGCTGTCGAACGAGTCGGTGGTCGGCTCGGTGAACGCCAACCGGCGGCACTACGAGGCGGGTGCCGCCGCGCTGGCGAGCGCTGATCGGGAGTGGCTCGGGCAGCTGGTGAGCCGGACGGTGCCGCTCGAGCGGTGGAAGGACGCCCTCGACCGGCGGCCCGACGACGTGAAGGTCGTGATCGAGGTAGGTGAGCGATGAGCGGCGAGCACGTGCACCGGAGTGAGCCCGCAGGTGGGAGTGAGCCCGCAGATGGGAGTGAGCCTGCAGAGCCGGTGTCGATCGCGCCCGGGATCGTCCAGATCGACACGCTGCTCGGCGGCTGGCAGAGGATGACGGCGGGCTATCTCGTGGAGGGGCCCGCCCCCGTGCTCGTCGAGACCGGGAGCCGGTCGTCGGTGGCGGCGCTCCTCGCCGCGCTCGAGCGGATCGGCGTGGGGCCGGAGGACCTTGCCGGCGTGGCGGTCACTCACATCCATCTCGACCACGCGGGAGGCGTGGGCGACGTGGCGCGTGCGTTCCCGAACGCGACGGTCTACGTGCACGAGAAGGGAGCCCGGCATCTCGCTGACCCGACCCGGCTCCTCGCATCCGCCGAGCGCGTGTACGGACACCTGCTCGACGACCTCTACGGCCGCCTCGAGCCGACGCCACCGCAACGCCTGCACGTGCTCGCCGACACAGAGGAGGTGAGGATCGGACCCGGAAGGGTGCTGACCGCGGTGGACTCGCCGGGCCACGCCAAGCACCACCTCGGGCTCCACGACTCGGTGACCGGCATCCTCTTCGCAGGCGACGCCGTGGGGGTGCGGCTCCCGGACGCGGGGGTGCTGCGTCCCGCCACTCCGCCCCCGGACTTCGACCTCGGCCAGGCGCTCCATTCCCTGCACAAGTTCGCCGCGCGCCGCCCTTCAGGGATCGCCCTCGCGCACTACGGCCTGCTGGACGACCCGGATTCGCTGCTCGAAGAGGCGGAGGCGACGCTGCGGAGCTGGGCGGAGACCGCGGAGCAGGCGTTCCGCGAGGGCCGCGACATCGCTGTGGCGCTCGAGGAGCGCTACAGCATCGACACGAGCCACGTCGCCCCGGAGCATCGGGAGAAGCTCGAGGTGCTGAACGGCTTCCACTCGAACGCGGCGGGGCTCAGGCGCTGGCTCGAGACGCGAGACGGCGCCGGAGCCGAGACGGGCTCCGGCGCCGCCGGTGAAGCTGGCCGCTGACCAGCCAGCAGTTCCGCGGGTGGGTCGACCCGGCGGTCAGTCCACGCGCAGCCGCCGGCGAAGATCGTCCTGGCGGGACTCGAACTCGTCGAGCGAGATCCGACCGTCCGCCAGGTCCTCATGGAGCCGCGCGAACTGCTCGAGGAGCGCCGTCTGGTCCTCCTCGGGCGCAGGGGCGGCCCTGTCGCCGTCTTCGCGATCGGCACGACGTGCCAGCCGGTCCTCCTGCTTGGCCCTCGCCTTCTCGCGCTTCGCCTGGTCCCGCTGGAGCTTTCCGACGGTGGTTCGCGGACGTGCCATGGTCACCCCTTCCTCTCGGTTCTGAGCGGCCCGCGGCGGCGGGCCTTGGGTGGAGGGCGGGGCCGGTCAGATCACCTTGACGTTGCGCGCCTCGTCCCCCTTGCGCCCGGGCGCGATCTCGAACTCCACCTGCTGGCCAGCCTCGAGGGTGCGGAACCCGTTCCCCTCGATGTTGGAGTAGTGGACGAACACGTCGTCGCCGTCGGGGCGAGACACGAATCCGTAGCCCTTCTCGTTGCTGAAGAACTTCACGGTGCCGATTGGCATGTTGCTTCTCTTTCTCATTCTCTGCACCGCTGTGCAGTTGGTTGCCCGGGTGCTGGGGGTGCCGGGCCTGACGGCGTGCAGCCTTCGCCGTGACAGGCGGCTCCTCCGGTCGCGTCGTCCGCGATGGCGGTGCGCCCGAGCGGCCCCAGCCGCAAAGCGGTGCCGAGCCGAGCTCCTGTCACGTCGAAAGGCCCACTCGAACAGGAACCCGAACGAGACCCCGCCGGCCCCTTGCCGGCAACCGGCCCGTTCGGCCGGCGCAACGAGCGTACCAGGACGGGCCGGTCGGTCGTTCTCAGGCTGCGTGGGACAGGGCAGGTTCTGAAAGCCGGCCGCGCCCACGGCGGGCCCGCGCCGGGCGCGGCCCGTCGGCGCACCCCGTGCGCTGGCACGAGCGGAGGCGGTGGGATTTGAACCCACGGTACCCAGGGGGTACAACGGTTTTCGAGACCGTCCGATTCGGCCGCTCTCGCACGCCTCCGGCGCAGAGGTTACCGGCTCCCCCGAGAGGCACGGGACGCCTGGGGGCGGTCCCGTTCAGGCTCGCCTGGCGGCGAAGAACTGTCGGAGCAGCGACGCCGCCTCGTCCGCGCGCACCCCTCGTCTCACGGGAAGCTCGTGGTTCAGCCGTGGGTCGGCGCACATGTTGTAGAGGGTGCCGCACGCACCGGCGAGCGGGTCGGGCGCGCCGAAGACGAGACGGCCGACCCTTGCGGCGACCAGTCCGCCGGCGCACATGGGGCAGGGCTCGAGGGTGACCACCATCGTCACCGCGCCGAGCCGCCACGAGCCGAGGACCTCAGCCGCTGCGCGCAGTGCCAGCAGCTCGGCATGCGCCGTGGGGTCGGCGCGGCGCTCGCGCTCGTTGTGCGCTCGGGCCACGACCTCGCCGCCCACGATCGCGATCGCGCCGACGGGAACGTCGCCGTGCTCCAGCGCGGCGCGCGCCTCGTCGAGCGCCTCACCCATCGCCTGGTGGTCGGTCACGGCCGCGGCGCCACCCGCGGCTGCAGGATCGTCGGGCACGGGGTGGTCAGGGATCGTCGGGCACACGGCGGAGGGAGTGGGATTCGAACCCACGGGGACCGGAGCCCCACGGCTTTTCAAGAGCCGCGCATTCGTCCGCTCTGCCATCCCTCCCGGGGCGCTTCCGCCGGCGCAGCACGGAGGCTACCGCGGCGCGCTCAGGGTGCCTGGCCGTGCCCTGACCGTCCGCGGCCGCGGAGCCGGCCGCGGACGGACGCCTCGAGCGCGACCTTGCGCAGACGTATCGTCCTCGGCGTCACCTCGACGCACTCGTCCTCGGCGATGAACTCGAGCGCCTGCTCGAGCGAGAGGGTCATCGGCGGGGTGAGCCGCTCGAGCTCCTCTGCGGTGGAGGAGCGCATGTTCGTCAGCTTCTTCTCCTTGGTCGGGTTGACGTCCATGTCGTCGGCACGCGCGCTCTCGCCGACGATCATGCCTTCGTAGACCTCGGCCGCGGGCCCGACCAGGAGGGCGCCGCGCTCTTGGAGGTTCATCAGCGCGAAGGTCGTCGTCGAGCCTCGACGGTCGGCGACCATCGATCCGTTGCGGCGGGTCCGCAGCTCGCCCTGCCACGGCGCCCAACCGTCGAAGACGTGATGGAGCAATCCGGTGCCCCGCGTCTCGGTCAGGAACTCCGTGCGGAAGCCGACGAGTCCGCGGGCGGGCACGCGGTAGTCGAGACGGACCCATCCGGTCCCGTGATTGACCAGGTGGAGCATCGTCCCCCTCCGCAGCGCGAGCAGCTGGGTGACGACGCCGACGTACTCCTCGGGGACGTCGACGGCCACCCGCTCCATCGGCTCGGATCGCACGCCGTCGATGTCCTTCGTCACGACCTGCGGCTTGCCGACCGTGAGCTCGAATCCCTCACGGCGCATGGTCTCGACGAGGACGGCGAGCTGCAGCTCCCCGCGGCCGTGCACCTCCCACGCGTCGGGGCGGGCGGTCGGCGCGACGCGCAGTGACACGTTGCCCACCAGCTCGGCGTCGAGCCTCCCCTTCACCAAGCGCGCCGTGAGCTTCGTGCCGCCGTCGGCGCCCGCGAGCGGCGAGGTGTTGATCCCGATCGTCATCGTGAGGCTGGGCTCGTCGACCGTGATCGCCGGGAGCGGGCGGGGGTCGTCCGCGTCGGCGATCGTCTCTCCGATGGTCACCTCCGGGATCCCTGCCATCGCGACGATCTCCCCCGGGCCGGCCTCCTCGGCCGGGACGCGCTCGAGCGCGTCGGTGACGTAGAGCTCGGTCGCCTTCACGCGCTCCACGGTCCCGTCGAGCCGGCACCAGGCCACCACGGCGCCTCGCCGGAGCGTCCCGTGGTGGATCCGGCAGATCGCCAGACGACCGACGTACGGCGAGGCGTCGAGGTTGCAGACGAGAGCCTGCAGCGGTGCGTCCGGGTCATACACGGGCGCGGGGACGTGCTCGACGATCGCGTCGAAGAGCGGACGGAGGTCCACGCCCTGCGCGCCCCGCCGGGTGGTCGCCCAGCCTGCGCGGGCATTGGCGTAGAGGATCGGGAAGCCGATCTGGTCCTCGTCCGCGTCGAGGTCCAAGAAGAGCTCCTCGACCTCGTGCACCACCTCGTCGATCCGGGCGTCGGGGCGGTCCACCTTGTTCACGACCAGCACCACGGGGAGGCGGGCCTCGAGCGCCTTGCGCAGCACGAAGCGGGTCTGGGGGAGGGGCCCCTCGGAGGCGTCGACCAGCAGGAGGACCCCATCAACCATCGTGAGGCCACGCTCGACCTCACCGCCGAAGTCGGCGTGCCCGGGGGTGTCGACGATGTTGATCTTCACCGATCCATACCGGACGGCGGTGTTCTTCGCGAGGATCGTGATGCCCTTCTCGCGCTCGAGATCACCCGAGTCCAGGACCCGGTCGACGATCTCCTGGCGCGCGCCGAACGCGCCCGTCTGGCGGAGCATCGCGTCGACGAGCGTGGTCTTGCCGTGGTCGACGTGGGCCACGATCGCCACGTTGCGGATGTCCTTCCTCGCCTGCATGAGCCGTGCCACGCTACTGGCCGCAGCCCGCCTCTCCGGGCGCGCCCGCCCCGAGCCACATGCCCAGCGTGGCGACGACCGCGTCCGACGCGGCGGCGAGCGTGCCCTGGTCGACCGGCAGGACCCACGCCTTTCCGCAGTCCGGCCACCAGCCGACGACCCTCCCGGGCACCGCAGCAGCGAGGCTCGCCGAGCGCGTGGCCGAGCCCGTGGCCGAGCCCGCGGCCGAGCCCGCGGCCGAGAGCGCAGCGACCAGCGCGCTGAGAAGGAGCGCCTGGCGCGTGCCGGCGGCGGGCTCCCCGTCGAGCACGATCAGGTGCGCACCCGTCGACGGCCACTGGCTCCGGGGCGCAGGGGCAGCCCGCACGTCGGCGCGTCCTCGCAGGGCGACCTCCCAGGGATCCGGGCCGTTGCGCACCGCCGGCATGGCGCTCCCCGTCGGGGTCGTCGGGGTCGTCGGGGTCGTCGGGCCGCTCCTCCACCGCCACCACCTTTCGGGCCCGCCGACGTCGAGACCTCCGGCGTCGACGCGGCCCCAGTCGACGCCGGTCCAGAGCCTGGTCGTCCATGCGGTCGCCTCGGCGGCGACCAAGGCACGGGCAGGTGGAGGGAGCGCCCCGATCCACTCCGCGCAGGACCCCGGACCGGCGCGCCCGACGCCGAAGGGCCCGCCGGGGTCCGAGAGCACGAGCGCGACCGCCTCGGCCGGCGACGGCGCTCGCCCGTCGAGACCCGCACGCAGGGCAGCGAGACCGACGCTGCGGCGTGCCGTGCGGGCGGTCCAACGGAAGGCGCCCGCCCTCCCGCCGGGCCCAGGCGGCCGGGCGTCCCGGGGGGAGCGCCCGTTGAGCGCCTGTGCCACCTGGAAATGGCCGATGCGGACGAGGCGCGCCTCGGGGGTGCCCGGCCTCCGGCCGTCGTAGGCGGCCCCCGCCGAGCACGCCGCGACTCGAGCCAGCCCGCGCTCGAGATGCTCGCGCACGGCGACCAGCGCGTGGCCGTCCAATCGGCCTCCTCCGCCCCCGGGCTCACCTCCGACGCCGAGCAGGGCGTCGGTGAGCGCCGAGGATCGCGGCAGACGCTCGACCGGCGTCGCCGCGGGGAGCAGGGGCGCCGCGCGCCGACCGCTCGGACCGCTCGGGCCCCTCGGACCGCTCGGGCGCCTCGGACCGCTCGGACCTACCGGGTGGGGCGCCGCACCCCGAGGTCCCTCGTTCACCGGTCCTCCATCGCTCGAAGCACGTCGTGCACGGCGGCGGCGATGAGCTCCTCGTCGACGTCCTCGACGAGGAGGTGTCGCGCACCGGGGTCGTAGGTGGCGACGCGCCACGGTGGCGCACCACTGCGGAGCGTCTCGACGAGCGCAAGCGCCCGTCGCGTCCGGCGCGCCGCCTCGGTGGCATCCCCGCTTCGCTTCTCGTGAAGCCGGACGAGGCAGACCGACGACGTCTTGTCCGAGGGCCGGCCGAGCACGAGGTCGGCGGCCGCGCTGAGCATGACGGCGCCGCCGGCCAGCGGGACGCGGATCTGCTCGCCGGTCCTGGGCAGCCACGCCGGGGGAACCGGGCGCCACTGCGCGGCGATCGCGGCGGCCCGCTCTTGCACGAACGAGCGGAGCGCGGACCGCTCGCGCGCAGGGAGCCGACCGAGCGCGTCGAGGGTCTCGGGCCCGCGGGCGGTGACCGAGATCGCGCACAGCGCGTCTTCGAACGGCTGGTCCAGCGCGCAGCCGGTGACCACCAACCGGAACGCCGTCGTGACGAGCGACGCTCGGAGGTCCGCGACGCTTGCGCCGCGCCCCGCTGCCGCTCGAGCGGCGCGGACACCGTCGAGCACGACCAGCGGGGCGCCAGGCGTCCCGACCCGATCGCGCCGCTCAGCACCCGCGCGCCGCGCGCCGCTCGCGAGCGGGTTGCGCCCGACCAGGACGGGGCTCGCGGCACCGTCCTCGAGCCACGCTCGGAGGCCGCCCGCCAGTCCCGGATCGACGGGCGGCCGAGCGGTCCTCCGGGAGCGAAGGAGACCGAGGAGATCCGGCGCGCCGGCGCCGCTCGCACCTGCTCGGCTCGCGCCCGTCGGTGCCGATGGACGGGGAGGGGCGGGTGCGACGGTCACGTCACCAGGTTGCCCGGGGGGTGTGACTCGCAGCGTCGCCCGCTGCGGAGGCCCTAGCCTCCCAGCAGTGGTCGTCGCAGCAGTGGTCGTCGCAGCAGCGGGCGCCGGAGTCGCAGGCGCTGGAGGCGCGGGCGCCGGAGTCGCAGGCGCTGGAGGCGCGGGCCTCATGGGCGTGGTGCTCGCCGCAGCCCGTACGAGCGACGCCGCCTTCTACGCCGTGTTCGCCGTGTTCGTCGCGGCGTTGGTGGTGCTGGCGGTCGTGACGCTGCGTTGGGCGGTGCGCCGCGACCGGGCTGGCAGGGCGGAGTGGCTGCGCCGCAGGACCGTCGCCGAGCACGACGGAGCGGCGCACGCCGGCGCCGAGGGGAACGGCCGCGCGCCTCGGCACTCTTCGACCGGGCGTGGCGGGTCGGCGCCCTCTTCTCCCCGGGCCCGGCGCCGTCGCGCGGACGACGGCGGGCCGGACCGGGGCCGGGAAGGGTGAGCGACCGGCTCGATGACGGTGGCGCCCCCCGGCGCCCCCGGCGTGAGACCGAGATGTGGTGGGACCGGTTCGCCCGTCGCCGGCTCAGGCCCCGCGACCCGGGGCCCCCCCGCACCGCGTTCGTGCTCGCCGGCGGCGGGAGCCGTGGGGCGGTCCAGGTGGGGATGCTGACCGAGCTCGTCGCGCGTGGGATCCGAGCGGACTGCGTCTACGGCGCGTCGGTCGGCGCCGTCAACGCGGCAGCGTACGCGGGAGAGCCCACGCCGGCCGGCATGGAGCACCTCCAACGCATCTGGCGCTCCCTCTCCGGTGACAGGGTCTTCCCCAGGACCCGGGCGCAAGGCCCGTGGACGTTCTTCCAGCAGCGGCCGGCGGTCCATGCCAACACGGGGCTCCGCCGCATCCTCGAAGAGGGGCTCCGCTTCGAGCGGCTCGAGGACGCCGCCGTCGAGATCGAGGTCGTGGCGACCTCGCTCCACGACGGCCGGGAGCGCTGGCTCTCCGAAGGGCCGGCCGTCGAGGCCATCCTCGCGTCGGCGGCGATCCCTGCGATGTTCCCTCCGGTCCGGATCGGCGACGAGCTGCTCATCGACGGCGGCGTCGTGGACAACGTGCCGATCAGCCGGGCCGTCGACGCGGGTGCGACGCGGGTGTACGTGCTCCTGTGCGGACCGCTCCACTACCGGCCCCGGCCTGCACGCCGGCCCGTCGAGGCGGTGCTGACCGGCTTGTTCATCGCGGTCCAGGCCCGCTTCGCCCGCGAGCTCGCGATGGTCCCCGAGGGCGTCGAGGTGACGGTCTTCAGCGGCGGCGGGGATCCCTCGTCCGACTACCGGGACTTCTCGGGGACGGCCGAGCTCATCGACGCAGGCCGCGAGGAGGTGGCCGCGGTCCTCGACAGCGGCATCGACGCGGCGGCGCGGGACCGGCCGGACGGGACAGGGCACGCGGAGCCGTTGCGCCACCAGGTGGCCCGGCCCCGCCTGCGCCGAACGCCGTCGCGCGAGCGGCGGTCACACCCGGCTGGTGGAATTGCGAGCACATGACCGCCCCCCTCCGCACTCCTGACCCGACACCGGTGGTGGACGCCTTCCATCCCGCGTTGGCGGGCTGGTTCCTGAGGCGCTTCCCCCTCGGACCGACCGAGCCCCAGGCAGCGGCGTGGCCGCTCATCCGGTCGGGGGCCGACGTCCTCGTCGCCTCGCCCACCGGCACCGGCAAGACGCTGACCGGGTTCATGGTCGCGATCGACGCGGCCTACCGAAGGCGCCTGGGGGGCACGCCGCTCGCGGGGTCCGGGCACCCCGGCCCCGAGGTCGTCTACGTCTCGCCGCTCCGGGCCCTGGCGGCGGACGTCCACGAGAACCTGCAGCTCCCCCTCGAGGGGACGAGAGCGGCCGCAGCCGAGCTCGGCATCGACCTCCCTCAGCTGACGGTCGCCGTGCGGACCGGCGACACCCCTGCAGCCGAGCGCTCGAAGCTCCGCCGCACGCCGCCCGATCTGCTCGTCACGACGCCCGAGTCGCTGTACCTGCTGCTCACCGCCGCGTCCTCCCGTCAGGTGCTGGGCGGCGTGCGGACGGTGATCGTCGACGAGGTCCACACGCTCGCCCGCGACAAGCGTGGGGCGCACCTCGCCCTCAGCCTCGAGCGGCTGCGCCGCCTCGTCGAGCGTGAGGGGTGCGGCCAACGGCTGCAGCGCATCGGTCTCTCGGCGACGCAGCGTCCGCTCGAGACGGTCGCGCGGCTCCTGTCCGGCGCCGCCGGTCCCCTGCCGGAGATCGTCGACTGCGGGCACGCGCGCGACCTGGACGTCGCCATCGCGCTCCCCGCCTCCGAGCTCGAGGCCGTTGCGAGCCACCAGCAGTTCGACGACGTGCTCGACTCGATCGCGGCGCACGTCCGCGCGCATCGCACCACGCTCGTCTTCGTCAACACCCGCAAGATGGCCGAGCGAGTCGCGCACCAGCTCTCCGAGCGCCTCGCCGCCGGGGGCGCCGAGTGGGACGGGGGCGACGGGGGCGACTTGGGCGTCGATGGTGCCGGGGGTGCCGGGGGTGCCGGGGGTGCCGGGGGTGCTGAGGACGCCGGGGGTGCTGAGGGTGCCGGGGGTGCTGGGGGTGCCGGGGCGGGCGGGCCCGAGGGGTGGTCCACGGTCGCAGGCGAAGGGCTCCAGGTGGCCGCGCACCATGGCAGCCTCTCCGCGGCGCGCCGGCGGCTGGTCGAGGCGCGCCTGCGAGCGGGGCAGCTCCGCGCGCTGGTGGCCACGGCCTCCCTCGAGCTCGGGATCGACGTCGGTCCCGTCGAGCTCGTCTGCCAGATCGGCTCGCCACGGGCGATCGGCACCTTCCTCCAGCGCGTCGGGCGCGCCAACCACCGCGTGGAGGGCACCCCGGCAGGCCGCCTCTATCCGCTCACCCGCGACGAGCTGGTCGAGTGCACCGCGCTCCTGGCCGCGGTGCGTGCCGGCCGTCTCGACGCGCTCGTCCCGCCCCTGGCCCCGCTCGACGTGCTGGCCCAGCAGGTGGTCGCCGAGGTGGCGGCCGCGGGCGAGTGCGACGTGGACGAGCTGTTCGAGATGGTGCGTGCCGCCGCGCCGTACGCAGCGTTGGACCGGGCGACATTCGATCGGGTCGTCGAGCTCGTGAGCTGGGGAGTCGTCACCGGACGGGGGAGGCGGGGGGCGTACCTGCACCACGACGCGGTCCACGGGCGTCTCCGCCCGCGCCGGTCCGCTCGGCTGACTGCGCTCACCGCGGGCGGCGCGATCCCCGAGACCGGCGACTACCGCGTCGTCCTCGATCCCGAGGGAGTCACGGTCGGCTCGGTCCACGAGGACTTCGCCGTCGAAGCCAACATCGGCGACGTCTTCCTGCTCGGCACGCACTCCTGGCGCGTCCGCCAGGTCGAGGTGGGCACCGTGCGCGTCGCGGACGCGGGTGACGCCGCCCCGACGGTCCCGTTCTGGCTCGGCGAGGCTCCGGCCCGCACGGCGGAGCTCTCCGAGGAGGTGGGCCGTCTGCGCGAGATGGTCGACGTCCTCCTCGCCCGTGGCGACGGGACCGGGGCCCGGCATGCGGTGATCGAGGCCGCGGGCGTGTCCGACGCGGTCGCGGACCAGGTCGTGAGCTACCTCGAGGCCGGACGGAGCGCGCTCGGGACGCTGCCCACGCACCGACGGCTCGTCGTCGAGCGCTTCTTCGACGACGCAGAGGGGATGCAGCTGGTGGTCCACTCGCCGTTCGGCGGACGCGTCAACCGCGCGCTTGGCCTCGCACTTCGGAAGCGCTTCTGCGTCACGTTCGACTTCGAGCTGCAGGCCGCGGCCGACGACGACACGGTCGTCCTGTCGCTCGGCCCCCAGCACAGCTTCCCGCTCGCCGACGTCCCCTCGATGGTCTCGAGCAGGACGGCCGAGTCGGTGCTCGTCCAGGCGGTCCTCCTTCACCCCATGCTCCAGGTGCGCTGGCGTTGGAACCTCAACCGCTCGCTGGTGGTCCCACGGGCCCGCGGTGGCCAGCGGAGACCGATCCACCTCCAGCGCATGGAGGCCGACGACCTCCTCGCCGCGACGTGGCCGGCGCTCGCCGCGTGCCAGGAGAACACCGCGCCAGGCCCGATCTCCGTCCCCGACCACGTCCTGGTCCGCCAGACGGTCGCCGACTGCCTGAGCGAGGTGCTCGACGCCGACGGCCTGGTCGAGCTCCTCCGCGCGCTCGAGGCCGGCACCGTCGAGGTCGCCCTCGTCGAGTCGGCGGAACCCTCGGTCCTCGCGCACGGGATCCTCACCGGACGTCCCTACACGTTCCTCGACGGCGCGCCGCTCGAGGAACGTCGCACTCGCGCCGTGCCGCTGCGCCGTGGGCTCGGCACCGGCGAGACGGGAGTGCCCGTCCCCGCCGGCGAGCTCGCGCCCTTCGACGAGGAGGCCGTCTCCGCGGTCCTCGACCAGGTCCGGCCCCGGCCGCGGGACGCGGACGAGCTCCACGACCTCCTCCTCTCGCTGGTGCGGTGCAGGCCGGTCGAGGAGTGGCGCGCGTGGTAC
Organism: Acidimicrobiaceae bacterium; assembly: GCA_027339205.1. GTDB lineage: Bacteria > Actinomycetota > Acidimicrobiia > Acidimicrobiales > RAAP-2 > JAJYVT01. Next base: position 44,810 of record DAHWOV010000022.1, on the reverse strand, counting down.
GTGCAGCTGGAGGCGAGCGGCCGCGCAAGCGCTGTCGAGGGAGACTGGGTCGCGACGGAGCGGCGTCGGCCGGCCACCGGGATCGCGGATGACGACGAGGCGGCCGCCGAGTGCCTGCGGGGCCATCTCGACGTCGCTGGCCCAGTCACCGTCGCGCAGCTGGTCGCCCCCGCCCGGCTTCCGGCAGGTGCACCGTGCGGCGCACCGATGAGCGAGGCCAGGGCGCGCACGGCGCTGGCCCGGCTCGAGGGGTCGGGCGCGGCATTGCAGCTGCCGGACGGCAGATGGTGCGCGCGGCACCTGCTCGCCCGCCTCTACCGAGCGAGCCGCGGGCACCGCCGCCGCGCGGTGCAGGCGGCCAGCATCGGCGACTTCCTGGAGGCCCTCACGCGCTGGCAGCACGCGGCGCCCGGTACCCGCCTCGAGGGGCGAGCAGGTCTGCTGGCGGTCCTCGACCAGCTTCAGGGGATCGAGGCGCCGGCGGGGGACTGGGAGGGCGAGATCCTTCCCGCCCGCGTCGAGGGCTACGACCCGCGGTGGCTCGACGAGCTCTGCCTCGCCGGGGAGGTCGCGTGGGGCCGGCTCACCCCGCGGGCCGAGCCGATCCCGGCCGATGCACGGACCCCGGCCGCCGCACAGGCCCCGGCCGCCCCACGGACCCCGGCCGATGCCGCTCCCGGCGGTCATGGACTCCCCAGTGCGGAGGGCAGGCGGGGTTCGGCCGTCCCCTCGCCGGCGACGCCGCTCGCGATCGTGGTGCGCGAGGACCTCGTCTGGCAGCTTGCAGCGGCACGGACCGGTGACGAGCCGTCGGTGCCGGTGACGGGACCGGCGGCGGACGTCTTCGAGGTGCTCCAGCGCCGCGGGGCGTGCTTCAGGTCCGAGCTTGCCTCTGCGGCACGGCGGCTCCCTGCCGAGGTCGACGAGGGGCTCTGGGACCTGGTCGCGCGCGGGCTCGTGACGGCGGACGCCTTCTCGGCGGTACGGACGCTCCTGTCGGCGCGCCAGCGCTGGCGCGCGCGCCAGCGCAGCCGTCCAGCGAACCGGCTCGGGCTCGCTCGCCGGCGCGCGCCCGTGGGGTCGGGCGTGGGTGAGGGGCGTTGGTCGTTGTTGCCCCAAGATCCCGAAATCGCTCGACTGGCCGAGGACGGCACCCTGGGCGCCGGCCACGTCACCTCGGTCGCCGGCCCCGCCGGCCCGGTCGCCGGCCCCGCCGGCACCGACCCGGTCCGTGTCGACGAGCTCGCCGAGACGGTCGCCGGACAGCTTCTCCTGCGCTGGGGCGTGGTCGCATGGGAGCTGTGGTCCCGCGAGTCCTATCGCCTGCCCTGGCGCGAGGTGCTCCGGGCGCTGCGTCGCCTCGAGGCAAGGGGCCTCTGCCTGGGCGGCCGCTTCGTCGCGGGCCTCTCCGGGGAGCAGTACGCACTCCCAGAAGCCGCGGAGCTGCTCTCCAAGGCCCGCGGCGGTCGCAGCACCGCCTCGTTCAGGCTTGCCGCGTCCGATCCGCTGAACCTGACCGGTCTGGTGCTGCCCGGACCCCGGGTCCCAGCAACCCGTCGCCGCCAGCTGCTCTACCGCGACGGCGTCCTCCTCGAGGAACGACCGGCCGGCTGACGGCGAGACGATCGACCTAGCCTAGAGGCCGCCGGGGAGGGAGCCTGCGCCTGAGGATCCCGTTGTCGCAGAGGTGCTCGTGGTCGCGGTGCCGAGGCTGCTCGTCGATGTGGTGAGTACCTGCACCGATGTCGTCACCGTGCCCGTCGATGTGGTGCTCGCGGTCCTGACCGTGCGGCTCGCCGCTGTGCTCGCGGTCCCGACCAGCGTGGAGGTCGAGGAGGTGCCGCCCCCGATCGAGCCTGCGTGCCCGCCGACCGCCGAGACGATCTGTCCGAGCCCTGCGCCTGCCACGGCGGATGCGGCCGACCTTCCGGATCCCGCGCTGCCCAGCACGCCTGCAGGCGCCGACGCCGCGCCGCCGCTTCGGCGTGCTCGCTTCGACTTCTGGCTGCCCCTCCCGCCGTTGAAGCCCTCAGCACCCTTCGCCGGCGCGCCGGCGACCGGCCTGCGGTGCGTGGACGTGCCGGTCGCAGCGCGGAGGAGGCCGCTGGCAGAAGAGGTCTCTACAAAAGAGATCTCTGCAGACGACGTCTTGGCAGAGGAGGTCTTGACAGAGGAGGTCGACGGCGTGGACACGATCGACGCGTGACGAGGAGCAGGACCAACCCCCACGAGGGCGACGCCGCCTCCGGCGATCGCCGCTCCGGTGAGCGCGACCGTCGCCGCGAGGGCCCCAGGCCCCCGGAGGGGGCCAGGTGCGTGGGAGGCGACGCGGAGCCAGCTTCTCGCCAATCCCCGGCGCAGCGCCGCGACGCCGATGCCGACCAACCCCGCGAGACCGCCGGCCTCCGAGAGCATGGTGAACTCGCGCTTGAACGCCTGGCGCGCCCGCCACAGAAGCGTGTCCACAGCGGGCACCGCGACTCCTTCGGACTCCGCGATGCGCTGCGCCGACCACTCTGTGCTCTCACGGAGCCGGAGCACTCGCTGGTGGCGGTCCGAAAGATGGCTGAAAGCCTCCGTCGCCATCGCGAGGTCGACCTGCCGGAGCAGGTGTGCGTCGATGTCCTCCCCCCCGTCGATCTCGACGGCCCGCCGCGGCATCTCGTGCATCGGCACGATCCGGTTACTGCGCCGGAGCATGTCGGTGCAGACGTTCCCGGCGATCACCGTCAGCCACGGGTAGAAGCGCCGGTCTCCGCCGAACTTCGGCAGGGCACGCCAGGCCCGCGCGAAGGCTTCCTGCACTGCCTCCTCGGCGTCGTCGTGCGAGTGCAGCCGGCGCAGGCAGAACCGGTGGAGTCGGCGGTGATAGCGATCGTAGAGCTCCGTGAAGGAGCTCTCGTCGCCCATCTGGCACCGCTGCACGAGCTCGCGGTCGCGGGCCAGGTCGACAGCGCCGTCGAGCGTTGCCACGGGCTCCCCCTCTTCTCCTCCGGTACGGTGGTCACGCCACCCTGCCGGATCTCGCGAGTACCCCCGTTCCCAGCCGGGCGAAACATGGCGATCCGCTGCAAAGCCGCTTCGAGTTCTCGCGCGTGACCGAAAGGTCCGCACCGAAGCGGCGTTCCATTCATAGCCTCATAGCCGAACGGGCACGGAGGAGCGACGGGCGCGATCCCGGTGGCCGACACGGAGGAACCGCCATGGAGCAAGGACGGATCGGGGGAACGGAAGCCGCCGACCTCGGTCTCCGGTGTGGTGAGACGGTGGCGCAGGCACGTCTCTCGTCATGACGGCGTCGGAGACGGTCACGTCGTACAGGGTCTCGGTGTCCGGCATCCGGATGCACCCGACCCTCGAGCGACACTCGCTCGTCGCGACAACTTCCACGCTCGCCGCTCGCCGCTCCACGCTCGCCGCTCGCCGCTCGCCGGTCTCAGGCTCCTCAGCCGCCGGCATCTCTTCGGGATCGTGGCCGCGTCGCCCACGTCGCGGGTCGGGCGCCCGAGGAAGTGGTGAGCCGCCGGTCTGCCGGGCCCGGACTCCGGGATCTCCTCCGTTCCCTCTCTGGTGCCGGACCGGGCCCGGCGGCTCGTCATCCCGGCGAACCGCAAGCCCGACACGAAGGCTCCAAGGCGCCGGCCGGCCTCCTCGAGGTCCCTCCGCGCGGGTGCGTCGTGCGTCAGGGGCCTATTTGGCTCGATGACGTCAGGGATCTGAGCGCGCGAGCCCTGAGGGGTCCGGCGTCGCGACCGCCCCGAGCCCGGTGGCGTTGCCGTCGTCCGACGTCACCGTGCGCTTCGTCGTGTCGTGCACCGCTGGGCCCACGTCGAGCGCAGCAGGGGCCGACCCGACAGGGGCCGACCCGACAGGGTCCGACCCGACAGCCGCCGACCCGACAGCCGCGGCCGCGGCGTCGCGGGCAGCGTCGCGCACAACGGCCCGGAGCTGCTGCCACGCGTCGGCGTGCAACACTCTCAAATGCTTCGGCAGCGTCGCGCGCAGCCGAGCGGACTCCTGGCGGTACCGCTCGGCGAGCCCACCCATGACGAACACGGTCGCCGGAGGGAGCGTCGTCCCGGGCGGCGGGACCCGGGTCACGAGGGAGAAGAGGCGAACGGCCGCGACCTCCGCGTCCTGCACGGTGCCAAGAAGGCCTTGGAGCTCGGCGAGCTTCTTGGCGAAACGCGACGCGGGCGCGCCGTACAGCGGCGTGGTGAACTCGAGCGAGTAGCGGAGCCGCTTCCCGCGGATCCGCACGCGGTGGAAGTCCTGGGCCGTCCGCGAGCGCCGCGCCCGCTTCGCCGCCGCCAGCATGGCCCGATGTCCGGACTCGAGGAGTGGAGCGACCGCGACGGCCGCCGGGACGCGGGCGCCGGGGACGCGTCTGCTCGGGCCCTGGCGTGCAAAGGCGACCAGCGCCGACGTGAGCCGCTCCCAACGAGTGGACTCCAGCGCGTCGAGAAGCCTCCCGCGCGCCTCGTCACGCTCGGCTTCGAGGAGCGCCCGCAGGTGGGCGAGCGCGGTCCCGTGCCCTGACCCGATCCATTCGGCGGACCAGCCGGTCAGCTCCGACATGCCCTCGAGCTGCACGTCGAGGTCGCGCACGGCGCCGAGCTCCGCGGCGATCCACCGGAGCTCCTCGCGGATCGCGGCTGCACGCGAGGGGAGCGCGCTCGAGAAGAGGTCCATGGCGGCGCGCAGCCGACGAGTCGCGACGCGCATGTCGTGGAGCCTCTCGGGATCCTCTCCCAGCCGCGTCCCGGGCTCGTTGGCAAGGAGCTCGCGCAGCTGCAGCCGGATCACCGCGTAGGCGACGTCCCCAAGGGTGGCGTCGGGTCTGACGTCGGTGGGACCGACCTCGGGGGGTCCGGGGACGGAGACCCCGGCGGCGAGCAGTCCCGCTTGGAACTTCGAGAGCACCGCGGGACTGAGCCCCGCCGACTCCCGGAGGTCATCGACGACCGGGAAGATGGCGGCGACCCACTCGTGTGCGACCTCCACCTCGACGCGTCGCAGCCGTGCAGGAGCCTGGTCCGCCCCCACGACGATCGTCGTGTCGTCGATCGCAACCTCTGCGACTTCGACGCCATCGGCCCGGAGCGAGAAGGGCTGGCGGCGCGTGCGGACCTCGAGGACCTGCACGAGCGGCCGGCGCCCCGCGACCGCCCGCACCCGCCGGCCGACAGGACCGCTCGACCCGAGCGCGCCAAGCCCGGAAGGAAGGGACTCGGTGAGCTCGAGACGCCTCCTGAGCCCCGCCTGGTCCACCGTGCCGGTGTCCTTCATGGTCACTTCGACCGCGCGGCCGCGCTGTCTGGTCCGCAGGACGAAGTCCGCCCGCGCGAGGCGCCAGTCCGCGGTGTCCATGTACCGGTCGACGAGCCGGCGGGTCGGCTTCGCGAGGACCGTCAAGGTCGGCACGCCGGGGTACGACCGTGACGGCAGGGCTGCGAGCCAGCGTTCGACGGGTCGCAGGTCGAGCGCGTCGAACTGCCACTCGATCTCGGCCGTCTCCCCGTCGCTTGCGGCGACGTCCCCGCCGCCGTCGTTCCGCTCGCGGGCCCCCGGGTCTTCGTCGCTCATCCGATGCGGAGGTTACTGCGGACGCCCGACCTGCCCGAGCGGGCCCTGCGCAGCTCTTCGCGCACCCTGAGTGTCCCAGGGTGCCCGGCTGGCGCGCCGGCCGCCGGTAGGCTGCAGCGCGATGGATCGCGTCGGCACGAGCGTGGTGGATCGACCCCCCGAGACGCTCGTGCGCGCCGCAGGCGGGATGATCGTCCGCCAGGGCCCTGGTGACGGGATCGAGGTCGCGGTCGTGCACCGACCGATGCGGGCGGACTGGTCGTTCCCGAAGGGCAAGCTCGAGCCCGGCGAGTCGTTCGAGGAGTGCGCGATCCGCGAGGTCGCCGAGGAGACCGGGTTCGGGTGCCGTCTTGGGCCCTTCGTGGGGCACACGGAGTACCGAGACCGCAAGGACAGGCCCAAGGTCGTCGCGTACTGGGTGATGGAGGCGGTCTCGGGGGGGTTCGCGCCGGGCCGGGAGGTGGACGAGCTGCGGTGGGTCGCCCTCAAAGAGGCCTCGCGTCTGCTCAGCTACGAACGGGACCGCGAGCTGCTGGTCGCGCTCGGCGCGGCGGCCCACGACCTCTTCGAAGCGCCCCGGCCGTAGTCTGAGCCCGTGTGTGGGCGGATCGCACAGAGCGACCCGAGCCGCTACGCGCAACGCCTCGGCGCGCTCGTGGACCCGGAGCTCGAGTGGCACCCGAGTTGGAACATCGGACCCACCGCATCCCTCCTCGGGGCTCGCGTGCGCCACGGCGAACGCCTGCTCTCGAAGTTCGACTGGGGGCTCCTGCCGGGCTGGTTCGACGACCCGAGGGCGGGCGGGCGCGCGTTCAACGCCCGCGCCGAGTCGGTGGCGACCAGGCCGATGTTCCGGGAGGCCTTCCGCCGGCGCCGCCTGCTCGTGCCCGTGGACGGCTTCTACGAGTGGGCTCCTGTCGTCGGCTCGCGGCGCAAGCAGCCCTATTTCTTCGAGCGGGCCGACGGCGACCCGGTCGTGCTCGCCGGCCTGTGGGAGTACTGGGCGCGCGGCGACGACCGGCGCCTGACGGCCACCGTCCTCACCTGCAAGGCGGGCCGGGACATGCCGGTGCACGACCGCCAGCCTGTCGTGCTCGAGCCCGAGGACTGGGCGCGGTGGCTCGACCCGGAGACAGACGACGGGGATCTCCTCCGGACGCTCCTCGAGCCGGGCGACGGCGTGCTCGTGCACCATCCCGTCTCGCTCGACGTGAGCTCGGTCCGCAACGACGGGCCGCACCTGGTCGAGCCCGCCGCGGCGATGCCCGGGGCCCCTGTCTGAGCTCGCGCCGACGCGCGGACGCGCCGGGGCCGCCTGCGGCCGGTCTACGGGCGAGCAGGCAGCAGAGGCGGCGTCCGCAAGGGGCGCGTCGCCGGGTCGGGGGGCGTGGCGGCCGGGGTGGTGGCGAGGGACTCGAGCACGAGCGCGATCGCACGGTCGAGCTGCGTGTCGCGGCCCGCGGCCCAGTCCTGCGGGGTGACGGCGACCTCTGTGTCAGGGTCGACGCCGTGGTTCTCCACGCCCCATCCACTGTCCGTGAACCAGAATGCGTACCGGGGCTGGGTGACGATGGTGCCGTCGACGAGGTGGTAGCGGCTGTCGATGCCGATGATGCCTCCCCACGTGCGCGTGCCGACGACCCGCCCGAGCCCGCGTTGGCGGAACCCGGCCGTCACGATGTCGCCGTCGGAGCCGGCCTGCTCGTTCACCACGAGCACCCGGGGGCCGAGCGGCGCGTGCGGCGGATAGGTGATCGGACTGATGTGGCGACCCACGTCCCAGCCGCGCACCGTCCGGCCCAGCGTCTCGAGCACGAGCGCGGAGGTGTGCCCGCCCCGGTTGTCTCGTACGTCGATGACCAGGCCCTCCCGGGCGACTTCGACGCGTAGGTCGCGGTGGAGCTCCGCCCAACCCGTCCCGACCATGTCGGGGACGTGGAGGTACCCGATCCTTTCGTTCGAGGCCGCGTGCACGTACTCGCGGCGCTCGGCCACCCAGCGCTGGTAGCGAAGCGGGCGCTCGTCGCCGAGCGGCTCGACGACGACTTCGCGGGTCGCGCCGGAGGCGTTGCGCACGGTGAGCTCCACCGGCTTCTCCGCCGCGCCGACGAGCCCGGACGCCGGTCCGAAGACGGGATCGACCGGTTTGCCGTCGACCGCGACGATGGTGTCGCCGGCGACGACACCGGTGCCGGGCGCGAGCAACGGGGCGCGGGCGCTGAGCACCGAGGAGTCTCCCGGCAGGATCCGCGCGACCCTCCACGCCCCCTCCTCGTCGCGTCGTAGGTCTGCGCCGAGCAGGCCCAGGCGCCGCTCCTCCTCCACCGGGCGTGGCGGGGGCATCTCGTACGCGTGGGACGCGCCGAGCTCGCCCTGGACCTCCCAGAGGAGCTCGGAGAGGTCGTCTCGGGTCGCGATGCGCTCGAGCAGCGGCCGGTACCGCGCGACCACGCCGTCCCAGTCCACCCCGGCCATGTCGGCGACCCAGAAGTGGTCGCGCATGAGCCGTGCCGCCTCGTCGTACATCTGGGCCCACTCGCGTGCGGGGTCGACCTCGAGCCGGATGCGGCCGACGTCGACCTCGACGACATCGGGCGACGGCTCGCCGTCGGCTGGTGTCTCCACGCGATGGTCGGCGGGGACCACGCGAAGGTGGCCGCCGTCCCGCACGACGACCGCCTTGCCGTCGCCGCTCACCTCGTAAGAGTCGAGGGCGTCGACGAGATGCGACTCGCGTCCGTGCACCAGGTCGAAGCGGACCAGCGACGCCCGACCCGGCTGCGCGCCGAGTCCTGCCCGTCCTTCGCCCACCACCCCCTCGAGCGGCTCGGACAGCCAGAGCAGGCCGTCCTGGGCGGCCCGCAGCACTGCGTATCTGCCCGCCGCCACGGGGAACGGGACGACGCGCTCTGCCAGTCCCTCTCGATCGATCTCGACCTGAGCCGCCGCCGACTCGCGGAGTCGACGGTCCTGGTCCTGCTGCTCGTGCGCGCCGCGTCCCGCGTCGCCCGCGCCCGCGTCGCCCGCGCCCGCGTCGCTTGCGACCTCAGGGTGCCCCGCGCGCCTCTCGCTGGCGTCGCTGTCCGGCTCGGTGCCGCGCCTGGGCCGCCCTTCGAGCTCGGCGGCGAAGGGCGACGGCGTCGCCGCAGCCAGCGGGACGAGGTAGGGACGGACGCCCGCCACGAAGGACAGGTCGAAGACGTGGGCATCGTAGAGGGGGTCGAACGTCCTCGCGGAGAGGAAGGCGAGGTACTTGCCGTCCATGCTGAACACCGGGTCGACGTCGACGAAGCGCAGCGGCGTGACCTCGACCGTGTCGCCGGTGGCGACCTCTGCGAGCTTCACCTGGCGCAGCGGGTCGGGTCCGGCCTCGGACCACGCGAGGAACCGCGAGTCCGGGGAGAAGGAGAGGCCGGTCGCATCCCCGTGGACAGACGACGAGAGCTGGCGGAGCGAGCCGTCGTCGAGGCCGACGAGGACGACGCGCCCGTCGTGGGTCGAGACCGCGGCGTGCGCGCCGTCGGGGGAGGCAGCGAGGTCGAGCACCCTTCCGAGCTCGCCCGCCCCGACGCGCGTGCGTGTCGCAGGCAGCGGCCCGTGCGCCGGGCAGACCTCGAGCGCGTCCTCTCCTGGCGCGTCGGTGACGAAGACCACTCTCGCCCCTTCCCCGCTCCCAGCGACCCGCGGGAAGCGCGCCCGCACGCCGGCACCCCCGCCGAGCAGGCGGGCAGGACCCTTGTGGTGGGTGAGCCAGTGGATCTCGCCCCGGACCTCGACCGCGCTCGCCCGCCCGTCGTGGTCCACGGCGTGCTCACCGAGCACGTCGGCGGTTCTGAGGACGTGCGTCGCTCGCCCGCTCCTCGGCGCGCCGAGCGTGACGGCGATCCGGGCAGGGGTCGAGTCCCGAGCGAGATCGTCGAGCCGGTACAGGCTGCCAGCACACTGGTAGACGACCACGCGTCCGTCGCTCGACGCGGCTCGAGCGTAGAAGTCCGCGTGGTCGCTGTGGCGCCGCAGGTCAGAGCCGTCGACGAGCGCGGAGTACACGTTGCCGTAGCCTTCGTGGTCCGAGACGAACGCGACGCGTTCGCCGACGAACATCGGGTCTTCGAGCTGACCGCCCAGCTCTCGAAGGTACGGCTCGAATTCCCCGTCACCGGTCGGGTCGATCCACAGCTTCGCGGACGTCCCGCCGCGGTAGCGCTTCCATGCGGGTCCCCGCCGGAGGCTCTGGTCGACCCCGACCACCACGGCGCTGCCCGGTCCGATCCCGATCCCGCTGACCGGCCCGTAGGGCAGTCGCTCGAGCCCCGACCCGTCGACCGAGACCGAGTACGCCCACGTTCTGCTGCGGAAGGGCTCGCCGGCCGCAGAGACGAGGAGGACGCGGCCGTCGGGCGTCCAGCCGAGCGGGCGGGTCCCTTCGTCGCTCAAGTAGGTGAGGCGCCGGACGTCCTCGCCCGCGGTGGAGGCGACGAAGACCTCCGGACGCCCGTCCCGGCTGCTCGCGTAGGCGACCCACCCCCCGTCGGGCGAGAGCCTCGCGAAGGCCACGGGAGCGCGATCGGCGGTGAGCCGCCTCGCCGTGCCGCCAGCGGCGGGGACGAGCCAGACGTCGTCGTCGGCGACGAACGCGAGCAGGTCGCCGCGGATGCTCGGGAATCGGAGATAGCTGAGCTCTGCCATGGCAGGCGACCGTATCCGCACGGGCTGTCCTCCGACGAACCGCCCGTCGTAAGAGGCGCGTCCGGTGACGCTGTCGAGCCGCACCCCTCGGGTCGGGCGGTGCCGTGGCACGCCGACGGCGCGTTGGTGTGAGCACCCAGGTCGAGAGGGCCTAGGATCGGTTCGGGCCTTGCACCTGGCGGTGTGGGGGCCATGGGGAGAGGTGCGAGAGCGGCCGAATCGGACTCACTGCTAATGAGTTGACTGGGGGAACCCGGTCCGAGGGTTCAAATCCCTCCCTCTCCGCTGCAGGCCCGGCGCCAGCAGGCTGGCCGACGCGCCTCGCTTCGAGGCACGGATCGCGCAGCATCGACCGAGACGGCGTGGACCAAGACGGCGTGGATCAGGACACGGCGCCCCGAGGTGCGTCATGCTGCCGAGAGGCCGTAGGGCGCACCCGGTGCCGCCCGAGGGAGGATGGATGCGCAACGGGCGCTATTGGCTCCAGACGCTGGGATGCCCGAAGAACCAGGTCGACTCGGAGAAGCTCGCAGGCCTGCTCGAGGCCGACGGGTTCGTGCCTTCTACGGACCCGGGCGACGCCGACCTCGTGGTCGTCAACACCTGCGCCTTCATCGACGACGCCCGGAGGGAGTCGATCGACGCGATCCTCGAGCTGGCAGACTCCCGGCGCCGGGGTGCACGGCTCGTCGTCACCGGGTGCCTGGCCGAGCGCTACGGCGACGAGCTCGCCGCGGCCTTGCCCGAAGTGGACCTCGTCGCGGGGTTCGGGCGGCAGCCCGTCCCCCCCGCCCTTCCTCGGCTGGCGCCTGCCGGGGCCAAGGTCGAGCTGCGGGCCCGCCGACCGGTCAGGTCCGCCGGATCCGCGGGGTCGACGCCTTCGACCTCCGACTCCTTCGACCTGCTGTCGCTTCCTCGGCCCCCCTCCAGGGCCCCCTGGGCGTACGTGAAGGTCGCGGAAGGCTGCGACCGGCGATGCGGGTTCTGCGCGATCCCGTCGTTTCGCGGCCCGCAGCGGTCCCGGACGCCCGCAGAAATTCTCGCCGAGGTACGAAGGCTGGCGAGTGACGACACGATGCCGGTGAAGGAGGTGGTCCTCGTAGCCCAGGACCTCGCCTCCTACGGCAAGGACCGGGCGGCGGGGCCCGGCCGGGTCCGGGACGTGGGGCGCGAGGCACCGCTCGTGCCGCTGGTCCGGTCCGTCGCCGACGTCGTGGCGCGCACGCGCCTTCTTTACCTCTACCCCTCGGGCCTCACCGGCGAGCTCGTCGACGCGGTGCTCGCGACCGGCGTGCCCTACTTCGACCTCTCGCTCCAGCACGTGTCGCGTCCGCTGCTCGCGCGCATGCGACGCTGGGGGGACGGAGAGCGGTTCCTCGAGCGCATCGCGGCGATCCGGCGTGCGGAGCCCCTGGCGACGTTCCGCTCGTCGTTCATCCTCGGCTACCCGGGCGAGACCGAGGAGGACCACGATGCGCTCCTCGGGTTCCTCGAGGCGGCGCAGCTCGACTGGGCCGGCTTCTTCACCTTCTCGAGGGAGGACGGCACGTTCGCCGACCGGCTCGCCGAGCAGGTGCCCGGGGAGCTCGCGCTCGAGCGGCTCCGGGAGTGCGCCGAGCTGCAGGACGCGATCACCGCACGCCGGCGCGACCAACTGGTGGGCGAGGTCCGCGAGGTGCTCGTGGAGGCACCCGGGCGCGGGCGGACGGTTCACGAGGCGCCGGAGATCGACGGCGTCGTGCGGCTGCCCGCGTCGGTCCCGGTCGGCTCGCTCACCGACGTGGTGCTGATCGCCTCCCTCGGGACCGATCTCGTAGGGGAGCTTGCGGCGACGGTCGGCAGGGACGCGCCCGGGGCCGCGCCAGTCTCCGCAGAGGCCGGGCGGTGACCGGCCCGGCGTCTCCGAGCTACGGACCGTCGGCGCTGGCGACGCCCGCCAACGCGTTGACCGCCGCACGGCTCCTTGCGGCCCCGGTGTTCGTCGGATTGATCGCGACGCAGGGGGCTAGCTGGATCACGGTGGCGGTCGGCGTGGCGGTCGCGAGCAGCGACGGCCTCGACGGATGGCTCGCCCGGCGCCACGGCGCCACGCGGTCGGGCGCCTTTCTCGACCCGCTGGCCGACAAGTTCTTGGTGCTGGGCGCCTTCGTCGTGCTCGCTGCGCAGCGCTCCATGCCCTGGGTGCCGGTGGCGATCATGAGCGCGCGCGAGGTGGGCATGAGCGCGTACCGTTCCTGGGCGGGTCGTCGCGGGGTCTCCGTGCCCGCACGGCGCCTGGCCAAGGTGAAGACGATCGTCCAGGAGCTGGCCATCGCGACCTACCTGGTGCCGCCGCTCGCCTCGCACCGGACGCTCCAGCTCTCCGTGACCTGGGCGGCGACCGCGCTCACGTTGGCGAGCGGTGCGCAGTACCTCTGGGACGGCCGCAAGGCGTCGGGCCTCCTCTCCCAACCGCCGGCGGGCACCTCGGGGGCGCCGTGAGGGTCGAGATCGTCGCGGTCGGCACCGAGCTGCTCTTGGGGCAGATCGCTGACACGAACGGCCGGTGGCTGGGCGAGCAGCTCGCAGCGGCCGGTGTGGACTCGTACTTCCATCAGGCTGTCGGTGACAACCGCAAGCGCATCGTGACAGCGCTCCGGATCGCGCTCTCGCGCGGCGACGCGGTGATCGCCTGCGGTGGCCTCGGCCCGACCCAGGACGACATCACCCGCGAGGCGATCGCCGAGGTGATGGCTGTCCCGCTCCACCGAGACGCGGAGGTCGCCCGCCGGATCGAGCGGTTCTTCGAGGTGAGGGATCGCGCCATGCCGCAGAACAACCTCCGCCAGGCAGACGTCCCAGACGGAGCGACTTGGATCGAACAACGCCGGGGCACCGCACCCGGCCTGATCTGTCCAATGGGGCGCAAGGTGGTCTACGCCCTTCCGGGCGTGCCCCACGAGATGACCGAGATGTTCGAACGTGCCGTGCTCCCGGACCTGCGCAGACGCATGGCGGCGGCGGGGGAGCAAGGGGTGATCTCGAGCCGCGTCCTGCGGACGTGGGGCGTGAGCGAGTCCGCCCTCGCCGAGGCGCTCCAGGGGCGGATCGACGCGCTCGACGAAGCCACCCTCACCGCCAACCCCGCCGGTACGGTGACGCTCGCGTTCCTCGCGAGCGGCATCGAAGGGCTGAAGGTCCGGCTGACCGCGCACGCGTCGGACGCGGACGCGGCGCGTGCGCTGCTCGACGCCGAGGAGCAAGCTGTGCGGCTTGTGCTCAAAACGGCGTTCGGGGACGTCGTCTTCGGCGTAGACGACGTCTCGATGGAGCAGGCGGTCGCCGCCCTTCTCGTCGAGCGGGGGCAGACCCTCGGCGTCGCGGAGTCACTCACCGGTGGCCTCGTGGCGGCTCGCCTCGTGGACGTCCCTGGCGCGAGCGCATGGTTCCGCGGCGGCGTCGTCGCGTACGACTCGGCGATCAAGTTCTCCTTGCTCGGGGTGCCAGAGGGACCAGTCGTGACCGAGGACGCGGCGGTCGCGATGGCGCGAGGCGCCTGCAGGGTGCTCGGCGCCTCCGTCGGTCTCGGGATCACCGGCGTCGCGGGTCCCGATCCCCAAGAGGACCTCGCGCCGGGGACGGTCTTCGTTGCGCTCGCCCTTCCCGACGGCGCGACGCCGGCACGACGGCTCCGCCTCTCCGGCGACCGGGAGCGGATCAGGCAGCTCTCGGCGATCTCCGCGCTCGATCTGTTGAGGCGGACGCTCCTCGCACGCGACCGCTCGGTGAACGGACCGACGCCGAGTTGAGCGCCACCTCCACCGGTCGCCCTGCCGGCCCGCTTCGTCAGCGCCCCCTGACCGCACCGGTCCTTCCGCTGGCCAGGGCGCAATCCGAGACGCACGCCCGAGACGGGAGGCACACCCGACCGTTCAGGTCGTGGGCCAGTGGGACGTCCGGCTCTCGGACGAGGTGGCGAGGTGGTACGTGCGGCTCGGCGCGCGGGACCGGGCGTTCGCGGACCGCGCGTTGGACCGACTCGCGTCGACAGGCCCGGCGTTGCGGATGCCCCGGGCCCGCGCGCTCGGGGACGGGTTGCACGAGCTTCGCTTCTGGTGCCAGGGGGTGCCGAGGCGCATCACGTACGCGTTCGGCGAGGAGAGGGAGGTGACGGCGCTCACGACGTTTCGCAAGCAGCGCGACCGCGAGCGCCACGAGGTGGCGCGTGCCCAGCGAGTGCTTGCACGCACGCGGTCGCTCGAGGCCACGTTGGAGCGGAGCCGATGACGGTCGAGTTGAGCGATCTGAGACGCAGGTTCCCTCCCGAGGACGCCGACGCCTATGCGCTGGCCTACGCCGAGGCCGCGCTCGCCGAGGAGCTGGGCACGCTGGTGCACGGCCTGCGTGTCACCGCGCACCTCGACGTGCCGGGACTCGCCGCGCGCATGGAGGTCGACGAGGAGGAGGTCCTGCGCGCGGAGGAGGGAGACCCCTCACTCTCCTTCGCATTCGTCGACCGCCTCGCCCGGGCGGTGGGTGCCCAGGTGACCGTCACGGCGGGAGGCCGCGACTTCGTCCTCGGCGCGCCCCAGCTTCCTCCGCCGGCCGCCTCTGCGCCCGCAGAGCCGTAGGAGGCCCCGCCATGGCCGGGCACGACGACGCCGTCGAGCACGCCGCCGTCGGCCACGCCGCCGTCGGGTGCCCTGCCGCGGCGGAGGCCGGGCCGCCCGAGCCGACGGCCCGCCTCTTCGTCGGCGTGTGGCCGCCACCCGATGTGGTGGCCGTCCTTGCGTCCCTCGAGCGTCCGTCGCTCGACGCACTCCGCTGGACGCGGCCCGACCAATGGCACGTGACCCTCGCCTTCCTCGGCAACGTCGTGCTGTCCGGGGTGACCGAGGTCGGGAGCGCCCTCGTAAAGGCCGCGGGTCATGGCGTCCCCGCACCCGAGGCGCGCCTCGGTCCCATGACCGAGCGGCTCGGCCGCCGCGTGCTCTGCCTGCCCGTCCACGGATTGGACGAGATGGCAGACCGGGTGCGCAGGGCGCTCGGTGGCGTCCTTCCGGACGCGGGTCTTGACGCCCCCTTCCGCGGGCATCTCACCCTCGCGCGGGCCCGGGGGCGGCGCGCGGTGCCTCCTTCGCTCTCCGGGGTCCCGCTCGCGGCGCGCTGGCAGGTTGGGGAGCTGAGCCTCGTCCGGACGGAGCTGGACTCGTCGGGGGCCCGGTACACGACGCTCGTCACCGCGACCGTTGGGTCGTGACACATGGACGGCGTCGGGCGGGCAGGCTCCCTGTATCCCACATCGAACACGCGTTCGCAACTAAGGTCTGTGACAACCCTTCCGTACAGTCGCCGACCGCAGACCGGACGTCATGACAAGGAGACGACACAGCGATGACAGTGGATGACCGCGACAAGGCACTCGCGACGGCCCTCGGCCAGATCGAGAAGCAGTTCGGGAAGGGCTCGGTCATGCGGATGGGCGAGCACGTCGACATGGGCATCGAAGCCATTCCGACCGGGGCCCTCTCCCTCGACCTCGCTCTCGGCATCGGCGGGCTCCCGCGCGGCCGGATCGTGGAGCTCTTCGGTCCCGAGTCGAGCGGGAAGAGCACCTTGGCGATGCACGTCGTCGCGGAGGCACAGCGCAACGGGGGGATCTGCGCGTACATCGACGCCGAGCACGCGATGGATCCCGCCTACGCCCGGGCCATCGGCGTGAACGTGGACGACCTCCTCATCTCCCAGCCGGACACCGGGGAGCAGGCGCTCGAGATCGCCGACATGCTCATCCGCTCCGGCGCGATCGACGTCATCGTGATCGACTCGGTGGCCGCGCTCACCCCGCGGGCGGAGATCGAAGGGGAGATGGGCGACAGCCACGTCGGACTCCAGGCGCGGCTCATGTCCCAAGCCCTCCGCAAGCTGGCAGGGACGCTCAACAAGTCCAACACGATCGCGGTCTTCATCAACCAGCTCCGCGAGAAGATCGGCGTCCTCTACGGCTCGCCGGAGGTCACCCCGGGGGGGCGCGCGCTCAAGTTCTACGCGTCGGTCCGGCTGGACATCCGCCGCACCGAGTCGATCAAGGACGGCGCGGACGTCATCGGCAACCGGACCCGGGTGAAGGTCGTGAAGAATAAGGTGAGCGCGCCGTTCCGCCAGGCCGAGTTCGACATCATGTTCGGAACCGGCATCAGCCGAGAGGGATCGCTCCTCGACGTCGCAGTGGACCTCGGCCTGGTCAAGAAGTCCGGTGCGTGGTTCACCTACGAAGGGGAGCAGCTCGGCCAGGGCCGCGAGAACGTGAAGACCTTCCTGCGGGAGAGCCCCCAGCTCATGGCGGAGATCGACGACCGTGTCCGCCAGCAGCTGGCGCCGAAGGACACGGGCAAGGGGACGATCGAGGTCGATCCCGACGACCTCCCGATCACCGTGGAGTGAGCTACCGCGTCGTGGTGACGCTCACGGTTGTCGGCACCAGCTCGACCCACGTGTCGCCGGGCTGCATCGTGATCGGCTGACCGGCTGCCGTCGTGAAGCTCGTCGGCTGGGCCAGCGAGGCGCGCGACCACCGACCGGGGATCTCCACTCCGTTGCGGAAGACGATCGCCTTGCCGCTCGCGTTTGTCGCCAGGTTCGCCTGGACCTCGAGCCCGCCTTCAGAGTTCTCGACCCAGGGCCCGTAGAAGACGTTCACGAACTGGACGACCACGTTCGACGCGCTGTTCTGCACGCCGTTGGAGAGCACGTCGGCCGATGTGCCGTAGAAGCGGAGGAACTTGCCCGTTGCGGCGTCGTACCTCCAGACCACCGGCGAGTAGCTCGAGAACGGGATCGAGACGGAGCTGACCGGCGTTCCTGCGGGGACCTTCTTCGAATATGCGAACACAGGTCGCGGCGCACGGTTGGCTGTCGGCCGCAGCTGCCACACCGCTGTGGTCGAGGTGTAGGTGTCGTACGGGGCGACCCGGCCCACAGGATGCTGGACGACCGATGTCGTGTAGTCGCCGAGCTCGAAGTCGTCGATCGGGGAGGCGAGGATGTTGTCGATGACCGGTTGGATCCCGCCGACATGGACGAGGAGGGGGTTCCCGAACTCCCCGAGGATCCCGATGTCGATGTTGCGCGCCGAGCGGACGGGCCCCACCGTCGCGGTGCCGTGGCACTGGAAGACCGCGACGTAGCGCGTGATCCCGCCTTCCACCGGCTCCTCGAACACGATGTCTGCGGCTGTGAGCCCCGTCTGCGGCCGCGCTGTCGGGTAGTTGTCCACCTTCACGGCGAGCGCCGAGCGCGCTGGGATGACGCCGCCGGGTGCCGGCATGCCCGTGAGCGGGCAGTCCGGCCCGCTCGGCGCCGCGCTCAAGGGGTGCGACGTCTGCGTCGGCGGAGGGTCCGACGACGGCGTGGTTCGCTTCGTGGCACTCGGACCGGTCGAGGCGCAGGCGGTGAGAAGGCACCCCGCACCGATCAGTGCGAGCGACGCGCGGAGGCCAAGGAGCGGTCGCCGTCGCGATGGGCGCGCGCCGTCGCCTCCGGCACCCGCGGCGCGCCAGCGCCGCCGTCGTCCCCCTCTGCCCATGGGCCTGGGAGTCTTCCAGAGCGGCGGAGGAAGGTGGGCGCGGCGCATACCGACACATTGTGGGCGGGCGGCTCGCGAAACGGGGGGATGGGCCGGGCGCCGTGTAGCGTGCGGAGCGGATGGCCTGGACGGACCGTGCTCGCGCTCTGCTGCAGCGTGCGGCGGCCGAAGGCCTCCGGCGGAGCTGGGAGTGGGCCTCGTTCGGCGCGGCGGTCGGCCCCGGCGATCCGCGCGCCGCCAGGTTCGCTGCGTTCGGCGAGGGCAGCCTGCTCGCGTTCCCGCCTGGCACGCTGCTCAACGAGCACTACGTCGAGATCGGCGCAGGCACGATGATCGGCCCCTACGTGACGCTCACCGCCGGGATGGCGCCCGGTCAGGCCCTGCTCACCTCGCCGGTCGTCCGCATCGGCGACCGTTGCGTGATCGGGCGCGGCAGCCACATCGTCGGCCACTGGTCGATCGCCGTGGGCGACGACGTCCAGACCGGGCCCTACGTGTACGTCACCGACCAGAACCACGGCTACGAGGATCCCGACCAGCCGATCGGCGGGCAGCGGCCCGTCGACGCGGGGGTCTCCATCGGTGCAGGGAGCTGGCTGGGTGCGCACGCGGTGGTGCTCCCGGGCGCGCAGATCGGCCGGAACGTGGTGGTGGCGGCGGGCGCGGTCGTGCGTGGGCAGGTGCCGGACCACTGCGTGGTGGCTGGGGTGCCCGCACGGGTGGTACGCCGGTGGTACCCCGGGACCGGATGGGTGGACGTGGACGAGAAGCTCGCACCTACGGCCGGGTCTCGGTGATCACGGTCGCGGTCGTCGGGTCAGGGTGCTGCTCTACGGAGGAGGAGCGCCTCGCCGAGGAGCTGGGGCGGCGGCTCGCCGAGGCGGGCGCCCTGGTGGTGACCGGGGGGCTTACCGGGGTGATGGAGGCCGCGTGCCGGGGTGCGCAGTCTGCCGGAGGCACGACGGTCGGCCTGCTGCCCGGGGAGAGCCGCGCAGAAGCCAACCCGTGGGTGACCGTCGCGGTGCCGACCGGGCTCGGCGAGGGGCGCAACGTCCTCCTGGCTCGGGCCGCGGACGTCCTGGTCGCCGTCGGAGGGGAGTACGGGACGCTGTCGGAGATCGCGCTCGCGCTCAAGCTCGGGCGCCCGGTGATCGGGCTCGCCACCTGGGAGCTCCGGCGGCATGCGGGCGCGGCGCCGGACCCGGGGGTCCAGCGCGCGAGCGACCCGGCACGGGCCGTCGAGCTCGCCGTGGGACTCGCGCAGCGTGCGGGTGCCCCTCGCGGCCGGCCTGGCGCTTGAGAGGGGGGAGGTCGAACGGTCCCGGCACGGCCTCGGCGACGTCGTGCTATGCTCGGTGCATCTCGGGTGTGCCTCGTGGGTGAGAAAGAGGGGGAGGTGGCATGGAGACCGTAGCCGGCGGCGAGACCGCCATCGAGGCGTTGCGGGCTTCACGCGGCAGCCTCCGTTCGCAGACGGATGTCTGCGACGCCTGCACAGAGGTCATCACCCTGAAGTCGCGGACCGTGTGGTTCCCTGTGCTCCATAAGCGGGGGTTTCTGTAACGGTCTGTGAGGTGTCGGCCCCCCTTCCCCATCCCCATCCCCCGGGGGGCCGGCACCAACCTCTTCGGCTCGGGCTCGCCGCCGAGCTGGCGTGGCGATAGGCCCACCGCCGGGCCCATTCGCCGGTTCTCCCCGGGCTCACCGCCCGTCGCCCTCCGGGCTCACCGTCGGCAGTGCAGGCAGCTCGGCCGGGGGGTCGGGTGCCGCACGTACCTCCCGAGCACCAAGGCGCGGACCTCGCCCGCCCCTGCCTCGGTGAGGGCCGCCGCGGCTGACTGGAGGTGGGCACCGCTCGTGTAGACGTCGTCGACCAGCAGCACGCGGGCTCCGCTGACGTCGACCCAAACGCGGTAGCCCCGCAGGGACGGACGGCGATGGGTGATCGGCACCTCTCCCGAGCCGAGCGCGTCGAGCAGAGGTGGCAGGGTCCTCGTGGCTGCGACCACGCACGCGAGAGGATGCGGCGGCGGCCGCCCCCCTTGTCCGGAAGGCACGACCACGGCCAGGTCGAGCCCGTCCGGCGCGATGCAACGGCGGTGCCGCCCGAAGAAGGTCTCCAGCAGTGCACCGAGACGCGCCTGCTGCCGTGCGGCGACGGTGCGTTCGCCGGACTTGTACTGCCGCAGCGCCCGGTACAAGGGGCTCGGCCTGCTGACCACGGCGACCGGGGTGACCGGGACCGGCGGACGACCGAGGATCATCGAGACCTCGTGGCACGACTTGCACATGGAGTAGCCCGGTTTGGCCCGGCCTCCGCAGACCCTGCACGGGGGCTCACGCGTCGGCCTCGTGAGCGCGTCCACGGGCGCGCACGGTAGCGAACGGGTGCGCGCGACCGACACTGGGCGGCGCCGGGGCCTGCACGTCCCGCTTGTCGGGGCCCTGTGCGCTCAGCCTGGGGCTGCCGCCTCGAGCCCCTTCGACAGGTCCGTCCACAGGTCCTCGGGGTGCTCGAGCCCGACGCTGAGCCGCAGCAGTCCGGGAGGGATGCGCTCTTCTCCCGGCCACCGGCTCCTCCGCTCGATCGTCGTCTCGACGCCGCCGAGGCTCGTGGTCGGCACGGCAAGCTCGAGCGCACCCACGAGCGCGTCGGCGGCCGCGGCGGAAGGCAGCTCGAAGGAGACCACGGCCCCGAAACCGCGCATCTGCGCCGCCGCGCGGTCGTGGTAGGGATCTCCCGGCAGGCCCGGGTACCGCACGGCGCGCACCGCAGGATACGCCTGCAGCCTCCCGGCGAGCAGGGCTGCGCTCTCCTGCTGGCGGGCGAAGCGGAGCGGCAGCGTTCGCAGGCCGCGCAAGGCGAGGAACGCTTCGACGGTGCCCGGAACGCTTCCGTGGAGAGTGCGATGGCGGCGGAGCCGCTCTCGCTGCGCGTCGCTCCCCGCCACGACCGCGCCGAGAAGGAGGTCCGAGTGCCCTCCGATGTACTTCGTCGCGGAGTGGACCACCAGGTCGGCCCCCCACGCGATGGGCTGCTGCGCGATCGGCGTCGCGAAGGTGTTGTCCACGACGCTCACCACGCCCTCGGCACCGGCGGCCGCCACGATCCGCGGCACCTCGGCGATCCCGAGGAGCGGGTTCGTCGGCGACTCGACCCACACCATCGCCGCGCCCGGCAGTGCGTCGAGCACGGCGTCCGTGTCGGTGATGTCCACCGGTCGCAGCTGCACCCGGCCGGCATCGGCGAGCAACCCGAGGAGCTCGCGCGTCCCTGCGTAGGAAGCCGTCGGGTGCACGACGAGCGCGCCGGGACCAAGCGTGTCGAGCACGGCGGCGATGGCTGCCTGCCCGCTCGCAAAGGAGACCGACCGGCCGCCTTCGAGCGCGTCGAGCGCTGCCTCGAGCGCCTCCCAGGTGGGGTTCCCCCACCGCCCGTAGCGCGCGGAGGTGCCGTCGCGAAAGGTCGACGCGAGCACCGGGGGGACGTTGAGCGGGGCACCCGGCGACAGGTCCCTTCCAGCCGCGACCGCCAGGGTCTCGGGGTGCCAACGACCGTGTCGAAGGGCTGCGCCCGGCTCGCCGCCGCCTCCCGTTGCCCCGGCTGTCGGGTCTGGGGAAGGGCCGACGCTCACCGACCCAACCTTGTCATACCCGCGGGGCGGTCGCCCGAAGGAAAGCACCCTCGTGTCATCGCAATTCGACCTGGTCGAGGTAGCTCTCTCGCCAGAAGTCGAAGCGCTCGGAGGGAAGCAGCAATGCATGGGTCGGCGCCAGTGCCTCGATGAACGCCCGGTCGTGGCTCACCACGACGAGCGTGCCCGGCCAGGTCGCCAGCATCGCGCCCACGGCGGTCACCGATTGAGGATCGAGGTTGTTCGTCGGCTCGTCGAGCACGAGAAGGTTCGATCGGCCCGCAGCCAGCATCGCGAGGGAGAGCTTCGCCCGCTCACCGCCCGAGAGGCTCGCCGCACGGCGAGTGGCGAGCTCCCCGGAGAGGCCGAAGGAGCCCAGCAGGGAGCGGCGCTCCACCTCGGTGCGCAACACCGTGTCGTCGATGTTCCCGAGCGCGCTGCGCTCGGGGTCCACCTGCTCGTGCTCCTGGGCAAAGTACCCGATCACCACGTTGTGGCCGAGGGTGACGGTTCCCCCGCTCGGTATCTGGACCCCCGAGAGGCAGCGCAGGAGGCTCGACTTCCCTGCCCCGTTCCGCCCGACGACGACGGCTCGGTCCCCGCGGGCGAGCGCCAGGGAGACGTCTCGCAGCACGTGCCGGGCGTCGTAGGAGACGGCGAGCGAGGTCACCTCGAGCGGCGTGTCGCCCGACCGTGGCGGGACGGGCAGCGTGAAGCGCACCCTGCGTTCCTTCTTCACGCTCGGGATGCGGGCACGCTCCAGGCGCTCCACCCGCTTGTCGAGCGTCTTGGCGATGCGCGCCCGCTTGACGGTGCTCGCTCGCATGGAGTCCGCGAGGGTGGAGAGTCGCACCACTTCCCGGGCTTGGCGGACCGCGAGGCGCTGCTGGCGCTCGAGGCGCTGGTCGAGCTGCGCACGGAAGCTCGTGTAGGTGCCTGCGTACTCGTCCAGCACGCCGGCGCCCAGGTGCAGGACCTTGGTGATCGCGCGGTCCAGCAGCGCCAGGTCGTGGCTCACCACGAGCAGCGCACCCTTGAACTGTGCGAGCTGTTCCATGAGCCACCGCTTGGCGGGAACGTCGAGGTGGTTGGTCGGCTCGTCGAGCACCATCACGTCAGGTTCGGCGAAGAGCACTCGCATGAGGTCGAGGCGGCGGCGCTGGCCGCCCGAGAGGCTGTCGACGTCCTCGAAGAGCAGGTCCTGGTGGAGACCGAGCCCCTCGGCCATGTGCGCGAGCGTGGACTCCGCCTCGTAGCCGCCGAGCGCACGGTAGCGCTCTTCGGTCTCCGAGAACACGGAGATGCGCTCCGGCGTCGGGTGCTCCGCCATCGAACGACGCGCCGCGGCGAGCTCCACGTCGAGCACGTCGAGGCCGCGTGAGGAGAGAACGTGAGAAAGAGCGCTCGCGTCGGTGCCGAGCCCGCCGACGACGGGCACCTGAGGCAGATAACCCAAGGTGCCGAGCACGTGGACCTCACCGGTCTGCGACAGCTGCGCAAAAGGCTCACCGACGACGACGGAGACGAGCGACGACTTCCCTGCACCGTTCCTTCCGACGATCGCCGCCTTGTCTCCACGCGCGACCACGAACGACGCGTCGTGCAGCAGCGCGCGGCCCGCGATCGAAAGGCCGAGAGAGGTGACGGTGATCATGGTCAGGGGAACATGTCGACGAGGGTACCGGAGCGAGCGGATGAAGAGACGACGGCGAGGACGCTCATCCGACGGTGCAGGCCACGTGCACGCGTGGTCCATCACCAAAGAAGAGCGAGCGCCCTGCACCGCTGACACCCGAACGCCGACCGTCTTCCGGCGAAGGCTCCGCGCGCAGCTCGGCCCACACGGACTTCCCGTCGTCGCGCGGCTCGCTTCCCCACGCGCTGCACAGGATGCTCACGAGCACGAGCCCTCTCCCGCGCTCGTCACCGACAGCACCATCGCGGAGATCGGGCATGCCGCCCCCATGGTCCACGACCTCGACACGGAGCACGTCGTCGCGAAGGCCCACGGTCATCTCGCAAGCGGATCGGGTGTGGACGAGCGCGTTGGCCACGAGCTCGGACACGACGATCGCCGCGTCGTCGCAGATCGGCGACCGATCCCACTCGGCACAGCAATCCGCGACGAAGCGCCGGGCGAGAGCGATGTCGTGGATGTCGGGACCGAATCGCATCGTCGCCTGCTTGGGGATCCGACTGCCGATCTCATCGAGAAGGTCGACGACGTAGTCGATGTCCGGCAACTTGTCCCGCGACTTGTCCTGCGACTTGTCGACGAGCGCGTCGATTGAGCGGCTGATCGCAGCTCGGTCAGGCACGTGAGAGCCGCTGTGGACGAGCACGAACGCGTCCGGTGCCGCGGCGCGCAGCCTGGTCAGCACACCACGCCCGGCGAGGTCGGAGAGGCCCAGGTCGATCACGATGAGGTCCGGTTGGTGCTCGCGTGCGAGCGCGACGGCAGTCCTGGGGTCTCCCGACTCCCCGGCCACCACGAAGCTGGCGCGAAGCTCGAGCGCGTGCCGAAGCGCGGCACGGAGCTCTGGAACGTCGTCGAGGAGCAGCACACGGAGCGCCACGCCGGATCAGGCTATCGCGCCCGGCACGCAGTCCTACCATGAACCACGTGCGCTGGGTGCCGGACGACTACGACAGCGACCCCGGTCGCTGGCGCGCGCACGACACGTCATGGCTGGGGGGCGTCGATCCCTTCGCGGTGGTCACCCAGCGGATCGTCGGGCTCGACGCGCGGCCTGTGCTCGACGTAGGAGGCGGGACCGGCGCGCTCGGACGCTCGTTGCCCCAAGACTGGCCGGTTGTCCTGCTCGACGCATCGCTGGTCCAGCTTCGCGACACCTCCGGGCCCAGGGTCTGTGCGAATGCGCTCGCACTGCCAGTTCCGTCCGCGTCGATGGGCGCGGTCGCGATGCTCTGGATGCTCTACCACCTAGAAGATCCCCTCGCTGCAGTCGACGAGGCCCACCGGGCGTTGCGCGACGGCGGGTTGTTCGCTGCGGCGACCGCGAGCCGCCGCAGCGATCCGGAGCTGACCGACGGGTACCCGCCCACGACGTTCGACGCCGAGGATGCGCCGGACATCGTGGCCGCGGTCTTCGACGACGTCGAGGTCGTACGTTGGGACGCCCCCCTCGTCACGCTCCCCGACCGTGAGGCGGTGCTCGCCTTCTGCAGATCGCACTTCCTCTCGCCAGAGGCCGCGGACCGCGTGATGCCGCCTGTGCGCCTCACCAAGCGAGGATCGCTCGTCTTCGCAAGGAAATGAACAAGTCCGGCCGCTGCGGGCCATGTGAGCCGGTTATGCGGGTCTCAGGGTCAGGGTCAGGGTGCTACCCGGCGTTGTCTCGCACGTCTTCTCGTGGGTTATCTTGCAGTCCCGGGCCGCTAGCTCATCGGGCAGAGCAGGGGACTTTTAATCCCAAGGTGCCGGGATCGAGACCCGGGCGGCCCACCTGGTCAGACCGTGTAGACGGTTCGAAGCGCTGACGCTGGGCGCAACAGGGGGAACTGGTCCTTGGTCTTCATGGCAATGCGTCAGGGGTGCCGGTTGCGCGGGTGACCGAAACGCCCCCGGCCTGATCCCGACGACAGGCATGCTGGCTCTGATGACGGCCGAAGGAGGCCACGGGGATGCGGGTCCGAGGCCCGCTCGTCGAACCTGTCGGGATTGCACGCGTCGTCGCGACACCACAAGAGCTACGGCTGCCCAGCGCCGTCACGATCACAATCGGTGATGATGCGGTCGATCGTTCGGCGACCCATGCGACTCATCGCGGGGTTGGTCTCGATGTAGTACCAGACGGCACCCAACGACTGCTCGAGGGCCCAGGCCTTGCTGCGTTCCCACTCGAGCTCGTCGCACCGCAGGTCCTCACGGAACGCCGCCCGAGGGTCGTCATCGAGGAGGTGCCACGCCGCGACCACGTCGAGCGACGGATCGGCCGGGCCGAAGCCTCCACAGTCGAGCACACCCACCAGCCGACCGCCTGTGACGAGCATGTTGAGCGGGGTCAGGTCACCGTGGGTCATCACGTCCGGTGCGCCACGTGGAAGCTCGCGATAGGAGCCCCACAGCGCACCCAGCCGGTCCACATCGAGCAGGTGCCCACTCCGTTGGAGACAGGTCTGCACCCACTGGTCGTGGTCGTGCAGGTCTCCACCCCGCCGCCCGCGCTCGCAACGACGACCTCCCGTGTCGGCCGTGCGAAGGGTCGCAACGAGGTGCGCCAAGTCTCGTGCGAACGGAATGCTCGCGCTCGGGTCTGTCTCGGATGCGACCGTCCCGGGCAGCCAGGTCTGTACCGACCACGGAAGTGGGTAACGGGGCCCGGGCTCTCCGATGGTGACGGGAACAGGAGACGGGACCGTGGAGTGCCGAGCGAACGCCTTGCCCGCTCGAGCCTCGGCTTCGAGGAGCTCGCGGACCTCGTCGGGCTCAGCCGGTCGGATTGGGAATCGGGCTGCAAGAGCGTCACCGATCCTGAAGATCGCATTGACGGTGCCGCCGGAACGGACGCGTCGCACCGGCTGGTGCGCCCACTGCGGGAACTGGCTCCGAACGAGCTCGCTCACGATGCCCGCGGAGATCTCGATCTCATCGTCGTGCATCATGACCGCGCAGCTCCTGGCGCCATCCGTGAGCCGTCCCTGGGTCCTGAACCAGGTCGTCTGACGAAGTTCCCGGGTGTAGGCGTCGGCGGGCCAGGATCCGCCGCTCAACCGGGGGTGGCTGTTCGAGCCGCCTGGCGAGCCTGGAGCACTGCGATGCCGATCCATCCGACGAGCCACATGTTGGCAATGCGGAGAACGGTTCGCTGCGTCTCGGGACGGGGCCTGCTCGCTCCAACGATCACTGCGATCGCGACCGGACCTACACCCGCAGCCGTCAGCGCGGAAGCTGCCGCCCGATGTCCAGCGCTCCACGCCTCGTCGCTGCGCATCGTGGATGGAATTCGTATTCCCGCAAAAGGATTCCTGGGCAATTTCCCCATTGCGGCCATGCGCCCAAGCGCGATCAACGTCGCTCCGGCGAATCCGGTCTTGGTTGCGCCTGACATGTGCACGAGGATAGCCCTCGCCATCGGCCAGGAGCTGCTTGCGGGCGCCCTTCACCACGAGGCCGTCTGGTTGCGAACGTGAGCACGATCACTGCGAGGCTCTCCACCCCGTGGCACAAGAGAGGCACTCGTTCACGATCCAGATCGACGGGGAAGTCCCCGATGACCCTGCTGGCCGCCTCGTGCTCGACAACTACGCCACCCAAAGCAGCCCAACCTCGAAGTTCTTTTGCCAGCGCGGGACGGTCGATGCCGGTACGTTGGACCGACGAGTCAGGCGATCCTCGACGATGCCCGTTCTCTAGGACGGCTCCTTTGGCTACTCGGCGCGCAAGAGTGCTTCTAGCGGTGCGACCGGAACGACGGCGCCCGCCGTTGAAGCCAACGTCGGGTCCACGGTTACCAAGGCGTCGGCCTGCAGCCTGGTGATAGCCAAGTATTCCGCATCGCGAAGGTTGTCCCAGTCATGCTCACGAGCGATACGCCAAGCCGTGCTGCGCGAAACCCGATCCCCCAGTAGCCGGATCTTGGTCTCCGTGATTCGTTCGTGCACCTTCAATGCGTCTCGCTCGCTGCGCTTTCCACTACGGACGTCCCGCAGCAACAGCTGCAGTGCCTCGCTTCTGATCGAATTCGGTGCCACGAGCTGATGACTCGGCGCTGGCAGCAGATCGTGGTCAACCAGATGGAGCAAGGTCGGCGCGTCAACGACATAGCGGGCCACGCAGCGATCATACGAAAGTATCCCGGCGGCGTCCCAAGTCCGGTGCAACAAGCTGCAGACGAAGGCTCTGGTTCATGGTGCTACGCGGCGGCGGTCAGCCTCTGGGACCACCTCCTCTCCGGCCGGTTCGCGCGGCAAACCGATCAGCTCGTGGCGTAGCCGTTTGAGCCTGTGGTCCGCCGGCTTGTCGGACTGCTCGCTGAGAGCGGCGAGGTCCCACCGTTCGTCTTCGACGCCGGCTACGACCCGATAGCGATCGGTCACGAGCTCTGGCGTGGGCACTGGTCAGATCGCGCCACGCCTCCGCTAGTGCGAGGGAGTGTGTTCCTGAAGGATCCCATCGACGCCGGTGGCGTTCACGAGCATCCGCCGGCAGGGGGTCTCGGGCGATCTGATCGACGAGTGTCACGCAACATGACCTGTCTGAACGGACTTTCGGACCCTGCGGGCTCGAGGCTTGTGAAGCGGACCGGAATGCTGAAGGCGACAAGGACCCCGTACCCGCGAGCTCATCCGTCAGCTCACGGCTCTTGGCCACGAGGCCACCCTCAGACCCGCAACCTGAGCCTGCTGCTCATCGTCAGGCCCTCGGCCTGAACGGGGCTCTTCCACGCACCCCGACCCGGCGCGCTCATGGACCCGCACTACTTACGCATCTCTGTTCGGCTCAGAGCTGGTTCGGACGAGGGGGCTACCCGCGCGCGCAACCTCCGCTGGCGTTGCGGGTCGGTGCCCACCATGCGGCATCGTCGGTCGCCGGGAAGAAGTCGCCGGTGGCGCTGTCTTGGAAGTACTCCACCGGCGGGGGCGCCCCTGAGAGCACGGCCCGCAACGCGTCCAGGAACCTCTCCACGTCGTCGAGCGTCGTCCCGAGCCCGGCACTGGCGCGCACCGCGCCAGGGATGTGGCGGTGGTCGCCGCGCCTGACCTGGGATCTCGCCGTCTCGAGGTGCTCTGCACCAAGGCCGAGAAGCCGGGTCAGGTAGGGGTGCGCGCAGAAGCACCCGTGTCGCACGCCGATGCCGAACTCCGCCGCCAGGCGGGCCGCGACGAGGCCGTGGTGCATGCCTTCGACGGTGAACGTCGCGACGGCGAGCGTCTCGGTGTCCGAGGAGGGCCCGAGAAGATGGACGCCGTCCATGGCGCCGAGCCCCCCGCGAAGGCGCGTCGCGAGCACGGTCTCGTGACGCTCGATCGCGTCCCATCCGAGCCGGGCGAGCTCCTCGATCGCCGCGCCCAAGGCGACCGCGCCCACGACGTTCGGTGAGCCGGCCTCCTCGCGTTCGGGCGGGTCCGTCCACAGCAC
Organism: Acidimicrobiaceae bacterium; assembly: GCA_027339205.1. Classification (GTDB taxonomy): domain Bacteria; phylum Actinomycetota; class Acidimicrobiia; order Acidimicrobiales; family RAAP-2; genus JAJYVT01. The sequence continues at coordinate 16,237 of DAHWOV010000022.1, read as the reverse complement.
CTCGTCCAGGTCGACCAGCTCGACCGCGCCTCCGCCGGCGAGGAACGGCTCCCCATCGGCGAACGCAGTCGCCGGTCCGACGAGCGCGCCCGCGCCGAACGGGGCGTACATCTTGTGGCCGCTCCAGGCGATGAAGTCGGGCCCGGCTGTGCCATCGGCACCCCGTGGTACCGGACGGTGCGGCGCGAGCTGGGCTGCGTCGAGGACGACCGGGACGCCGCGTGCGTGGGCTGCCGCACAGATCTCGGCGATCGGCGGCAGCCACCCCGTGACGTTGGAAGCTCCGGTGATCGCGAGCACCTTTGGAACAGGCGCCATGTCGAGCGCGGCCACCACGTCGCTCAGGTCGAACACGCCGTCCGTCCCGCACTCGACGTGCCGTCGGTGCGCGTACCTGGCCCATGGCAGCAGGTTCGCGTGGTGCTCGACGACGGTGGTGAGCACCACGTCGTCAGGGTCGAGGCGAAGTCGGAAGGCGAGATGGTTCAGCGCCTCGGTGGTGTTCCGGCAGATGATCGCCGTGTCGCCGGAGCCCTCGCGGCCGACGTGGCGCAGCATGAGTAGACGGGCCGCCTCGTACGCGGCGGTCGAGGTCCTCGACTTGAACCCCGCACCCCTGTGGACGCTCGAGTACCTCGGGAGGAAATCGCCGATCTGTGCGGCGACGGCGGCGGAGGCGGGAGTCGAGGCAGCGCAGTCGAGGTCCACGTAGGGTCGCTCGGTGCCGTCGAGGCAGTGCACGCCGAGCCCGGCCCCCACGAGCGCCAGCAACGGCGGGGAGCCATCGGGCGACCGTCTGTCGCCGTCACTCGAGGTGACGGAGGTGCCGGTGTCGTTGGAGAGCTGCATGCGGGCCATGCTGCCAGCCTACGGACTGCGGCCGGCGGAGTCCGGGGTCGGGCCGTCGGCGACGCCGTCGGGCGCAGGACGAACACGCGCGCCCTGCAAGCCCGGAAGGTAGCCTCCAGCCTTGGTGACGATGCCGGTGCCCGGAGACCGAGGTGAAGTCCCGACCGTGGGCGACGACGCAACCGTGGGCGACGACGCAACCGTGGCTGCGGGCGTCGGTGCACACCGGGCAGAGGGTGCGTCGGCAGTCGAGCAGTACGAGGACCGCCTGATCGCGGCCGAGCGGCTCCTTGACGGGGTGGACCGCGCCCTCATGTCCCTGGACGCGGGCACCTACGGCACGTGCGAGGTGTGCGGCGTCGCGATCGACGACGGCGACCTCGAGCAGGACCCGCTCGCGACGCGGTGCGCGCCGCACGGTGCCGCCGGAGCGGCCTTCCGCTAGCCCCCGCTAGCCCTTCTTCGTCTCCCAGAAGATCTTTGTGATCTCCGCGATCTCGTCGAGCAGCCGCTGACCGACGGCCACGTCGGTCGTACGCTTCGACTCGCCTGCCGACTTCGTCGCCTTCCAGAAGAGCTCGTGGAGCTGCGGGTACCTCTGGAGGTGCTCGGGCTTGAAGTAGTCGGTCCACAGCACCCACAGGTGGTGCTTCACGAGGTCGGCCCGCTCCTCTTTGATCTGGATGGCGCGCAAACGGAACTGCTCGTCGTCCGAGGCGTTGTGCTTCTCCTGGATGGCCTTGACCGACTCCGCTTCGATGCGCGCCTGGGCCGGGTCGTAGACGCCACAGGGAAGGTCACAGTGCGCGTGGACGACGGCGGGAGGGCGGATCCTGTCGAGGGTGGCGAGCACTCGGTCGAGCATCTGCATGTGATCTCCTTTTCGCCGGCACGAAGAGGTGCCGGTCGGGCACAGTAGGAGGGATGTTTGGCAAGTGCACCTTATCCAGGCGCCGCGCGGGGGTCGCGCGCCGGGCCGGTCGCGGCGCTCGCCGCCTCGGATGCGTGCGCAGAGTGCTGCGGCTCACGTGCCGGGTCGTCCCGCGGCGCTTGCGGCGCCTCGTGGTCCTGGGCGCGGCGGGCCTGCTCGGCTCGGCAGTGCTCGGCACCCTGGCGACCGGTGGCGGGGCACTGGTGGTGGCGCGGCGAGGCACGCGCCGAGTGGTGGTCGAGGGCCCCAGCATGCTGCCGGCGTTCGAGCCCGGAGACCGTCTCCTCGTGCTGCGCCTCCCGAGGGTCTGGCCGCTGCGGCCAGGAGACGTGGTGGCCGTGGCCGATCCCCGCCGTCCCGAGCGGCTGCTCATAAAGCGCGTCGCGGCGAGCTCGTCCGGCCTCGTCACGGTCGCGGGGGACAACCCGGCGGAGAGCACCGACAGCCGGACCTTTGGCCCCGTTGCGCGGGATCGGGTATGGGGGCGGGTCTTGTACCGGTACTCACCGGCGACGCGGACCGGCCGGATCGGCCGGGACCCACAGCCGGTTGGCACGGGGCGCCGACGGCGCGAAGCGGACGCTTCGCCCCCCGGGTACGATCATCGGGCACACCGAGATGTGCCGATGTCGTGACGGAGGGGGACCGTGTCCAGCGATTTCGCGTTCAAGGTGGTGGACGTCGATGACGTCCAGGTCGTCTCGCTGCACGGGCAGCTGGACCTTGCCAACGCCGACCGGGTGCGCGACGCGTTGGTCGCCGCAACCGGTCCGAGGGTGGTCGTCGATCTCTCGGACCTGCGGTTCCTCGACTCGAGCGGCATCGCGGCCCTCCTGTCAGCCCGCAGCCAGATAACCCAGTCTGGGCGCGCCTTCGAGCTGCGCGGTGCACATGGCGTCGTCCGCCGGGTGCTCGAGGTGACCGGCCTCAGCTTCCTCCTCGCGCAATAGCGCAGGCGCCCGCCTTCACCCTGGGCGTCCTCACCCCGGGGACGCGCGGCCGCAACCACCGCCGGCAGCCGCCAGCCGCAGCCGCAGCCGGCAGCCGCCAGCCGCAGCCGCAGCCACCGCCGGGCCACGAAGCTTCGGTACGCTCGGCCAATGTCCCCGGACCGCGTGGAGGGCTGGCACGACCTGGGATCGTTCATCCGTGAGCAACGGGCCGGAGCACGGTTGTCCCTCCGCCGGCTCTCCGAGCTCGCGGGGATTTCCAATCCCTACCTGAGCCAGATCGAGCGGGGGCTCCGCCGTCCCTCGGCGGACATCCTCCAGCAGATCGCCAAGGCCCTGCGCATCTCCGCCGAGACCCTCTATGTGCAAGCCGGCATTCTCGATCCGCCCTCCGGAGGAGCCGACCTGGTTGAGCACATCCGGGCAGATCCCCACCTGGCCGAGAGCCAGAAGCAGGCGCTGGTGCAAATCTATCGGTCGTTCCGCCGTGAGCACGAGGCCCGCCCCGGGCACGGTGAGCACGAGGCCCGTCTCGGGCACGAGGAGCACGAGGCCCACCCCGGGCACGAGGAGCACGAGGCCCACCCCGGGCACGAGGAGCACGAGGCCCACGACGAGGGGCACGAACAGGTGGCGGGCACGCGCTCGCCAGCAGGGCGTGGGCGCCGCGAGGTGCGGGGTGTGTCCGCCGACACCCCAGATGGAGCCCGCAGGAGCGCCCACTAGGCTCCTCCTGGCATGCGTCGGCTCGCGATCCTCTCGTTCCACACGTCCCCGCTCGCCCAACCAGGCACGGGCGACGGCGGCGGGATGAACGTGTACGTCCGTGAGCTGGCGACGGCGCTCGCGCGAGCAGGCGTCGCCTGTGACGTCTTCACCCGCAGCTACGACGACGGCTTGCCGGCGGCCGTCGACGTCGAGCCCGGCTTGCGCGTCCACCATGTGCCGTCCGGCCCTGGAGGACCGGTCCCCAAGGAGGAGCTCCCGCTCCTCGTCGACGAGTTCACCGAGCGGGTGCTCGAGCTGATGGCCGGCGATACCGGCCTTCCCCTCGTCGACCAGGAGGCAGGGCCGTTCGAAGCGGTGCACGCCAACTACTGGTTGTCGGGCCTCGCGGGCCACGCGATCAAGCACGAGCTCGACCTGCCGCTCGTCTCGACCTTCCACACCCTGGACCGGGTGAAGGCGGAGCTCGTCCCCGAGGAGGTGGAGGCGGACATGCCCCACCGCCGCGCCGAGGCGGAGGCCGCGATCATCGCCTGCTCGGACGCGCTGCTCGCGTCGTGCAGCGTGGAGGCCGACCAGCTCGTCCAGCTCTACGGCGCCGACCCGCTGCGCATCTCGGTCGTCGCGCCGGGGGTCGACCACGCGTACTTCGGGCCCGGCCACCGCCCGCAGGCCCGTCGGGCGCTCGCCCTCCCGCGCGAGGGAACCGTGCTCCTCACGGTCGGGCGGATCCAGCCGCTCAAGGGGATGGACGTCGCCGTGCGCACCTTGGCGGCGCTCTGCGCCGAAGGGGACCACGCGCTCGGGGCGCCCTTCCGCCTGGTGATCGTGGGCGGGCCGAGCGGCCCGCACGGCGGTGAGGAGCACGCCCGCCTGCTCCGGCTCGTCCGGGAGCTGGGCGTCGACGACAGGGTGTCGCTGGTGCCCCCTCAGCCTCACGAGCTGCTCTCGACCTATTACCGCGCCGCTGACGTCTGTCTCGTCCCGAGCAGGTCGGAGTCCTTCGGGCTCGTGGCGCTCGAGGCCGCGGCGTGCGGGACGCCGGTGGTGGCGTCGGCGGTCGGTGGCCTCACCACCCTCGTCGACGACGGCCGCACCGGCTTTCTCGTGGACGGCTCGGATCCAGAGGCGTTGGCCCGAGGCGTCCGCAGGCTCGTGGCCGACCCGCTCCTCGCCGAGCGCCAGGCGACCGCGGCGGTCCTGCGCTCGCGCCGCTACACCTGGCGCGAGGCGGCGTCGCGCCTTCAGGCGATCCACGACGAGCTGCTCACCGGGCGCCTCGTCGAGTGCTCCTGACAGCGGGGCGGTGACGTGCCGCTCGTCGACCTGCCCGGCGGCGAGCAGCTCGCGGCGGTTGCGGCACGCATCGACGCCTGGGTGGCGCGGGAGCGCACCGCAGAGGGCACGTTCGGCCTCGTGGCGGCGGAGCGCCAGGACGTGAACGACCGCACCGCGTCGCACCGGTGGTACCTGCGCTTTCGCGGGGACGAAAAGGACTTCATCACCGTCTGGCTCACCCTGCGTCAGAGGACCCTCCACCACGAGGCGCAGTTCATGCCCGCGCCGGAGGACCGCCGCGAAGAGGTGCTGCGCTACCTCCTTCGTTGCAACGCCGAGCTCTTCGGCATGGCCTTCTGCCTCGGTCCCGAAGACGCCGTCTACCTCGTCGGCCGGGTCCCGGCCGGGCTCGTGGACGACGACGAGCTCGATCGGATCGCCGGCTCGTCGATCGTCTACGTCGACGACCACTACCCGACCGCCATGACCCTCGGCCATCCCGCCGTGTACCGCCGGCGCCCCCGCAGGCGCTGACCTGCAGTCCGGCGGCAGCTTGCCCCCTGCACCACGGCGGCAGCCTTTCCACGGCGTCAGCCTTTCCACGGCGTCAGCCTGTCCCCGGCGGCAGCCTTTCCCCTGCGTCAGCCTGCCCCCTGCGGCAGCCTGCCCCCGGCGGCGCTACCTTCGCGTGAATGGCCGCGTCGCTCGTCGTCTCCGGAGGCGGGCGCATGGGGGGGGCGCTCGTCACGGGGCTGCTCACCCGAGGGGGCTGGACCCCTGACCGCGTGGCCGTCGTCGAGCCGGATGCGGGCCGCCGCGCCCGGCTCTCCTCCGCGCATCCCGGTGTCGTCGTCGTCGAGGCACCCTCGGAGGGGCTCACGGACCCCGACGGCGGGGCTGTGCTCGCGGTAAAGCCCGAGGTGGCCGAGTCGGCGTGCCGCGGGCTCGGCGCGGCGGGGATCCGGCGGGTGCTCTCCGTCGTCGCCGGGATGCCCGCCGCGCGTCTCGAGGCCGTGCTTCCTCGAGGATCGGTCGTCGTGCGTGCGATGCCCAACATGCCGGCGCTGGTCGGCGCAGGCGTGAGCGCGATCTCCGGAGGGAGCAACGCCCGCGCCGCCGACCTGTCGTGGGCCGAGGAGCTCCTCGGTGCCGTCGGCACCGTCGTGCGGGTGCCCGAGCGCCAGCTGGACGCCGTCACCGCCCTGTCGGGATCGGGGCCCGCCTACATCTTCCTCGTCGTCGAGTCGCTCGTCGAAGCGGGCGTGCTGGCGGGCCTGCCGCGCGAGGTCAGCGCCGTCCTGGCCGTCGAGACGGTGCGGGGCGCGGCCGCCCTCCTGGGCGAGACCGGCGAGCGGCCCGAGTCCCTGCGTGCGGACGTCACCTCTCCCGGGGGCACCACGGCCGCCGGGCTCCGTGCGCTCGAGGCGAGGGGTGTCCGCTCGGCCTTCCTCGAAGCGGTGCTCGCCGCCGCCGAGCGTGCCCGCGGCCTCGCACGCTGAGCGCCGCCCTGGCACCAGCGCGCCGGGCTGGGTACAGTCCTAGCCGGAGGAGAAGTCGGACACCGATGTCGCAGCAGTTCGACGCGAGCCAGAGCCGTTTAATGACCGTAGGGGAGGTTGCCTCCGTCCTGCGCGTCTCGAGCATGACCGTCTACCGCCTCATCAACGCCGGCGAGCTGGCCGCGGTGCGGATCGGGAGATCGTTTCGGGTGAGGGCGGAAGATCTCGACGAGTACCTCGCCGAGCGGTTCACCAGGGCCGGTTGAGCGCCGCTCGCACCGAATTGAGCGTCCGATGAGCCCCCAGCGCCCCGTCGTCTTCTTCCTCTCGGACTACGGGCTGGCCGACGAGTTCGTCGGGGTCGTGCACGCCGTGCTGCTGCGGCTCGCCCCGGACCTCGCGGTCGTCGACCTCACCCACGGCATTCCCGGCTTCGACGTGCGGGCCGGGTCCGAGTCGCTCGCCCGGGCGGTGCCACACCTCGGCCCGGGGGTGGTGCTCGCCGTCGTCGACCCCGGCGTGGGCAGCGACCGGCGCGGCGTCGCCGTCAAGGCCCGGGACGGGCGATGGTTCGTGGCGCCGGACAACGGCCTCGTCCTCTCCGCGGCGGAGGCGTGCGGCGGCGTGGAGACGGCGCTCGCACTGCGCAAGGCTCGCGACGTGCCGGCCACCTTCGACGGCCGTGACGTGTTCGCGCCGGCGGCAGCGGCGCTCGCTCAGGGCGCAGACCCGGTCTCGGTGGGGGACGCAATGGACCCGGCCGCCCTCGTCCGCCTGCCCCCGCTCGAGGTGGCGAGGTGGGCCGAGGACGGTGCGGAGGTCTTGCGCGCCCCGGTGACCTGGGTGGACAAATTCGGCAACGTCCAGCTCGGCGCGCCCGAGCGCGACGGCCCGCCGTCGGGTGCCGATGCCGTCACGATCCGCGTGGACGGGACGAGCCACGGCGCGAGGCGCGTGCACACCTTCTCGGACCTCACCGGCGGCGAGCTGGGCCTGCTCGCCGACGCCAATGGGCGTCTCGCCATCGTCGTGCGCGAGGGGTCCGCCGCGTCGGCTACGCAGCTCTCCTTGGGGAGAGCGGTGGAGCTGGTCTGGTAACGGCCGTCGGGGCTGCCGTACGCTCGGCTCCCGATGGCGACGCAGCCCACGGAGGGCAAGGCGGAAGAGAGGGCCGACGAGAAGGCGGAAGGGAGGGAGGCGCCGCGCCGGATCCCCGAGGCGACGGTCGTCCGTCTCCCGCTCTACCAGCGGATCCTCTCTGAGATGCGCTGCGCGGGGACGACCACCGTCTCATCGGAGGAGCTGGCCGCGCGGGCGCGGGTCAACGCGGCGAAGGTACGCAAGGACTTCTCCCTCTTCGGCTCGTTCGGGACGCGCGGCACCGGGTACGACACCGCCTTCCTCGCCGCACAGATCGACCGTGCGTTGGGGGCCGACCGCGACTGGCCGATCGTCATCGTCGGCATCGGGAACCTGGGCCGCGCGCTCGCCAACTCCGACGGGTTCTCCTCTCACGGCTTCCGGATCGCCGGGCTCTACGACGTCGACCCCGCGATCGTCGGCGCCAGGGTGGCGAACCACTCCGTTCGGCACGTCGACGAGCTCGCGCAAGGCGAGCGGCCGTCGATCGGCGTCATCGCCGCCCCCGCCCTCGCTGCGCAGGCAGTGGCCGACCTGCTGGTCGCCGCCGGGGTGGCCTCGATCCTCAACTTCGCGCCGCGCGTGCTCGCTGTCCCCGCCGGGATCCTGGTCCGCTACGTCGACCTCTCGATCGAGCTCCAGGTGATGAGCTTCTTTCTCGCGAGGAGGGACACCGACGTGCCGCCTGTCGGTGCCGAGCCGGGGGTGCGCCCCCGGCAAGCGGGCGCCCTCGCAGGGAGGGCGGGTGCACTCGCAGGGGGGGCGGATGCGGGCTGACCGCGGAGCCGGGCCCGATCTGCGCAACGGCCGCCCCGGTCGTAGCGTGGGTGGCGCTCCGCAGCGCGCCGGCGCCTGTCCGGCTACGGCACGGCCGCGCACCCCGGGGCACTCCGGACCCGCGAGGAGGCTCACGACCCGTTGTCTGTCGTCGTCGTAGGGATCGAGCACCAGCAGTCGCCCCTCGAGCTCCTCGAGCGGGTCACCGTCGGCGACGCCGAGCTTGCGAAGGTGCTCGCGGAATTGCGCTCGTGGGAGAACGTGCAGGAGGCCGTCGTCCTCTCGACGTGCCTGCGCACCGAGGTCTACGCCGTCGTCGACCGCTTCCACGACGCCGTCGGCGCGGTCTCCGAGCTGCTCGCGCAGCACGCGGGGCTGGAGGTGCGCGACATCCAGGAGCACACGGCGGTCCGCTTCGACGACGACGTCGCAATCCACCTCTTCTCGGTCGCCGCGGGGCTCGAGTCTGCGATCCCGGGCGAGACCGAGGTGCTCGGGCAGGTCCGTCGAGCCTGGGAGCGTGCCCAACAGGAGCGGGCGGCCGGCCCTGTGCTCGGCGAGCTGTTCCGCAGCGCCGTCCAGGCGGGCAAGCGGGTTCGCGCGGAGACCGGCATCGCCAAGGGCACGACCTCGTTCTCCTTCGCTGCGATCGAGCTCGCCGACCGGCGACGCTCCGGAGGGCTCCAGGGCGCCGCCGTCACCGTCGTCGGGGCGGGCGAGATGGGTGCGGGCCTCGTCCACGCGCTGGGCCGCCTCGTCGCAGAGCGCCGTCCGGCGTCGGTGGTGGTCGTGAACCGGAACGTGGACCGCGCACGGCAGCTCGCCCAGACCGAGGCCCAGGCGCTCAGCGTACGCGCCGTCGGCGCAGACCAGCTCTCGCGGGCGATCGCCGCTTCGGACGTGGTCTTCACGGCTGTCGAGTCCGGTGACCACGTGCTCACGACCGCCGCCCTCGCGCCCGCAGCGGCGCGCCCGGGCGGGGTCCTCGTCGTGGACCTGGGCATGCCGCGCAACGTGGAGCCCTCCGCCGCGGGGCTCGACGGGGTCGTCCTCTTCGACATGGCAGATCTGCGCTCCGCGATCACGCGGACGGTCGACGAGCGGAGGGGCGAAGCGGAGCGGGCGGCGGGGATCGTCGCAGAGGAGCTCGTCCGCTACCGCACCCACAGCCGCGAGCGGGGGGCGGCTCCGGTCGTGAGCGCCCTGCGCGCCCGGATGGAGGAGCTGCGGGTGCGGGAGCTCGAGCGCCACCGCGCCCAGCTCGCCGGGCTCGGCGAGCGCGCCGCTGAGGAGGTGGACGCTGTGACCAGAGCCGTGCTCGCCAAGGTCCTCCACGAGCCGACGGTCGTCCTGCGGGAGACCTCGGGCACCTCGAAGGGCGAGCGGCTCGTCGAGGCGTTGCGCGCGCTCTTCGACCTGTGAGCCGCCCCGACGGCGCGAGGGTGGTCCGGCCCGACGGCGCGAGGGTGGTCCGGCTGGCGACGCGGGGCTCCCCCCTGGCGCTCGCCCAGGCCGCGACCGCCGCCCGCCTGCTCGAAGCCGGCCAGCCCGGGCTGTGCACGGAGCGCGTGGTGGTGCGCACGGAGGGAGACCGCCGGGGCACCGAAGAGCTCGAGCGGATCGGGGGGCAGGGGGTCTTCGTGAAGGAGGTGCAGGCGGCCGTGCTCGACGGGCGCGCGGACGTGGCGGTCCACTCCGCCAAGGACCTTCCCCCGGTCACGCCGGAGGGTCTCGTGCTCGCAGCCGTGCCCGAGCGGGCCGACCCGCGCGACGCGCTCGTCGGCGCCGCGCTCGACGAGCTGTGGCCCGGGGCCGTGGTCGCCACCGGCTCCGCGCGCCGCCGGGCCCAACTGGCCAACCTGCGCCCGGATCTCCTCTTCGTCGGGCTCCGGGGGAACATGGCGAGTCGCCTCGGGCGTGCGGGGGACGGCACTGTCGCCGCGGTCGTCGCGGCGGCCGCGGCCCTCGACCGGCTCGGCATGCCAGAGCGGGCGGCCGAGCGCCTCTCGCCGCTGCGCTGCCTGCCCCAGGTCGGCCAGGGCGCCCTGGCGCTCGAGTGCCGGGCGGACGACGGCGCGCTCTTGGAGCTCCTGGCGGCCGTCGATGTCCGCGACGACCACCGGGCGCTCGACGCGGAACGCGCGTTCCTCCGGGAGCTCGGTGCGGGTTGCGCGCTGCCGGCGGGCGCGCTCGCCCGGACGGCGGGCGGGGGGCGCCTCACGCTCGACGGGATGCTCGCGAGCGGAGACGGCCGCGTGGTGGTGCGGTCGCACATCGCGGGCGAGGACCCCGAGACGCTCGGCCGGTCGCTCGCGCGCCTGCTCGTGCAGGATCGGGGGGCCTCCTCGCTCGCAGAGTGGGAGCACGAGCTCGTCGCGACGGGCGCGGCGTGATGTTCGCCGGCGCGAGGGTCGCGGCGTGATGCTCGCCGGCGCGACGGTCGTGGTGACTCGCCCCAAGGGGGACGCGGACGACCTGGCCGAGGCACTCCGCGCGGCGGGGGCTCGGGTGGTCGCGCTGCCCGTGGTCGAGATCGCCGAGCCTGAGGACGGGGGTGCGGGGCTGGCGAGGGCCGTCGCAGCCCTCCCGCAGTACCGGTGGGTGGTGTTCACCTCGGCGAACGCGGTCCGGCGGCTGCTCGCGCTGGTGCCCGATGTCGGGGTGCTCGCAGGTGCGGGCCTTGCCGCAGTCGGTCCGGCCACTGCCGCAGCGCTGGGCGAACGCGGCCTCGTCGCCGATCTCGTCGCCGAGCGGACGAGCGCAGAGGGGCTCGCCGACCTCTTCCCCGCCGCCGCCGCGCCGGGTGCGTCGGTCCTTTTCCCGGCCGCCGCCGGTGCCCGGCGCACGCTGCCCGACGCCCTGCGAGCGAAGGGATGGGCGGTCGACGAGGTCATCGCGTACCGCACGGTCCCCGCGCCCGCGCCGCCGGCCGCGCTCGCAGCAGAGGTCGCCGCGGCGTCGGCAGTCACCTTTGCGTCGCCGTCCGCGGTGGACGCGTACGTCGCGTTGCGGGCCCAGGACGGCAAGCCGCTCGCCGTCCCCCCGGTCGTGGCGTGCATCGGCCCCCTCACCGCTGCCGCCGCACGCGTGGCGGGGCTCGAGGTCGGCGTCGTGGCGCGCCACGCGTCGGCGTCGGAGCTCGTCGCGGCGCTGGCGGGTGCGCTCGCCGGCGCGCCCAGCGTTCCGCGCGGCGGCGTCGGAGCTCGTCGCGGCGCTGGCGCGCGCGCTCGCCGGCGCGCTCGGGGGGACTGAGGCGGTCTCGCGCCCCGCGATTGCCCCAGCGCCCCCCGGTAGGCTTCGTCGCGATGGCACCCGGTGCGAGCTTTCCGGCCCGGCGGATGCGCCGGCTGCGGCGGACGCCGGCGTTGCGACGTCTCGTCGCGGAGACCCGGCTGTCTTTGGACGACCTCGTGGCCCCGCTCTTCGTCCGAGAGGGCATCGACGAGCCCGCCCCGATCGCGTCGCTGCCCGGTCACTTCCAGCACACCGCGAGCTCCGCGCTCGCCGAAGTGAAGCGGCTCGTCGGGCTCGGGGTGCCCGCCGTGGTCCTCTTCGGGGTGCCCGAGCGCAAGGACGACGTCGGCTCGGGCGCCTGGGATCCCGACGGCGTGGTGCAGCGAGCGCTCCGCACCATGCGCGACTCGTTCGGCGACGAGGTGGTGCTCGCCGCGGACCTGTGCCTCGACGAGTACACCGATCATGGCCACTGCGGCGTGCTCAGGACCGATGGCACGGTGGACAATGACGCGACGCTCGAGCTCTACGCCCGCGTCGCGCTCGCACAGGCGAGCGCCGGGGCCGACGTCGTGGCTCCGAGCGGGATGATGGACGGGCAGGTCGGTGCGATCCGCCGTGCCCTCGACGCGGAGGGCCACGAGGAGGTCGCCGTGCTCGCCTATGCGGCGAAGTTCGCGTCCGGGCTCTACGGGCCCTTTCGGGACGCGGTCGGGGTGTGCATCGCGGGAGGCGGAGACCGCCGCGGGTACCAGGAGGACCCCGCCAACCGGCGCGAGGCGCTCGCCGAGGTGGCCCTCGACGTGGCCGAGGGAGCCGACATCGTCATGGTGAAGCCCGCGGTCACCTATCTCGACGTGATCGCCGACGTGCGGCGGGCGGTCGAGGTCCCCGTCGCTGCGTACCACGTCAGCGGCGAGTACGCCATGATCAAGGCGGCAGGCGCCAACGGATGGATCGACGCCGACGCGGTGGCGCTCGAGCAGCTCGTCGCGGTGAAGCGTGCCGGCGCCGACTTCGTCCTCACCTACTTCGCCGGCGAGGTCGCCGAGGCACTCGGTGGCTGAGGCCCGCGCCGGCGGGGGAGGCGAGCGACCGGCCGTCGGTTCGAACGCCTCGTGGTTCGAGCGCGCCACCCGCGTGATCCCCGGCGGCGTCGACTCTCCCGTGCGGTCGTTCGCCTCGGTCGGCGGCACCCCCTTCACGGTGGTGCACGGCGAGGGCTCGTGGGTCTTCGACGTCGAGGGTCGCCGGTACCTCGACCTCGTCCAGTCCTACGGCGCAGTCCTCCTCGGCCACGCGCACCCCGTGGTCGTCGAGGCGGTGTGCCGCGCCGCGTCGCTGGGCAGCTCCTTCGGGATGCCGACGCCAGGGGAGGTCCTCCTCGCCGAGGCCATCTGCGAGCGGGTGCCGGGCTGCGACCAGCTGCGCTTCGTCTCCTCGGGAACGGAGGCCGCGATGAGCGCCCTGCGGCTCGCGCGCGGGGTGACCGGCCGGCGCCGGGTGGTCAAGTTCGACGGGTGCTACCACGGCCATTCCGACGGGCTCCTTGCCGGCGGCGGCAGCGGAGTCGCCACGCTGGGCCTTCCCGGTTCCGCCGGCGTGCCCGAGGGCGCGGTCGCCGACACGCTCGTCGTGCCCTACAACCGAGTGCCGGAGCTCGACGAGGAGGTGGCCTGCGTCATCGTGGAACCGGTCGCCGCCAACATGAACCTCGTCCCTCCGGCACCGGGGTTCCTCGAAGGGCTGCGCCGGGCCTGCGACGCCGTGGGGGCCGTGCTCGTCTTCGACGAGGTGATCACGGGCTTTCGCATCTGCTCGGCGACGGCGAGCGCGCTCATGGGCGTCACTCCGGACCTGTGGTGCTTCGGCAAGGTCGTGGGCGGCGGGCTCCCCATCGGTGCGTTCGGCGGACGACAGGAGCTCATGGCGGCTCTCGCGCCGAGCGGTCCCGTCTACCAGGCCGGGACGCTCTCGGGGAACCCGCTCGCGACCGCCGCCGGGCTGGCGGTGCTCGCCGAGGTCGCCGACCCGGACTACGAGGCGCTCGCCGCCCGGGTCGGGCGGTTCGCGCGAGCCCTGGAGGGCGCGGTGCGCGACGGCGGGCTCTCGGCTGTGGCACCGGCCGCCGGGACGCTCGCCGGGCTCTACGTCGGGTCGCCGCCAGGATCGCGGCTCGACGCGCCCACCGACTACGAGGGAGCACGCGCGATCGCGTCGTCAGGGGTGTACCCGCCCTTCTTCCACGCGCTCTTGCGTCGCGGCGTCGTGGTCGCGCCCGGCGCCTATGAGGTGCTCTTCTGCGGGATGTCCCACGACGACGCCGAGCTCAACCTCGTCGTGGACGCGGCTGGCGAGGCGGCAGCCGAGATCGCCAAGGCGCTCAGCTGAAGGAAGGCGGCTCGGGCAAGAGCGTCGAGAGCCGGACGAGCACGTCGTAGCCGAGCTCGGCGGCACCGGGAGACTCCGGGCGCATGAGGTTCGCCATGATCCGGAGCAGTTCTTTCATGAAGGTCTCTGAGCGCATCCCCACGGCGACGCACCAGTGCATGGCGGCGGGGTTGGAGATGAGGCGGACGAACGCTCGCCCGACCCGGTAGTAGCTGGCGAACGCTGCGTCGAGCCGTTCGTCGTAGCGCGTGAGCGCCGCGGGCCCGTCACCGGCGAGCGCCTCGGAGAGGGAGGCGGCGGCCAGCCGCCCGGTCTCGTACCCGTAGGCGATGCCCTCTCCGTTGAACGGGTTGATGGCACCGCTGGCGTCGCCGATCACGACGACGTTCGCACCGGTGCGCGGCTGGACGGCGAGGCTCATCGGGAGCTTCCCTCCCGTCGGCGGACCGCAGCTGGTCGCCTCCGAAAGGCCCCAGCTCTTGGGCGCGCCGGCGACGAACGCCTCCATCAGACGGGACGTGTTCACGCCCTTCCAGCGCTGCTCGGTGGAGAGGAGCCCGACGCCCACGTTCACCCGCCCGTCACCGAGCGGGAAGATCCACCCGTAGCCCGGGACGACCTCGCCACGGGAGTCGCGGATGTCGAGGTGCGACTCGATGTAGGGGTCGTCGTGGCGAGGCGAGCGGTAGTAGCCGCGAAGCGCCATGCCCAGCGGGTAGCCGCGGCGGCGGGACGCACCGAGCGCGCGCCCGATCCGCGAGTTGGACCCGTCGGCGATCACGACGTAGCGACCGCGGACCTCGCGAGTGCGACCCGTGCGGAGGTCGCGCACGAGGAGTCCGGCGCACTCGGGGAGCGACACGGCGCCACCTGCCTCGGTGTCGTTCGCCTCGGTGTCGTTCGCCTCGCCGTCGCTCGCCTCGGCGCCGCTCGCCTCGGTGCCGTGCACCTCGAGTCTCCGCGCGCCCGAAGGCGGCGTCTCGTCGGCGGTGCGGGGTGGCGCGCTCGCCGATGCCACGCCGGGGGCGAGGAGCGGCGCGACCGCCTCGGTGTGCTGGAGGACGACCGCCCCCGCGCTCTCTGCGCGTTGGGCGACGAGCCCGTCGAGGTCGTGCCGGGTGATCGTGTAGCCGTAGGGCGGGAACACGGGGTGCTCGGGCCACGGCATCTCGAGCACCGCACCCCAGCCGCATGACCGCAGCCCCGTGTAGCGGTGCGAACCGGCCAGTGCGTCCTCGAGCCCCATGTCCGCGAGTTGGCGCACCGCACGCGGGGTCAGTCCGTCCCCGCACGTCTTGTCCCGGGGGAACTGCTTCTTCTCGACGACCGCGACGTCCCATCCGGCCGCGGCGAGCCAGTAGGCGCACGAGGAGCCAGCGGGACCCGCTCCGACGACCACGACATCGTGCAGGCGGCCGCGCGAACGGTTGCGGCTCCTCGTCTCCGGTGACGGGTGTGCCGCCTTCGACGGGCGAGCCCCCTTCTGGGGCGCCTGCTGGGCGGTCTGCGGCGGCGTCTGCAAGGAGGCCTGCTGGAGGGTCTGCGGCGGCGTCTGCGGCGGCGTGGAGCCGGGCGTCTCCGGGTCCTGCGGTGTCACCTCCGGGATCGTAGGCGCGTCACGCGGACCCGCCCGACACGAAAGCGCGGTACGCCCGACAACGACGCGTGGGCGCATCCGACAGGTCGAAGCCGTGCCCCGATCCCGGATGTGCCTGTGCGCACGAGCCCGTGGTAGAACGGCTTCGCCGTGGCCCAGTACCTCCCGATCTTCCTGCTCCTCGTCCTCGGAGCGCTCTTTGCAGTGCTGTCGTTGGGCGCGTCGAAGCTGCTTGCGCCGCGTCAGCGCCCCACGGCGCAAAAGGTCGCCCCCTACGAGTCCGGGATCATCCCGAGCCGCGAGCCCCCCGCACGCTTCCCGGTCCGCTTCTACCTCGTGGCGATGATCTTCATCATCTTCGACATCGAGGTGATCTTCCTGTACCCCTGGGCGGTGGTCTTCCGCGGGCTGCGCGTGTTCGGCCTGGTCGAGGTGCTGGTGTTCGCGGCGGTCGTGCTCGTCGCCTTCATCTACCTCGTGAGCAACGGTGCGTTGCAATGGGGCCCGGGGCGCCGGCTCGAGCCGGGCGTCCCAGCGAGGACGAGCGAGTCGACGATCGGCCGCGTCCCGAGCGAACCAGGGGCGCCAGGGCAGGCGGCGTAGGAGCGCGGACCGATGGGTCTCGAGGATCTCCAGCACAATTTCCTCACGGGCCGTCTCGAGGACCTCGTGAAGTGGGCCCGCCGCAACAGCGTGTGGCCGGCCACGTTCGGACTGGCGTGCTGTGCCATCGAGATGATGGCGGTGGGCGCTGCCGACTTCGACATCAGCCGTCTCGGCATGGAGGTCTTCCGCGCCTCACCTCGGCAGGCGGACCTCATGATCGTCGCCGGTCGGGTGTCCCAGAAGATGGCACCGGTGCTCC
>DAHWOV010000090.1:0-10222 GCA_027339205.1 Acidimicrobiaceae bacterium | reverse complement strand
CGGGTGTCTTGGGTGTCTTGGGTGCGGCGGGTGTCTTGGGTGTCTTGGGTGTCTTGGGTGCGGCGGGTGTCTTGGGTGTCTTGGGTGCGGCGGGTGTCTTGGGTGTCTTGGGTGCGGCGGGTGTCTTGGGTGTCTTGGGTGCGGCGGGTGGCGACCCCGGGCCGAGGGTCTCTGCGTCGGGTACCTCGGGGCTGGGAGGGGTCATGTCGTCGGCCTGAGAGGGAGGGTCCAGCGACGATAGACGATCCCTTGGGCCCCTTGGGCCCCTGCCCTGCGCCGGCCGGGCGGCGAGTGCGGTACAAAGGGGTCCATGGATCGCGCCACAGGTGCCACGGGCTCGGACGGCCCGCCGCTCACGTACCTCGACCACGCGGCGTCCTCGCCGGTGCGAGACGAGGTCGTCGAGGCCATGGCGCCGTTCGCCTCCGAGGTCTTCGGCCACCCCTCGGGCCACCACCGCCAGGCGCGCGCCGCCCGGCAGGCCTTGGAGGAGTCCCGGGACAAGGTGGCAGAGCTGCTCGGGGCCGAGCCCCAAGAGGTCGTCTTCACCTCCGGGGGGACGGAGTCCGACAACCTCGCGGTCTTCGGGGTCCTCGGCGCGACGGCGCGCAGCCGTCCCGAAGCGGCCGTCGTCAGCTCGGCGGTCGAGCACGCAGCGGTGCTCGAAGCGTGCCGGGTCGCGGCGGCGCGGCTCCCCGGTGTCGTGCACGAGCGCGTGGGCGTGGACGCCCACGGGGTCCTCGACGTCGACCGGCTCGCAGAGCTGCTCGACGAGGACGTCGCGCTCGTCACCGTCATGCTCGCCAACAACGAGGTGGGCACGGTCCAGCCGCTCGCCGACGTCGTCGAGCTCACGAAGCGGCTCGCGCCGCGAGCGGTCGTCCACACCGACGCGGTGCAGGCGGCCGCATGGCTCGACGTCGCCCGTGCGGCGCCCGGCGCGGACCTCGTCTCCGTCTCCGCGCACAAGCTCGGCGGCCCCAAGGGGGCCGGGGCGCTCGTCGTGCGGGAGGGCACCGAGCTCGAGGCGCTGGTCGTCGGCGGCGGCCAGGAGCGTGAACGACGGGCGGGCACCCACGACGTCGCCGGCGCCGTCGGCCTCGCGACCGCCCTGGCCGCGGTCGCGAGGGAGCGCGAGGAGGAGGCCGTGCGGGTCGGCGCGCTGCGCGACCGGCTCGCCGACGGGCTCCTCGGCGCGGTGGGCTCGGCGGTCGAGGCGGCGGACCGGAAGAGCGTGCTGCCCGGCCACTGCCACCTGTGCTTCACCGGCGTGGACCGCGAGGAGCTCGTCGTGCTGCTCGACGAGGCGGGCGTGTGCGTCTCCGCGGGCGCGGCCTGCGCGAGCGGGGCGCTCGAGCCGAGCCACGTGCTCGCGGCGATGGGCGTGCCGGCGGCCACCGCCCGCGGCTCGATCCGGTTCAGCCTCGGCCACACGTCGACCGCCGCCGACGTCGAGCGGGCGCTCGCGGTCGTGCCCGAGGCCGTCTCCCGCCTCCGCGGCTGAGCGTCGGCGTAGCGACGGCGGAGCGACCGCGGTGCGCGTGCTCGTGGCGATGTCGGGAGGTGTGGACTCCTCGGTCGCCGCCGCTCGGCTCGTCGCGGAGGGCCACGACGTCGTCGGCACCACCCTGAAGCTCTGGGGCGGCCCCCAGAGCTCCGGATGCTGCTCGGTCGCCGACGTGGACGACGCGCGACGCGTCGCGCAGCAGCTCGGAATACCCCACCACGTCTTCAATCTCACCGAGGACTTCGAGCGCGACGTGGTGACGCCCTACGTCGCGGCGCACGCAGCGGGCCGCACGCCCAATCCGTGCATCGAGTGCAACCGTCACATCAAGTTCGACCGGCTGCTCGAGCGCGCCCGGCGCCTCGGCTTCCAACACCTCGCGACCGGCCACCACGCGCAGGTGCGCGAGCACGCAGGGCGCCTGTCGCTGCGGCGCGGCGCTGACCCGCTGAAGGACCAGTCCTACGTGCTGTCGATGCTCGCTCAGTCACAGCTCCGCGCGATCGTCTTGCCCGTGGGCACCATGACGAAGGCGGACGTCCGTGCAGAGGCGAGGCGCTTGGGGCTGCGCACCGCGGAGAAGCCCGACAGCCAGGACGTCTGCTTCATCCACGACGGCCGTGCCGGCGGCGGCGGCCGTGGCACCTCCAACGCCAACAGCGACGGCGGCCGTGGCACCTCCAACGCCAACAGCGGCGGCGGCCACGATCACGGCCGGGCGGGCTTCCTCTCGTCGCGCCTCGAGCTGCACGAGGCGGCGGTCGTCGACGAGGAGACCGGTGCCCAGGTCGGCAGCGTCGACGCCGTCGAGCTCGTGACGGTCGGCCAGCGCCGCGGGATGCCGGCGGCCGGCGCCCGCCGCTACGCCGTCGCGGTGGACGTCCCGGGCCGTCGCGTCACCGTCACGGACGCGACGCGTGCCCTCGTCGACGAGGTTGCGCTCGACCCCGGCTCCCTCACCTGGGTGGACCAGCCCCTCGCGGACGGCGACGAGGCCGTCGCGCAGGTGAGCGCCCACGGACGGCCCGTCCGCTGCACGTTTCGTGCGGGACCCGTCGGGGAGTGGGTCGGGGCCACGTGCGCCTTCGCCGCGCCGCAGCGGCCCGTCGCTCCCGGCCAGACCCTCGCCTTCTACGACTCGGCCGATCCCGACGAGGTGCGCGGCGCGGGGATCGTCGCAAGCGGCCGGAGGACCCGGTGAGCCCCCCCGAGGACCCCGCAGTGCCGTCGTCCGTCGAGGCAGCCGAGGACCCCGCATCGCCGGCGCCGGTCGAAGCCGGCGAGGACCCCGCATCGCCGTCGCCGGTCGAAGCCGGCGAGGACCGGCGCACACCCGCAGCGCGCGCCGCTGCGCTCCGCCGGCTGATCGAGTACCACAACGAGCGGTACTTCGTCCTGGACTCTCCCGAGATCCCCGACGCCGACTACGACGCGCTCGTGCAAGAGCTCCGCCAGATCGAGGCCGACCACCCCGAGGTCATCACGGCGGACTCTCCGACCCAGCGCGTCGGGGGGGCGGCAGCGACCCAGCTCTTCGCGCCGGTGCGCCACCGGATCCCGATGATGAGCCTCGACAACGCCTTCTCGCAGGCCGAGCTCGACGCCTGGGCCGACCGCCTGCGCCGCCAGCTCCCCGAGATCGATCTCGAGCAGCTCGACTTCACCTGCGAGCCCAAGGTCGACGGGGTGGCGATGTCCCTCACCTACGTCGACGGCCGCTTCGTCCAGGCGGCCACCCGCGGCGACGGCGTGACCGGGGAGGACGTCACGGCCAACGTCGCGACGATCCGCGCCGTGCCGCGCACGCTCAGGATCTCTGCGCCGCACCACCTCGAGGTGCGCGGCGAGGTCTACATGCCGACGGCGACATTCGCAGCGCTGAACCGGCGCGCGGAGGCGGAGCGCACCAAGACGTTCGCCAATCCTCGCAACGCCGCGGCGGGGTCCCTGCGCCAGAAGGACCCGGCGATCACCGCGTCCCGGCCGCTCTCCTTCTGGGCGTACCAGATCGGTGAGATCGACGGCGCGCTGCCCGAGGAGCAGCGCGGCGCGGACGGGAAGCGCCGTGCGCGGGGCCCACGAGGCGAGTGGCCGCCCGCCTCGCAGAGCGCCGCGCTCGCGCTGCTCGCGGCAGCCGGCTTTCCGGTCAGCCCCGACGCCCACACGGTCCGGGGGGTCGCCGCGGCGTTCGCACGCTGCCGCGAGCTCGAGGCGCATCGCCACGACCTGCCCTACGAGATCGACGGTGTCGTGGTCAAGGTGGACGACCTCTCGCTGCACGATCGCCTCGGCGCGACTTCGCGTGCGCCTCGTTGGGCGATCGCCTACAAGTTCCCTCCGGAGGACCGGACGACGCGCCTGCTGGACATCATGGTGTCCATCGGGCGCACCGGGAGGGCGACGCCGTTCGCCGTGCTCGAGCCCGTCTTCGTCGGCGGCTCGACCGTGCGGCTCGCAACCTTGCACAACGAGGACCAAGTGCGCCTGAAAGACGTACGTCCGGGCGACCTGGTCATCGTCCACAAGGCTGGCGACGTCATCCCAGAGGTGGTGGGCCCGGTCCTCGGCCCCCTCCTCGAACCGGGGACAGGTGCCCAGGGCGCTGCAGGCGGCGAGGGCGGGAGGCCACCGCCCTGGACGTTCCCCAAGACGTGCCCCTCGTGCGGCGGGCCGCTCACTCGGCTTCCCGGCGAGAGCGACACCTACTGCACGAACATCGACTGCCCCGCCCAGCGTGTCCAGCGGATCGTGCACTTCGCCTCCCGCTCGGGGCTGGACATCGAAGGGCTGGGGGAAGAGCACGTGGAGCAGCTCGTCCGAGAAGGGCTCATCACCGACCCGGCCGACCTCTACCTCTTGGAGGAGGACCGGCTTCGCACGCTCGAGCGCATGGGGGCGATCTCCTCGAAGAACCTCGTGAACGCGATCGCGCGCTCGAAGTCCCAGCCGCTGTCGCGCCTCCTGGTCGCGCTGGGGATCCGCCACGTCGGCCCTACCGGGGCACGGGCGCTCGCACGGGCATTCAAGACGCTCGGCGCGCTGCGCGCTGCGACGGTCGACGAGCTCGCGGCCGTGGAAGGCGTCGGCAAGGTCATCGCCGACAGCGTCGCTGAGTTCTTCGACAACCCGCGCAACGTCACGGTCGTGGACAGGTTGGTCGCGCTCGGGCTCCAGACTGAGGAGCCGGACTCGATCGGGGCCCTGCAGGGAGCCGGGTCGTCGTCCGCGGCGTCCCCGGCGCCCCCGGTGCCCCAGACCCTCGCCGGCAAGTCCGTCGTGGTCACCGGCACGCTCGAGGGATACAGCCGGGAGGCTGCAGAGGAGGCGATCGTCTCGCGGGGAGGGAAGTCGCCCGGCACCGTGTCGAAGAAGACGTTCGCCGTCGTCGTCGGCGCGTCGCCCGGTGCCGCCAAGACCCAGAAGGCCGAGCAGCTCGGCGTGCCGCTGGTCGACGGGTCCCGCTTCGAGGAGCTCCTCGAGACCGGCGAGCTCCCCGGCTGAACTCCCGTCGACCCCCGCGCGCAGAGAGAAGGGTCGAGCTCGGCCTGGCAAAACTGCTCGCTCACTCGTCAGCCCCGGTCGCAGGGGGAAGGGGTGTGGCCGCTCAGGTGTGGCCGCTCAGGCGTGGCCGCTCAGGTGTGGCCGCTCAGGTGTGGCCGTTCGGGTGTGTGCTCGCTCAGGCGTGGCCGCTCCGTCGGGCGAGGAAGTCGAGACCCTGGAGCGCAAGTGTCAGCCGGGTGCGGGTCGCCTGCTCGTCGAGACTGCGCCCGAGAAGCGCCTCGATCCTCGCGAGGCGCTGGTAGAGGGTGCGCCGTTGGACGCCGAGCTCGCGGGCGGCGTCGGCCTTGCGCCCCGCGTGCGCCAGGTACGCGCGCAAGGTCGGGATGAGCCTCGGCTTCCCCGCACGGTCTCGCTCGACGAGCGGGTGCAGCTCCGAGTCGACGAAGCGCGCGAGCTCCGGGCCGTCGGCCAGCCGAAGGAGCAGCTGGTAGGTCCCGAGCTCCGCGAAGTGGTGGACGCGACGGCCGGGACCCGCGACACGGGCGAAGCCCGCGGCGACCGTCGCCTCTTCGACTGCCCGGTGGAGCGCGTCCTTCGACGCGGGGCCGCTCGCGCCGGCCACCAACTGGGTGCCGCCGCGCCGATCGATCAGCGCCGACGCGGCCTCCACCAGATCTTCGAGCACCCCGGCGACCGGACGAGTCCCGGGGATCGCCACGATCGCGATGACCCGGTCGCCGCTCGTGCCGACGAGCGCGCTGCAGCCGCGCTGTGCGACGGCAGCTCGGAGCGCGACGGTGAGCGAGCGGAGCAGTTCGAGGCGGGCGCCGTCGGTGAGGCCGTGGGCCGCCGCCGTCGGACGGACCTCGAGCGCCGCCGCGGCGAGCCGCCCGCCCGCGAGGTCGGCACCGAGTGACCTCGCCCGCCGGAGCGTCTCGTCGCCGGAGCCGTGACGGCCCGCGACGATCTCCCCGATGAGCGCATCGCCCGCACGTTCGACGAGGTGCGCAGCATCCTTTTCGGACAGCATGGCGAGGGCCAGCGCGGCACCCGCACGATCGACGAGCAGCTCGTCCACGTTGCGACCGGTTGTGGCCGCGTCCAGGACGTGGAGACGGCCCCAGCGCTCGTGCCGGATCCACAGGTCCACCCAGGCGCAGCCCGGCACCTCGGGGTCCGAGCTCGGGGCCCGGTGCACCGCACCGCTCCGACCGGAGCCGCTGCTCGGACCGGCGTGGCGCAGGCGTGCGTGGCGCTCCCAGGTCGATGCGCCGCCGTCCGCCCCTCGGGGGCCGCTCGTCGCAACGGCGTGGCCGGCGGCGTCTTCGAACACGACCGTCGTCGCAAAGTTGGTCCCGAGGTGCGCGACCAGCGTGCGTGCGTCCGCGCCGTCGAGGATCTGGTCGGCGAGCTCGCGGCTCACCTGCTCGGCCCGGTCGAGGAGGTCGTACTGGCGGCTCAGGATCTCGCGGTGGACGATCTCGGTGACCTCGACGAAGCGGGTCTCACGGTCGAGCGACACGAGCGGCAGGCCGTGCGCGTCCGCCGCCTCCACGAGCGCGGCGGGGACGGCGTCGAAGGTGCGCCCGAGCTCTACCACGACCCCGGCCGCTCCCGCGTCGGCCAGCTCGTCGACGTAGCGGCGTTGCGCCGCGGGAGTGCCGGCCATGCCGAGCCCGGTCGTGAGCAACAGCTCCCCACCTTGGAGCAGGTGGGCGATGTCGGGCAGCTCGGCGACGTGGACCCATCGGACCGCCCGATCGAGGTTGACGGTGCCGGCGAGGACGCGCGGGCCTGCGCTGCGGAGCGGCTCCAGATCGACGACTTCACGGACCGTGACCGGCACGGGTGCACACTATCGGCATCACTTAGGCGAAGAAGTGTGCAGAGTGTGCATTGTGACGAGCGCTCGGGGTGCGTACGATCGCTCGTGGGATGTCCGTGGGGCCCGCCTGTGCGGACGACCGTGGTGGACGACCGTGGTGGACGACCGTGGGATGCCGTGCGGCCGCCCGTGGGATGCCGTGCGGATGTCATCGGCTCCCCGGGGACCGGGCCGTCGGCCCGAGAGCAGCCAACCCGAGAGGAGGACCCGAGATGACCGAGCAAGGTGAGGAGCGACTGTCGGCGGCCGAGATCGTCGACCTCTCCAAGCGCTACACGCTCTTCGACTGGGTGGCGCAATCGAAGTCCTCGCCCCTCCCCGTCGCGTCGGCGAGCGGCGTCTACTTCACCGGTGCCGACGGCAAGAAGTACTTGGACTTCAACTCGCAGCTCATGAGCGTCAACGCCGGCCACGGCGATCCCCGCATTGCGGACGCGGTGGCCAAGCAGGTCCGAGAGCTCGCCTACGTGAGCTCGGCCGCGATGACGACCGAGGTCCGTGCGTTGCTCGGCCGCAAGCTCGCGGAGCTCTACCCGGGCGACATCGAGAAGTCGTTCTTCACGCTCGGCGGCGCGGAGGCCAACGAGAACGCGATCCGGATCGCCCGGGCGGTGACCGGCCGTCAGAAGATCCTCGCCCGGTACCGCTCCTACCACGGGGCGACTGCCGGCGCGATCACCCTCACTGGTGACCCGAGGCGCTGGGCGAACGAGCCGGGGATCCCCGGCGTCGTGCACGTGCTCGACTTCTACCACGGCACCACGCGACCCTGGGACACCGCCGACGAGGCGCTCCGCGTGCTCGAAGAGACGATCCAGCTCGAGGGACCGGCCACGATCGCGGCGTTCATCGTCGAGCCGGTGACCGGGACCAACGGGATCCTCATCCCGCCCGACGGCTATCTCCAAGGCGTACGCGAGCTCTGTGACCGCTACGGGATCCTCATGATCGCCGACGAGGTCATGAGCGGCTTCGGGCGCACCGGGGCGTGGTTCGCGGTCGACCACTGGGACGTGGTCCCCGACATCGTCACCGCGGCAAAGGGGCTCACCTCGAGCTACGTCCCGCTCGGTGTTGTCGGGATGCGACCCCATGTAGCCCAGTACTTCGAAGACCACGTGTTCGCCGGAGGGCTCACGTACAACTCACACCCCGTCGGGCTCGCCGCGGCCCTCGCCACGATCCGCGTCTACGAGGAGGACGGGCTCATCGAGCGGGCGGCCAAGATGGGGGAGGTCATGCGTCGGCACCACGAGGAGCTGGCCTCGCGCCACCCCTCGGTCGGCGCCGTCCGCAACATCGGCCTGTTCGGCTGCCTCGAGCTCGTGCGCAACCGCACGACCGGGGAGCCGATGGCGCCGTTCAACTCGTCGAGCCCTGAGATGGCCGAGCTCCTCCGGTTCATGCTCGACAACGGGGTGTTCGTAAACCTCCACTGGAACCAGGTCATGACCAACCCGCCGCTGTGCATCACCGAGGAACAATTGGGCGAAGGTTTCGCGGTGCTCGACCGCGCGCTCGACATCACCGACCGCGCCGCCTCGGAGTAGGCCGGGGGGTTCCGGCCGCCGACGAGACACGTGGTCAACGAGGACCAGGAGGTCAACATGGAACGCATCAGCCACTTCATCGCCGGCAAGGTGGTGCCCGGTGAGTCGGGCCGACACGGCGACGTGTTCGACCCCGCGACCGGCGAGCGCACGCACGAGGTCGACTTCGCCAGCACCGAGGAGGTCGCTCGGGCCGTGCACGCCGCCAGAGCCGCTGCGGGACCCTGGGGAGCAACGTCGCTCGCAAAGCGCGCCGACGTCCTCTTCCGCATGCGCCAGGCGCTCGACGCGCACCGCGCCGACATCGCGCGGGCGGTCACCGCGCAGCACGGCAAGGTGCTGTCCGACGCCATGGGCGAGGTCGCCCGCGGGCTCGAGAACGTGGACTACGCGTGTGGGATCCCCAACCTCCTCGCAGGCAGGTACGCAGAGCGTGCCTCCACCGGCGTGGACGTGTACTCAGTGCGCCAGCCGCTCGGGGTCGTCGCCGGCATCACTCCGTTCAACTTCCCTGCAATGGCGCCGCTGTGGATGAGCGCGAGCGCCATTGCGTGCGGGAACGCGTTCGTGCTCAAGCCTTCGGAGAAGGACCCGCTCGCGTCCGTCCTCCTCGCCGAGCTTTTCGCCGACGCAGGCCTTCCTGACGGCGTCTTCAACGTGGTGCAGGGCGACAAGGTCGCAGTCGACGCGTTGCTCGCGCACCCAGACGTCCAGGCTGTGTCGTTTGTGGGATCGACGCCGATCGCGCGCTACATCTACGAGGAGGCCGCGCGCCGCGGCAAGCGCGTCCAGGCCCTCGCGGGAGCGAAGAACCACATGGTCGTGCTCCCGGATGCCGATGTCGAGATGGCCGCTGACGCGGCGGTCTCCGCGGCCTACGGCTCGGCAGGGGAACGGTGCATGGCGGTGTCGGTCGTGGTGCCGGTAGGACGTGTGGCCGAGCCGCTCATCCAGGCGATCGCAGAGAGGCTCCCGAAGCTGCGTATCGGCTCGGGCCTCGACGAGGAGTCCGAGATGGGCCCGCTCGTCACGAAGGAGCACCGCGACCGGGTCGCGTCGTACCTGGAGTCCGCCTCGGCGCAGGGAGCCAAAGTGGTCGTCGACGGCCGGGACCACCCCCGCTACGGCGAGGACGGGTTCTTCCTCGGCGCGTCGCTCATCGACGAGGTCACCCCGGAGATGGACTGCTACCGGGACGAGATCTTCGGACCTGTGCTCTCGGTCGTGCGTGCCGGCGACTTCGACCAGGCGATGTCGCTCGTCAACTCCAACCCGTGGGGCAACGGCGCGGCGATCTTCACCCGTGACGGGGGCGCCGCCCGCCGCTTCCAGGAGGAGGTGGAGGCAGGGATGGTCGGCGTCAACGTGCCGATCCCGGTTCCGGTCGGCTACTTCTCGTTTGGTGGGTGGAAGGCGTCGCTCTTCGGCGATACCCACATCTACGGCCCCGAGAGCATCAACTTCTACACCCGCGCTAAGGTGATCACCGAGCGCTGGCCCGACCCCTCGACGAGCGCGATCGACCTGGGCTTCCCGCAGAACCGCTGAACTCGGCTGCCGGCGGCGTCTCGGTCGTCGTGGCGCCGGGCACGCACGTCTCCCTCCAGCGCTCCGGGTGACCGGGGCCGGGAGGCTCCTCGCGCAAGGCGTGATACACCCTCATGGCATCGTGTGCTCATGGGAGACCACGACCCCGGAGCGGTTGCGCCGACCCGCCTCCTCGAGGCGATCGGGGTGCTTCGCCGTGAGCTCGCAGAGTTCGATCCGGCTCGCCTCTCG
>DAHWOV010000071.1:0-23786 GCA_027339205.1 Acidimicrobiaceae bacterium | reverse complement strand
TCTGCCGAAGTCGCTGGCACACGGCGACCCCGACAGGATCCCGGCCATCCTCATCGGAAAGCTCGCCCTCCACAGCCAGCTGCAGGGCGGCGGCCGGCATCTCGGTTCGCAGCTCTTGGTCGACGCCGTCACGAGAGCGGCGGCAGCGGTGGAAGTCGCCGGCGGGCGCTACGTCGTCGTCGACGCGATCGGCGACGACGTGCTGGGATTCTACGAGCGCCACGGGTTCAGACGGCTCCCCCCTCCTGCCCACCACCGTCTGGTGATCCGGAGCGCCGACGCAAGGCGCTCGCTCGAGGACGGCTAGCACCTTCCAAGCTCCGGTGACCTGTCCTTCACGTCGGCCGTCGCCGGGGCATCTACGACGGCTGCCGCCATCGCCATCAGCTACGCGCTCGACCAGATCGGCACCCCCTACGTCTGGGGCGGCAAGACACCAGGGGTGGGCTTCGACTGCTCCGGGCTCACCCAGGCCGCCTACGCCGCGGCCGGCATCCACATCCCGCGCACCTCCACAGCGCAGTGGACGACACGTCGGCATCTACCTGGGCGACGACGAGGTGGTCGACGCCCCCCACACCGGGACCGACGTCCAGATCGACGGCCTCGCCACATGGCCCACGCCGATGGGCGCCGCCCGGCCGTCGGAACTCGCACCGGGACCTGAAGGCGCACCAAGGGGAATCCGAGGCCATCACGTTGCTCGACAACGCAGGCATCGATGTGGGCTGAACGCCGACCCGCCAGTCATACCGGGTTATACTGAGGAGGTGAAGACGGCGATCTCGGTCCCTGACGATACGTATGAGCGGGTGTCCAAGCGAGCACGAGAGCTCGGCATGAGCCGCTCGGAGCTCTTCTCCCGGGCCGCGGCGCGCTACCTCGACGAACTGGACGCAGAGTCGGTGACCCGCCAGATCGATCTCGCCGTGGCTTCCTTCAGCCAGCGCGACGACTCGGCCGCCGACGCCGTCGCCGCCGGTCATCGCGTGCTTGCCGCCACGACCGGCGAGTGGTGATCGAGCGAGGCGGCATCTACTGGGCCGATCTCGGAGCGCCAGTCGGCTCACGGCCGGCCAAGCGGCGCCCGGTGCTCGTCATCTCCGCCGACACTTACAACGCGAGTCGCTTGGCCACGGTGCTCGTCGCGATCATCACGTCCAACACGGCCCTGGCCACCATTCCCGGCAACGTGTTCATGCCGGCGACCGTGACCGGCCTGCCCCGAGACTCCGTCGTCAACGTGACCGCTCTGGTCACCGTGGACAAGACCGACCTCACCGATCGCGCCGGGACCGCGCCGCCGTCCGTCTTGGACGAGGTGGGGCGAGGTCTCCGTCACGTCCTCGACCTGTAGCCGTCACCGTCCTTTTCGACGAACACCGCGGGGTCCGGACATCGCGCAGATGGCAGGGGTCATCGCGGTGAGTGGTCGCCGGTGGAAGGTGACGTCGAACTCCGCCGAGCCTTTGTGCCAGCGCTCGGTGACCTGCGGAGCTCGGCGAAGACTTGCTGCCAGTCCTCGACGTCGTGGAGGACCAAGGATCTGACGTCGAACGCTCTGACCGTGGCTGCATGGGGTCTCATCGTGCCATCTGCGCGGCGAGCTGGTCGGCAGGCGGGCGTGGAGCCGCTCGTCCAGCCGGTGGCGGCCGATCCTGCACTCTTCGCGACGCGCGCGCCGTTACCGGCTCACCAGTTGCCGGGGTTCCCCACGACCCCCGGCGGGCACGCCCTCGGGTCGTAGCTGGTGAGGGGCGTGACGGCGGGGAACGTCCCGGTGAAGCCCGATGTCGGCGAGGTCGAGCGCGAGGCGACTGTCGCGCCGTATGTCACGTTGCCCGATGTCTTGGGCGGCGGGGTCGTGGTCGTCGGCGTGGTGGAGGTCGGCGCCGAGGGGGTCGTGTCGCTCGGGAGCGAGGAGTTGACGCTGAAGTCGCTCCCGGTCGTGACCGTCACCTGCGCGCCGTCGGCGGTCGGGCCGTACTCGAGGATGACCGCACCCGAGAGCGAGTCGGCGACGAGCTGTGCCGCAGCGATGTCCGCCGGGGTCCGGTGTGCGTAGCTCACCGTCGTCTCTGAGTACTGCCCGACCGGTGTCGCGTTGCCGGTGCCCACCGTGTGGAAGCCGAGGTTGCCCAGCGCGGTCGCCGTCTGTGTCGCCTGGCCTGTGACCCCGGTGCCGTTCAGCACCGAGACGGTCACTGTCTTCGCCTTGGGCAACGGCTCGCCGGTCATGGTGTTGTCGGCGGCCCCCAGCCCGAGGAACGAGTCGATCGTCGAGTGGTCGACCGGGTTGGAGGGGAACTCGACGTCGCCGAAGTGACCCCCCTGGTACAGGTATGTGCCGAACGTGTCGACGATGACCGGGAGCGTCATGGTCGGCGCCTGGTTGACGTTGACCGAGTGGAATGTGAGCACCAGGTGCACCATGTCGCTCGCGTTGAACCCGCTGTCGACGGTGAGGTGCGGGGCCAGCGCGTCGATGAGCGAGATGTCGTGGGCCGGGTTCCCCAGGCCGGTCTTGGCCATCTTGCTCGCGAGCACCTTCAAGAACGTGTGGTCCCGGGTGATCCTCGCGAGGTCGCTCTCGGCTTCCTGGGGCCATGTGTAGGGATATGTGCGCGGCTGACCGGGCACCCAGTACTGGAGGTGACGGGCCCGGACGACCTGGAGGGCCTGCACGCCGTTGAGATGGTGGCAGCCGGGCGTGAGGACACGCAGGCCCGAGTACCGGTCGAAGATCGGGTCGGGGAACTCCATTGTGATGCCGCCGAGCTGTGTGACGATGGCCGCGAACGTGTCGAAGTTGAGCTCCACGTAGTGCTGGATCGGGATGGCGAAGTCCTCCTCGATCGCGTTGACGAGCTGGCTCGGCCCCTGGGCGAGCGCGGCGTCGATCTTGTACGCGCCTGTCGAGCGGGCGTTGGGGATGAACAGGTCGCGGGGGAGCGAGAGGATCGACACCGACTTCGTGGCCGGGTCGAGGTGCAGGATCATGATCACGTCGCTGTTCACCCCGGTCACGCCCTGTGTGCACAGGCCGTAGGCGGCTGTCTGGTGCGCGAGCCCGCAGCGCGTCGTCGAGCCCACCATGAGGATGTTCTCGGTGTTGGCGTCCTTCCCGGTGGTGGCACCTGTGGTCAGGCCCTGCACGATGATCCGGTGGATCTTGTGGTTGAGGTACCAGCCGTAGCCGGCTGCCGCGCCGACGGCGATGACGAGGACGGCCAAGGTGATGAGGAGCGTTCGCTTCACCCAGCGGCGCTTGTGCGGCCGCTGCGGCTTGCCGCGCCCGCCGCCTCCCCCGCCGGGGCCGCCGCCGTTGGTCCCCCCGCCGCCACCGCCTGGGCTCGTGCCGGCGACCCAGCGGTCGCGCCGGGCATGGGCAGGGCCGGCGCG
Source organism: Acidimicrobiaceae bacterium (assembly GCA_027339205.1). Taxonomy (GTDB): domain Bacteria; phylum Actinomycetota; class Acidimicrobiia; order Acidimicrobiales; family RAAP-2; genus JAJYVT01. The sequence goes on along the minus strand of DAHWOV010000071.1, from coordinate 20,384 downwards.
ACCGCGTCGGGGTGCCTCGTCGATCGTCCGGCCGAGGGCGCGCAGCCCCTCCTCGTTTGGGGCCGAGCCCGCCATAGCCCCTAAGCGTATGCGCCCGTCCGTGCGTCGCCATGGCGCGCGGCGCGCATCGGGCACCTCGGCACCGGGCGAGCGCTGCTTGCCGCTGTCATTGGGCTGTCAGCGCATCGCCGCCTGGCCCGGGGCGATCGGCGCCGGGAGGTCGCTCGCGCCGGTGAGCCACCGGTCGACGGAGGCAGCCGCGGACCTGCCCTCGGCGATCGCCCAGACGACGAGGCTCTGGCCCCGTGCGGCGTCACCGCAGGCGAACACCCCTTCGACGCCGGTCGACCAGTCGGGGCCGACGGCCACCGTGGCGCGCGCGGTGAGCTCGAGGCCCAGCTCACCGACGGCGCCGTGGGGCTCGGGCCCCACAAACCCCATCGCGAGCAGGACCAGGTCGCAGGGAAGCTCCAGCTCGCTCCCCGGCACCGGCTCGAACACGGTGCGCCCGCCGTCTTCGACGAGCAGGACCTCCTGGCAGCGCAGGGCCGCGACAGCCCCAGTGCCGTCGCCGAGCAGCTCGGTCGGGGTCACCGACCAGCGGCGGGCGCCGCCCTCCTCGTGCGCGGCGGACGTCCGGAGGATGACCGGCCAGAGTGGCCAGGGGTGCTCGGCGCCCCGCTCCCTGGGAGGCTCGGGGAGGATCTCGAGCTGGACCACCGACGCCGCGCCCTGGCGGTGCGCGGTCCCGAGGCAGTCCGCGCCGGTGTCGCCGCCGCCGACGATCACGACGTGCTTCCCGCGGGCGTCCACCGGGGATGCGCCGAGCGCGCCTTCCTGGACCAGGTTGGCGGGCTTCAGGTACTCGAGGGCGAAGTGGACGCCGGCGAGCTCTCGCCCCGGGACGGCGAGGTCCCTCGGCACCGCGGCGCCGGTCGCGAGCACGAGCGCGTCGTGGTCCTCGAGGAGCTGGCGTGCGGGGACCACCCGGACGTCGGGCGCGCTCGCACGAGCAGCGGCGGCGCGCTCGGGCGCGCTCGCACGAGCAGCGGCGTCGCCGCCGTCGCGCCACGCGCCGACCGACGTCGAGCAGACGAGCTCCACCCCCTCGGCTCGCAGCTGGTCGAGCCGGCGGTCGAGGACGCGCTTTTCCATCTTGAACTCGGGGATCCCGTAGCGAAGGAGCCCGCCCGGCCGCTCCGCACGCTCGTAGACGGTCACGGCGTGGCCCGCGCGGGCGAGCTGCTGCGCGCACGCGAGCCCCGCGGGCCCCGAGCCCACCACCGCGACGCGCGTGGACGCACGTGCGCGGGCAGAGTGCGGCACCACCCACCCTTCGGCCCACGCACGCTCTGCGATCTCGAGCTCGATGCGCTCGATCGCGACGGGGTCCTGGGAGATGCCGAGCACGCACGCCGCCTCGCAGGGCGCGGGGCACAGCCGGCCGGTCACCTCGGGGAAGTTGTTCGTCGCGTGGAGGCGCTCGCTCGCGCCGTGCCAGTCGTCGCGATAGGTGAGGTCGTTCCACTCGGGGACGAGGTTCCCGAGCGGGCAGCCGTCGTGGCAGAACGGGATCCCGCAGTCCATGCAGCGCGACGCCTGGGTACGAACGGACCCCTCGTCGAACGGCTCGTACACCTCGCGCCAGTCGCGCAGGCGCACGGGCACGGGCCGCCTTCGGGGCAGCTCCCTTCCGTGCGCCATGAAGCCGGTCGGGTCACCCACGGCACTCACCCACGGCACTCACCCACGGCACTCACCCACGGGCTGCCGCCATCACGGCCTCGTCGAGCGAACGGCCCTCGTCCCGCGCGCGCCGCGTCGCCTCGAGCACCCGGCGCTCGTCGCGAGGCATCACCTTCACGATGTCGCCGGCTCCCCGCGGCCATGTCCGAAGAAGGCGCTTCGCGACCGCGGAGCCGGTCTCCTCCAGGTGGCGGCCGATGACGTCGCGCAGCCACAGCTCGTCGTCCTCGTCGACCTGCTCGAGCGCCACGAGCGCGTGGTTGACGCGCGTTGCGAAGGTCCGCTCCGGGTCGTGGACGAAGGCGATCCCGCCGGACATGCCCGCCGCGAAGTTGCGCCCGGTCGGCCCGAGGACGACCACGCGCCCGCCGGTCATGTACTCGCAGCCGTGGTCGCCGACGCCCTCGACGAGAGCGAGGGCGCCCGAGTTGCGCACGCAGAAGCGCTCGCCGACCTGCCCCCGGATGAACGCCTCGCCCGCCGTCGCGCCGTAGAGGATCACGTTGCCCGCGATGACCTCCTTCTCGGCCAAAAAGCGCGACCCTGAGGGCGGGCGCAGCACCAGCCGACCGCCCGAGAGGCCCTTGCCGAAGTAGTCGTTGGCGTCGCCTGCGAGCCGCAGGGTCACCCCGCGCGGGACGAACGCACCAAAGCTCTGCCCCGCAGAGCCGGTGAGCTCGATCTGGATCGTGTCGTCGGGGAGGCCCGCCCCGCCGTGGCGCCTGGTCACCTCCGAGCCGAGCATCGTCCCGACGCTCCGGTCGCGGTTCGACACGGAGAACGCGAGGGAGACGGGCGTGGCGGTCTCGATCGCGTGGCGGCACGCCGAAAGGAGCCGCTGGTCGAGCATCCGCTCGAGCCCGTGGTCCTGGGGCCGCACCCGCCGGCGGGCCGAGGCCGGCGCCGTACCCGCACCCGCGCCTCCGCCCGTCCACGACGCCGGCGCGCCCGGCACCGGCGCCGCCGGCTCCGCCAGCACGGCCGAGAGGTCGACGCCCTTCGCCTTCCAGTGGCCGACCGCGCGGCGCACGTCGAGCAGGTCGACGCGCCCGACCGCCTCGTCGAGCGAGCGGCACCCCAGGGCCGCGAGGTGCTCGCGGACCTCCTCGGCCAGGTACTCGAAGAAGGTGATGACCAGTTCGGGGGTGCCGGTGAAGCGCTTGCGCAGCTCGGGGTTCTGCGTCGCGATGCCCACCGGGCAGGTGTCGAGGTGGCAGACGCGCATCATCACGCAGCCCGACACGACGAGCGGGGCGGTCGCGAACCCGAACTCCTCGGCCCCGAGGAGGGCTGCGACCACCACGTCGCGCCCGGTCTTCAGCTGACCGTCGACCTGGACCACGATCCGGTCGCGCAGCCCGTTGGCCACGAGCGTCTGCTGGGTCTCGGCGAGGCCCAGCTCCCAGGGGATGCCTGCGTGCTTGAGCGAGGTGAGCGGCGCCGCGCCGGTCCCTCCGTCGTGGCCCGAGACGAGGACGACGTCGGCGCGGGCCTTGGCGACGCCAGCGGCCACCGTGCCGACCCCGACCTCGGCGACGAGCTTCACGTGCACCCGGGCGAGGGGGTTGGCGGACTTGAGGTCGCAGATGAGCTGCGCGAGGTCCTCGATCGAGTAGATGTCGTGGTGCGGAGGCGGCGAGATGAGCCCGACGCCGGGGGTCGAGTGCCGGGTGCGCGCGATCCACGCGGAGACCTTGTGGCCCGGGAGCTGTCCACCCTCTCCGGGCTTCGCCCCCTGGGCGATCTTGATCTGGAGGTCGTCCGCGTTCACCAGGTACTCGCTGGTCACGCCGAACCTCCCGGACGCGACCTGCTTGACGGCGCTCCGCCGGCTGTCGCCGTTGGGGTCGGGCACGAAGCGCTGGGGGTCCTCCCCTCCCTCGCCGGTGTTGGACCTGGCACCGAGCCGGTTCATCGCGATGGCGAGCGTCTCGTGCGCCTCCGCGGAGATGGAGCCGTAGGACATCGCGCCGGTGGAGAAGCGCTTCACGATCTCGCTCGCCGGCTCCACCTCGTCGAGGGGCACGGGCCCGCGCGGCCCGGGTCGCAGCTCGAGCAGGCCGCGCAACGTCGCGAGGCGCGACGACTGGTCGTCCACCGCGCGGGTGTACTCCTTGAAGATGTCGTAGCGGCGGGCGCGCGTCGCGTGCTGGAGCTTGAACACCGTGCGCGGGTTGAACAGGTGGAGGGGCCCTTCGCGCCGCCACTGGTACTCGCCGCCGACCTCGAGCTCCCGGTGCGCGCGCGAGGAGGGACGTGCGGTGTGCGCGGCCGCGTGGCGCGCCGCGACCTCGGCGCTGAGCACGTCGAGGCCGACGCCGCCGATCCTGCTCGGGGTGCCGGTGAAGTACTCGTCGACGACGGCGCGGTCGAGCCCCACCGCCTCGAAGACCTGAGCTCCCGTGTACGAGGCGATCGTGGAGATGCCCATCTTGGACATCACCTTCAAGACGCCCTTGCAGAGCGCCTTCAAGTAGTGCCGGCGCGCCTGGCGCGCGGAGATCCCCTGGAGCTGGCCGCCGGCGATCATGTCGTCGATCGAGTCGAGCGCGAGGTACGGGTTGACCGCGGCCGCGCCGTAGCCGATGAGGAGCGCAACGTGGTGCACCTCGCGCGCGTCCCCGGTCTCGACGACGAGGCCGACCTTGGCGCGCGTGCGTTCCCGCACGAGGTGGTGGTGGACGGCCGCGGTCGCGAGCAGTGACGGCACGGGCGCGAGCTCGGCGGTCGAGTGGCGGTCGGAGAGCACGACGAGGTTCGCGCCTGTCGCGATCGCCGCGGCGACCTGCCGTCGCACGTCGTCGAGGGCGGCGCGCAGCGCCTCTCCCCCGCCGGCGACGGGGAAGAGCGCGTCGATCGTGAACGCCGCGAAGCCGGGGGTCTCGCCGTGCTCGTTGACGTACATGAGCTTCGCGAGGTCGCCGCGGTCGATGACGGGCTGGGGCACGAGGATCTGGCGGCACTGCCCGGGCCTCGCGTCGAGCAGGTTGCCCTCCGGGCCGATCGTCGCCCCGAGCGAGGTGACCAGCTCCTCTCTGATCGCGTCGAGCGGCGGGTTGGTCACCTGGGCGAAGAGCTGGGTGAAGTAGTCGTACACGAGGCGCGGGCGCTCGGAGAGCACCGCGATCGGGGTGTCCGACCCCATCGAGCCGACGGGCTCCTCGCCGGTCAGCGCCATCGGCGCGAGGACGGCGCGCAGGTCCTCTGCGGTGTAGCCGAACAGGCGTTGGTGGGCGAGGACGCTCGCGTGCTGCGGGGTGAGCATCGGCCGCTCGGGGAGCGCGTCGAGGTGCACCTGGTCCTGGGCCAGGTGCTCGGCGTAGGGGTGTTCGGCCGCGAGGCGCGCCTTGATCTCCTCGTCCTCGACGATCCGCTGCTCCTTGGTGTCGACGAGGAACATCCTGCCGGGCTGGAGACGGCCCTTGTGCACGACGGCTGCAGGATCGACGTCGAGCACGCCGACCTCGCTCGACAGGACGACGAGGCCGTCGTCGGTGACCCAGTAGCGCGCGGGCCGCAGGCCGTTGCGATCGAGGACCGCACCGACGATCGTGCCGTCGGTGAAGACGACCGCGGCGGGGCCGTCCCAGGGCTCCATGCGCGCCGCGTGGTAGGCGTAGAAGGCGCGGCGAGCGGGGTCCATCGCCTCGTGGTGCTCCCAGGCCTCTGGGATCATCATGAGCACCGCGTGCGGGAGCGGCCGGCCCGCGAGGTGGAGGAGCTCGAGCACCTCGTCGAACGTCGCGGAGTCGCTCACGCCGGGCGTGCAGATCGGGAAGAGCCGCTCGAGGTCGCCCGGGAGGTTCGCCGTGGCGAGGAGCGACTCGCGTGCTTGCATCCAGTTGCGGTTCCCCTGCAAGGTGTTGATCTCGCCATTGTGCGCGAGGAACCGGTACGGGTGCGCGAGCGGCCAGCTCGGGAACGTGTTGGTGGAGAAGCGCGAATGCACGAGCGCGAGCGCGCTCTCGAGGGCCGAGTCCGACAGGTCGGGGTAGAAGCGCCGCAGCTGGTGCGAGGTGAGCATCCCCTTGTAGACGAGCGTGCGCGAGGAGAGCGACGGCAGGTACAGGCCGTCGACCGCGTGCTCGGCGCGCTTGCGCACGACGTAGGCGAGGCGGTCCACGACGATCGGGTCCGCCGCGCCGGCGGTCGCCACCTCGCGCGCGGCGGCCCACGGCCCGTCGGGCGAGGGGACCACCACGACCTGCTCGATCCGGGGCATGGAGCGGCGCGCCGCGTCGCCGAGGCACGACGCGTCGACCGGGACCTCGCGCCACCACGAGACGGCCATGCCCTCCTCGACGGCGATCTCCTCGAGCCTTCGGCGCGCGCTCGCCGCGTGCGTGGCGTCGCGGGGGAGGAAGACGCAACCGACCGCGTAGGCGCCGGCCGCCGGCAGGGCCACGCCGTCGAGCCGCGCCGCGTGGTCGAGGAACCGGTGGGGGACCTGGACGAGGATGCCCGACCCGTCGCCGGAGTCCTCCTCGGCCCCGGTCGCTCCCCGGTGCGCGAGCCGCTCGAGCACGGTGAGGGCCCGTTGCACGATGTCGTGGCCGGGCTCACCCGACAGGCGTGCGACCATCCCGATGCCGCACGCGTCGTGCTCGAAGCGCGGGTCGTAGAGGCCCGGGCGCGCGGCGCCGGCTGGGTGTGCGCCGTCGCTGGCGCCCGACGGGTGTGCGCCGTCGCTGGCGGCGGGTGCCGTCAGTGGGTCCACTGCGTCGTCCCTCGCTCTGCTCGGGGCACCGCGGCGGGCGGTGCCGGTCGAACTGGTACAGGCGCCCGGGGACGACGTTGGCCCTGGAGCTGCCCGCATCGTAGCCGACTCCCGGTGCCCGACGTAGCATCGGCCGGTGGCAGGAACGGCTGACGTCGTCGTCGTGGGCGGGGGCGTCATCGGGCTCTCCGCCGCCTGGGAGGCCGCCCGCCGGGGGCTCTCGATCGCCCTGGTCGACCCCGCCCCGGGCCGTGGCGCTGGCTGGGTCGCGGCCGGGATCCTGGCGCCGGTCTCCGAGACGAGCTCGGAGCGGCCGACGCTCGCGCGCCTTTTCTGCGCCGCTGCCGATCGCTGGCCGGCCTTCGCGGCGCGCCTGGAGGCCGCGACGGGGCTCGCCACCGGCTTCCAGGCCTGCGGCGCCGTCGCCGTCGCGCTCTGTGCCTCGGACCGCGAGGCGCTCGAGGGACTGCTCGCCGCGCACCGAGCGCTCGGTCGCGAGGCCAGCGCGCTGTCGGCGAGCGAGTGCCGCTCGGTCGTGGACCTCCTCTCCCCCGCGCTCGACAGCGGCGTGCTCGTGCCCGGAGATCACCAGGTCGACAACCGGGCCCTCATGACGGCGCTCGTCGAGGCCTGCGCGGGCGCCGGGGTGCAGACGATCGCCGAGCGGGCCGCCGCGCTCGAGCTCGACGCGCACGGCGCCGTTGCGGGCGTCGCCACCGCGCGCGGCGACGTCGTCCGGGGACGTTGGGCGGTCCTCGCCGCGGGCGCCTGGACGCCCCAGATCGGCGGGGTGCCCGCCGGGGTGCTCCCGGCGGTGCGCCCGGTGAAGGGGCACGTGGTGCGGCTCCGCGCGGCCGGGGGCCGCCAGGTGTTCTCCCATGTCGTGAGCGGCTACGTCTACGGACGGCACCGCTATCTGGTCGCGCGCGCGGACGGCTCCGTCGTGGTCGGCGCGACCGTCGAAGAGCGCGGGTTCGACACGACCGTGCAGGCGGGCGCGCTGCGTTCGCTCCTCGACGACGCGCGCCTGCTCGTCCCCTCGGCCGACGACTGGGAGTACGTGGAGTGCCTCGCGGGGCTGCGGCCGGGATCCCCGGACGGCGCACCGTTCGTTGGGGCGACCCGAGTGCCGGGGCTCCTCGTCGCGACGGGCCACTACCGCAACGGCCTGCTGCTCGCGCCGATCAGCGCCGAGGCGATCGCCGAGCACCTCACGGCCGGCACCGTCCTTTCGCCCTTCGAGGCGTTCCCCCCCGACCGCAGCGGCATTTCCTCTGCCTCCTCGGGGCCATCCGAGGCGTCCTGAGCAGCCCGGGCGCTGGCACCTCCAAAGCAAAGGCGGCCCAGGGGCACGGGCTCTGCGACTTGCCCTGGTCCGTCGTCCTCGGGCAAGAATGGCCGTTCGTGGAGACCTCGGCCAAGACCGCCTTCGTGCTCGCGGGCGGCGGGGCGAAGGGGGCCTTCGAAGCGGGTGCGGTCTCCTACCTCGTCGAGGAGGAGGGCGTCGTCCCCGACGTGATCACGGCGACCTCCGCCGGAGCGATCTGCGCAGCCGTGCTCGCCCAGGCGCGCGGCCGCGCGGAGCTCGTCGAGCGCACCCGGGAGCTGCGCGACGACCTGCTCGCGATGACCAAGGCGGACCTCCTCTTCGGCAAGCAGCCGTGGGTCGCGGCGCTCGAGGGGACGCTCTTCGGACGCGCCATCGACTACTGGGTCGTGGAGAGCACCCGCCCGCCTCTCCCCGGCATGCCCGAGGCGGCGCGCCGCGACGCCCGCTCGTCGCACGGGCGCTCGCTGCGCCTCGCGGGCCAGGTCCTGCGAGCCCTGCCGAGCCTCGGCAAGGCGCGGCGGCGGATGCAGGGCCGCACGGGCTCGCTCCTCACGCTCGATCCATTGGCAGAGCGACTGCGAAACGGAGGGCGAGGCATCGCGCCGGTGGACCCCTCGCTCATCGCCCGGCCGGGCCTCGAGCTCCGGCTGTCGGTGGTCGCGCTCGGCGCCGGCGCGCTCCGCTACGTCACCCAGGACGGCACGATCGTCGCAGGGGACGCGCTGACGCCCCTTGCAGGCGCGGCAGCCGGCCCTGTCGACGTCATCGACGGGGTGATCGCCTCAGCGAGCGTGCCGATGGTCTTCCCCCCACGTCCCCTCGCCGGCGACGCCTACGTGGACGGAGGCATCATCGACAACATCCCCGTCGCGGCGGCCGCGGCCGTCGGCGCGAGGCGGATCTACGCGGTGCTCGCGGTGCCGCTCGATCCGCCGCCGGACCAGTTCGACTACGCGCAGGCGAGCGCGCCCGCTGTGCTCCTGCGCGCGGTCGGGGCGATCTCGTTCGCGGAGCGCCAGCGCGCCAACCTGACCCCGCGGCTGCCCGAAGGGACCGAGGTCGTCGTGATCGACCCGGTCGTCGACGTGGTCGGGCCGTTTGAGGTCGCCCGCGGGCTGATGCTCGTCAACATGGACTACGGCTGGATGCGCGCGGCGGACACCTCCGCCGGGATCGGCGCCGCCGCGAGGCAGCGGGCCGCGGAGGCCACCGACGCGATCGTGGTCGCTCGTGCCCAGGCGTGGCACCGCGAAGAGGAGCTCTGGTCCGCGCAGCGCACCCAGGCGGGCGACCTCGCCGCGCTCACCCGGCTGAAGCGGGTGGTGCGGGACGCGCTCAGCGAGCGAAAGGCGCTCGGCCTGCCGGTCCCCCACGACGCGACACGCTGGTGGTCCGGCTACGAGATCCACGAGCGGGTCCGCCCGTCGTCGCTGCCCGGCGGATTCTTGGACGAGGGCTGCTGACAGGCCGCGAAACGCAGCGGTCGCCACGCTCAGCGGAGGTGGTCGGACCACCCCTTCCCGTCCCACCAGCGCTCCTTGCCGCTCCCGGCGGGATCGGGGTACCAGCCTGCCGGGGGGAGCGGCTGGGGCGGCGCGACGGGCTCGGGCGGGTAGCCGTACCCGCCGGAGGGGCCGGTGCCGGGGTAGGGACCCGGCGCGCGCGGCGCGCCCGGCGCCGGGCTCCCGCCCCCGTACTGGCCCGGGCCCCCGTACTGGCCGGGGCCGTAGCCGCCGCGGGTGGGGGGCAGCCGGGGCCCGCCGGGCGGGCCTACCGAGGACGGCGGGAACCGCCGGCGCAGGACCGTGAGGTACACGACCGAGGAGATCAGGGCGACCGGCCACAGGATCAGCCAACCGATCCCGAGGGAGACGCCCCACATGACCTTGCGGCCCGGGGAGAACTGCCAGGCGGGCCGGCGCGCGACGTCGACGATCGCCCACACGACAGGCACGAGCGACATCAAGGCGAGGACGCCGAAGACGGTCAGCCAGTCACCCGGGGTCACCCGACACGCACCCTTCCTGCCGCCGGACCCGCAAGGGCGAACGCCACGGCGACGATGTTATGCGGAGCCCGGGCTCCCTGGCGGCACCCGGACCCCGCGCGTGGGCGGCCGGCCCCTACTCCGCCTGACCGAACGCCTTGATCTCTTCGGCCTCCTTCTCGGAGAGCTCCTTGGGGACCTCTCCGCGTGCCTGCTTCACCTCCTGGACGTGGGCCCGGATCTCCTCGACCACCTCGGGGTTGGCGAGCGTGGTGATGTCGCCGACGTCGGTGAAATTGGAGATGCCGGCGATGACCCGGCGCATGATCTTGCCCGAACGGGTCTTGGGCATGTCCGGGACGATCCACACGCTCTTCGGACGGGCGACCTTGCCGATCTCGGTCTCGATCACCTTGGCGACCTTCTCCTCGACGTCGGCGCCGGCGGCCACGCCGGGCTTGAGCGAGATGTACATCTCGACCGCCCGGCCCCGCAGCTCGTCGACGACGGGCACCGCGGCCGCTTCGGCCACCTCCTCGACGAGCAGGCTCGCGGACTCGAGCTCCTTGGTGCCCAGGCGGTGGCCCGCGACGTTGATGACGTCGTCGACACGCCCGAGGATCCGGAAGTAGCCGTCGGGAGCCTGGGTGGCGCCGTCGTTGGCGAAGTACGGCCAGTCGCGCCAGTCCGTGCTCTTCGGGTCCTTGTTGTACTTCGCGTAGTAGGTCGCCACGAAGCGGTCGGGGTCCCCCCAGATCGTCTGGAAGATCCCGGGCCAGGGGTTGCGGATGCAGATGTTCCCCGCCCGGCCCGAGCCCTTCGGCACCTCCTCGCCGTTCTCGTCGTAGATCACGGGGTAGATCCCGAGCACGCCCGGGCCCGCACTCCCCGGCTTCATCGGCTCGAGCCCGGGCAGGGTCGAGCAGAGGAACCCACCGTTCTCGGTCTGCCACCAGGTGTCGACGATCACCGCCTCGCCCTTGCCGACCACCTCGTAGTACCAGCGCCAGACGTCCGGCTCGATGGGCTCGCCAACCGTCGTCATGTGCTTGAAGTGGTAGTTGTACTTCTTCGGCTCTGTCGGGCCGACCTTTCTGAGCATGCGGATCGTGGTCGGCGCGGTGTGGAAGATGTTGACGCCGAGGCGCTCGGCGATCCGCCACGCGCGGCCGGCGTCGGGGTAGGTCGGCACACCCTCGTACATCACGCTCGTCGTCCCGAGCGACAGCGGGCCGTAGACGATGTAGGAGTGGCCGGTGATCCAGCCGATGTCCGCCGCGCACCAGTAGGTGTCGTCGGGGTGGATGTCCTGGTAGTACTTCGAGGTCCCCGTCACGTACGCCAGGTAGCCGCCGATCGAGTGCTGGCAGCCCTTCGGGCGGCCGGTGGTGCCCGAGGAGTACATGATGAACAGGGGCGCCTCGGCGGGCATCGAGACCGGGTCGACGAGCTTGCCCTTGTACTGGGGCATGATCTCGTCGACGAAGACGTCCCGCCCCTCCACCATCGGGGACTTCGAGGCGTACTGGCCGGCGTGGCGCCGGTACACGAGGACCTTGTCGACCTCCTGGCCCTCCTCCTTGGCCCGCTCGACGGCCTCGTCGGCCTTCTCCTTGTGGTCGAGGAGGGTGCCGCTGCGGTAGTAGCCGTCCATCGTGATGAGAAAGCGGCTCTGGGAGTCCGCGATCCGCCCGCCGCAGGCCGCGCCGCTGAACCCGGCGAAGACCTGGGAGTGGATCACGCCGAGACGGGCGCAGGCGAGCATCACGATCGGGAGCTCGGGGACCATCGGCATGTGGAGCGTGACCCGGTCGCCGGCCTTCAGCCCGCAGTACTCCGAGAGCATCGCGGCGGTCTCGTTGACCCGCCGGTAGAGCTCGCGGTAGGTGATCACCTGGGTCTCTTCCTCCTCGAGCTCGGGGACGAAGATGAGCGCCGCGTGGTTCGGCCGGGTGCGCTCGTGGCGGTCGACGCAGTTGAACGAGGCGTTCAGCTTCCCGCCGACGAACCAGCGCCAGAACGGCGGGTTCGAGGTGTCGAGCGTGGTGTGCCAGTACTCGTCCCATGTGAGGAGGTCCGCGTACTCCTTGAAGCATTCGGGGAACTTGTCCTCGCTGAAGCGGTCACGGATCGATGGGTCCGACGCGTTCGCCTGCCCGATGAACTTGGGCGGCGGGTAGTAGAAGTTCTCCTCCTTCCAGTGAACCGCGATCTGGGCCTCGCTGACTTGCAGGTCCTCGGCCTCGGCGGCCTCAGCGGCCTTTGTGGTCTCTGGCGTCATCTTCACCTCCAGGTGGTCACGACCAAGGGTCCGACCGTCGGTGCCCGGCACGTGGCACGCGCCGGCTCCCTCCATCCTGCTCCTGCAACACGAGGTTGTGCAATCGGGTGCGCCCGCCGCCGAGCGGGCCGCGCCGCGCCTGCGCGCGAGGCGGCACCGCCCGGCGGCACCGGCGCACGCCGCTCAGCTCAGGCTCGCCCGAGCCTGCGGGAAGCTCATCGGCTTGCCGACGAACAAGATGTGGCGTCCGGCCATGCCGTTCACGACCCCTGCGGCCGACGTGTACCACGCGCACGCCGCGGTGATCACGCCCACGATCCCACCGGCCTTCACCAGGTTCGTTGTGTGCGCGAAGTTCCCGATGAAGAGCAGCAGCTCGGTGATCTCCAACGTGAAGAACACGGCCAGGACGGCCTTGTTCACGAACATGCTCCACAAGAGCATGTAGGTGTTGAAGATGAAGAAGGCGAGCAGGATCCACCCCAGGTCGTTTGTGGCCATGTGCCCGGTCGCGTGGGGCGCGGCCAAGAGGACCCACAGGCCGAGGCCGATCCAGAAGCCGCCGTACGTCGAGAACGCCGTGCAGCCGAAGACGTTGCGGTTCTTGAACTCCCACATGCCGGCGAGCAGCTGGCAGGCTCCGCCGTAGGCGACGGCGTAGCCCAGCCAGTCGAGGCCGGTCCCCTTTGTCCACCCCGCGTTGTGCGCGGAGAGGAGGAACGTGGTGAGCGCGAAGGCGGCCAGTCCGAGCGGCGCGGGATCGGCGGCGGTCGGGGCGCCGACGATCTCCATCTGCTGCACGGGCTTGGCCGCTTCGAAGGTGGTTGCCATGTCTTGGGCCTCCTTCCCGCCGGTCCCCCGGACGGGCTCGATACGACGCAGCACCTCACAGGTCGCGCCCGTCCGGCCCCCTCGAGAGACCGTGCGGCCACGGTCCTGCCAAAGAGGATCTTGGTGAAACCGGTTGCACCGGACAAGGCGCGCGGCGGCAGAGATCGCCGGGCGGCCGGTGCATGTCGCCGAACGGTCGGCGCGGTCCGCCGAACGGTCGGAGCCGTCCGCCGAACGGTCGGCACCGTCCGCCGAACGGTCGGCGCAGTTTGCCCAGCGACCCGCGCTGTCCGCCCAGCGGCCGGTTGCGTGCGGCTGCCGACCCACGAGGCCGCTGTGGAAGACTGCCGGGAGCGGCGCCGCAGCCTGCGGTGCCATGGCACGGGGGGCCTGCCGTTGGACGTCGCGATCTGGGGGGCGTTAGCCGGTGTGCTCTTCGTCGCGGCTGCGGTGGGCTGGTTCGGCCTGCACACCGGCGGCCGGCTCGGGGCGCCGAGCCAGCGCACCACCTACGAGACCTTGCACACCGCGAGCCAGGCAGCACCGGGCCTGCGCGGCGGCCTTACGCGCGAGAGCGCCCAGAACGCCGTCCCCCACCTCCGGCGCCTCCTCGGCGGCGGGGTCGTCCTCGCCGATCGCAGCGGCATGCTCGCCGTCAACGACGTGGACACGAGCCACAGCGCGCTGTTGGAGGGGCCGCTGCACGTCGCGATCACGAGCGGCAAGGTGCAGGTGCTCGCGGCCCGTCAGCTCACCTGCGGCGACTCGCTGTGCCCCCTCCAAGGAGGTGTCGTCGTGCCGCTCCGGGTCGACGGCGAGGTCGTCGGCGCGTTGGGGACGCTCGCGACGGCCCCCTCTTCGACGCTCGCCCGGCTCGGCGCGGAGGTCGCACGGTTCGTCTCCACCCAGCTCGAGCTCGCCCAGCTCGAGCGCGAGCGCTCGAGAGCCGATCGGGCCGAGCTCCGGTTCCTGCGCGCGCAGATCGCCCCGCACTTCGTCTACAACGCCCTCACCGCCATCGAGTCGTTCGTCAGGACCGACCCCGAGCGCGCCCGGGAGCTCCTCGTCGGCTTTGCCGACTTCACCCGCTACAGCTTCCGCAGCCACGGCCAGTGGGTCACGATGGCCGAGGAGCTCCGGCTCGTCGACACCTACCTCGACCTCGAGCGCGCGCGGTTCGGGGACCGGCTCGCCGTGAGCGTGCGGGTCGCTCCCGAGGTGCTGGGCGTGATGCTGCCGTCCCTCGTCATCCAGCCTCTCGTGGAGAACGCGGTCCGCCACGGCCTCGAGCCGAGCGAGCGCCCCGGGTCGCTCGCGATCGCGATCGCCGACGACGGCGACGAGGCCACCGTGCGGATCCAAGACGACGGCGTGGGCGCGGACCCGGTCCACCTGCTGCGGGTCCTCTCGGGGACGGACCCGAGCGAGGCGGTGGGGCTCCACAACGTCGACGAGCGGCTCCGCGCGGTCTTCGGCGAGGACTACGGCCTGCGGATCCGGAGTGCGCCGGGTGCGGGCACCACCGTGACCCTGCGCATCCCCAAGCGGCGTCCCGCCGCGGTCCTGGACTGAGGGCGACCGGGGTGCAGGCGAGCGGAGCGGACGCGACAGCCCGGGGCTCGGCGAGGCTGTCGGTTCTCGCGGTCGACGACGAGGCACCGTCGCTCGACGAGCTTTCCTACCTCCTCGAGCGCTCGGTGCTCGTCGGGCGCGTCGCCCTCGCCCCCAGCGCGACCGACGCCCTCCGGCGCCTTCGCGACGAGGAGTTCGACGTCGTGCTCCTCGACATCCGCATGCCGGGTCTCGACGGGATGGAGCTTGCCCGCGTGCTGGCGCGGTTCGCAGCTCCCCCGGCGGTCGTCTTCGTCACCGCCCACGAGGACCACGCGCTCGAGGCATTCGAGGTCGGCGCCGCGGGGTACCTTCTCAAGCCTGTGGACGCCGCCCGCCTCGACCGGGTGCTGCGCCGCACGCTGCCAGAGGGGGCCCTGCCCGGGGACGCCCGGGCCGGGGACGGGTCGCGCCCGCACGCCCCGCACGCCCCGTCGGAGCCGTCACGGCCAGATGACCCGGGCGCTCCCGACGTCGTCGCGGTCGACGCGGGCAACCGGACGCTCCTCGTCGCGGTGGCGGACATCGCGTGGGTGGAGTCCGCGGGCGACTACGTCCGGCTCCACGTGCGTCAGGGCTCGAGCCACCTGCTCCGCACGTCGATGGCCGTGCTCGAAGAGGAGTGGGCCGAGCGGGGGTTCGTCCGCATCCACCGGAGCTACCTGGTCTCGCTGCGGGCCATCGAAGAGCTTTGGAGCGACGGCGCGCACAGTGCGGTGCGGGTCCTCGGCGAGACGTTGCCGGTCAGCCGGCGCCATGTCCGCGAGCTGCGTGACCGCCTCGTCCGCCTCGTCCGGACGCCGGGGAGGTAGCGCGCCCCGCGCGCCGCTGGGCGGGCCGTCTGCCTCAGGAGCCGGGGGGCTGCACCGAGGACCAGTTCGCGATCGACGGCTCGATCCGACCCGCCGGTCCCTGGCCGAAGACCCGGAGCAGGTTGCCGGTGATGCGCGCGACGTCGGTGGCGGGGCACGGCCCCGGCGACGGCTCGCAGATCGACAGGCGCGAGATCCAGCTCACCGTGCCGCTCTCGAAGATCCCCGCGTTGCTCGCAGGGTCCGTGTAGTAGGTCATGTCCGAGTAGGTGTCGCCGTTCCAGGCGCCCTGGTTCGTGTAGGCGCTGGTGAGCGGCACCGGGGAATGGCCGAGCACCTGGAGGTCGGGCGGCGCTGTCGGCGGGTCGACGTGCTCGATGTCCGAGCGGATCACGTCGGGGATCTGTGTCCCGTCCCTGAGGCCGGTGCCCTTGAAGATCCACGACGACGCGTCGTAGACGACGAAGGGCAGCGGCGTCGCGTCTGTGGCGACGTAGCCGCTGTACTCCCCCCCGATGAAGCGTGTCGGCGGCCAGTTCGTCGGCGGTGTGGCGAACGTGTTGCCGGTCACTGTGCGTGTCTGCCCGGTGCCGTCGAGGGGGTCCTCTGTGGCGGCGCGGTAGTCGACCTCCTCGCGGTCAGGCCCGATCGGGGAGGCCTGGAGGCGGGCGTGGCGCACGAGGGGCGCCGCACCGAGGAAGGCGACGTTCACCCCGTGGGCGACGGCCTGCTGCACGGCGTCTCGCTCGGTGGTGGTCCACAGCTCGTCGTGGCCGATCGAGAGGTAGACCTTGTGGTGGAGCACGATCGAAGGGTGCTGGGACACCGTGATGTCGGTGACGTAGGCGGCGTCGAGGCCGTGCTGCTCCATGAAGCGCACGAGCGGGTACTCGTCGCCGAGGAAGTCCGACGCGCCCTCGCCTGTCTGCATCGGACGGTCGAAGGACACGATGCGCGCGCGGTTGCAGGGCGGGTAGGAGCCGGTCTGCCCCAACGTGCACGGACCCTGGCCCTGGTAGAAGGTGTAGCCGCCGTAGGTGTTCCACCCCTCCTCGGTGAGGCTGCGGGCGACGACGAGGTAGGTCGCCCGGCTCGCGGGGTCCCAGACCGTCAAGAGGACGTAGCTCTGCTGGCCGCCGCTCGCGACGAGCTTCAAGAGGTAGTCCCCCTGGACGAAGGCACTGGTGATCCGCATCGTGAGCGAGCGGTGCCAGTTGTCGCAGCGCACCATGTTGACCCCAGGCGTGAGCGGGCACGGCGGCTGGACGCCGCCGCGCACGGCCTTGGACTCCCAGATCTCCCGGGCACCCTTCCCCTGGTAGTAGCCCATCCGGTAGGCGACGACGCGGAACGTCGGTGATGTGGTCGTGACGTAGAGCCCGACACTCTGGCCGACGGCGGCGTACGTCGTGCTGGCCCACCCCTGGATCGTGCCGGTCGGCGGCTCGTGGGTGATCTCCCAGGCGGTCGTGCCGGGCTTGCGGTTCTCCGCGACGATCGCGGGCGACACCACTCCGTCGGGCCCGAGGTAGGGCCGTGCGCGGGCGGCCGCCGTGCGGGTGTGATGGCCGGGGTGCGTCGGCGGCTTGTCCGCGACGGCTGGGCCGCCGCCGGCGCGGCTCACGCCGATGCCGATGCCCGCGGCAACAAGCGCGAGCACGAGGACCGCGCCAGCGCGCCGGCGGGCCCGCCGGCGCCTCCGCCGGCGACGCTCCCCTGCGGGCACCACGCTCTGATGATGGCACCTGCGCGTGCCGAGGGCGCGGGCGGGTGCACCCGCCGGTCTCCCGGACGGCGCGTCGTGCCTTCTGGCGAGGCATCCCGGGCGGCGCTGCCCGGGTGCCGGGCCCCGACGGGTGTAGCGTGGGGGATCCGGCGGCGACCGCCTGCCGGCTGGCTCGACGGGGTCCTGTGGGCCCCGGGGGGACGACGGAGGGGATCATGTCAGGGCGCAAGGCCGCGGTGCTCATCGGATCGTTGTCGCTCGCTGCAGCAGCGGCGCTCGCCGCGCTGCCGGTGGGCGTCGCCGGCGCGGCGCCGGCGCGCCCTGAGGCGCGCCAGCACGCGGTCTGCCCCGCGGTGGCGCGGGGGTACGCGAGGTGCCTCGCCCACGTCGTCAACGCCCCGGCACCCGAGGGGCACCGCCCCGGGCCGAGCGCGACCACCCCACACGGCTACTCCCCCGCCACGATCACCGGCGCGTACGGCTTTGCGACCACGGGCGGTGCGGGCGAGACGATCGGGATCGTCGACGCCTATGGCGCGCCCACAGTCACAAGCAACCTCGAGACCTTCTCCTCGTACTACGGGCTCGGCACATGCACGCACGCGGACGGCTGCTTCACCAAGGTGAACCAGTCCGGGGGCACCTCGTACCCGAGGGCCATATCGGACTGGGCGCTCGAGCAGAGCCTGGACGTCGAGTGGGCGCACTCGATGGCGCCCAAGGCCCACATCCTCCTCGTCGAGGCGACCACATCGAGCTTCACAAACCTGCTCACGGCGGTCTCCTACGCGGCGTCGCACGCCAACTACGTCTCGATGAGCTGGGGCGGGACAGAGTTCTCCGGCGAGACGGCCGACGATTCGGCCTACTTCACCAAGTCCGGCGTGAGCTACTTCGCGGCCGCGGGCGACACGGGCGCCTCGGTCCTCTACCCCTCGGCCTCCCCCGACGTCGTCTCGGTGGGCGGCACCACGCTCACGGTGACAGGCACGACCTGGAAGGCGGAGACCGCCTGGAAGACAGCCGGCGGCGGGTGCAGCAGCTACGAGACCGCCAACCAGGCGCAGTCGGCGTACCAGACATATGCGAACGTCACATGCGGCGGCAAGCGCGCCACCCCCGACATCTCCCTCGACGCCAACCCGGCAACCGGGGTCTCGGTCTACGACACCGAGCGGCTGTCGACAGGCCAGTCCGGCTGGCTCCAGGTCGGTGGGACGAGCGCGTCGACCGTGATGGTGGCCGCCCACGCCGCAGAGACCGCCAGCGCGGTCAACGCCTCCGTCCTCTACAGCCACACGCTGAAGGTGTACGACGTGACCTCGGGCTCCAACGGCCACACATGCACGGTCGGCTACGACCTGTGCACCGGCCTCGGGAGCTGGAACACAGCGGCCGGCACGACCGGGGGCTCCTCGTCGGGCGCCACGACAGGCACGCTCTCGTTCACACCCAGCGCAGGCCAGACGCTCGCCGCGGGGGCGCAGTCGGCGCCGATCGCCGTGACGCTGAGCTCGACTGCGACGAGCGGGCTCACAGTCAGCCTCGCGACGACGACAGGGGGCTTCTCGACCACAGCGAACGCCACGAGCTACTCGACGACCCTCACCCTCCACGTCAGCGCCACAGCTTTCAAGAGCCAGACCTTCTATTACGAGAGCACCAAGGCGGGCGCGCACACGGTCAGCGCGTCCGCGACCGGCTGGACCTCGGCGTCGCAGACCGAGACCGTCACGGCGGCGGCGCTCTCTCGCATCGCGGTCTCCCCCGCAAACGCGACGGTCCCAGAAGGGGGCACCCAGACGTTCAGCGCGACCGGGTTCGACAAGTACACAAACCCGGTCACGCTCAGCGCACCCTCGTGGAGCCTCACATCCTCCTCGCTCGGCACCCTCGCACCGGTGTCGGGGCAGAGCACGACGTTCACGGCGGGCACAACTTCGGGCACCGGGAGCATCAAGGTCACGACAGGGACGATCTCCGGATCGGCAACGGTGACCGTGAGCGCCGCAGCCGCGCTCGAGGCCTCGATCCACGTCGGCTCGTCCTCCAAGCACGGGCCGTGGTGGCACACGCCGATCACGGTCCACGCCACACAAGGCGGCGTCGCGGTCTCCGGAGCGACAGTGAGCCTCACGGTCTACGCCGGCAGGTCGTGCAGCGGGACGGTCGAGGCGACCGGGACCGGGAGCACCGGGACGAACGGCACAGTCGCCTTCACATTCAAGACGAGGAGCACGGGGACATACTGCGCCCTGGCCCTCGTCCGTGACGGCAGCCAGTCGACCAACGTGAGCGAGGCCTTCACGGTGTAGGCGCGCGGGGTGGGCCCGCAGGGAGCCCCCGCCGGCGGCCGAGCCCCCGCTCAGCCCTCGCCGGCGGGCGAGTCCGGCTCGCCGCCCGGTGCGGCCGTCGCCCGGGAGTCCGGCGTCCACGCAGGGGGCGCACTCGTCGCACGGGAGTCGGGCACAGGCGGCGCAGCGGCGACGACGCTCGTCGGGCGCACGACGCTCGACAGGACGAGCTCACGGTCGGGCTCTGCGGGCGCCTCCAGGGGGTCGTCGTCGACGATCATGATCTGGGCGATGAGCACGTCGGGGTCGTAGTCGTCGAACTCCTCCTCGTCGGGCGCCGGCGTGAGGTAGCCGCCGAGGAGGCCGACGGCGCTCGCGATCACGAGCAGCGGCAGCCAGTGGCTCGGGCCGGGGTCGAAGATGCCCAGCGCCGACATCGTGAAGATGAGGACGAGCCCAACCCCGAAGCCCGGGATGAAGAAGCGGACCGCGCGCATCCAGCGGTTCTGGGGGAGCTGGTGGCGTGCCATGGCGAGGAGGCCGAAGACGAGGGAGGTCAAGGTGAGCAGGAGCACCGCCAGCCCGAAGAGCCCGTAGAGGGACACGATCGAGCCGTGCACGTCGGTCACCGCGGACTGAGAAGCGATCGCCGCGCCGCTCGCCGACAGGAGCGTGAACGTCGCGTCGACGAGCCCGGTCGCCTCGTTGCCGATCCCGGTCAGGCTGACGGCGAACGTGAGGGTCCGCGTCGCGTGGGGCGCCACGGCGAGGCTGACCGCGCTGTCGTAGGAGAAGAGAGGCAGCGCCATCACGTCGCCTTGGAACCGGACCGTCGTGACCCGCAGCGCGGCGCCCCCCGCCGTGACGGTCACGTGGACGCGGGCGGGTCGCGCCGGCTCGAGGACGATGGGATGCGCGTCGGACGAGGTCGCGGCGGGCCGGCCGTTGACGACGATGCGCAGCTGCCCCGCGTGCGCCTGCGCTGCCGCGTGGGCGCGGTCCGCGTGGGCGCGGTCCGCGTGGGCGCTTGCCGCGCCGGCCGCCGGCGC
>DAHWOV010000068.1:0-29961 GCA_027339205.1 Acidimicrobiaceae bacterium | reverse complement strand
CTGATTGTGAGGGTCTGGGCGGTCGAGGTGGACGCTGTGTAGAAGTAGCTCGGTGTCGACGATGTGCCCCCGGAGTACGCGGCCGTGAGCGAGTAGCTCCCCACCGGAAGCTTCGAGCCTGTCGTCAGCGTGCAGGTGAAGCTGGCGGCGTCTGTGCCGGTGGCCGTCAATGTCGAGGTGAAGCACAGCACGGTGCCCGTCGACGTCTTGACCGTCACCGTGCCGGTCGGGTGGCCCTTGGCGGTGACCCCGGTCACGGTGCCGGTGAAGGTCTCCGACTCCGAGCCGTAGGCCTTGGGCAAACTGATCGTGGCGAGCGTGGTCGAAGAGGGCTCCGAGGTCGTGATCCGAAGCGTCTGGGCCGTCGAGATCGACGAGGTGTAGGCGTAGTCCGGTGCCGTCGACGTGCCCCCCGAGTAGGCGGCCGTGACCGAGTAGCTCCCCGCCGCAAGCTTCGAGCCTGTCGTCTGCGTGCAGGTGAAGCTGGCGGCGTCTGTGCCGGTGAGTGTCACGGTCGAGGTTGCGCACAGCACGGTGTTTGTGGAGGTCTTGATCGTCACCGTGCCGGTCGGATTGCCGTCACCGCTGACCCCGGTCACGGTGCCAGTGAAGGTCTCCGACTCCGAGCCGTGGACCTTGGGCGAGCTGATCGCATTCAGCACGATCGTCGAGGACTCCGTGGCGCGGCTGATTGTGAGGGTCTGGGCGGTCGAGGTGGACGCTGTGTAGAAGTAGCTCGGTGTCGACGATGTGCCCCCGGAGTACGCGGCCGTGAGCGAGTAGCTCCCCACCGGAAGCTTCGAGCCTGTCGTCAGCTTGCAGGTGAAGCTGGCGGCGTCCGTGCCTGTGGGTGTCAAGCTCGAGTCCGTGCACAGCGTGGTGCCTGTGGACGTCTTGACCGTGACCGTGCCGGTCGGGTGACCTTTGCCTGTGACCCCGGTCACGGTGCCTTTGAAGGTCTCCGACTCCGATCCGTAGGCCTTGGGCGAGCTGATCGTTGTGAGCGTGGTCGTCGAGACTTCTGACACGCGTGCAACGACCGTCAGGGGCTGAGCTGTTGAGGTGGACGCGGTGTAGTTGTACGCCAGTGTCGTCGACGCGCCCCCCGAGTAGGCGGCCGTGACTGTGTAGCTCCCCACCGGAAGCGTCGAGCCTGTCGTCTGCGTGCAGGTGAAGCTGGCGGCGTCTGTGCCGGTGGGCGTCAAGGTCGAAGAGCACAGCGTGGTGGCTGTGGCTTTGATCGTCACCGTGCCCGTTGGGTCGCCCTTGCCTGAGACCCCGGTCACGGTGCCAGAAAAGGTCTGGCCCTCCGATCCGTAGGCCTTGGGCGAGGAGATCGCACTCAGCGTGGTGGCCGACGACTGAGAGCTTGTGACGATCGCGAGGGACTGGGATGGCGTCGACGTGGACGCGGTGTAGTTGTACGCCAGTGTCGATGAAGCGCCCCCCGAGTAGGCGGCCGTGACTGTGTAGCTCCCCGCGCGGAGCGTCGAGCCTGTCGTCTGCACGCAGGTGAAGGTGGCCGCGTCCGCGCCTGTAGCAGTCAAAACCGCCGTGCACAGCGTGGTGCCCGTCGACGTCTTGACCGTGACCGTGCCCGTTGGGTCGCCCTTGCCTGAGACCCCGGTCACGGTGCCAGAAAAGGTCTGGGCCTCCGATCCGTAGGCCTTGGGCGAGGAGATCGCATTCAGCGTGGTCGTCGAGGACTCTGTCGTAACTACGCCGCTTGTCGTTGTCGAAGAACCAAGCTTCATCGTCGTGTTGATCACGACGTGATCATTCGGTGCGGTGACAGCGACGTTTGTGGCGTGAGTTCCTGTCGGTGTCGCACTGAATGTCTTCTGACTGTACCACTCGGGAAGGTAGCGCCCTGCGCCATCGAAAAGCTCCAGCTTGTAGTTTCCAGTCGCAAGTCCTGTGATCGAGTACTTTCCTGTCGCTTTCGTGCACACGAATGAGTCTGGCGGGCTATATGCCGTGCTTGTACCGGGCACCAGGTGGACGCAGACTGTCGCCAGTCGCGCGCCGGTCTCGGCGTCGGTGATCGTCCCGCTGATACCGGACCCGGCTAGTGGCGTATCGTTCACGTTGGCTACGGTGTTTGTCGCGCTCACGTGCACCTTCGTGCCGGTCGATATAGCATTCTCACAATACGGCGATGTCACAGTCGTTGTCGGGTACACCTGGTCGATGTACTTGCCCGTGCCGAGAAACGGTGTACCCTGAAATACGACGTGGTATGTGCCAGGCGCGACACCGTGTATGACGTACGTTCCATTCGTTGAGCTAATCGCTGACTGGTTGCTGAATCCCGCCGCTGAAGTGCTGCACACGAGGACCACCACGTTGGCAACGCCGGTCGTCCCTGTCGCAACCTTGCCGGATATCTTGCCCCCCTCCGCTAAAAGGGTTGTACCCAGAGCTTTGGGTCCGTTTGCTGCCACAGTGACAGATGTAGCTGTTCTGTAGTCCTTTCCGTTGTAGTACTGAGATACATATGTCTGTGTAGGAGCGGGAAGAAACTCAACTTTATAGGTCCCAGAAGGCACGGGTACGTCATATGTACCTGTTGCAGTCGTCGAACCAGAGTTGACAAAAGACCCTGTCTTGTTGACGACAATTATCGTGACACTTGCGAGAGCAGTACCCGCGGTGTTTTTGACCGTGCCGGTGATGGAGGCTGTCTTAGAAATCGCGTTCAACGTTGCGTCAATGCCGGGAGTCGCACTTCCGTTCTTGACCGTGACCTGTGTCGCCGCCGTGAATGTTGCCTTACCGTTATACCATTCTGACGACATGGACTGGTTCATCGACCCCTGGCAACCATGGCACGTATTGAACGCGACCTTGTACTTGCCCGCAGACAGTCCTGGCGTCGAGAATGTGCTCGAGATCCTCGCTGTCCTAGTGCATGTGCTCCATACTTCGGGGTCGTTGCTCGAGTTTGTCAGGTAGACTTCGATACAGAAGTTCCCTGTTCCCGTTCCAGAAACCGTGACCTTTCCGGTGATCCAGCCACCGGCCGCCATAGTGGCATTGATTCCTGAGATCGTTGCACCTGCGGTCACTTCGACAGGAGAGGCCGTAATCGCTGTCGACACATTCTTATACCATTGCGCAGCGGCGTGGTTCGTGCTGCCCTCCTTGTCGACGAACTCGACGAAATACTGCCCTACCGGGACTGTCGCCACTGTGTAGTGCCCTGTGGAACCGCTGGGGCAAACGCTCTTGATGGGGACATTTTGATAGACGACGGACGCGGAGAACACCTCGGCACAGATTGTGGCCGCGTGTCCCCCCCCTGTCGTGATGGTCCCGCTGATGGTCCCGTCGCCAGCGGGGGCCGCGCCCGCGGGGGCCGGCCCCAGGACGACGAGGCCCATCCCGAAAATCAAAGGGAGGCACAACAAGGGCGTGAGCAGCCTCCTCGCCGCAGTGGTGCGAGCGTGAGGTCCTTCTCTCAGAGGCTTCGTCGGTTGCACGGACTCCCTCCTGTCCCTTGCCCTGCGCTCTGTGGCTCAGTCCGGTCATCACCTGTCGGCCTTCCCGGACGATGCGCGTCGATGGCTCCACCAACGCGTGCGCTCTCCCACAGTGGACCTATGCACGCCCTCCGCCGCCCATGACCCGGCTTGTGCAGCGAGAAGATGCTTTCCATATGGAGTCACAACTGCAACAACGAGTGATCAACGTTCGATCAAATTGCGAGGTGAAGCGGCCTGCTGTGAGCTGGCGGCCAGCTCGGGGCGCTTCAGGCAGTCGAGGGGCGGACGGGGAGGACGGCCAACTCGTCGCCTTCGCGCGACTCCTACGGCCTCGTTGGAGGGCGGGCCCGATGCGACGGCGTCGCCCCCGAGCCGCGCGCTCAGTCCCCGCCTCGCCGCCGGTGCACCCGGGCGAGCTCCCCGACCGCCGCGCACAGGAGCGCCGCCTGCACGCCGAGATCGGCGAGCGCCGTGGTGCGCGGGACCCCGTGCGCGAGCACTACGGCGACGGTCACCCCCGCGGCGCCGGCCAGGAGCACGGCGACGAATCGGCGGTCGCCCACCCCGAGGAGGTACATGGTCACCATGACGGTCGCGCTGAGGCACACCATCGCGAGCGCGAGCGGCAGGAACGCGCCCGCGGCGGACACGTAGCGTGACGAGAAGGCCGCGGAGAGAAAGAGACGCGGGATCGCCCCTGCGACCCCGACGAGAGCCGCGGCGGGGAGGGCGAGGATCGCGAGCGACACCGCCAACTGGCGGAGCGCGTGGGACCCTTCGCGCCAGGAGATCGCCGCCTCCGGCAGGAGGTAGCCCGCGACCACGATCGACACGAACACGAGCGCTTTGCTCGACACCGACACCGCGGCGTAGGCACCGGCAGCTCGCGGGGCCTCGCGCCCCATCACGATCACGTCCGCGTACTGGAGCAGCGCGATCGCTGCGAGCGCCACTACTGCGGCGAGCACGTCCCGGCGCACCACCGCGTCGCGGCCGTCCGCGCTGGGGCCGCCCGCGCTGCGGCCGCTCTCGGCACCTCCTTCCGCGCGCCACACGCGACCCGCGACGAGTCGTGCGTGCAGTGCGGTGCACACCTCGGCGACGAGCACCCCGGCCGCGACGCCGCCCACCCCGAGGCCGGCCGCGCCGAACCCGATCATGAAGGCGGTGCGTGCCGCGCCCTCCAAGAGGAGGTTCGAAGACAGCGTCCGGTACTCCCGGTGCGCCTGGAGGAGCCCCCGGTCGACGCAGAGGAGCACCCAGACCGCGCCGGCGATCGCGAACGCGTCGAAGCCGACGGCGTCTTCCCGTCCGAGAAGCCTCGCGACCGACGGTCCCGCCACGAGCACTCCCGCGGCGAAGAGCAGCAGCGCCCGGGTGGCGAGCCGGTGCACGCCGGCACCCCAGCGCGCGACGCCCCCGAGGTCGCCGCTCCATCGGGTGACCCGGCGGACGACGCCGACGAGCACCGCCGAACCGGGCGTCGAGACGACGAAGAAGACGCCGATCAGCTGGTTGAGCGCGCCGTAGTCCGGGGCTCGCAGGAGCCGCGCGAGCACCAGCGTGACGAGCATGCTCCCGCCGTTCGCCACCACCCCCGCGACGGCGAGCGGCCCGGCGTCGAGGAGCCCGGCGCGCCACGCGAGCCGCGCGGACCCGCCTGGGCGCTCAGCGGCCACCGCCATCGGGTCCCCCGTCCCCGTTCAGGGACGGGTCAGGATCCCGGCTGCTCCTCGGCGGGAGCCGGCTCCGTCGTGCCCGCGGCCGCCGCTGCGTCGCCCCCTGCATCGCCCGCGCCGGCTGCATCCGCGACCTGGGCGTCCACGACCTCAGCGTCCACGACCTCGGCATCCACGACCTGAGCGTCCGCCCCGTCCGCGTCAGCCCCCGCACCATCGCCCTCCGGCGCGTAGCCCCCGCCAGGGGCCTGCGCGGCGTAGTCGGCCCATGCGGCCTGTGCCTCGGTCTCAGGGGTGAACTCTCCGGCGTCGGTGTAGTCGTAGCCGATGTAGTTCCCCTCGGCGTCGTAGGCGTGCTCGCCGAACGCCTCGCGGTACTCCTCGGAGACCTCGCCGCCCTCGGCCGCCTGCTTGATCGAGAGGCTGATGCGGCGGCGCTGGAGGTCGATGTCGATGATCTTCACCCACAGCTCCTCGCCGGGGCTCACCACCTGCTCGGGCAGGTCCACGTGGTGCGCGGCCATCTCCGAGATGTGCACCAGCCCCTCGATGCCGTCGCCCACCTGGACGAAGGCGCCGAAGGGCACCAGCTTGGTGATGCGGCCGTAGACGAGCTGGCCCACCTCGTGGCTGTCGGCGAACTCCTGCCAGGGATCGGTCTGGGTGGCCTTGAGCGAGAGGCTGATCCGCTCCTTCTCCAAGTCGACGTCGAGCACCTCGACTGTGATCTCGTCGCCCACCTGGACGACCGAGGACGGGTGGTCGACGTGCTTCCACGACAGCTCCGACACGTGGACGAGCCCGTCCATCCCCCCGAGGTCGACGAACGCACCGAAGTTGACGACCGACGACACGACACCGTGACGGCGCTCGCCGGGCTTGAGGTTGGCGAGGAAGTCGCCACGCTGCTCCTTCTGCGCCTCCTCGAGCCACGCGCGCCGCGACAGCACGACGTTGTTGCGGTTGCGGTCGAGCTCGATGATCTTGGCCTCGATGACGCGCCCCACGTAGGGCTGGAGCTCGCGCACGCGCCGAAGCTCGACGAGGGACGCCGGGAGGAAGCCGCGCAGGCCGATGTCGACGATGAGGCCGCCCTTCACGACCTCGATGACCGGACCCTTCACGACCTGGTCCGCTTCCTTCAGCTTCTCGATGGTGGTCCACGCGCGCTCGTACTGCGCGCGCTTCTTGGAGAGGATGAGCCGTCCCTCCTTGTCCTCCTTCTGGAGGACGAGGGCTTCGACGTGGTCGCCGAGCGAGACGATCTCCGACGGGGCGACGTCGTTGCGGATGGAGAGCTCGCGGGCGGGGATGACCCCTTCGGACTTGTACCCGATGTCGAGCAGCACCTCGTCGCGGTCGATCTTCACCACCGTGCCCTCGACGAGGTCGCCGTCCTCGAACTCGACGATGGTCCGGGCCATGAGGTCCTCGAGAGACTGGCCCGAGAGGTCGTCCTCGACGATCGCGCGCGGGTGGTACACGCCCTCCTCGTCGAAGGTGCCCATCGCCTCGTCGGACAGGTGTGCCCGGTGGAGTGGGGCGGTGAGGAGGGCGGAGGATTGCTCGTTGGACATCTGGGACTGCTCACTTTCGTTGCGCCCCCTCGCAGGACCGCGAGGACCGCGAGGACCGCGAGGACCGTGAGGACCGCGAGGACCGTGAGGGGACGTGGCGGCCGCGCCGGGACCGCATGTTCGAGCGATCGGGCCTGGCCGCCGGCGCCAGCCAGGCACCACAGGCTAACCCACGCGGCGGCCCGATCCTCCAGCGCTGCGCAAGCGTCGCCGCTCAGGGTGCCGCTCAGCCGCCCTTCACGGCCCAGGAGTCCCCCCAAGCCATGGTCACCTTCAGGGGGACCGAGAGCGCCAGCGCGTGGGTGAGCGCGTCCTCGGTCAGCTCGGCGACCGCCTGCTCCTCGTCGGGCACGGCTTCGACGATCACCTCGTCGTGCACCTGGAGCACCAAACGGCTCCGCATCCTCCCGCGCTCGAGCGCCCCGTCGAGCTTCACGAGGGCCATCTTGAAGATGTCGGCGGCGAGCCCCTGGATCCCCGCGTTCATCGCCTGGCGCTCCGCGGCGGCGCGCCGCTGGTAGTTGCGGTCGTGCAGCTCGGGCAGCGGGCGCTTCCTGCCCATCTCGGTGCGCGTGTAGCCCCGGTCCCGGGCCTCGGCGACGGTCTCGAGCATGTAGGCCCGGACCTTCGGGAACGCTCGGAAGTAGCGGTCCATGATCTCGCTCGCCTCCTCATGGCTCGTCGAGAGCCGCCTGGCGAGCCCGAACGCCTCCATGCCGTAGGCGAGGCCGTAGGAGACCATCTTGGCCCGGTCCCGTTGGGCTTTGGTGACCTCGTCGGCGGGCACCCCGTAGACGCCGGAGGCCACCGCCCGGTGGATGTCCTGGCCGGAGCTGAACGCCTCGACGAGCCCGGGATCGCCCGAGAGGTGCGCGATCACCCGCAGCTCGACCTGGTCGTAGTCGGCGACGAGGAACCGGCACCCCGGCGCGGGCACGAACGCCCGGCGGAACTGCGAGCCGGTCTCCCCGCGCGTCGGGATGTTGTGCAGGTTGGGCCGTTCCGACGAGATCCGCCCGGTGCGCGCCACGGTCTGGCGGAACGAGGCGTGGATGCGGCCGTCGGCGCCGACCTCGGCGAGCAGCGTCTCGCCGTAGGTGGAGCGGAGCTTCTCGAGCTCGCGGTAGCGCAGGAGGAGATCGACGAGCGGGTGCGCGTCGCGGAGCCCCTCGAGCGTCGCGGCGTCGGTCGAGTAGCCGGTCTTCGTCTTACGCCCCGGCGCGAGCTTGAGCTCTGTGTAGAGGACCGTGCGCAGCTGCGGCGTGGAGTTGACGTTGAATTCGTGGCCGGCGAGGCGCTGGATCTGGTCGACGAGGGTCTTGCACTCGGACGCGAGGTCGCCGGTCAGCCGCCGCAGCTCGTCGACGTCCACGCGGATCCCCGCGACCTCCATGCGCGCGAGCACCCGCACGAGCGGCCGCTCGACCTCGTCGTGGAGGGTCCGCAGCCCCTCGGCGTCGAGGCGCGCCAGGAGAAGGGGCACCGTCGCGGCGATCGAGAGCGCGTCCTGTGCGGCGGCCGCGATGTCGGCGGCCCCTGCATCTGGGGCTCCGGTGCCTGGGGCCGCGGCCTCTGGGGCCGCGGCCTCTGGGGCCGCGGCGTCTGGGGGCGGCGCCCGGACCTCGAGCGAGAGCTGCCTCGGCCCTGCTCCCGCCCCGCCGCTCTGCATCCGCGACCGGCCACGGACCACCGCGTCGATCCCGTAGTCGCCGGTCGAGGGATCGAGCAGGTAGGCGGCGACCTCGGTGTCCATGAACAGGCCAGTGCAGTCGATCCCGAGCGGGAGGAGCGAGCGCAGCAGCTCCTTCACGCCGTGGCCGGCGACCGGCGCGCCGGCGAGGAGCGCACTGAGCGCTCGGGCCACGCCCCGGTCCTCGAGGAGGGGCCCGGCGACCCATGCCCCTGCCCCCGGCAGGGCGGGGTCGACGAGCACCACGCCCCGCAGCGGCGAGCGGCCGGGGAGCGCTTCCCAACGGCCGACGACGGCGAGGGGCAGGACCCCGCCTGTCCCTGCGACGCTCGCCGTTCCGTCACGCCCGGCGACGACCGAGGCGAGCGCCTCGAGCGCAGCGATGGCGCCGGGCGCGTCGTCGGGCACGACCGGCTCGACGGCGGCCGCCACCTCGACCTGCACGCCAGCGCCGGCCAGCACTGCGGCACCGCCGGGTGCGGCACCGCCAGAGGCGACGGCACCCGCCAGAAGCCCCGCCGCGGCGGTGCCCGACGAGCCGTCGCCCGGCAATGGTCCGCCCTCCGTGGCTGTCGTCGGCAGTGCGGAGCCCTCCCGGGGGGACCCGAAGCGTCCCTCGGCGAGGAGCGGCACCAGCCGTCGCCACACCGTGCGCAGCTCGTAACGCTCGAAGACCTCTTTCACGGTCGCGAGGTCCCAGCCCCCGAGATCGAGCTGGTCCACCGCCACGTCCAGCGGGACATCGCGGACGAGCGGGGTCGCGGCGGCGTTGGCGCGGACCTGTGCCTCGTGAGCGGCGAGGTTCTCCCGGAGCTTGGGCGAGAGCTCGTCGAGGTGCGAGAAGATGCCGTCGAGGTCCCGGTAGGCGAGCACGAGCTTCGCCGCGGTCTTCTCGCCGACGCCCGGCACCCCGGGCAGGTTGTCGGACGGGTCGCCGCGCAGCGCCGCGAGCACCGGGTACTCCCGGGGAGGCACGCCCGTGCGCGCGACGATCCCCGCTTCGTCGTAGAGGTCGTACTCGCTCACGCCGCGCTTGTTGTAGAGCACCCTCACGTGCGGGTCCTCCACGAGCTGGAAGCAGTCCCGGTCCCCGGTGACCACCACGACGTCGCACCCTCGGTCGCGCGCCTCGGTGGCGAGCGTCGCGAGGACGTCGTCGGCTTCGTAGCCCGGCGCGCCCACCTCGGGCACGCCGAGCGCGGCCAGCACCTCGCGGATCATGTCGAATTGCGGCAGGAGGGTGTCCGGCGTCTCGGCCCGACCGCCCTTGTAGTCGCTCACGAGGGCGTGGCGGAAGGTCTCACCCGGCAGGTCGAAGGCGACCGCCAGCGCGCTTGGCCGATGGTCGCGCACGACGTTGACGAGCATCCCGACGAAGCCGTGCAGCGCGTTGGTGACGGTGCCCGACGCGGTCGCAAGATCGGGCGGCAGCGCGAAGAACGCCCGGTAGGCGAGCGACATGGCGTCGAGCAGGAACAGCGGGCCGCCCGCGCCCTCCGCCCGCGGGGTCACGAGGGTCCGAGCTCCCCTTCCACGACGCGTCGCGCCACGTCGCGCATGCGCGTACGCGTCTGCATGGCGGTCCGCTGGACGAAGGCGAACGCGTCCGGCTCGCTCATGCCGTGCTGGTCCATGAGGACGGCCTTGGCGTCCTCCACGACCCGACGCGTCGCGATCTTGTCTTCGGCGGCGTCCCCCGACGACGTCCCCGCGCGGCCCTCGCGGGCGACCTCCTCGTCGATCGCCCACTCCTCCCGGCATCGGGCGAGCACGTCGGCGACCGCCGGCAAGAGCTCCTCACGGCGGAAGGGCTTCACGAGGTAGGCCGCCACACCGGCGTCGCGGGCGTCCTCGATGAGGTCGCGCTGGCTGAAGGCGGTGAGCACCACCACCGCCGCACGGTGGCGCGCGCCGATCTCGCGCGCCGCGCGGACCCCGTCCATCCCGGGCATCTTCACGTCGAGGATGACCAGGTCCGGCTCGAAGCGGTCCACGAGCTCCACCGCCTCGTCGCCTCGCGCGGTCTCCCCCACCACGTCGTAGCCGGCCGACTGGAGGATCTCTTTCAGGTCGAGCCGGATGATGGCCTCGTCCTCGGCGATCACGACCCGCGTCGGCGCGCCCGTCGCGCTCAGCGGCGCGGGGGTCATCTGGGGATCTGCGCTCATGCGTCCACCTTCCGAGGCGTGTCAGGAGCCATTGCCAACGTTCATCAGGAGCTCGTCTCGGCGGCGCTCGAGCCCCTCGACGGTCGCCGACAGCGCCGCCCTGGCCCGCATCATGGCGTCGACGTGCCGCTGGACCTCGGTGTACTCGTGCGCGGCGAGCGGGGTCTCCGAGACGAGGGAGCGCAGCCGCGCCTCGTCGGCTTCCTCCGAGACGGCGGCGAGCTGCTCGTCGAGGACCGCGAGCTCCTCCCGGGCGCGGACCAGCCGGACGTGGACGTCGCGCAGGCGCCGCTCGACCAGGAACCGCTGCATGGGTGTCCGATTGTACGTGTCCGCTGCCCCCTCAGCCTCCTGGCCCGGCCAGCCACCTGCGCACAGGCACCCCGGCCACCGCCGGCGTGGGCGCGGGTGCCACCCCCGGCCCCCCGTAAGGCCGGACGACCGCGCCCTCGAGGCCCGGGTAGGCGCCGCTGGACGCGCCCACGGGACCTTCGAGGTACTCGCCGGGGTCCGAGAGGTCGCCCGCGAGCGTGAACCCCGGGAGGCCGGCCAGCGCGGCGTCGGCCGACCGGGCGAAGCCGGTCTCGAAGAAGCCCCCGACGAAGGCGCCGACCCCGGCCTCCCTGCACGCAGCCACCGCCGCGCGCGCCCGCAGCAGGCCCCCGAGCCGCGCCGGCTTGAGGCACGCCACGTCGCAGGCGCCGTAGCGGAGCGCGTCTCGCACCCGGCGGAGCGAGGACAGCGACTCGTCGAGCGCGAGCGGCGTCTCGAGGCGCGCGGCGAGCTGCGCGAGCGCGGCGAGGTCGCCGGGCTGGAGCGGCTGCTCCACGCAGTCGAGCGAGAGCCCGTCGAGCGCCGAGAGCCGCGTCGCGTCGTCGGGGCCGGGAGCGTCGAGCCGGTAGCTCCCGTTCGCGTCGGCCTGGAGCGCGAGCTCTGGGAAGGCCGTGCGCAACGCGCGGAGCGGCTCGACGTCCCACCCCGGCTCGATCTTGACCCTCACGCGTGCGGTCGCGCCGGCGCGCACGAGGACCCCGACGCGCTCAACGAGCGTTTCGGCTCGCCGGTCGCCGGGGATCCCCACGAGATGGCCCACCCTGACACCGGCGCGCGCGACGGCGCCGTCCACCCCCAGGCGCTCCCACAGCGGCACCTCGGACGACCGCAGCTCCGCGTCGAGCACGGCCATCTCGATCGTGGCCGCGACGACGTGGGCGACCGGGCTCGACCCGAAGAGCGCGGCCACCTGCGACGCGGCGGGCAGCGCGCCCTCTCTCGCGCTCGCCGCTGCGATCAGCCGCGCTGCCCCCGCGTCCTCGAGCGCGCTGAGCACCGACGCGAACGGCGGGTCCACGGAGGTGCCCCCGGCGAGCGCCGCGCACTCTCCCCACCCCTCTCCCGTGTCGGTCACGACCCGGACGAAGGCGACCGGGCGGAGGTCGT
Organism: Acidimicrobiaceae bacterium; assembly: GCA_027339205.1. Lineage (GTDB taxonomy): Bacteria > Actinomycetota > Acidimicrobiia > Acidimicrobiales > RAAP-2 > JAJYVT01. Next base: position 17,922 of record DAHWOV010000068.1, on the reverse strand, counting down.
GGACGCCCGCGGCCGTCACCACCGGCGAGCGCAGCCTGAGATCCGCGCGGTACAGCTCGACGAGCCGGAGCGCGAGCGCTGCCACGCCCCACTTCTACTCGGCTTCGACGACAGTCCCAAAGAGCCGCCCCTCAGACAGCGCGCCGCCCAGCGTTCCGCGCACCCAGCCAGGGGGGCTCGTGTCGCCCGGTGTAGAGTCCGTGGAGGCGGCGATCGCCTCACCGACCGCACTCGGCACCTCGGCACCTGCACCGGCTCCCGGCTCCCGCCGAGCGCCACCAGCGCGCGGAGGCTCGGTCCGCCACATGGGCCCGGATGGCGAAATGGCATACGCGATGCGCTCAAAACGCATTGTCCGAAAGGGCGTGCGGGTTCGAATCCCGCTCCGGGCACGCTCTGCGCCGCTCACGCTCGAGGCCTCCACCTTTCGGCGGGGACCACATCGGTGGGGACCCACATCACGTTTCGGGCTGGCGTCGTCTTCACGCAGGGGTGACGAGCCGGGGTTGCGCTGACGGAGCGGCCCGCCCGGGTTCGACCCGGTCGGACCCAACTGAAGCCGGTCGGACCCACCTCGAGCCGGATGGACCATGGGCCAGTGACCGACTTCGATCCGTGCGTCACCCCCCGGAGCCGGGAGGACGTTTCCGCGGGAACGCGGGAACGCGGGAACGCCGCCGGGGAAGGCGCTGGGCCTTGCTGGCGGATCCGAGACGACGTTTCCGCGGGAACGCGGCCATGGCCAAGAAGCGGTGCGCCACCCCGGGAGCCGGGAGGACGTTTCCGCGGGAACGCGGCCGTGGCCAAGGAGCGGTGTGCCATCCCCGGAAAGGGCAGGCAGAGGGGGAGGACGTCTCCGCGGGAACGCAGAGGCCCGCGTCGGCGGTGACGACGCGGTGACCTCGTGGCGCTGGGTGGTTCAGGCGTTCGCGCTGGGTGGTTCAGGTTGGCGCTGGGTGGACGGTGACGGCCACCTCGGTGCAGCTCGGGATGCGCGTCGGTCACGAACGTGAGGCTGGGGTGAACGTGTGCAAGCGCGGCGCATGCCCTCCGGCTCGGTGCGCTCAGCGCGCCACGACGCCGAATCGCCGGTGCTCGAGGACCGGCAGCATCGTGCGGACCGCCGAGACACGTGCCGCCGAGACGTCGGCACACGCGATCCCCTCCTCGGCTCCGCTCAGCTCGCTCAGGACCTGCCCCAAGGGGTCGACGACCATCGAGCGGCCGACCGCCTCGGGCTCGGGCTTGCCCGCGGCGACGACGTAGGCCGTGCTCTCGATCGCGCGTGCCCGGACGAGCGTCTCCCAGACCTCTGACTTCCCCGGCCCGTTGTACCAGTGGGCGGGCAGCGCGAGGACCGTGGCCCCGCGATCGACGAGCGCCCGCGCGATCTCGGGGAACCGGAGGTCGTAGCAGGTCATGATCCCGAGCACCAGCCCCTCGCCGAGAGCCACGGTGAGGACCCCCGTGGCCGGGTCCCCGGCTGCCACGCGGTCGGACTCCCGGGCGCCCAGTGCGTCGAAGAGGTGGAGCTTGCGATAGCTGCCGAGGAGGCCCGCCGGCCCCACGACCACCGTCGTGTTGTAGACGCGGCCGGCGCCCCGCTCCCCCAAGACCGCCGCCACGCCCGCCACGCCGGCGCCCCCTTCCCCCACACCCTCGCCGCCGCCCCTCCCGGTATCCCTCCCGAGCTGCTCAAACATCCCCGCAACCACGGTCACCCCGTAGCGGCGGGCGCCCTCCGCCAGCGCCGACACGAAGGCTCCGTCGAGCGGCTCGGCGACCGAAGAGAGGTCGAAGGATGCGTCCCCGAACCCCGCCATGGTCGCCTCGGGGAAGACCACGAGCTCGGCGCCCCCGCCGGCGGCGGCCGAGAGCCGGTCCGAGACGAGCCGGCGGTTCTCCCCGGGGTCGAGCGTCGTGGCGAGCTGGACGGCGGCGGCACGCACGCGACAACGGTATTGCGCGCCGTGCCACACTGGGGCACGTGTTGGCCTTCACCTTCCCGGGACAGGGTTCGCAGCGCTCGGGCATGGGCCGGCCCTGGGTCGACCACCCGTCCTGGGAGGTGGTCGCCGAGGCGTCTGCGGCGGTCGGCCGCGACGTCGAGCGGCTCCTCCTCGACGCGCCGATGGAGGAGCTGACCCAGACCGCCAATGCGCAGCTGGCCACCTTCGTCCAGTCCCTGACCGTGCTCGACGCGGTCGAGCGCGTGGGCCTCTCCCCCGCCGCCTGCGCGGGCCACTCGCTCGGCGAGTACAGCGCGCTGGTCGCGGCCGGCGCGATGCCTTTCGGCGAGGCCGCGGCGCTGGTCGTCGCACGCGGTGACGCGATGGCCCACGCGGGCGAGGACGCACCCGGCACGATGGCCGCGCTGATCGGGATCGGCGACGACGACGCCGAGGCCGCGTGCCACCGCGCCGAGGGCGAGGTCTGGGTCGCCAACTACAACGCGCCCGGCCAGGTGGTGATCGCGGGCACCTCCGACGCGGTCGCCGCCGCGTCGGAGATCGCCCGGGAGCTCGGCGCGCGCAAGGTGCTGCCCCTGGCGGTCTCCGGCGCGTTCCACACCCCGCTCATGGCCGCAGCGCGGCCCGCGCTGCGAAAGGCGCTCGGCGACGTGGCGTTCTCCACGCCCGAGGTGCCCGTCGTGGCGAACGTCGACGCCCGCGTCCACTCCGACCCCTCGGAGTGGCCGGGTCTCCTCTCCGCGCAGCTGTGCGGACCCGTGCGCTGGCGCCAGACGATCGAGACGCTCTCGGGCCTGGGCACGACCACCTTCGTGGAGGTGGGGCCCGGCGCCGTCCTGACCGGGCTCGCGCGCCGGGCGGCGCCCGAGGCGCAGGCGTTGTCCGTCGCGAAGCCCGACGATCTCGACGCGCTGCTCGACGCGGTCGCGGGCCCCCACGCGGCGGCAGACGTCTGGCACCACGACGCGCACGCGCACCAGGGCGAGCACCTCTACATGTCCGAGCGCGTCGTGGTGAGCCCCTGCGCGGGGATCTTCATGCCAGAGGCGTCGCTCGCCGCCCCGGGGACCGGGCTTTTGCCCGGGACCGCTGGGCACGCGGCCGCCGGGCACGAGACGGACCCCTCGCACGTGCGGACCGGCGACCTCGTCGGCCGGGTGGGCGTGACCGAGGTCCGAACGCCCTTCGAGGGCGAGGTCGTGCGATGGCTCTCGGTCGCCGGCGAGCGCGTCCAGGAGGGCCAGCCGCTCGTCTGGCTGCGCGTGGGCGCGGAGCGCGGGTGACCGCCGCCGGGCCGGCGGCCCCCGCGGGCCCGGGCTCGGCCGCCGGGCGCGTCGTCCTCGTGACCGGCGGCTCGAGGGGCATCGGGGCGGCGTGCGCCGCCTGGTTCGCCCGCCACGGCGACCGCGTGGCCGCGACCACCCGCGGCCCCGCCGACGCCCTCCGACCTCCCGCCGGCGTGCCCGAGGAGCGGTTCCTCCCGATCACCTGCGACGTGACCGACCCGGTCGAGGTGGAAGCGGCATTTGGCGCGGTCGAGGAGCGGTGGGGCCCTGTCGAGGTGCTCGTGGCGAACGCCGGCATCACCAAGGACATGCTGGTGGTGCGGATGGGTGAGGACGCGTGGCACGACGTCATCGAGACCAACCTGACCGGCGCCTTCCGGGTGGCCAAGCGGGCGGTCTCCAAGATGCTCCGGCTCCACCGCGGACGCATCGTCTTCGTCTCCTCGGTCGGCGCGTTCGTGGGCCTGCCGGGCCAGGCGAACTACGCGGCGTCCAAGGCCGGCCTCGTCGGCATGGCGCGGGCGCTCGCCCGGGAGGTCGCGAGCCGCCAGATCACCGTCAACGTCGTGGCCCCGGGGGTCGTCGAGACCGACATGACCGGGGCCCTCGGCGAGGCTCGGGTCGCAGAGCTGGTCGGCATGGTCCCCCTGGGGCGCGCCGGCAGCCCCGAGGACGTGGCGGCCGCCGTCGGCTTCCTCGCCTCGGACGCGGCCGCGTACATCAGCGGCGTGGTGCTGCCCGTCGACGGCGGGCTCGGAATGGGTCTGTGAGGCCGACCGCGCGGATAGGCTTCGGGCCGCCGGCGAGGGGCCGGAGGAAGATGCCCGCGGGACACGGCCCGACAAGGAGAGCAAGTGGACAACGAGGCAGCGTTCGAGAAATTCCGTGAGTGCGCCGTCGAGGTGCTTCAAGTGCCTGCGGAGAAGGTCACGATGGACGCGCGGTTCGCAGAGGACCTGGATGCCGACAGCCTCGACCTGGTCGAGCTGGTGATGGCGCTCGAAGAGGCGTTCGACATCACCGTGGACGAGAGCGAGCTCGAGGACATCGAGACCGCTGGCCAGGCGTTCGAGCTGATCAGCTCCAAGCTCTGATGCTGCTCGGGGTCGGGCCCGACGGGCCGGTCCCGGGCCGGCGCGTGGCGGTCACCGGGATCGGGGCGGTGACCTGCTGCGGGGTCGGCGTCGACGCGCTCTGGGAGGGGCTCGTCCACCCCTCGATCTCGGGACCGAGACGGGTCCGCGACTTCGACGTGACGCGCTATTTCGACGCGAAAGAGGCGCGCCGCGTCGACCCGTTCGCCGCGTACAGCGTGGCGTCCGCCGACATGGCGCTCGCGGACGCCGGCGAGCTCGGCGTGGACCCCGCGCGCGCGGGCGTGCTCCTCGCGACGGGGGTTGGCGGGTTCGAGACGCTCGCCACCCAGGTCACCGTCTACAACGAACGCGGCGCCCGCCGGGTCTCGCCCTTCCTCGTCCCGATGATGATGGCCAACGCCGGCGCGGCCCACGTCTCCATGCGCAACGGCTGGCACGGACCCTCCGAGACCGTCGTGACGGCGTGCGCCGCGGGCACCCACGCGGTCGCGAACGCCGCGCGGCTGGTGGCGACCGGGCGGTGCGACGCAGTCGTCGGCGGCGGTGCCGAAGCCTCGATGCACCCGGTCGCGATCGCCGCCTTCACCAACATGACCGCCCTGTCCACGAGCGGCGTCTCACGTCCCTTCGACGTGCGGCGCGACGGCTTCGTCATGTCGGAGGGCGCGGCCTCGCTCGTGCTCGAGGCGTGGGACCACGCCGTCGCGCGCGGCGCGCGCATCTACGCGGAGATCGCAGGCTCGGGATCGACCGCCGACGCCTACCACATCACCGCGCCCGCCCCCGACGGCGAAGGCGCGGTCGCCTGCATGGAGCAGGCGCTCTTCGACGCGCAGCTCGGCGCTGCCGACATCGCCCACATCAACGCGCATGGCACCTCAACCCCGCTCAACGACCTCGCCGAGGCGCGCGCGATCAACAAGGTCTTCGGCGAGCCCGGCCCGCCCGTCACCTCCACCAAGGGGGTGACCGGTCACGGCCTGGGCGCGGCCGGCGCCATCGAGGCCGTCGCCTCGGTGCTCGCGATCACCCACGGGCTGATCCCGCCCACCTACGGCTGCGAAGAGCTCGACCCCGAGATCCACCTCGACGTCGTGCGCGGCGAGGCGCGCAGCTGGACGCCCGGTCCGGTGCTGTCCAACTCCTTCGGCTTCGGCGGCCACAACGGCTGCCTCGTGATCCTCCCGCCGTCCATCTGACGCGGGCACCTGGGTGGCCCGAGCGGGCGGCGCGCACGTCGGCGCGGCGGCTCACGCCGTCCCCGTCACCCCCACGGCCGCGCCTCCGACGACCGGGGCGGCCAGGTGCGCCCCGCCCATCGAGCCGAAGAACCGGGCGTCGCCGAAGCTGAACACCCCGCCGTCCTTGCCCACGAGCCAATAGCCGTGCCCGTCGGGAGTGGCCAGGATGCCCACGACGTCAGAGACGTGGGCGCCCATCCCTGGGAGCGAGCCGTAGAAGCCGGCGTCGCCGAAGCTGAAGACCCCGCCGTCTTTGCCCACGAGCCAATAGCCGTGCCCGTCGGGGGTGGCCAGGATGCCCACGACGTCAGAGACGTGGGCGCCCATCCCTGGGAGCGAGCCGTAGAAGCCGGCGTCGCCGAAGGTGAACACCCCGCCGTCTTGGCCCACGAGCCAGTAGCCCTTCCCCGCCGGTGTGGGTGTCGCAGGCGGTGCTGCGTGGCCGACCGGGGTCGCGGCGATGCCCACGATCGGGGCGCCGAGCGACTTGCCGGCCATCGAGCCGTAGCTGGCGGCGTCCCCGAACCCGCTCACCGCGCCGTTCGCCTCAGCGAGCCAGTAGCCGCCCTGGTCGAGGGTGGGTGCCATACCCACGACCGGCGAGCCGAGCGCTCTGCCGGCCGCCGAGCCGTAGTAGCCCGCGGAGCCGAAGGTGAACACCCCGCCGTCTTGGCCCGCGAGCCAGTACCCCGACCCGGCGGCCGGGACCGCGTACACCGCCCGGCCGCCGGGCACCGTCGCGATCGTGTTCGGGGCGGTGGTGGTCGAGGAGGCGCCGGCGACCCAGATCCCGTAGAACTCCCCGCTGATCTTGTTCCCGGTCACCACCGTCCCTCCGAGGACCGGCCCCGCGGGCGGTGGGATCGGGGACGCGGCCACGACGACGCCGGCAGGCATGGGCGGGCCGTCGGCGGACAGCCAGTCGTCGCCCTCGAGCGTGTTGGCGCTGACCACGACGCCCGACACCGTGTCTCCGGGGGCGTTGGCGTGGACGACGACCCCGGGGATGCCCGCGCCGGTGATCGTGTTGCCCGAGACCTTGACGCCATTCAGCGTGGCGCCGGGCGTGTCGGCGGCGACCACCACTCCGCCGACGACCGGGCCGTGGGGGCCGAACTTCCCGGGCGCACCAGAGATGACGTTGCCCGAGATGGAGCCGCCGACGATGCCCGCGCCGTGGTCGTAGGCGGCGTAGACGACGCCGCAGCCGTGGTAGTTGCCTGTCACGGTGTTTGTCGACACGACGTCTGTCTTGGCAGCCCGCGGGGCGGTGGCGCTCGGCGTGGGCGCTCCAGGGTCGAGCGCAGGCCCGTCGTCGGCGACGCCGATGCCCCCGTCGGCCGTGTTGCCCGACACCGTGTCGTGGTGCACGGTCGCGTCCGTCGTGCCGACCAGCTCGATCGCCTTGTTCTCGCTGATCTTCGGTGTCGGCGCGACGCCGTTGGCCCTGACGGTGGATGTCAGCACTGTGACGTGTGTCGCGTCCTGCACGAAGATGCCGTGGTCGTTCGCCCCGGTCACGGTCACCTTCTCGATCACCACGTTCTTGGCTGTGGGGCCGACGTAGATCCCGACGTCACAGCCCGACGCGTCGACCGTTGTGCCCCTCATCGTCGATGTCGACGCCACGACCCTAGCCGCCGTGAGGCCCGTTGTCCCCGCCCGCACGCAGGCCGCCGCGGCGCCCGCGGGCGCCTGGGCCAGGGCAAGGGATCCTGCGGCGCCAGTCGCCACCGCCACCGGAAGACCGGCCACCAGCGCTGCGCTGCCGATCCACGACCACAGGCACCTGCTCTTCTTCACCGGCATCGCGGCGCTCCCTCCGTCGTTGCAGCGAGCATGCCATCCGACCTCGGCCAGCCGCAACCGTGCGTACCGACCGCGCGCCGGCGGCGCGCGGGGGCTCACGGTGGGCTAGCGGAGCGAGGCGAGGTCCGAGAGGACCTGGGCCGCGAAGCCCTCGACGTCGGTCACCTCGAACGACTTCTGGATGATCCCTTCGGGGTCGATCAGGTAGGCGATCCGCATCGCGTAGTCCGCGAGCTCGTCGCCCGGCGGGCGCAGCACCTCATAGCGGGCGCCCACGGCGCGGTCGGTGTCCGAGAGCAGCCGGAAACCGAATCGCTCCGACTCGGCGAAGGCCAGGTTCTCCGCCGGGGTGTCGAAGGAGGCGCCGAGCACGACCACGTCGGCGGCTTGGAGCTCGTCGGACCTGTCACGCAGGCCCCGTCCCTGGATCGTTCAGCCGGGGGTCGACGCCTTCGGGTACCACCACAGCACCACCCAGTGGCCGCGCTGGTCCGCGAGGCTCACCTCGGTGCCGTGCTGGTCCAAGAGCGTGAAGTCCGGCGCCGGGGTCCCAGGTGCGAGCACGTCGCGATCCTAGGCGCGCCGATTGCAGGTGCGGGGTGGGGCGGGGCGGGGCGGGACCGCGCACGCGCGCGGCTCAGCCCACGTCTCAACCCACGTCGAGGGCCTCGCGAAGCTCCCCGACGAACTCGGCGGCCGCGTCCGGTCCGCCGCCCTCGAGAAGCCTGCGGACGAGGGCGGATCCGACGATGACGCCGTCTGCGACCTCGCACGCGGCACGCGCCTGCGCGGGCGTGGACACCCCGACGCCGACGCACACCGGTGCGTCGGTCACCTCCTGCACCCGGCGCACCACATCGGTCGTCTCGTGGCCGAGCGTCTCGCGCTCGCCCGTCACCCCCATCCTCGCCACCGCGTAGACGAACCCGCGTGAGCGGGCACAGATGCGCCGGACGCGCGCGGGAGGGGTGGAGGGGGCGACCAGGAGCACCGTGGCGACCTCCGCGGCGTCGGCCGCCTCCGCCCACTGGCCGAGCTCTTCGAGGGGGAGGTCCGGGACGATCGCTGCGCCGATGCCGGCCGCACGGAGCGACTTGGCCATCCGGCGATGCCCGGCCCGAAAGACGATGTTGTAGTAGGTCATCACCGCGACGGGCACTTCGAGCTTGGCGGCCGCCACGTCGTCGATCACCTGTGCGGGGGTGGCGCCGCGGTCCAGCGCGTGGACCCCGGCTTGCTGGATGACCGGCCCATCCATCATCGGGTCCGAGAAGGGGATGCCGATCTCGACCGCGTCGGCGCCCGCGGCCGCGATCGCCTGGACGGACTCCACCCAGTCCTCGCACATCCCGCCCATGACGTACGCGACGAGCAGCTTGCGCCCCGCGCTCCGTCTCGCGCGGAGCCAGGGCTCGAGCGCGATCACCGCGCCTCCCGGTTCTCGGCGAGCAGCTCGCGCACCTGGGCGACGTCCTTGTCGCCGCGCCCCGAGAGGGTCACGAGGACGGTGGACCCCGAAGGGACCGACCGTCCGGCCTCCCGGACCACCCACGCGAGTGCGTGCGCGGGCTCGAGGGCGGGCAGGATCCCCTCGGTCCGGGCGAGCAGCCGGAAGGCGTCGAGCACCTCGGCGTCCGTCGCCTTCTCGTAGTGCGCCCGTCCCGAGGCTGCCAGCGACGCGTGCTCCGGGCCGATGCCCGGGTAGTCGAGACCGGCGGAGATGGACTCGGCCTCGAGGATCTGGCCGGCTTCGTCCTGGAGGAGCAGCGAGCGCATGCCGTGGAGCACGCCGGGGATGCCGTCGCTCGCCGCGGCGCCGCCCGCCGCCTCGACCCCGACAAGCCGGGCGGAGGTGTCCGCGAAGCCGGCGAACGTGCCCGCGGCGTTGGAGCCCCCGCCCACGCAGGCGACGACCACGTCGGGATCGCCCCCGAGGAGCGCCCGGCACTGCTCGCGCGCTTCGACGCCCACGACGCGCTGGAGCTCGCGGACCATGTAGGGGAACGGGTGGGGACCCATCACCGAGCCGAGGCAGTAGTGCGTGTGGTCGACCGTGGCGACCCAGTCCCGCAGCGCCTCGTTCACCGCGTCCTTGAGCGTCCTGCTCCCCGAGGTGACCGGCCGCACCTCGGCGCCGAGGAGCTCCATGCGGAACACGTTGAGCGCCTGGCGCGCGACGTCGAGCTCGCCCATGTAGACGGTGCACTCGAGCCCGAAGAGCGCGGCCGCGGTCGCGGTCGCGACCCCGTGCTGGCCGGCGCCGGTCTCCGCGACGAGGCGGCGCTTGCCCATGCGCCGGGTGAGCAGCGCTTGGCCGACGACGTTGTTGAGCTTGTGGGACCCCGCGTGCACGAGGTCCTCGCGCTTCAAGAGCACCCGCACGCCGAGCTCGCCGGAGAGCCGCAGGCACTCGGTGAGCGGGGTGGGCCGACCCCCGTAGTCACAGAGGAGCGCGTCGAGCTCCGCGTGGAAGCCCGGGTCCGCCCACGCGGCGTCGAACGCCTCCTCGAGCTCGATGCAGGCCGGGACGAGCGCCTCGGGGACGAACCGCCCGCCGAAGTCCCCAAACCACCCCCGGGCGTCGGGAGGTCCCATCGCAGCGCGCCAGGCCGCGCTCACCGCTCCATCCAGTCGTAGGGGGCGGGGGAGGGCGCCAGTTCGTCGGCACCGGGGGTGGTGGCACCCGGCGCGTCGGTGCGGGGCAGGGCGCCTTTGCTCGCGACGGCGCGCGTCGCTGCCGCGCGCGCCGAGGCCGCGCGCGCCGCGCGCACGAAGGCGCGGAGCTTCTCGGGGTCCTTCCTGCCTGGCGCCGCCTCCACCCCGCTCGCCACGTCGACGCCGCGCGGGCGCAGCGCCGCGATCGCGTCGGCGACGTTGTCGGGGGTGAGCCCGCCCGACACGAACATCCGCTGGGGGTCGACCACGCCCTCGGCGAGGCGCCAGTCGAAGACCTGCCCGGACCCCGGGCTCTGCCCGTCGACGAGCAGGTAATCCGCGCCGAACTCCGCGAACCGTCCGATCGCGCGGTCGCCCGCGCTGAACCCCTTGATGGTGCACGCCACGCGCTCGCGGATCCACCGGCAGTCCGCTGCGGTCTCGTGGCCGTGGAGCTGGACCGCGCCGAACCCGACGGTGTTGGCGATCTCGACGACGCGCGCCGGCGCCTCGTCGCGGAACACCCCCACCGTGAGGACGTCGCGCGGCAGCCGCTTCACGATGTCCCCCGCGACCGATGCGGCGACCTGGCGCGGGGACGGGGCCAGGATGAACCCGACCGCGTCGTAGCCGAGGCCGACGGCGAGCAGCGCGTCCGCTTCGCTGGTGACGCCGCAGAGCTTGACGAGGAGGTCGCCGTGCATCGCCTCAGCGCTCGGCATGCTCGCGAGCGGCGCGTGCCGACACCCGATAGCCGCAGAGCGCCCGGACCGCAGCCTCGCGGTCCGACGCGGTCACGACCGTCTCGCCGACAAGGACCGCGTCGTAGCCGGCTCTCGCCATCCGCCGAGCGTCGTCGGCGCCTCGGATGCCCGACTCGGCGACCGCGACCACCTCGGGAGGGATCCGGGAAGCGAGGCGCGCCGCCCTCTCGGAGTCGACGGCGAAGCTCGCAAGATCCCGCTGGTTGACCCCGACGAGCCGCGCGCCGGCATCGAGCGCCCGATCGAGCTCCTCTTCGTCGTGCACCTCCACCAGCGCGTCGAGCCCGAGACGGGTCGCGAGCCCGTGGAGGGCGCCCAGCTCCTCGTGCGAGAGCGCGGCCACGATCAGGAGCACCGCGTCGGCCCCCATGAGCCGGGCGTCGCAGACGTCCGCCTCGCACACGGTGAAGTCCTTGCGCAGCACGGGCAGCCCCGACGCGTCCCGCGCCGCCGCGAGGTCGGCGGCGCTCCCCCCGAAGAAGTCCGCGTCGGTGAGGACCGAGAGGCACGTCGCGCCCCCGGCCGCGTAGGCGCGTCCGACCGAGGCTGCATCGAGGTCCGGCGCGAGCGGCCCTCGCGAGGGGGAGCGGCGCTTCACCTCGGCGATCACCGAGAGCTCGTGCGCCGGCGCCGCTCCCGGGCCGCGCCCGGCACCCCGGAGCGCCGCGCTGAACGGCCTGGTCGCAGGGCACGCGAGCGCACGGGCCGCGAGCTCCTCAAGGTCCCGCCCGTCCGCAGCCGCGCGCCGCCGGTGCGACGCCACGATCTCGGCCAGGTAGGTGCTCATCGCGGGGCCAGCGTAGTGCGGCACATCCGGTGGCCCGCCTGGCCCGTGCTGAGGGCTTTCCCGCCTGGGCCAGCCTGCGCCCGGCTACCCCCCGGCTACCCCACGGCTACCCCCCGGCTACCCCACGGCTACGCCACGAGCGGCAGCGAACGCGCCTCGGCCGGGCGGCGCTCTCCTGGCTCCTCGCTCCCCCACTCGATCTCGGCGGGCACCTCGACCGAGCGGTGGAGGTAGCACAGCGCGCCGAGCGCGCCCCCCGCGCCCCTTGCCCCGAGCCCGGGACACCACGCGGCCGAGGTCACCCTCCCGACGGGCTTCTCGCGGCCGGGGGCCCAGAGCGACGACCCCGCGAGCCGCACGGCGTCCTCGGCGCCGGCGCCCTCGACGACGAGGCCGCACAGCCGTCGCGCGACCCTGCTCCCGCGCGCGTCGAGTCGCGCGACGAGCTCCTGGCCCGTGTAGCAGCCCTTCGTGAAGCTGACCGTGCGCTCGACGAGGTGCGCCTCCGCCGCGATCGTGCGCTCGTCGAGCTCGGCGCCCATCTTGGGGATGCCGGCCTCGACGCGGAGTGCCTCCCACGCCTCTTCCCCGCACCAGCGCGCCCCCTCGGGGACGGCACCGTCCGCCCCCGGTCCGAGGAGGTCGACCCCGTGCGCGCCGTTCCAGTCCACCGCCAGCTCGAAGGGCGGCGCGGCGCGCACGCCCGCCGCTCGCACGGCCGCCCCGCGCAGGGCGACGCACGGCCACTCGAGCGGGCCGATGTCGACCTTGGTCCGCAGCTTGAACTTCGCGAGCCTCACGGCCACCACCTCGCCGAACCCCGCGTCGGTGTCGAGCGCGTATGCGTCCATTGCGGTCCTCGTGACCCGCAGGAGGGCCGCGAGCTTGCCGTCGGGCCACAAGAGGAGCGCCGGTGAGGAGCCGCCGACCTCGATCGGCGCCACGTCCTGGCTGAGCTGGCCCTGGAGGTAGGACGTCGCGTCGGGACCGGTGACGGCGACCACGTCGTGCGCCAGTCGGTGGGCGCCGGTCCCTTCACGCAGCGCGCGGTAGTCCTCGGCCAGTCCGGCGAGCGTGGCCGGGCCGCTCATGGCCGCACACCGACGACGGCGTCGGGGCGGTCCGCGTCGGGACGGTCCGCCTCCGGCGGCGCTCCCGCCAGCTGCTCGGCCGCCGTCAGCGCCGCGAGCACCGCTGCGGCCTTGTGCCCGCACTCCTCGTCTTCCGCCGACGGCTCGCTGTCGGCCACGATCCCGGCCCCCGCCTGCACGGACGCGCGGCCGCCGGGACCGACGACCAACGTCCGGATGGCGATCGCGGTGTCGAGGTTGCCCGAGAAGTCGAGGTAGCCGACCACGCCGCCGTACACACCTCGCTTGGTCGGCTCGAGCTCGTCGATGATCTCCATCGCGCGCACCTTCGGCGCGCCCGACAGCGTGCCCGCGGGGAAGGTCGCCCGCAGCACGTCGACCGGCCCGAGGTCCTCGCGCAGGCGGCCGGACACCTGGGAGGTGAGGTGCATGATGTGGCTGTAGCGCTCGACGGTCATGAGCTCGTCCACGTGCTCGGTGCCGTACTCGGCGACGCGCCCCACGTCGTTGCGGGCAAGATCGACCAGCATCACGTGCTCCGCGAGCTCCTTGGGGTCCTCGACGAGCTGGGCGGCAAAGAGGCGGTCCTCTGCGTCCCCGGCCCCGCGCGGGCGCGAGCCGGCGATCGGGCGCGAGGTGACCACGCGGTCGCGCAGCCGCACCATCGGCTCGGGAGAGGAGCCGACGACGGTGACCTCCTTGAAGCGCAAGAAGTACAGGTACGGGCTCGGATTGAGGAGCCTGAGCGCCCGGTAGACGTCGAAGGGGTCCACTCGCAGGTCGACGTCGAAGCGCTGGGAGAGCACCACCTGGAAGACGTCCCCCGCCCAGATGTGCTCCTTGGCGACCGCCACCGCGTCCTGGTACTCGCCGGCCGTCATCGTCCGGCGCGCTGCGGCGGGTGCCGGCCGCTCCGGGACCGCGACGGGTCCCGAGGCCGCCGGCGCGAAGCAGTCCGAGGCGAGCTCGGCGACCCTCGCCGCAGCGGCGCGGTAGGCGGCGGCCGCGGCGGAGGGAGGCCATGCCGGGTCGACCAGGACGTTGTCGATCAGCACGACCCGCTGGAGCCAGTGGTCGAAGGCGGCGAGCTGCCCGATCACCGCGAGAGCCGCGTCGGGATGGCCCAGGTCGTCGCGGGGAGGGTCCGGGAGCCGCTCGATCTCGCGCACGACGTCGTAGGCGAGGTAGCCCACCACGCCCGACTGGAGCGGCGGGAGGTCCGCCAGGACCGGCGCGTTGCACTCGGCGAGGAGCCGCTCGAGCGCCGAGAGGATCCCAGGCGACGTACCCGGTCGCACGTCCAGCTGGCCCTCTGAGAGGACGTCGCGGCCACGGGCCGTGAGCGTCGCCAGCGGCCGGCGCCCGACAAACGAGTAGCGCCCCCACCGCTCCCCGCCTTCGACGGACTCGAGGAGGAACCCCGGCTGGTCGCCCACGATCGCCGAGAAGGCTCCCACCGGCGTCAGCCGGTCGCCGACGACGGCGGTCCACACGGGCACGATCCGCCGCCCCGACGCGGCGAGCGACGCGAACTGCTCGGCTCCCGGGTGGACCGGGAGCGTTGCAGCGTGGTCCGCGCCCGCGGGGGGCGTCAACTCCCGGTGACCTCGGGGGCCTTGCGCGCCGCCGCCACCCCGGGACCGCGCGCGAGGACGCGGAAGAAGCAGGACCACTCCTTGGTGTGGCAGGCGCCGTCGCCGTGCTGGTCGACGAGGAGGAGCACCGCGTCGCCGTCGCAGTCGACGCGCACCTCGCGCACGTACTGGCGGTCGCCCGACGTCTCGCCCTTGCACCACAGCTCCTGGCGGCTGCGGCTGAAGAACCACGAGCGCCCGGACGCGATCGTCCGTCGGAGCGCCTCGCGGTCCATGTGCGCGACCATGAGCACGTCCTTGGACACCGCGTCCTGGACAACGGCGGTGACGAGCCCCCTCGAGTCGAAGGCGACGAGCTCCGCCAGCTCCTCGTCGAGATCGCCCAGCGGCACGCCGGGAGCGGTCACAGGTAGAGGCCGGTGCTCCCGTCGAGGCGCTCGGACGCGACGGCGTGCACGTCGCGCTCGCGCAGGATGACGTACTCCTCGCCCTGCACCTCCACCTCGTAGCGGTCCTCCGGGTTGAACAGCACCTTGTCGCCGGGCTTCACCGCGCGCACGTTGGGACCGACCGCGACGGCCTCGGCCCAGGTGAGACGGCGGGAGACCTGCGCGGTCGCCGGGATCAGGATCCCCGCGCGCGAGCGGCGCTCCCCGTCGACCGGCGTGACCTGGACCATCACACGGTCGAAGAGGACCGTGATCGGCTGCTTCGGCTCCGAGATGCGCCCCGTTCGCGGCACCCCGGCAGGCTCGGGTTGCGGGCTCACTGCCACACCTGCACGGTACCGCACGGCGGTCGCCCAGCCGACGCCGCCCTGGCCCGTCACCAACCCCGGCTGAAAGAATCCTCGCCAACAGGACCGTGGAGGTGGTGGTCGCATGAGCGAGGTCAGCATCCCGGGGTCTCGCGGGGACGTCCCGGCATACGTCGCGCAGCCGGAGGGCGATGGCCCCTGGCCTGGCGTGGTCGTGCTCCACGACGTCTTCGGGATGACCGACGGCCTCCGGGGCCAGGCGGACTGGCTCGCCAGCGCGGGGTTCCTCTCGGTGGCGCCCGACCTGTTGTCCTGGTCGAGCAAGGCCATGTGCATCTGGACGGTCTTCAAGGACCTGCGCGCCCGACGCGGCAGGAGTTTCGACGACGTGGACGCGGTCCGGCGCTGGCTCGAGGGCGAGCCGAGGTGCACCGGGAGGGTCGGCGTCGTGGGCTTCTGCATGACCGGCGGGTTCGCGCTCCTGCTCGCGCGCGGCCACGGCTTCGCGGTCTCCGCCGACAATTACGGCAACCTCCCCGCGAACCTCGACGAGGCGGTGCAGGGCGCATGCCCGGTCGTCGCGAGCTACGGCGCACGGGACAGGCAGCTGCGCGGAGCCGCCGCCCGGCTCGAGCGGGCACTCGAGAAGGCGGGCGTGCCCCACGACGTGAAGGAGTACCCCGGCGCGGCGCACGGCTTCATGAACCGCCACGCCAACTCGATGTGGCGGCTGATGGAGCGCATGGGCGCCGCGGGCTACGTCGACGACGCTGCGCAGGACGCTCGCCGTCGCATCGTCGCCTTCTTCGAAGAGCACCTGGCGGCCGGCTGACCCGGCCCGCTGACCCGGCGGTCTGCGAGGGCGTCGGGGTCGTCCTGGCCTCCGCTAGACGAGCCGGCGCTCCGCTGCCCAGAAGGTGAGCTGATGGCGGGTGGAAAGCTGGAGCTTGCGCAGCACGGCCGAGACGTGGGTCTCGACGGTCTTCACGGCGATGGAGAGCTCACGGGAGACCTCCTTGTAGGTGTAGCCGCGGGCGATCAGCCGCAGCACCTCCCGCTCACGTGACGAGAGCTGGTCGAGCTCGGGATCGACCGAGACCGCCGGAGCGCCGGCCGGCATCGCGGCAAACGCGTCGAGGACGAACCCTGCGAGCCTCGGCGAGAAGACCGCGTCGCCCGCGGCCACGCGTCGGATCGCGTCGACCAGCTCGGCGCCCGAGATCGTCTTGGTCACGTACCCGCGCGCACCGGCGCGGATGACCGAGATCACGTCCTCGGGCGCGTCCGACACGCTCAGCGCCAGGAACCGGACCTCCGGCGCGCGCCGGCGCACCTGCTCGATGACCACGTGCCCGCCCCCGCCGGGAAGGTGGACGTCGAGGAGGACGACATCGGGCCGGCGCTCGACGATCATCTCGACCGCCGCCGGCACCTCGTCGGCATCGCCCACGACCTCGACCGCGTCCCCCAGCTCGGCACGGACGCCGGCGCGGAAGAGGTGGTGGTCGTCGACCAGGAAGACGCGCGGACGCGGGCCGGGGTCCTCTGACCGCCCCGCGGACGCCGTCAACGCGAGCCGCCCCGCGGCGAGATGAGCACGACCTCGGTCCCCTTGCCCGGCGCGCTCCGGACGAGGGCGCTCCCGCCGTGCCGGAGCATCCGCGCGCGGATCGACTGCGCGATGCCGCGCCGGTCCGGTCCGACCCCGTCGACGTCGAACCCCTTCCCGCGGTCCCGCACGAAGATCGAGACCCTCTCCTCCTCCACCTCTGCGAACAGCGAGACCAGACCCGCGCCGGACCACTTGGCCGCGTTCACCGTCGCCTCCGCCGCAGCGTCGAGGAGCGCGCGCAGCCGGCCGTCGAGAGGGCAGTCCCCGACCACGACGACGTCCACGACCACCCCATGCGCAGCCTCGACCTCCGCGCCGATGGCGCGCACCCCCGCGGCCAGCCCCGTCACCTGCGCGCCGACGGCCCCCGGGAGGTCTCCCTCGAAGAGCCACGCTCGCAGCTCACGCTCCTGCCCGCGCGCGAGCTGCACCACGCGATGGGGGTCGCCCGCCGCGCGCTGGATGAGCGCGAGCGTCTGGAGCACGGAGTCGTGCACCCTGGCGGCCATGTCCGCACGCTCCTCCGCCCGCACGCGCGCCTGGCGCTCGGCGATGAGGTCCCGGGCGAGGTGGAGCCACCACGGGCCGAAGAGCACCACGACGCCGGCGAGGAGGAGCACCACGCCGAAGAAGATCCGCGCGACGTTGACCTGGACGTGGTGGAACGTCATCAGCGCGACCCCGCCGAGGACCAGGCCCGCACCCAGCGCGATGCGCGCGGCGAAGAGCCGGCGCGTCGTCCGGGTGCCCGCGCCCAGCCGCACGACCGGAGAGGCGGCATGCCTCAGCCACTCACGCTCGTCAGGGTCGACGTTGCGCCACAAGAGCACCGCCCCGACGACGCACAGGAACAGCGGCCAGGCCGCAGACGTCACGACGCCGGCATGCAGCACGGCACCGATGACCAGCACGATCACCAGCGCGGGGACGAAGGCGAGCGACGTGACGATCCCGTGGCGGTCCCGGGCCACCCGGGTGCCGATGCACTCGTCGTGCCCCTCGAGCGGCATGAGCAGCCACGCGCCGAGGTAGACGGCCGCGCCGAAGCCCCCGAAGACCGTCCCGAGGGCGAACGCGATCCGGACCAGGCTCGCGTCGATCCCGAAGCGCCGCGAGATCCCTCCGGCCACGCCGCCGAGAAGCCGGTCGTCGGCCGAGCGCCGCCAGCAACCCTGCGACGGCCTCTGGCGCGGCCGGTCGCCCTGCCATGCCCCCGTGCCCGCCGAGAGCGGCAGCGGCGGCGGCACGCCAGGCGGCG
>DAHWOV010000005.1:0-2211 GCA_027339205.1 Acidimicrobiaceae bacterium | reverse complement strand
GGCGAGGGCGTAGCGGCGCTCGGGCAGGCTCACGCTGACCTCTCCTGGTGCACGGCGGTACCACTTCGCGGGCCGACCCGCGCCGGGGCCACGCCGCTCGAGCGACCGGCGGTACTCGACGGCTCCACCGTGACCGCATTGGCCGCAGGAGCCGGTCGGCGCGCAGACGTGCCGGAGCAGCCTCACCGCTGGCAGACACGGAGCACGCCGCGGCCGCATGTCTGGCGTTGAGCCGGGACCGAAAGGGAAAGGGCAGAGCACGACCTGAGCGAAGGGAGCGAACAGGAGGCATGATGCAAGGCACAGGACAGACGTTCGTGATCGTGGGGGCGAGCCTCGCCGGCGCGAAGGCAGCCGAGGCTCTGCGCGCCGAAGGGTTCGACGGTCGGGTCGTGCTGTTCGGAGAAGAGTCGCGGCGTCCGTACGAACGCCCCCCGCTCTCCAAGGAGTACCTGCGCGGCGAGAAGGACTTCGACGCCGCAGCGGTGCACCCCGCCATCTTCTACGAGGAGCACGACATCGAGCTGCACACGTCCACGCCCGTCGTGGAGATCGATCCGGCGGGCCGAGCGGTCACGCTGTCCTCGGGCGAGCGCGTCGCCCACGACCGGCTGCTGCTCACTACCGGCGCGGCCCCCCGGCACCTCGCGGTCGACGGCGCCGACCTCGACGGCGTGCTCTCCCTGCGCACCGTGGACGACGCCGATCGGCTGCGCCGCGGGCTCACCTCGGAGGCGCAGGTGGTGGTGATCGGCGCGGGGTGGATCGGTGCCGAAGTCGCCGCCTCCGCACGCCAGCTCGGCGCCGCGGTCTCGATGGTCGAGCTGTACCGCGTCCCCTTGGAGCGGGTTCTCGGTGCAGAGGTTGGCGCCATCTATCGAGACCTGCACGCAGCTCTCGGGGTCGACCTGCACTCCGGGGTGGGCGTCGAGGCCATCACGGGGCGCACGTCCGTAGAGGCCGTCCGGCTCTCGGACGGCACCGTGCTGCCGGCCGACGTGGTGGTCGTGGGAGTCGGGGTGCCGCCGAGGACCGAGCTCGCCGAGGCAGCCGGTCTCGTGGTCGACAACGGCGTGGTGGTCGACGAGCACCTGCAGACCAGCGTCCCTGGGTCTTCGCCGCGGGCGACGTCGCCAACGCACACCACCCCCGCTACGGGACCCGCATCCGGCTCGAGCACTGGTCGGCTGCGCTCAACCAGGGTCCTGCGGCCGCACGCTCCATGCTCGGCCACGACGTCGTCTACGACCGAACGCCCTACTTCTTCTCGGACCAGTACGACCTCGGGATGGAATACCGGGGCTGGGCGCCGGACTTCGACCAGGTGGTCTTGCGCGGCGACCCCTCGAGCGGCGCCTTCCTGGGCTTCTGGCTCCGCGACAGCCAGGTCGCCGCGGCGATGAACGCAGGTATCTGGGATGCGGGAGACGCCCTCGAAGCGCTGCTCAGGGCGGGGCGCCCGATCGACGCTGCCAGTCTTGCCGACCCCGACCACGACCTCGCCGATCTGGCCGGGATTCCACGCCCATGAGCCTCTGGGCCGGCGACTTCGTAGGCCGTCAGCAGGCGGCTCGTCGGGAGCTCGTATGCTGCTCGCAGGATGCTGGCCTCAGGCCTCAGCTGAAGAGCCGGCGTCTGCGTCTGCCAAGTGCCCGAGGCTGCACCACTCCCGGTGACCGTCGGTCTCGATCGTGCCGCACTCTGGACAGACGAGGTGAGCCCAGCATGCCGGGTCCCCGCCGCCTCGTTCGACTTCGTCTGCAGGTTCCACGAACGGAAATGCTAGTCGTTGCTAGACAATCATGTTGTTGTCGGACTGCGCTCCGGCCCCTCGACGAGCACCTCGTCCGCGTCGAGGGCGCCTTTGTAGGGGGGTGGGGGGGGTGGGGGTCCTCCCTCACGGGCGACCCGCGCGTCCCGGGTGATCAGCCCTGCTCGGTCGGTGCTTCCCACGCCGATCATGGCGACGCCCGCCGATATAGCGGTCGCCCTGTGTGCCCCCATGCAAGGTCAAGAACGTGCGGCCAGCGGCTCCCGACGTCGGACGGTGAGGCGACACCCCGCACGGCGCGGGTTTTTCGGGACCAGGCCTACGACCTCGAGGTCACCCAGACCCTCCGCCAGCCCCTCGACCAGGCCGAGGTGCAGCTGGCACACCGTCCCGGGATCCGTCCCTGCCACGTCGGCGAACGGGCAACGCCCCAGCACGAA
>DAHWOV010000047.1:0-65833 GCA_027339205.1 Acidimicrobiaceae bacterium | reverse complement strand
CTTCCTCGCTGCAACCGCCACAGGCCGGGCCTCCCTGGATCATCGATCTCTCACCAGAGATTATCTCACAGTCCAGACCAGAAACGGTGGATAGTCCCTGCTCACACGAGGTCAGCGTGGCTCTATGTCAGGAGGTCTGGATACAGGCTCGGCTCCCTCTGGTCCCCGGTCTCCCGGGCAAAATGACGACGCTGCAGGCTTCGCTTCATGCTGCGGACCGCACACTTGCTCCGCCCCGCTTCGACTCCGGCCTCTCGACCGACGCCGGGGGCTTCACTACCGGGGACCTTGGCGTCTCCCCGGGTCGGACTCTCACCGACAAGCTGCCGTGAGCTTGTCGCTCGGTTACGTCATGGGGAAATCTCCTTCCTCACTGCGTCCGAGCTACTGGACGCACACCAGGGCGAATGTGCGCGATGTAGGGGAAACACCTTCTTCGCGCGCCCCTATCTACCTGGACTTACGCGAGGGGGCCGCTGAAGTCGGGGCAGTACACGGCTCGGCGCGTCGTCTCAACGGTGACGACGACCTCGCCGGGTTGTTCTTCGACGTCGAGGATCCTCACGCCCTCGAGACCGAGCATCGTCTCTGCGTGTTCGATACCGTCCCCCATCGCCAGGGCCCCTCCTCGTGGTCGCAGTTCGCTGCTGCAATCACGATGGCGGGGCACCTGGCTCGAACGGTGGATGGTCCGTCAGCGAGAAGGGCTGCGAATCCCCACTGAAACCGGAAGAGCCACTTACGCGAGGGGGCCGCTGAAGTCGGGCCTGAGTAGCCCTACGACTTGCCTTCGCCGGCACCATCGCCGCGCCCCGACCTCGGGCGGCTCGCGGTGTCTTTGGTGCGATCGCACGAACGTCGCGGGCGCGGTCGTGCTCGGGGTCGGTGATCGAAGTAGTTGCACAATCCGCCGAGGCACTATCGAAGGCGCGCGGGTTATCCTGTCTGATTACCTAAGTGCGTCCCGGCTGGAACCGAAGGCGCCCCAGGCATGGTCTTTGTCGTCGCGACTCCAAGGACGCGCCCTGTCTTCGCGTCAAGTACGACGTTGTACAGCTCGTCGTGCCACACCGGGCATGTGGAGGTGAGGCAGTCCGGCTGGAATGTGCCGACGATCCACACGAGCCAGACCATGCGTGTCGTTGCGACTGTCGCCGCAACGACACGACTTCCCTCATCACTCGTGGCGTTGGCCACTGACTCCAGCGTCGCCCCAACCACACCCCCGCCCTGGCCACTTCGGCCTGCCACACGATCCGCGATCGACACCGCTGCCGCTTGGCTGATGAATGGCCCGGGGACGTAGGAGATCTGTCGTGTCTTGGGGAATGGACCAACGGTCGGAGTGGGCGCTGGGGTCAAACTCGCACCACGTGTCGTCGAAGCGACCAATGCGGAGCCATCGTTCGCGCGGTGGTCAGAGCTGGTCGTACTGGGCCCGAGGGCGGCGACGAGACCGCCAGCGAGGGCGCCGACGGCGACGCAAGCAAAGAGAAGCCCTCGTCGATCATGTAATCCTACTCGTGCCTTAGTCATTGTAGCCATGCTTCCATGGATTGGTTGTGGTCCAAACCCAGTTGAAGCTGCTGGGGTACTTGGCTGTCGTCGCTCCGTTGCTCCAGTAGCTCCATGAACAGCACGCAGTGGTGCGGACTTCTTGATAATCGAATGTGGCATGGGCCGACACACGATCCCACATCCGGGCCAGCCGGCGGTCACGCCGGATCTCGTCAAGGTCGCCTTCCCAGCCGGCGCCTTCCATCGCCAACGCCTTGTCCCGAGTCATGGACTCGCCGACGAGCCGGCGCAACGCCAGGTCCACCGCCGCCCGCTTGGAGTGCAGCCCGTAGCGTCGCATCGCTTCGGTCAAAAGACCTTCGTCGATGTCGATGTTCGTCCTCGCCATATACACCATGATACGCGTCTTGGTGTAATCAGATACACGTCTTGGTGTAATCAGGCTCCATTTGAGCGGTCACGTTGCCGCGCACGGTGAAGGGTCCAACTATCCGATCGTTGGCTTGACCAGACTCAACCACTCGGGCGCCGTGCGGGCGGCGAGGCGTCGAGCCGCCTTGACGAAGCCGGGGTCCTGGGGAACCTTGCGGTCGCTTGGTCCGCTTCGCGAGCAGAGGCGCTCAGCCGGGGTGAGCCCAACCTGGCGGGCAACACCCGTGAGACGGCACCTCAGCCCTGCGCTTCGGCGGCGAAGCTGGACGGGCCGTCCCATTCGCCCACCCGCTCGACCGTCTCGATGACGTCGGTCAGCCAAAGGGTCGCGTCGGGGTCCCAGCCGGCGAGCACGCTGTAGCCGTCGGCCACGGGCACCGCCACGCTCCTCGTCGCGAGGTAGCCGCCGACGCTCAGGTGGACCCCGTCGACGTGCTCGGCGACGACGCGCCAGTCCGGCAGGTAGAAGGGGCCCCCGCACCCCGTCCAGCTCCGCCAGTCCCCCAGCCTGCTCATCGTGACCTCGACCGGGGCGATCTCGACGAGTCGAGCCCAGTCGCCAGGCGCGCGGAGCTCCATGACCCTGGCGTCCACTGCGATCCCAAGGGACCACACGACGACCCGCTCGTCGCCGGTCTCCTCTGCGCACACGAGGTGGAGGGCGGGAACGGGAGAGACGGCACGGCTCGTCCAGAGCCCGGGGATCGGGATGGACCACCAGTCCCCGGACGCGTTCTGCGGGACGTCGCTCGGGGACCGATGGCGCGCCCGCGCACTGGTCTCCTCGGCGAACAGCCTCTCGGTCGACGTCTTCACTTGCTCGCTCACCTGGTCGCCACGAGGAGGGCCGGTCCCGTCGTCGATTGCCCGCGCGGCGAACCGCTGGTCGCCGCGCACCACGTCGTCCCACCACCACTGGGTCGCCGGCGATGCGACGAGGGCGTCGGCCACCGGACGGAGGTCATCGGCGGCAGCAGCGAGCAAGCGGTCGTAGTCGCGCTCGTTGCCCCAGAACCCAACGTTCCGGATCACGTGGCTGAGCGCCTCGAGCACTGCCAA
This sequence comes from Acidimicrobiaceae bacterium, assembly GCA_027339205.1. Taxonomy (GTDB): domain Bacteria; phylum Actinomycetota; class Acidimicrobiia; order Acidimicrobiales; family RAAP-2; genus JAJYVT01. The sequence continues at coordinate 62,824 of DAHWOV010000047.1, read as the reverse complement.
GGAGTCCCCCACGTCGAGGCGACGTCGACCGTCGGGGTCGTGCACGATGCGACGGACCGCGTCGCGGACGTAGTCGGGTCTCACGCCGGCGAGCGCCGCTCTGTGGGCGCTCGTGGCCTTTGTGACGGATCGCCTGCCCCGATGGAGCGGGTCGATGACGACGCGCCGGCCGAGCACCGTCCGTGGTCGCCGACCTCTTCGTCCACAAGGCGCGTTGGTGAAGCCTGCGATGTTGGGGGGATAGGGCAGTTCCAACGCGTCGAGGAGGTCGACGAACCGAAGCCCGGCGACCTCGGCGACGAGGCAGCGACCCACCGGCGCTGTGAGCAGTGCGTCGGCTCGGCCAGGGTGCTCAGGTGAAGGGGTCATGGCTCGCGGGTCATCAACGATACGCACCGACGTTCTTCAAGACAGGCACGCGCTCGTCGGCGTGGTCGGGTACGCCCCGCGTCCCGGGCGAGCGCGCAGATGCTGCGATGCTCCTCGTCGGCACGCTCGCGAAGAGCATGCCAAGGTCGGGCTCGATCCGCAGGTCGAGCCGAGGCGAGGCGCCACGGCCAAGGGATGGCCCACCAACCTTCTTCGGTGGCAACCCCGAGACCGATACCTGATCAATGAAGGCCCGGTCATCAACGTTGCGCTCACTCGCAGCGACGGCTCTCGCACCCGGAACGGCGCCGAAGCGCCGAGCGGGCGGTCGGGGCGCTCAAGACCGCTCGAGGAGAAGGCGCCAGGCGATCTCTCCGCCGAGGGCGAGGCAGCCGTCAGCCACCGCGTCGTCGCCGAGCGCGCTCACGACCAGGCGCGGCGCGAACGGGAAGATCCCTTCGAGCGCTTCGGCCACGCGGGCGGCGAAGCCGGGCGCGCGGCCGATGCCGCCACCCAGCACCACGAGCTCCGGATCCACCACGGCAGCAACCGACGCGACCGCCTTGGCCACCAGAAGCGCCTCATCTTCGACGATCTCGCGTGCCCGACTGTCCCCCGCCTCTGCCGCCGCGAAGACACGGCGCGCTGAGCTCGCGCCCATCACGCCTGCTCGGCGCGCCGCCCGCACCACCGCCGAGGCAGACGCCGCGCTCTCGAGCTCGCCGTGGTGGCGGACCCGCCCGGGACTCGCGTCCCGCGCGGTGCCGCCGATGGGAAAGTACGCGATCTCGCCTGCGGCGCCCCGCGCCCCGCGATGCAGCCGTCCATCGATGACCAGTCCCATCCCGATGCCCGTGCCGACGCTCACGAAACAGAACGTGCCAACGCCCCGTCCGTGGCCGAGGTCGCGCTCTGCGAGGGCCGCCAACGCAATGTCGTTCTCGACGACCGTCGAGCGGCCGAGCGCCTCCTTCAGCTCCTGGACGACCCCGAAGCGCCCCCAGCCCGGAAGGTTGCGCGCGGCGACGAGCGTCCCCCTGGCCGGATCGAGGACGCCTGGGCTCCCGACGACGACCTGGGTCACGCGGCGTCGCTGGACGGCGGCTTCTTCGCAAAGGCTGTCGGCGAGACCGAGCAGCTCCGCGACCCGGTGGCCGGCGGCCGCCACCGTCACGCGCCGAGCGCTCCGGGCGTGCACACGGCCGGTGATGTCGGCGATCGCCCCACGGAGGTACTCGCGTCCGACGTCGAGACCGAGCACGAAGCCCGACTCCGGGCGGATCTCGTAGAGGGTCGTCGCCGGGCCTCGCGCCCCGGAGCGCAAGCCCGCTACCCGCACGAGCCCGTCCCTTTCGAGCGCCGTGATCGCCACGGCGACGGTCGGCTTGGAGAGGCCCGAGAGGTGCGAGAGCTCGCCGCGCGACACGGGTCCTTCCGAGCGGACGACCTCGAGCACCACCCGCTCGTTCATCGCCCTCATCAGTTGCGGCTTCACCCCACGCCGCGCCTCGCGCAGCTCAGCCGCGTACGCCCCGGGCGAAGGCCCCCAGGCGTCCAAGCGCTCGGGCACGTCCGGGGAAGGACCGCCCTGCTCCGCTGGTTGCGCGACGGGGTCGGTCATCGCTCGGAGCTTGGCACGCCTCTCGCCGCTTGCCACGGACACTACGATCAAGATAGTTTCCTATTTGGAGTGACGCGGGGGCGTGGAGCTTCACCGGCCGCCGCGCGTAGCACCGAGAGGGGGGAAGCGCTGGGACCGACTGAGGCACACGGCGACGGGGGCGGGAGCGGCGCGAGAGGGACGGTGCTCGCCATCGACTTCGGCGGGACCAAGATCGCGGCCTGCACCTGCACCCCCTCAGGGCGCTGGATCGACAGCGACCTCGTCTCCACGACACCGCAGCTGGACGCCGACGCGAACCTCGCGCTCGGCGTCGAGCTGGGTCGCCGCCTCGTGGGCGACGCACGGCTCCTTGCCGTGGGCGCGTGCACCTTCGGGATACCTGGGGAGGACGGCGTCGTGCTCTCGCCTGCCATCCGCGGGTGGGACAGGCTGCCGCTTCGCCGGAGGCTGGAGGCGTCCTTCGGCGCGCCCGCAGTCGTAGCAACCGACGTGAAGCTCGCGGCGCAGGCTGAGCTGCGCCACGGGGCGCTCGCCGGGTGCGATCCCGCCATCTACGTCAACCTCGGGACCGGGTTCGCCGTCGGCATCGTGACGGGCGGCACTGTGCTGCACGGCGCGCACGGCGCCGCCGGGGAGGTGGGGTACGCGCTGCCACGCCGACCGCCTCGCGCCCACCGGGCACCCGAGCACGCCGACGGCAGAGCGGGAGCAGGCCACGACGCCGAGGTCCTCGAGGACCTCGTCAGCGGCATGGGGATGGCGCGGGCACTGGCAGGCGAGCAGAACGGTCCGGGCGGCGACGGCCGCACCGCCGCGGATGCCGCGAGAGTGGCAGATCTGTTCGCGACGGCCGGCACCGGTGACGACGGACGCGCAGCCCGGGTCCTTGACGGGTTCCTCGAAGAGCTCAGCTTCCACCTGGTGAACCTGGCGATCGCCATCGACCCACAGCGCATCGCGGTAGGCGGGGGAATGGTGCGGGCGTGGGGTCGCATCGAGGGGCCCTTGCGCCGCGCGCTCGACGAGCACGTGCCGTTCCCTCCGGAGCTGGTCCTGGGCGCATACCCGTTCGACGCGCCGCTGCGAGGCGCAGCCGACCTCGGCCTCGGGCTCGCCGCGCAGGTGGGCACGAGGGCTGCGCCGGTATCGGCTGGGACGACGACAGTGACGACAGTGACGACAGTGACGACAGTGGAGACAGTGGAGACTGTCAGATGACAGGAGGACACCGATGAGGCACGCGTGCACGAGGGTGCTCTGCGCTCTGGGAGTGCTGCTCATGACGGCAGGCGCGGGGACCGTCGCTTCGGGGGGGACCGCCGGGGCGGGCATCTCCGCGACGGCCACACCGCTCAACATCGCCGACGAGTACGGGGAGACGTGGCCCTGCCACTTCAATCCCTACAACCCGACAGACGGCACATTCTCCTTCGGCTACATCTACGAAGAGCTCGCGTTCGAGGACGCGCTCCGTCCTCAGACAATCACGCCGTGGCTCGCGACCAAGTGGACATGGAGCAACACAAACAAGACGCTCACTTTCACGATACGAAAGGGCGTCACCTGGTCCTCGGGCAAGCCGTTCACCGCCGCAGACGTCGTCTTCTCCTTCAATCTCATGAAGCGGCACCCGGCCCTCGACGGCAACGCCGACTGGTCCGTCCTGTCGAGCGTCACCCAGCAGGGAACAGATCAGGTCGTCTTCCAGTTCAAGCACGTCGCGGTGCCGTACTTCTACAGCATTGCCACCAAGACCCCGATCGTGCCGGAGTACATTTGGTCGAAGGTGAAGAACCCGACAACGTTCCTCGACAACCACCCGATCGGCACCGGTCCCTACGTCGTCGAGAGCTGCAGCGGGAGCGACGTCGAGTACAAGGCGAACCCCCATTACTGGCAGGCAGGGCTCCCCAAGATCAAGACGGTGAACTTCCCCGCGTACCTCTCCAACACGCCGGCCAACGAGGACCTGGCGAGCGGCAAGGACCAGTGGGGCGCCCAGTACATTCCCGGGATCAAGAAGACCTACATCGACAAGAACCCGAAGTACTTCCACGCGTGGAGCCCGCCCGTCTCCACAGTGAGCATCTTCATCAACCTGAAGAACAAGATCCTGTCGAACGTGGCCGTCCGTCGCGCGATGTCGTACGCCATCGACAAGCCCAAGGTAGCCAAGATCGGCGAAGGAGGCGAGGAGCTGCCGGCCAACCAGACGGGCGTCCCCCTGCCGACCTTCAAGACATGGTATGACAGCTCCCTCGCCAAGCGGTACGGCAATGCGTACGCGTACGACCCGAAGAAGGCGCTCGCGATCCTGCAGCACGCAGGGTTCAAGAAAGGCCCGACAGGGGTGATGCACAAGGGCAATGAGAAACTTTCGTTCACCATGGTGAACAACGGGACGTACTCCGACTGGGTGGCATCCGCGAACGTCGCGATCGCAGAGCTGGCGAAGGTGGGCATCCAGGTGACCGCGCGCAATTACGAGAACACGACCTATACCGCCCGAGTCCAGACGGGCAAGTACCAGCTCGCGTGGAACGCGTTCACAGGGGGGCCGGGTCCGTACTACGAGTTCGAGACACTGCTCAACGACGCGACGACCGCGCCGATCGGCAAGACGGCGAACGGCGACTACGAGCGCTACGCGAGCCCGGAGACCCAGAAGCTCTTCGAGGAGTTCACAAGCACGACGACAAGCGCCAAGCAGCACCAGATCGTCGACGACCTCGAGAAGGTGATGCTGACAGACGTGCCGACGATTCCAGTGACCGAGCAGCCGGACTGGTACCAGTACGACACGCAGTGCATCGGCGGCTGGCCCACTCCGAAGGACCCGTACGCGCAGCCCTCGCAGTACGTCACCCCCGACGCGGCCGTGGTGCTGCTGCACCTGTACCCCAAGGCTGGCTGCAAGTAGGCCGCCGCATCCGAGATGGCACGACCCGACCGATGAGACCGAGGGAGAGGAGGCCGCGCAGATGAGGTTCGTGCTGCGACGGCTCCTCTTCTTCGTCGTCACGGTCTGGGCTGCGGTGAGCTTCAACTTCCTCGTGCCGCGGCTGATGCCGGGCAGCCCCGTCCAGGCCCTCGAGTCCGAGCATCCCCACCTGAACCCTCGGGCGATCAAGGCACTCACGGTCCTGCTCGGCGCCCACAGCACACGCGGGGGTCTGTGGTCCCAGTATGTCGAGTACTGGCATCACGTGGTGACGTTCAACTTCGGGATCTCGATCACGACGAGCTTCGGCACCCCGGTGCGGACCATGGTGCTCGACGCGCTCCCCTGGACGCTCGGCCTTCTCGGGACGACCACGATCATCGCCTTCGTCGCCGGCACCCTGATCGGCCTGGTGAGCGCGTGGAGGCGAGGCTCGTTGCTGGACAGCGCGCTGCCGCCGATCTTCGTCATCCTTTCGAGCTTTCCGTACTTCGTGCTTGCCCTTCTTGCGATCTACGCGTTCGCGACGACCCTGACCGTCTTCCCGAACGAAGGCGCCTACTCGCTCGGAGCGGTGCCCTCCTTCACGCTCGGCTACATCGGGGATGTCCTCGACCATGCGCTCCTGCCCGCGCTCACGATCCTCGTCACCTCGGTCGGGGGTTGGATCCTGACGATGCGGAACAACACCATCACGGTGCTCGCCGAAGATTACGTACGGATGGCCCGCGCGAAGGGGCTCAAGTCGTGGCAGGTGATGTGGCGCTACGCAGGCAAGAACGCGATCCTTCCCAACCTGACCGGGTTCGCCATGTCGTTCGGTTTCATCGTGTCGGGCGCGATCCTGGTCGAGTGGGTGTACAACTACCCCGGTCTCGGCTACATGCTCTTGAACTCTGTGAGCGCGCACGACTTCCCGCTCATGCAGGCCCTGTTCCTCTTGATCACCGTCGCGGTGCTCGCGTGCGTGCTCCTTGCCGACATCGTGGCGGCCCTGATCGACCCGAGGACGCGGGAGCTCCAGCATGCCTGAGCGTCGGGCGTGACGGTCGCCCGGATCCCGGTCGAGCTCCCGGCACCCGCAGTGGCGGCTGCCGCAGAGGCGGAGCCCCCCGACAAGCCGGGGCGCCGCGTCCCGGGCGCCAAGTTCTGGCGGGCGCTTCGCCACAACCGCAAGGCCTTCGCCGGAGCGCTCCTGCTCCTCTTCTTCCTGGTGCTGGCTGCCATTCCGGGGTTGATCGCGCCCTACAGCCCGACGGCGATGACATTCGCCCCGGGTCTCGGTCCCTCGGCCGCGCACTGGCTCGGCACGACGTCACAGGGCCAAGACGTCCTCTCCCAGCTCGTCTGGGGAGCCCGGCAGACGCTTGTCATCGCCTTCGCCGCAGGCGGCATCTCGACGGTCCTCTCGGTGATCGTGGGCGTGAGCGCCGCCTACAGCGGCGGCGTCGCCGACGGCGCGCTCTCGCTGCTCACCGACGTCCTCCTCGTGATCCCGACATTCCCGCTCATCATCGTGGTCGCCGCGTACCTCAACAACGTCGGGACCCTCGACATCATCCTCGTGCTCGGCCTGCTGGGCTGGCCATTCGGCGCTCGTCAACTCCGCTCCCAGGTGTTGTCGCTGCGCAACCGGGACTTCCTCGAAGCCGCCCGCGTGCGCGGGGAGCGGTCGAGCTTCATCATCATGGGCGAGATCACGCCGACGCTCACCTCGCTCATCGTCGCGACATTCCTCGGGTCGGCCGCGTACGCCGTGCTCGCGGCGGCCGGCCTGCAGTTCATCGGGCTCGGCGACCCGAACGCCCTCAGCTGGGGGACGATGCTCTACTGGGCGCAGAGCAGCGAAGCGCTGCAAGCGGGCATGCCGCTGTGGGCGATCATGCCCGGCCTGTTCGTCGCCGGCCTCGGGGCGGCCTTCGCCCTCTTGAACTACGCCTTCGACGAGATCGCGAATCCGGCCCTCCGACCCGTGAAGAAGCTCTCACGCGTGCCGTTCTCCGCCCCGGTGCCCTCGCCGGGCAAGGACGCGGCACGATCCCTGCCATGACCCTCGAGGGACCCCTCCTTTCAGTGCGGCAGCTCTCGGTCGCCTACGCGACCGAGGACAGCCCGGTCGTCGCAGTCGACGACGTCGACCTCGACGTGTCCTCTGGCGAGTTCCTCGCCATCGTCGGCGAGTCCGGCTGCGGCAAGTCGACGCTCCTGTTCGCGGTCGCACAACTGCTCAGCCCGCCGGCCGGGGTCACCGCCGGAAGCGTCACCTTCCGCGGCGAGGAGATGGTCGAGATGTCCGACAAGCAGCTCCGTCACATCCGCTGGCGCGAGCTCTCGGTCGTCATGCAGAGCGCGATGAACGCGCTCAACCCCGTCATGACCGTGGCAGCCCAGATGCGCGACGCCTGCCGGGCGCACTCCTCGATGAGCGACGAGGAGATCGCCGAGCGCTCCGCCCAGGCGCTGCGACTGGTGTCCATCGACCCGGTCCACCTGGACAGCTACCCGCACCAGCTCTCGGGGGGCATGCGACAGCGTGCGATGATCGCCATGGCTCTCCTCTTCACGCCGCAGCTCGTCATGATGGACGAGCCGACGTCCGCGTTGGACGTCGTGGCCCAGCGCGCGCTCATGCGCCAGATCAAGGACCTCCAGGAGCGGTTCGGGTTCGCGGTGATCTTCGTCACTCACGACGTTTCCCTGATCCGACAGTACTCGGACAGGCTCATGGTGATGTACGCAGGACAGGTCGCGGAGCTCGGGCGCACCTCCGAGGTCTTCACCTCCCCGCGGCATCCCTACTCGCGCGGCCTGCTCGAGGCGTTCCCGTCGATCCGCGGCCCGAAGGTCCCCTTGACGGGCATCCCGGGGTCTCCTCCCGACCTGGCCAGTCCATTCCCCGGATGCCGGTTCGCCCCACGCTGCACGGTCGCGTTCGACGCGTGCGCGCACGTCGCACCGGCGCTCTACCCCGCGGACGACGTGCTGGTCCGCTGCCTCCGCTACGACCCCCACCCCGCGTGGGTCGAGCCGCCCAGCCCGAGCGGGCCGGCGCGCTCGGCCATCGCGTCGGGGGCGCGGACCACCCCCGAGCGCGTCACCGAGACCGTGCAGGTGCGCGACGCCGCGCCGGGTGCCGAGACCGTGCAGGCGGCCGAAACCGTGACCCTCGCCGGCCCCGCGCGCCGCCAGAAGACGGTCCCGCCGGTGGAGATCGCGGCGCCGCTCCTCGAGGTCGAGGCACTGTCGATGCACTTCAAGATGGGCGGGATCCTCTCGAGGAGCTTCCTCCACGCTGTGGACGACGTCTCCTTCCGCATCGGCGAGCGCGAGATCGTGGCGCTCGTCGGTGAGAGCGGGAGCGGCAAGAGCACGGTCGTCCGCCTCCTCGCGCTCGTCTATCGCCCGACTGCCGGCGAGATCCGGTTCGCCGGGCGGCCCCTCTCCAAGCAGCGCAGCCGCAAGGACCGCCTGGCTTATCGCGGCAACGTCCCGATGGTGTTCCAGGACCCGTACAGCTCGATCAACCCCGCCTACCGCGTCGGGCACGGGATCCTGCGCGCCATGAAGCTGCACCGGCCCGACCTCGACCGGGGCGCCAGGCGCGACGAGGCACGCCGCGTGCTTCAAGCCGTGGGCCTCACGCCGCCGGGCGCCGTGCTCGCCAAGTACCCCTACGAGCTGTCCGGCGGCCAGCGCCAGCGCATCGGATTTGCACAAGCGCTTGCGCTGCGCCCAAAGCTGATCCTCGCGGACGAGCCCGTCTCGATGCTCGACGTCTCGATCCGCATCGGCCTCTTGAACGTGATGTCCCGGCTCCGCCAGGACGAGGGAGTCTCGGTCCTCTACGTCACCCACGACCTCGCGTCGGCGCGCTACGTCGCGGACCGGGTCCTCGTCATGTACGCGGGCCACATCGTGGAGGAGGGGCCGACCGAGCAGGTGCTCTCCTCCCCCCAGCACCCTTACACGAAGTTGCTCCTCTCCGCGGCGCCGGACCCGAGCGCACCTTCGGCCGCGGCCGCCGACATCGCCGACGCCGGCGAGCCGCCGAAGGTGGTCGACCCCGTGCCGGGGTGCCGGTTCGCTCCCCGCTGCCCGTACGTCATCGAGCGGTGCCGCCGCGAGACGCCGGTGCTCGAAGAGGTGGCGCCCGGCCAGCACGCCGCGTGCTTCGTGGCGGTCGCCGAGTCCCGACCGGCGGCGGGCGTCGTCCGCTGAACGCCGCTCAGCAGGTCCCGCCCCGGGTCAGCAGGCAACCGCGAGGGGGCACAGCAGCGGCCGGTGCAGGTTGAACCCCTCGATCACAACTGCGAGCCCCTGGCGGTCCTCGACGCCGGCGGTCGCGACCCTCCCCTTCTGAACGGCCGTCTGCCCGCGAAAGAGCGTGATGTCGTTGTCGTCCCAAAGGACCGGCGCCACCCGCTCCCCCGATCGCATGAGCGATGCGTGGAGGTGCAGTGCCGGGGGCGCCGAGCCGTCCACGTGCGCGAGGTCCACCTCAACGAGAAGGTCTGCGCCGGACCTCGTGGCGCGGGCCGTGCCGAGCACACGCGGGCGCCGCGCCTCGCGGGTGCCCAGAAGACCGACGGCCCGAAGGTCCGAGTACTGGGACAGCCCGACCGTGTACCAGTCGAGTCCACCGGGGTCGACGACGTCCTCAGTCGCAGAGAGCCAGTACACGTTCCGGCTCCTCCGGGCTGCGTCCTCGTAGAGCTCGAGCTCGAGGAACCACGGCCCGCGGACGCCCGCGGGGACCGAGACGGGCGCGACCTCGAGCGGTCGGCCCGGGTCGACCGCGGCCAACTCGTGCCGGTCCTCTGCCAGCAGGTCCCCCTCGACCGCCCAGTGGCGGACGATCACGCTCGACGGGCCGACGCGCGCTCGGGTCCGGTTGAGCACCTGCACCGTCTTCGTGTCGTACGCGTACGACACGTGCAGCCGCTCGAGCGCCTTGTGCGCACCCCAGTAGGCGCCCGGCGTGTCGAGGTCGTAGTCGAAGAGCTGCCAGTTGAGGCTCGGCCACGGCGGGTTCAGCATCCAGTAGACGACACCGGTCGCGGGCTCGTCCTCCAAGGCGCGGCTCGTGAACGCCTCGAACTGCGCACGGGCCGCCTCGTACCCCGCGAGCTGCGCCTTCCCGACGAAGTCGGCGAGGCTCTCCGGCGGCCCGTACCGCTCGGCGAGCGCGCGTGCGAACACCCTCAGATCTGCGAAGACCGACGGCGGCCCCGAGTGGTACTGAGAGTGCTCGGGATGCTGCCACAGCCGCTCGAGCTCCCCTTGTGAGAGCATCCGGCGCAGCCCCTCGAGACGCGGCAGCACGTGGCCGGCGCTCGTCTCGGAGTTGAAGCCCACCGCGCCGCCTCGCTGCGGATCGCGCGAGTACCAATAGACCGGCGGCACCCAGTCGTAGGGCCCGGTCATCTTCATGCCCGACGGCCCGCTGGCGTCCGTCCCCTGCTCCGTCGCCGACGCGACGACGGGGAGGTCCCACCACCTCTCCTCGAGCGCCGCCACGTAGCGCTCGGCGACCGGCTCGGGAGGCGCGAAGTCGCTGCCGATCAAAAAGCCCACGACTGACGGATGGCAGCGAAGGAGCTCGGCTTCCGAGGCCATCGAACGCTCGGCAACGTCCAGGTCGTGATCGTCCCAAGGGGTCCCCCCGGTGCCGGCCGCCGCCTCCCACTTGGTACAGCACTCCCATCCAGGAAGGGTCATGATCCCCGCAGCGTCGCACAGCTCGTAGAACTCGGGGTTCTCGAGCTTGCCCTCCGGGCGGATCGCGTTCAGGCCGAGGTGGGCGCAGAGCTCGATCTGCGAGGCGAGACGCCGGCCGTCGTGGCGCAAGAGGAGGTCGGGCGACCACCCCCCCGCGAGGATCTGCACCGGCCTCCCATTCACCTCGAACTGGCGCCCGCCGCCGGGCCGCAGGTCGCTCGTCACCGTGCGGATCCCGAAGACCGTCTCGGTGTGGTCGCTCACGATCCCCTCGGCAGAAGCATCGAGCGCGAGCGCGTACAGGTCCTGCTCCCCTTCGCCGATCGGCCACCAAAGGCGAGGGTCGTCGATGACGAGGCGGTCGCCGCGCACGTCGACGAGCGCCGTCGCGCCGGCCTCGACGTCCACCTCGGTCGTGAAGCCGATCGACAGGTCCTCCCGGGCGACGCGCCCGGAGATCAGGACCCGCTGGGGCGACCCCGAGCGGTTGTGCAGCTCCGCGCGGACGCGCAGGTGCGCGCGGCGGGTCCCTGCTTCCGGGTCGAACGTCGTCGTGACGTGAGGGGGACCGAGCCTGACCGGGCCGCTGCGACCGACGAGCACGTCGCGCCAGGGTCCCATGTTGTGGTCTGGCGGAGGCGGCGCCCAGTCGATCCAACCGATCGAGAGGTCCTGCATGGGATCACCCGGATAGACCAGCAGCGCGAGCGCGTTCAGGCCGGGCGACACGTGCTCGGTCACGTCCACCGTCTCGACGCGGTACGCGCCGGCGAGCGCGCCTGCGTCGAGGACCCGGCGGCCGTTCACCCAGAGGTCCGCGCGGGGAATCACCCCACGCACCTGCACGTACGTGCGCGCGGGGCCCGAGAGCCTGAACGCCGCACGGAACCACCAGGGGACCGCGAACCGTGCCGGGTCGAAGCGGTCGCGCATCACCGTGGAGAAGAAGACGTCGTCGGGTGCTGCCTCCCCGTTCGCCACCAATGCCGCGAGAACCGTCGAACGCGCCGGCGCGTGCAGCCACGAAGATGCGTCGTAGCCGGGGAGGGACACGAGCTCGCCTTCGACGCCGGCGTCCGCCGTGCTTGCGACCTGCCAACCGGGGACCGGCGCCCATCCCCCCGCACCGGCGGGCGCGGTCATCGGCTCGATCGAGGCCATCGGGACGATCGGGGTACGCATCGCGCTCCTCTCTGGGCACAATCTCGAACAGGAAGGAACCCTACCTGTAGCGACGCCGGCGCGCACCCGGCCCCGCGGAGCGGGCGGAGCGGAGCGGTCAGAGTGGGCAGAGCGGGGCGGGGCGGGGCGGAGCGGGCGGAGCAGAGCCTCGGCGGCGCAACGACGCCGCCACGGCGCCGCCACGGCGGGCTCGTGGTCAGGCGCCGGCGATCAGGTGGAGTTGCCCAGATGCACGCCTTTTCGAACCGCCGGCGCTCCAGGCATGTGAAAGCCCGTGCCGTACCCGAAGCTCGTCCCCGTCTTGGCGTCGAACATGGCGTAGTAGAGGGTGTCGGGCTGGGCAGGGCAGTCAGTAGTGAGGCAGCCGCCCTGCCAGGTCCCGACGATCCACAAGAGCCAGACCATGCGAGCCCGTGAGACGTTGGACGGGCTCACCGTGTCCCCGATCGCATGTCCTGCGGCTGTCAGGGTCTCGAGCTCCGTCCGGATGATGCGCCCTCCACCCATCGCGTCAGCTGCCTTCAGGGCAACCGCCTGGACCGCCGCCTCGGGGACGTAGGGAGGCGGTGCGTACCCGGTGAGCTGTGTCCACGGCAGTGTCCGAATCGGCGGCGTGGACTGCGGCGGAGGCGGCGAGCTGCGCTGTGCCGAGGCCTTGGCCGTCGGCGAGCTGTTGGGGTGCACGACCGGAAGGAGCCTGGCGTGGCGGGCGGCCAGTTGCTGCCGCGGGTGGCCGGGAGCCAAGGTGACGGAGAGCGCAGCAGCCAGGGCCACCGTTGCAGCCAGCAAGCCCATCGTGGCGAGCGCTCGTCTGGTCATCGCGTCACCGCGTCTTTTCTGGACCGGCAGGAGCTGCCGGTTTCCAGCATTTTAGGGTCACCTGGGCGTCGCGCGGGCCGCCAGGCTTGCTCTCAGCTCACGCGCCTCACGCGGGCGGGCCGAAGAGCCGGTCGCCGGCGTCGCCGAGGCCCGGGACGATGAAGCCGCGCTCGTCGAGCTCGGGATCGATCACGGCGCAGGCGACCGGCAGCTCGGGGTGCGCCGCGCGGAACCGCTCGATGCCGGGCACCGAGGCGACCACGCACAAGGCCTGCACATGAGAGGCGCCGCGCGAGATGACCAGGTCGCACACCTGGGTGAGCGAGCCGCCCGTCGCGAGCATCGGGTCGCAGACCACGACCCGGCGGCCGGTGAGGTCACGCGGCACGCGGTCGAGATAGACATCGGAGCGGAGAGTGACCTCGTCGCGCCGGAGCCCCACGTGCGCGACCTCGCTGTAGGGAAGGAGCTCTTGGACCGCCGGCACCATCCCGAGCCCCGCGCGCAGGATTGGCACGAGCAGCACGGTCTCGGTGATCTTCGTGCACTCGGCCTCGCCCACCGGCGTCCGGACGCGCACCCGGCCCGTCGCGAGGTCCTGGAGCGCCTCGTAAGCGACGAACGTCGAGATGTCGTGGACGAGCTTGCGGAACTCCGCGCTCTCGGTCCTCTCGTCGCGCAAGGCGACCAGGCGGTGCTGCACCAAGGGGTGCTCGACGACGAGGACGCCGGCGGTCACGGCGCACCGGGCGTGGTCTGCCGCGCCTGCTCGTCGTGCGCCGACGCAGCCCTCACGAGGTCCCCGAGCATCCGGCGCAGCTCGAGCGTCGTGCGGTCAGCGCGGGTGTGCACCTCGACGGTCGGATCGAGCGGCAAGTACCCCACGTCGTAGGACTCCTGGATCGCGAGGTCCTCCTCGATCACCTTCACCTCGAAGTCGACCGCCGCCGCCATGCGGGACGGATCGTGGCCGATGTCGTCGCGCCAGATCGTCGAGAAGATGCGGCAGGTGTCGTTGTGCTCGGGCTGGAGGAAGAAGCCGATGACGTTGGTGCCGCCCGAGTCGAGGAAGTCGAGGCGAAGCACGAGGTGGAAGGGCGCGTGCACGCGGTAGGTGACGCGCCGACGCTGCTCGAGCGGTCGGATGCCGGCGGCGACGCCCGGGTCCTCCCGGTTGAGGAACGGGTGCTCGCTCACTGCGGTGAACGACCAGCGGCCCTTGGTGTCCGACGTGTCGCGCTCGATGCTCATCGGTGCCACCACCGGTTCCCCGGCGCCGAACGTGGCGGCGTGGACGAACGGGAAGTGGGCCATGTCCAAGAAGTTGTCGGCGAGCATCCCGGCCGACGCGTGCGCGCGGATCACCGGCAGGTCCCCAGCCATGAAGGCCGGGTCGTACGCCTCTGCGACGTCGGGCAGCTCCGCGAGCCCGAGGAGGTCGGGGGCGCGGGCCTCTTCGGCGTCCGGGGCCCTCCCTGGAGGCGCTGTCGGACGGAGGAACACCATGCCGTGACGTTGGGCGACGCCGGCGGCCGCGCGCAGGCGCGCCCTGGGCGGGATGTGGGCGCACCCGGGCCCGAGCGCGGGGATCTCGATGCAGCGCCCCTCCGCAGCAAAGCACCAGCCGTGGTAGGCGCACTGGAGCACCGGGACACCCTCGGGGGCGTGCTCCACAACCGTGCCGATCGAGAGCGGGGCCAGCCGGTGGGGGCAGCGGTCGAAGAAGGCGACCAGCCGGCCGCCAGGGCCGTCGCCGTCGGCGGAGGCCGGGTCGGCGCGGGCGGGGAGGCGGACGAGGACCCAGGGCTCTCCGAGCAGGACGACGCGGAGGGGACGGTCCCCGACGTCGGACGAGCGGGCGACGGGGTGCCAGCAGTACCGCAGCGCAGGGTGCGTATTGGTGAGCTCCAGCGGTGCGCGCACAGTGCGGCGAGGTTACGTGAGAAGGCACCACCCGCGCACCAACCGTGCCACGTCGGGTCCGACGGCCCATCTCCGTCCGCCGCACCAGCCGGTCATGCGGCTCGAGGGGCTCTCGACCCGTCCATGCCCCGCCCGTCCATGCCCGCCCGTCCATGCCCCGCCCGTCCATGCCCCGCCGGGCCCGGAGCTAGCGTCGGTGACCGTGCGCGCGCTGCCGAGGGGATCAACGAAGGTTCTCGAGGAGAGGATCGCAGGGGCAAAGCCGGTCAGCTTCTGGCTCGACGACCCGACCGCACCCGCCCCCCAGCTCCCGCTCGCCGGACCGGTCCACGCCGACCTCGCGGTCGTGGGCGCCGGCTTCACCGGGTTGTGGACCGCGTTCTGCGCCAAGCAGGCGGACCCCGGGATCGACGTGGTGGTGCTCGAGTCCCAGCAGGCGGCGTGGGCGGCAACGGGCCGCAACGGAGGATTCTGCGAGGCGAGCCTCACCCACGGGCCCGCCAACGGCCGCGCCCACTTCCCCGACAGCGCGGAGCACCTCGAGAAGCTCGGGATGGAGAACCTGCAGGCGATCGAGCAATTCGTGACCGAGCACCGCGTCGACTGCGGCTGGGAGCGCTCGGGGACCCTCACCGTCGCCACGCAGCCCTGGCAGCTCGAGGAGCTCCGCGGCGAGGACGGCCCGCCGCCGGGCTGGCTCGAGCGCGACGCCCTCCTCGACGAGGTCGCATCCCCGACGTACCTCGGCGGCGTGTGGGACCGCGAGAGCTGCGCGATGGTCAACCCCGCCCGCCTCGCGTGGGGCATCCGCGCGGCCTGCCTGGAGGCGGGCGTGCGCATCTTCGAGCACACCCCCGTGCTCGGGATGTCGCGGGGGACGACGGGGGGCGGGCGCGCGTCGGGAGGCGGGGGCGCGACGGGCGGTGGGGGCGCGACGGGCGGTGGGGGCGCGACGGGGGGCAAGCACGCGATCGGCGGCCTGCTCCGGCGCGGGCTCGAGCTCGAGACGCCCTCGGGGCGCGTCCTCGCCGACCGGGTCGCGCTCGCCACCAACGCGTTCGATCCGCTGCTGCTCCGCGTGCGCCTGCGCATCGTCCCGGTGTACGACCACGTCCTCGTGACCGAGCCGCTCACCGACGCGCAGCTCGCGCGCATCGGCTGGCGCCATCGCCAGGGGATCTCCGACGCCGGCAACCGCTTCCACTACTACCGGCTGACCGAGGACAACAGAATCCTGTGGGGAGGTTGGGACGCGATCTACCACTTCGGCCGCAAGGTCCGACCCGCCTACGACCAGCGCTTCGCCACGTTCCGCACCCTGGGAAGCCACTTCTACGAGACCTTCCCCCAGCTCTCCGACGTCGGCTTCACGCATCGATGGGGCGGGGCGATCGACACGTGCGGGAGGTTCTTCGCGTTCTTCGGCACCGCCGCGCGCGGCCGCGTCGCGTACGCGGCCGGCTACACGGGCCTCGGCGTCGGTGCGAGCCGGTTCGGCGCACGGGTGATGCTCGACCTCCTGTCAGGGCACCGGACCGAGCTCACCGAGCTCGAGATGGTGCGGACCAAGCCCACGCCGTTCCCGCCCGAGCCCTTCGCCTGGCTCGTCGTCCAGGCGACCCGGCTCTCCCTCGCCCGAGCCGACCACAACGGCGGCCGCCGCAACGCCTGGCTCCGGCTGCTCGACCGGCTCGGCCTCGGCTACGACTCCTGACGGGCGCGCGCTCGAGCGAGGTGAGGCGACCGGTGAGCCTCAGTACCCTTCGGCGAGGTCGACCAGATTGACGAGCTGCTCGCCGCGCAGCTCCCGTGCGACGTTCTCCACGACGAGCCGCGCGACGGCGTAGAGGTACTCGGGTCGCCAGTCGTTGGCCACGTGGGGCGACAGATAGACGTTGGGCGCGCGCCACAGCGGGCTGCGCCGGCTCAAGGGCTCCCTCGCCGTCACGTCGAGGACTGCTGCGCCGAGGTGCCCCGAGGTGAGCGCAGCGACCAGCGCCTCCTCGTCGACGAGCGCGCCGCGCGCCACGTTGCACAGCACCGCACCGCGCTTCATCGCAGCGAGCTCGACGGCGCCCACGAGCCGCGCGGTCCGGTCGGTCGCGGGCAGCGCGAGCACGACGGCGTCGGCTCCGGGCAGCTCCGCGCGCCACTGGTCGGGCCCGACGACGCGCTCGAAGCCCGCCGGCGTCCCGAGCTCGGGCCGGCGCCGCACCCCGACGCAGCGCAGGTCGAACGCCGTGGCGCGCCGGGCGAACGCCTGACCGATGCCGCCGGTGCCGGCCACGAGCACCGTCCTTCCCGCGATCTGCGAGGTGTCCACCTCCTCTGGGGCCCACCGGCGCGCGCGCTGGAGCGAGTCGAGCGTCCGTGCACCGCTCCAGACCGTAAGGAGGCGAGCCATCGCGAACTCTGCCACCTTGTCGCCCGAGAGCCCGGCCGCGGACGCGAGCCGGATCGACGTTCCTCGCAGCGTGGCGACGAGCCGTCCCACGCCCGCCGACGTGGACTGCACGAAGCGCGCCCGGGGGGCGAGCCGCTCGATGCCGCTGGGGAGCTGGAACCCGACGAGCACGTCGGCTTCGGCGAGCGTCGCCCGCTGCTCGTCGTCGAGCAGAAGCTCGTGGCCCCGGCGGCTCGCCATCGACCCTCCCTTGCGGGCGGCGCCCGCCGGACGAGCGGAAGGGACGTCGGACGAGTCGAGGGACCGAAGGTCCATGGAGATCCCCGCCGACGCCGCTTGCGCACGGATGGACTCTGCGAGCAGCGGCGTCAGCGCCGCGGGAAAGACGAGCACGACGACCGGGGGCCGGCCGGTGCCCCAGGCCGCGCTCACGGCTCGCGCCTGCACGGGCACGGCGAGAGAGGCTGCAACGCGCTCAGCGCGCCGTCGTGTCCGGGCGCGCCGTCGCCTCGGAGACCGCGTCGAGCTCCTCGGCGCTCAGCACGCACTCGGCGGCGGCGGCGTTCGCTCGGACCTGCTCGGGCCTCGTCGCGCCGGTGAGGACACTCGGGACGGTCGGCTGCGCCGCCAGCCAGCCGATCGCGAGCTCGAGGAGGGTGCGGCCGTTCTTCTCGGCGATCGCCGCCAGCCGGTCCACGGTGTCGAAGGCCCGATCGTTCGCGACCTCGGCGAAGCGGGGAGAGGACGCGAGACGCGTCCCTTGCGGCGGGGGCTTCCCCCGCTCGTACTTGCCGGTGAGGAGTCCCGACGCCAGCGGGAAGTAGGGCACCACCGCGACGCCGTAGGCGGCGCACGCCGGCACCACCTCCTGCTCGATCCCGCGCTGGAGCAGGCTCCACTCCGACTGGCTCGCGACGAACCGCGTCGTGCCGCGCGCCCTCGCGACGTGCTCCGCCTCGACGATCTGCCACCCCGCGAAGTTCGAGCTCGCGCCGTAGCGGACCTTCCCCGCGCCGACGAGGCTGTCGAGGGTCTCGAGGGTCTCCTCCACCGGAGTCTTCGGATCGGGCCAGTGCTGGTAGTAGAGGTCGATGTAGTCCGTCCCCAGCCGCCTCAAGCTCGCGTCGCAGGCGGCGAGCAGGTGCTTGCGCGACGCGCCCGCGTCGTAGGGGCCGTCACCGACGCGCGAGCTGAACTTGGTGGCGATCACGACCTCGTCCCGATGGCCGCGGAGCGCTCGGCCCAGGAATTCCTCCGACAGTCCCCCGCCGTAGGAGTTGGCCGTGTCGAAGAGCGTGACCCCGACGTCCAGGCACGCCTCCACCACCGAGCGTGACGCCTCCTCGTCGATGCGAGAGCCGAAGTTGTTCGCACCGAGACCCAGCAGCGACACCTGCAGACCCGAGCGGCCGACCGAGCGCATGTCCATGGTCGATGGTCTAGCGGGCCGGAGGCCTCCGGCGCACCCTTGGGAGGTCCGCGTCAGCGGGTCGTTTGGGGGACGTCGGAGAGGGGAACGAGGCCTGGTCGGATGCCTGGTCGGAGGCCTGGTCGGATGCCTGGTCGGAGGCCTGCTCGGACGCCTGGTCGGACGCCTGGTCGGATGCCTGGTCGGGTGTTGTCGTGCTGAGCAAGGGCCGATTGGACGCCGCCAGGAGACCCGTGAGAGGAACTTCGGACGTGGGCATGCACGGACCAGGCCGGCGGGGCGGGGAGGCTGTGCCGGGCGGGGAGGCTGTGCCGGCTGTTCGGGCTGGGGGGCTGCCGCGGCTGGGGGCCGTGGACGGCAACCTGCGCCACCTCCTCACGCAACGGCTGGAGCTCTCTGCCCTGTCCATGTCCGACCTGGCAGATGCCTACGCGCTGATGGCGGACCCGCGGGTCTGGCGGCACTTCCCCTCGGGCGTGCACACCAGTCCCGACCGCACGGCAGAGCAGCTCGCCCGCGAGGAGCGGAGCTGGGAGCTGGACGGCCTGGGGTACTGGTCCGTCCGCCTCCGGGGACGGGTGTCCCTCCGGGGACGGGAGTCCCTGCGGGGACGGGACTCACTTTGGGGACGGGACGCCCTCCGGGGACGGGACAGCACCTTCGCCGGCGTAGGCGGCTGCCGGCTGTACGCGACAGCTGCGTGGAACCTCTACTACCGGATCCGTCCCGAGCTCCAGGGGAACGGCTACGCGACCGAGCTCGCAACGGCCGCGATCGGCGCCGCGAGGATGGTCGATCCGGGTCCCCCGATCGTGGCGTCGGTGCTGGCCCACAACGCAGCGTCACGCGCCGTCGCCACCAAGGTCGGCCTCCGCCTCGTGTGGGAAGGCACAGAGCCGGCGGGGCGCCGACTGCTCTTCTGCGACCGCGACATCGATCCGGCAGCCTTGGCGGCGCTGCACGCACGCTGAGAGCCGCTGCACGCACGCTGAGACGAGACGAGCTACCGCCCGGGCGGCTCCTCTCCGACGGGACGTTCGCCGACCCGTTCCCCGGTGAACGGACTTTCGCTGGGGGGAGTCGAGCTGAAGTCTGGCGGTGCCATCGTCGAGGTGGGGGCAGGCGGCGCCATCGTCCCGGTGGTGGCCGCTGACGGCGACCCAGCCCGAGAGCTCGCGGTCACCATGCCTGTGTCCTGTGGCACGGTGGTGGGCAGCGTCTGGGAATACCGGTCCGTCACGACCGCAAGCTGCCGTCGCACGGCCCATCCCATGAACACCGCACCGCAGAAGACCAAGATGACCCCCGGACCGATCGCGAATGCGAGCTCCTCCCACATGAAGTGGTTCACATCGGACGGCACGATGTACAGCCTCTTGTAGATGACTGGCCAGACGTACTGGCCGACGACGAACCACGCGCCGCACAGCGCGACGGCGAGCCCCAGCACCAACAGGTCGGCGCGACGCGCGTATGACGTCCGGTTCGCTACGCCGACCACGACCAACGACGCGACGAGCGCCACCACGCCCGGACCGAGCCCCAGGCACGCGCTCGTCACCGACCATTGCCACGCGGTCGCGCGGTCAGCGACGAAGCCGAAGTCCGGGCCGGCGAAGGGCGCCGCAGCGCCCCACGCGGCAACCAGCAGCGCGATGATCCCGAGCACCACGACACTGACGGGGACTGCCGGCCGTGTCGTGATCACCCCCTTGGCGGGGACGAGCCGCGGTCTCGATGTGGCTTCCGGAACCGTCGTTGTCACGTACTGCCTGGCTGCTGATGACATCGCACTCCTCCTCGGGGTCGCAGCGAGATCGTGCTCGCCGTTGGAATCGCGGTCCGTGCGCGCTGTTACCCGCCGTCGCGGGGATGCCAAACCAGCTCTTCTCACATCGGCTGCAATGGACTCCGATGAACCCCGGTTGCCGCGGTACCCCGGAGGGCTGCGACACCCGGGCTGCGACACCCGGCGCGACAGTGGGCTGCATGGAACAGGTGCCGTTCGAACGAGGTGAGTCCGCAATTGCTGTGCCGGTCCCGGCAGCCGAGCCCCTCGTGTCGCCGTGGCGAGCTCGCTTCGACAGCTCGGCGGCCTACGGGGTGCCCGCACACGTCACCGTCGTGTCCCCGTTCCTGCCCGACGCCTTGCTGAGCGCGTCGGTGCTCGAGGCGCTGCGGGCCGAGTGCGCCAAGACTGCGCCGTTCGAGGTGACGTTCAGCCGAGTGGGGCGGTTCACCGGCGTCTTGTACCTGGCGCCGGAGCCGACAAGGGGATTCCGGGACCTGACCGCCCGACTGGTGGAGCGTTGGCCGGAGGCGCCGCCCTACGGCGGCAAGCACGAGGACGTCGTCCCCCACTTGACCGTGGCTGACGCGGCGACAGATGCGGCGCTCGAGGCCGCCGAGCGAGACCTGCGCCCGAAGCTTCCCCTGAAGACCACCGTCGACGCGGCCGATCTGTCGGTGTTCGACGGCCGGCGCTGGCACGTGCGCGAGCGCCTGCCGTTCCTCGGCGCCTCCGACGAGGCGTGACCAGCAGGTCCCCACGTGAGCTGGTGATGGGCTTCTCGGCGCAGGTGCACGACTCTTCGGTCCAGACGGGCAAGCTTGGCTTTCGCTGCCCGGTGGCTGTTCGAGCCGGGGATCGAGAGAGCTGTCGTCCCATCCGGCCCCGGACGGCCAGACCAGCTCAGGGGAGGAGCAGGGTCCCCAGCCGCTTGCCGGTGACAACGAGGCCGGCGAGCCCCAAGACGGCCAGGTACGCGGCGTGGCCGGCCATCGCCCAGTCAAAGATCCCGAGGTCCGTGCCGCGAAGGAGCGCCACCCCCTGGTAGAGGGGCGTGATGCGCACCACGCATTGCAGCCAGCCGGGGAAGACCGTGAGGGGGTAGAAGGTCGCCGAGAAGAGGAACATCGGCAGGATGGCGAGCAGGACCATGTCGAAGTCCTGCCAGCTGCGCAGGTACGTGGTCGCCGACATCCCGACGGCGGAGAACGCGAAGGCCACGAGCAGCGCCTCGGGATAGCACAGCACCGCCCAGCCGGTCCCGACGTAGCCGAGCGCGGCCATCACGCACATGAACGAGAGCGCGTACAGGCCGGAGCGGATGAGCGACCAGCCCATCTCGCCCGTCGCCACGTCGCTCACGGTGAGCGGCGTCGAGAGGACCGACTCGTAGGTCTTGGCGAACTTGAGCTTGTGGAAGAGGTTGAACGTCGAGTCGAAGAGGGCGCCGTTCATCGCGGACGCCGCCAGCAGACCGGGCGCGACGAAGACCGGGTAGGCCACGACCTCGCTTCCCACGCGCAGCGGGCCGACGAGCGCGCTCATGCCGATCCCGATCGAGAGCAGGTAGAAGAACGGCTCGAAGAAGCCCGACACGAGGAAGATCCAGCCCCGCCGGTAGACGTAGACGTTCCTCTCCACCATGTGCACGGCGCGCCTCGTGCCGATGAGCGCGGCGGGGGTGATCCGAAGCGCCGTGCCTCTCGACGGCGGGCCGGCGGCGCGGCGGGGCGCCACCGTGGCGCTCATACGACGAGCCGCCTTCTGTACGTAAGCGTCGCGGCGCCGTACCCCGCCACGATCAGCGCGACGAGGTACGCCGTGTGCTCGATCGAGCTTCCCGCCGCCGCCTGCCCGAGGACCAGGGCGCGGCAGAGGGCCACGCCGTGGTACAGGGGGGTGGCCCAGGCCACGGGCTGCAACCAGCCGGGGAGCCGCGTGATCGGGAAGAAGATGCCCGAGAACAGGAAGAGGGGCACGACGCCGAAGCGGTAGATCACCGAGAAGGCGGCGTCCTTCTCCTGGGTGGCGGCGAAGGCCATGATCGGCGCGGCGAAGGCGAGCCCGGTGAGCACGGCGGCGGGGATCGTGAGCAGCGCCTCGGCGGAGCGGGTGAGGCCGAACGCGGCGAGGATCCCGAGGAAGATCGCCGAGACCATCGTGAGACGCAGCGCGATCCACGCGAAGTGGCCCGCCAGCACGTCGATCACGCGCAGCGGCGTGGCGAGCATCGCATGGTAGGTCTTGATCCACTTGATCGCGCCCATCACCGGGTACGTCGACTCGCTCACCCCGACCTGCATGGCGGCCGACGCGAGGAGCCCGGGCCCCACGAAGGTGAGGTAGCTCACGCCCTGGACGTGGTGGACGTGGTGGTCGACGAGCGTGCCGAGACCGATCCCCATCGCCGCGAGGTAGAGCAGCGGCTCGAGGAAGCTCGTGGTCACCGAGCTCCGCCACGTCCGCTTGTACTGGAACGCCCAGTACCCGAGGGAGCGCAGCCACAGCGGGCGGGTGCCGTCGCGCGCGACGGCTCTCGAGAGGGCCATCAGTCGACGAGGCTCCGGCCCGTCAGCCGGAGAAAGACGTCCTCGAGGGTCGAGCGGCGGACGAGCCCGCTCACCGGCTCGCACCCGCGGCGGTGGGCCTCGCGCAGCAGGGAGTCCCCGTCCTCGGTGTAAAGAAGGATGCGGTCCGGCAGCACCTCGAGCCGCTGCGCCAGCTCCCCGAGGAAGAGCGCGTCCGCCTGGTCCTCGGCGGTGGCGAACCGCAGCTCGACGACCTCGCGGGTCGAGTAGCGCTCGATGAGCTCGAGCGGCGTGCCGTGGGCGGCGAACCTGCCGTGGTCCATGATCACCAGGCGGTCGCAGAGCTGCTCGGCCTCCTCCATGTAGTGGGTCGTGATGACGAGGGTCACCCCGTCCTGCTTCAAGCGGTACAGGCGGTCCCACAGGAGGTGGCGGGCCTGGGGGTCGAGGCCCGTGGTCGGCTCGTCGAGGATGATCAGGTCCGGCTTGGACACGAGCGCCCGGGCGATGGTCAGGCGCCGCTTCATCCCCCCCGAGAGCTGCTCCACCTTGTCGTGCGCGCGCTCGGTGAGCTGTGCGAACTCGAGCAGCTCCGCGGCTCGCTGGCGCGCGTGGGGCTTGGGGATGTCGAAGTAGCGCGCGTAGACGATCAGGTTGTCGAGCACGGTGAGCTCGAGGTCGAGGGAGTCTTCCTGTGGGACGAGCCCGAGCCGGGCCCGAATCCTCGGACCGTCGACCGCGGGATCCATCCCGAGCACGCGCAGCGTTCCCGCCGACACAGGCGACATGCACGAGATCATCCGCATCGTGCTCGTCTTGCCCGCGCCGTTGGGCCCGAGGAAGCCGAAGCACTCCCCGCGGACGATCTCGAATTCCACCCCGTCCACGGCGACGAACTGGCCGAAGCGCTTCACGAGCCCCCGTGCGACGACGAGCGGCGCGAACGCCTCGCTTCCGGGAGCAACGGAGGCTCGCGACGGGGCCGCCACGCGCGACGCGGCCCCGGGCGGGGACGGCTCCGGAGCCGACGGCGCGTGGGCGCCGAGAGACGAACGAAGGAACGCTGCCACGGCGGACCAAGCTACCGTCCCGTCGCGCGCGCTCCTCTCAGCCTCACCCGGCGACAGAGCCCGGCTCAGCTGACGGCGAACGTCCCAGTGATGGTGCCCTGTGCGAGGACGTGCCCCCGCACGAGGAACCGGAGCTTCGCGTAGGTCGAACGGTCGTCGAGTCCGAGGTCCGCCGCCTCGGCGTCGAGCGCGTAGAGCGTGAACTGGTAGTGGTGGGGCAGATCGCCCTTCGGCGGCGCCATGCCGCCGTAGCCACGCTCTCCCCAGTCGGTGATCCCGTCCTGCCAGTCGCCGCTCTCGCTCCCCGCGCCCTCGGCGAGCTCCTCCAAGGACGCGGGCATGCCGACGCGGATCCAGTGCGAGAACCCCACGGCGGTCGGGGCGTCGGGGTCCCAGCAGGTAAGCGCGAGGCTCTTGGTCCCCGCAGGGACGCCGTGCCACGAGAGCTGGGGGCTCTTGTTCTGCCCGCCGACGCTCTCGTGCGCGGCGGAGAGGGGCATGGGCCCGCCGTCCTCGAATTGCGCGCTGCGCATCGTGATCTCTTCCATGGGGGCTCCTCTGCTCGTCGAATTGGTCGGTAGCGCTGTGCGCACGACGGCCCGGCGCGGGCCGCCCGCCACAGGCATATCATCCCCCGATGGCTGTGCCCCACCACGTGCCCGGGCTGTCCCGTGGGGGTCACGGCGTCCTGCCGGGCCAGCTCATCGAGCACGCGATCAGCGCCGGCTACGTCGACGCCGGCCGGTTCAAGATCCCGCCCGAGAATGTCCAACCCGCGAGCCTGGACCTGCGGCTTGGCGAGACCGCCTACCGCATCAGGTGCAGCTTCTTACCCGGACGCGACACGGTCGCCGCCAAGCTCGAGGAGTACACCCTCGACGAGATCGACCTGCGGCGTGGCGCGATGCTCGAGGTCGGCCACCCTTACCTGGTCGAGCTGAAGGAGCGGCTGCACCTCCCCGAGGGGCTGCGCGGCAAGGCGAACCCCAAGAGCTCGACCGGCCGCATCGACGTCTTCACGCGGGTGGTGACCGACCACAGCGAGCGGTTCGACGAGATCGCCAACGGCTACGACGGCGTGCTGTACCTCGAGGTGGTGCCGCTGTCCTTCGCGATCCGGGTCCGCGAGGACCTCACGCTCAACCAGCTCCGCCTGGCGATCAGGCAGCCCGCGCTCACCGACGCAGAGATCCGGGAGGTGCACGAGCGCCAGCCGCTCCTCTACCGCGCCGAGCGGCCCGTGCCCACCGAGGACCTCATCTTGTCGAACGGCCTCTTCCTCGGCCTCGACCTGCGCGGGGACGAGCAGGGCCGCGTCGGCTACTGCGCGCGGGACAACGCGCCGCTGCTCGACCTCACCCGCGGCGGAGAGCTCGACCCCGAGCCCTTCTGGAGCCCGGTGGTACGCGAGCGAGGCGACCGGATCGTGCTCTCGCCCAACAAGTTCTACCTGCTCATGTCCGACGACGCGGTCTCGGTGCCACCGGACCTGGCGGCGGAGATGACCGCCTACGACCCGACGAGCGGGGAGCTGCGCACCCACTACGCCGGGTTCTTCGACCCGGGCTTCGGCTACGACCCGGCGGGCGAGTTCCGAGGTTCGCGCGCCGCGCTCGAGGTCCGCGCGCACGACGTGCCCTTCATGATCGAGCACGGCCAGACGGTCTGCAAGCTGACCTTCGAGCGCATGCTGGAACCGCCCGAGATCCTCTATGGCCCGACGATCGGCTCGTCGTACCAGCGCCAGGGAGAGACCCTCAGCCGGTACTTCCGCAGGGTGCCGGCCTGACGGCCCCGCCGCCCGCTGCCCGTCACCTCGGGGAGCTGCCCGTCACCTCGGGAAGCCGCCGGTCACCACAGGGTGCCCATCATCGCGAGCGCGTCCAGGATCGACCGCTCGGTCTCGGTCAGGTCCACAAACTCCATCCCCACCCGCGTACCCCCCCGGGCGCCAGCGCCGACGTTCCTGACCTCGCCGCGGGCACGAACGCTGAGCGAGGCGCCGGTCGGCGTGTTGGCCTCCACGATCACGCGCCGGCCGAGGAGGCCAGCGGGGTCGGGCACCGGACCGAACATCTCGATGCCGACACCGATGACCGAGATGTCGAGCACGTGGCACTCGTACCACGCTTCGGGGACGTCGCCCTCCACGCAGTACTTCCCTGTCCACCCGGCAAGCTGCCGCGGCACGCGGCGGCGACGTTCCATGACGATCCCCTCTCGGCCGACCCACCGTTCCCCGACAAAAGCGTACCTCAGCGGGCGCCGGCGCCGTGAGGGGGCGGGGCCGGCGCCGTGAGGGCGCTGGCGCTGGCGCGCGAGGCGCGGACGAGCTACGCGGTGACGCCGGCGACCTCGAGGCGGACCCGCGCGCGCTCGAGCGCGGCCTCCGCCTCGGCCAGCTCGACGTCCTCGGGCAGCGCTCCCTCGCCCTCGCCGCCTGCATGCGCACCGCCGCCGGCCGCCGCGCCGGTCCCTGGGCCTCCGGCTCGGCCAGCCGCCTGACGGAGCTCCTCGACGCGCGCCTCTGCCTCGGCGCGCGCCCGCTCGGCGCGTGGGACGTCGATCTGGGCGGCGAGCTCGGCGGTGCCGGCGAGCAGCGTGACCCGGGTGGCGCGTCCCTCGGCGCCGTCGATCCCCTGCCCGGTCTCCACCTGCAGGTAGCCGCCGTGCACCGCCAGGTGCACCGGGTCCCCCTCCGCAGGGTCCACCCGCACGTCGCCGGGGAGCACGTCGGTGATGATCGGCGTGTGGCCGTCGAGGACGGTGAGGTCGCCGTCGGAGCTGCGCAGCACGATGGCGCGGGCCTGCGTGCGGAGCAGCTGCGCCTCGGGGGTGACCACCGAGACCTCGAAGGCGCCGTCGGGCATCAGCGCGCCTCGGCCTCGAGGGTCCGGGCCTTCTCGAGCACGGACTCCGCGCCGCCGACGTTGAAGAAGGCCTGCTCGGGGACCTCATCGAGCTCGCCCTTCACCAGGGACTCGAAGGACTCGACCGTCTCTTGGATCGGCACGGTGACGCCCTTCAGGCCGGTGAAGGCCTCGCCCACGTTGAAGGGCTGGGAGAGGAAGCGCTGGATCTTGCGGGCCCGCGACACGGTGACCCGGTCCTCCTCGGACAGCTCGTCGATCCCGAGGATGGCGATGATGTCCTGGAGCTCCCGGTAGCGCTGGAGCACGCCCTGGACCTGGCGCGCCACCTGGTAGTGGCGCTCCCCCACCACCTCGGGGGCGAGGATGTTGGAGGTCGACGCGAGCGGTGTGACCGCCGGGTAGATGCCGAGGGCCGCGATCTGCCGGGAGAGCTCGGTCGTCGCGTCGAGGTGGGTGAAGGTCGTGAAGGGTGCGGGGTCGGTGTAGTCGTCCGCCGGCACGTAGACGGCCTGGATCGAGGTGATCGACTTCCCACGGGTGGAGGTGATCCGCTCCTGGAGCTCGCCCATCTCGTCTGCGAGCGTCGGCTGGTAGCCCACCGCCGACGGCATGCGGCCGAGCAGCGTCGAGACCTCCGACCCCGCCTGGACGAACCGGAAGATGTTGTCGATGAAGAGCAGCACGTCCTGGTTCTGCACGTCGCGGAAGTACTCGGCCATGGTCAGCGCCGCGAGGCCCACCCGCAGCCGGACGCCGGGCGGCTCGTCCATCTGGCCGTAGACGAGCGCGGCGCGGTCGATGACGCCGGACTCCTTGGTCTCGATCCACAGGTCCGTCCCCTCACGGGTCCGCTCGCCCACCCCCGCGAAGATCGACACGCCGCCGTGCAGCGTGGCAACCCTGTTGATCATCTCCAGGATGATCACGGTCTTACCGACGCCTGCACCTCCGAAGAGGCCGATCTTGCCTCCCTGCACGTAGGGCTCGAGCAGGTCGATGACCTTGATTCCCGTCTCGAACATCTTGCGCTGCGGCTCGAGCTGGTCGAAATCGGGCGCCGGCCGGTGGATCTCCCAGTGGTCGGCGACCTCGCCGATGTCGTCGGTGTCGAGCGGCTCGCCGAGCACGTTGAAGACGTGGCCGAGCACGGCGTCTCCGACGGGCACGGTGAGGCCGCGGCCGAGGTTGCGCACCGGGGCGCCGCGGACGAGCCCGTCGGTCGAGCGCATGCAGATGCAGCGCACGCGTCCTTCGCCGATCTGCTGGGCGACCTCCGCGGTCACCGTGACCTTCTGCCCGTCCAATTCGAGGTCAACCTCGACCGCATGGTTGATCTCGGGCAACGCGTGCGGCGGGAATTCGACGTCGATGACCGGGCCTGCGATCGCGACGACGCGCCCGTTCTCGAGCGCCCGCTCGCCGGCGGCCGGCCTCTCGGGTGCGGTGATGGCCATGGGTCAGGCTCCCTTCGACTGGCGGAGCGCCTCCGCTCCGCCGACGATCTCCATGATCTCGGTCGTGATCGCGTCCTGGCGTGCGCGGTTCATGACGCGGGTGAGCGTCCGGATGAGCTCGTCCGCGTTGTCGCTCGCGGCGGCCATCGCGCGCTGCTGCGCGGTGAAGAACGACGCGGCACCTTCGAGCATCGCCGTGAAGATCTCCGACTCGACCGCACGGGGCGCGAGCCGGCCGAGAAGGGTCTCCACGTCGGGCTCGAACTCGGTATAGCCGGCGGGCTGGCCGGCAGACTGGCCGGCGGGCTGGCCGGCGGACTGGCCGGCGGACTGGCCGGCGGGCTGGCCGGCAGACTGGCCGGCGGGCTGCGCAGCGGTCTGCCCGGCGGACGCGGGCTCTCGGGCCGCCGCCTCCTCGGGCTCGGGCAGCGGCAGCAGCTGGCGGACCTCGACCTCCTGGGAGCCCGAGGAGCGGTACCGGGTCGAGACGAGGAGCACCTGGTCCACCTCGCCCGCCAGGAACGGCGCCGAGACCGAGGCCGCCACGGTGCGGGCATCCCCCCACGTGGGCCGCTCGCTCATCCCCTGGAACGACCGCTCCACCTCCTGGCGGCGGAAGCGGAAGTACGCGGGCGCCTTCTTGCCGACGGTGAAGAGCCGGACCGAGATGCCCTGGGAGGCGAGGTCGGCCACCAGGCGCTCGGTCGCGCGCAGCGTCGAGGCGTTGTACGCGCCGGCGAGCCCGCGGTCGGCCACGAGCGAGAGCACCACGACGGCGCGGCGCTCGGCGGGCTCGCCGAGCAGCTTCTGGGCCGCAGCGGGGTCGCCCTTCGCCGCCTCCACGACGATGCGCGCCATGCCCTCCCGGTAGGGGCGGTTGGCCGTCATGCGCGTGAGGGACCGCACGATCTGCGACGCGGCGATCAGCTCCATCGCGCGCGTGATCTTCTTCGTGGACTGGATGCTGCGGACCCGCCGCCGCAGCGCCCGCTCCTGGCCACCGGGCACGGCTCAGTCGACCTTTCCACCGGGCACGGCTCAGTCGACCTTCCCGGTGTCGAAGCCCTCGAGGAAGGTGCGCATCGCCAGGTCGAGCTGGGCCTCCTCGGGGAGCTTGCCCGTCGAGCGGATCTCCTCGAGCAGCTCGGGATGGTTCGCCCGCATGTACTCGCGCAGCTCGGTCTCGAAGCGGCGGACCTGGTCGACCGCCACCGTGTCGGCCCAGCCGTGCGTGCCGGCGTAGATCACGACCACTTGCTCTTCGACGGGGAGCGGCTCGTTCTGCGGCTGCTTCAGCAGCTCGGTGAGCCGGTAGCCGCGGTCGAGCTGCGCCTGGGACACCCGGTCGAGCTCCGAGCCGAAGGTCGCGAACGCCTCGAGCTCCCGGAATTGCGCGAGGTCGAGCTTCAAGGTCCCCGACACCGAGCGCATCGCGCGGACCTGCGCGGCGCCCCCCACCCGGGACACCGAGTTGCCGACGTCGATGGCCGGCCGGATGCCCGAGTAGAAGAGGTCGGACTGCAGGTAGATCTGGCCGTCGGTGATCGAGATCACGTTGGTCGGGATGTACGCCGAGATGTCGCCGGCCTTGGTCTCGATGACCGGCAGCGCCGTGAGGGAGCCGCCGCCGAGCTCGTCAGAGAGCTTGGCGGCACGCTCGAGCAGGCGGCTGTGGAGGTAGAAGACATCGCCGGGGTACGCCTCACGGCCCGGAGGGCGGCGCAGCAGCAGGGAGATCTGCCGGTACGCCTCGGCCTGCTTGGAGAGGTCGTCGTAGACGATCAGGGCGTCCTCGCCGTGCTCCATCCAGTGCTGTCCCATCGCGCACCCCGCGTACGGGGCGAGGTACTTGAACGGCGCGGGGTCCCCGGCCGACGCGACGACCACCACCGTGTACGCGAGCGCCCCGAAGCTCTCGAGGGTCGCCACGGTCTGGGCGACCGACGAGTTCTTCTGGCCCACCGCCACGTAGATGCACTTCACGCCGGCGTCGCGCTGGTTGAGGATCGTGTCGACCGCGATCGAGGTCTTGCCGGTCTTGCGGTCGCCGATGATCAGCTCGCGCTGGCCACGTCCGATCGGGGTCATCGAGTCGATCGCCTTGATGCCCGTCTGCAGCGGCTGGGCCACCGGCTGGCGGCCGACGATCCCGGGCGCCTGCACCTCCATGCGCCGCGTCTCTTCGGCCGCGACCGGCCCCTTGCCGTCGAGGGGGTCGCCGAGCGCGCTGACCACCCTGCCCAAGAGGGCGTCGCCCACCGGCACCGAGAGGATCCGGCCGGTGGCCTTCACCACCTGCTCCTCTTCGAGGTTGTCCACCTCCCCGAGGACCACCGTGCCGATCGTGTCCTCGTCGAGGTTGAGCGCCAGGCCGAGGGTCCCGTCCTCAAATTCGAGGAGCTCGTTGACCGCCGCGCGCGGGAGCCCCGACACCCTGGCGATCCCGTCGCCCACCTCGACGATCCGCCCGATCTGCTGGGCGTCGACCTGCGGCGTGTACTCGGCGACGTGGCGCCGGAGCGCCTCGGTGATCTCGTCGGCGTTGATCGTCAGCTCTGCCATCTCAGCTTCCTTCGCTCCCCTCGGTTCTTCGATCCTCCGGCCCGCGGGGCGCCGCGTCCTTCGGCCGGCCCGCGCTCTCCACCTCGCTCTCGCCCTCCACCTCGCCTCCGACGTGGTGCGACGCGCGTTCGAGCCGGCCGAACCCGAGGTCGGTCCAGCCTCCGGTCGTCACGTGCTCGCGCAGCCGGTCGAGCCGGCCGCGCGCCGTGGCGTCGAGCTGGAGGTCGCCGATCTCCACGGTGACCCCTGCGAGCAGCGCGGGATCCACGGTCACCTGCAGCTCCACCGGCGTCCCGGCGAGCCGGGAGAGCCGCTCGGAGAGCTCACGGCGCTCCTCGTCGTCGACCTCCTGTCCGGCACGGACGCGCGCCACGCGCCAGCCCCGGGCGCTCGCGACCTGTTCGACGAGCCAGTCGAGCGTCCCGGGCACGTCACGGGGCCGGCCGCCCACGATCGCGTAGTCCGCCAGTCGCAGGGTAGCGGGATGGACCTTGCCCGAGAGCAAGTCGTCGACGACCCCCCGGCGGACCGAGGCCGGCAGGTCCCGGTCGGAAAGCGCCGTCCGCAGCTCGGGCGTCGAGCCGACGATGCGGGCGAACCGGAACAGCTCGTCCTCGACCGTCTCGAGCTCGGCGACCGAGAGGTCCTCCAAGACCGCCGCCGCGTAGCCGCCGACCCGTTCGCGTGCCTCGCGGTGGCCGAGCGGCTCCTCTGTCGGCTCGGTGCCTGTCGCCCCTGTCGCCTGGGTCCGGCTCGCCTGGGCCCCTGTCGCATGGGTCCGGCTCGCCTGGGCCGCTGTCGCCTGGGTCGCCTTGGCCCCGGGCGCCCCGGCGTGCTCGGCGACCTGGCGCAGCCGGTTCGCCACCCAGGCGATCGCCGAGGGGACCTCCACTGCGTGCACCGCGCCGGCCGCGAAGCCGCACAGCCTCGCCGCAGGGTCGCCGACCTTCCCGCCGAGGAGCTCGCTGAGCGCGGCCCTCCTTGCGCGCGCGGGCACGGCGACGTCGGTCATCGCCGCCCGCAGGTCCGCGTTCTGCCGGAACAAGCGGTCGACAGCCGCCACGTCGGCGGCGAGCCCGGCGCGCGCCGATGGGGGCGTCGCGTCGACGACGGCCGCGGCGTACCCCTCGACGGCCGGGTTCACGGCTCGGCGTCGACGGCGGTCGCGGCCGCGGCCGCGCCCGGCTCCCCGGTCTCCCGGGCGAGCGCGTCGACGGCCTCTTGGATGAGGTCGCGGTGCGCTGCCCGGTCCATCTCGCGCCCGATGATCCGCTCGACGGTCTCGACGACGACCGCGCCGAGCTGCTGCGCCGCCTCTTCCAGCGCGCGCCTGCGGGCGAGCTGGACCTCGGCGTCGGCGCTCGAGACCAGCCGCTCGTACTCGCGCTGGCCGCGGGCGCGTGCCTCGTCGGAGAGGCGCTCTGCGGTGCGCTGCGCTTGCTCGACGATCTCGCGTGCCTGGGCACGCGCGTGCTCGAGCGCCGCACGACGGTCCGCGTCGGCGGCCTCTGCTTCGGCCTTGGCCTCGTCGGCCGCGGCCAGCTCACTGCGGATCGCGTCCTGGCGCTCGGTGAGCATCCGGTTGAGCGGCGGGAGGATGTACCTCGCCACCACGAACAGCACGATGACGAAGGCCAGGAGCTCCGCGATGAACGTCCCGTTCGGGACGATGAAGACGCTCGAGAGCATGGCAGTCCGGCCGGGTCCCTACTTCTTGTAGAGCACGAAGATGAAGAGCACGGTGAAGGCGAGATTGATGAAGTACATCGCCTCTACCAGGCCGACCGTCAGGAACATGATCGTGAACAGGCGCCCCTGCGCCTCGGGCTGGCGCGCGACGCCGGCGATGGTCTGGCTGCCCGCGAGGCCGTCGCCGATGGCAGCGCCGATGGCGCCCCCGCCGAGCGCGAGCCCGCCGCCGATCATGGCCCCGCCGAGCTGCAGGCCCTCTTGGGTCGGGGTGGGTGACATGGGTTCCTTTCTCCTTTGTTGACGAGAGCGAGAGAGCGCGGTGATCAGTGCTGGTCCGCGGTCGACATGGCGGTGTCGAAGTACAAGATCGTGAGCAGGGCGAAGATGAAGGCTTGGATCGGGCCGATCAGGAAGACGTCGAAGAGCTTCCAGACGACGGCGAACAAGAAGGTGAGGAAGTCCCCGATCGGGACCGGGCCGAGCTTCCACGCGCCGAGTGCGGCGATGAGCGTCAGCATCAGCGCGCCCGAGAACAGATTGCCGAAGAGCCGGAGCGCGAGGGTGATCGGCCGTGCGATCTCCTCGACCAAGTTGATGAAGAGGTTCACCGGCATGAGGAACTTTGGGAACGGCTGCAGCAGGTAGTGGCGGACGTACCCGACGATGCCGCGTGCACGGATCGACGCGATGTGCACGAGCACGATCACGAAGATGGCGAGCGCGGCGGGAAGGTTGACGTTGGCGGTGGGGGGTCCGAGGATCTCGTACTTGCTCCCCACGCCGAAGATCTCGAAGAAGTTGGCGACGAAGATGAAGACGAACAGCGCGGTCGCGAGCGGCACGATCGACTCGCCCCGCGGCCCGATCGACCCTTCGACCTGCTTGCGGACGGCGTTGACGCCCATCTCCCAGGTGAGCTGGAACTTCCCCGGGACGCCGCTCGTCGCCTGGTGGCGCAGGAGCATGCCGAGGAGGATGACCACGATGACCGCGGCACCCGTCGCCCACAGGGTGTCGATGTCCAGCGAGAGACCGAAGAGCTTCCCCTCGATGTGTGTGCCGACGGTGATGGTCACCGCGTAGAGCGACCTCACCAGCACGAGCGATCTCACCAGCACGAACGATCTCACCAGCACGAGCGTCCCGCCGAGGGCCATGCTCACGCAGCCCCCCCGCCGCCCGCGCCGTCACCCGCGTCCCCGGGCTCTCCCGCCTCGCCCGGCTGGCCCGTCTGGACCGACGGGCCCGTCTGAGGCGCCTCGCCCGCCGCCTCGCCGAGGGCCGACCCGAAGAGCAGCGACAGCCCGCCGCCTGCGGCGCCGCCGAGGGCGCCGGCCTTGAGCATCGAACGGGTGACGTTGGCGAGGAGCAGCAACTGGAAGACAGCCAGCCCGCCGATGATCCCGAGCCCGAGAGGTGGCTCGACCCACGCCAGCACGAGCGCCACCACGGTCATCGCCATGAGCCGCCCGAGCGTGTTCATCGCGAGGGGACGCCGCTTGTTGCCCTCCACCCGCTGGCCCACCTTCACGACCGAGCGGACGATGAGCCGGAAGTTGCCGATGCCGAGGCCGATGCCGATGCACAGCCCGAGCGCCGCCCAGTTCTGGCTGAACAGCAGCAGGACGAGGAGGCCGAGCACGCCCACGACGAGCGCGCCGAGCATCGTGCGGCGCGCCACCGCGGCGACGTCGGGCAGTTGGAACCGTTCGAGCATGCCTTCTTCTTTTCTCAGTCCCCGGCCCGCGGCCCAGCCTCGGCGGCGGGGGCCCACGATGAGGAGTCGCCGGCAGCCGGGGGCGTCCCGCCGGTCACACGTACTTGCGGAACTGGTTGACGGCGAGCAGGACGGCAGAGAGTACACCGAACGCGAGGCCCGCGACCGTGACCCAGGGAAACGTCCCCGCGGCGTCGTCGACCGCATAGCCGATGCCGCCCCCCGCGATGATCGAGATCGCGCAGGCCGTGCCGACCCAGAAGAGGTCGCCCAGCCTCGGCTCGGGCTTGCCCGGCGCGCCGTCGGTGCCCGGCACGCCGTCGGTGCCCGGCGCGCCGTCGTTGCCCTGCGGGCCTCCGGCCGGTGTCGCTGGTGAGGGGGGAACTTCCGCCATCGCCGACGACGGCCGCGTCAACCCGCGTCACGGCGCGCTGCACCGAATCGGCTCCCTGCGTTCACGCGGCCGCGCGCCCGCCCGGGGCCCGCCGCCTTCCCGGCCCGTGGCCCATGGCCCGGTGGGGGGTCGACACGCTCCTCATCATCCCATTCGGTCCCGCCGGCGGGCAAAACGATCGCTCGGGAGCAGCACCTGCGCCCGCTGCACCCCTCCCTCTCGGCGCGAGCTCCGGCCGGCGGGCGGGGCGCCGGTCGGGGGCGGGGCGCCCGTCGGGGGCGGGGACGTGGCGCCCGTCGGGACCGGGACACCGCTCGAGCGAGCGGCACCGCCTGGGGGGTCCGACCTCACGACGTGGCGCCTCTGGCGAAGCT
The DNA here is from genome assembly GCA_027339205.1 of Acidimicrobiaceae bacterium. Taxonomy (GTDB): domain Bacteria; phylum Actinomycetota; class Acidimicrobiia; order Acidimicrobiales; family RAAP-2; genus JAJYVT01. The sequence goes on along the minus strand of DAHWOV010000047.1, from coordinate 27,962 downwards.
CTCTCACCTGAGGAGCGGCTGCAGCCGGCGGCCCGGCGGCCTGGGCCGTCTCGGCCCGGTGGCGCACCTCGGGGTGGAACCAGGTGACGAGCGCCACGGCGAGGACGGCCACCCCCAGCGGGATGAACGGGTTGACCGCCCGGACGAAGAGGGGGAACAGGATGAACCCCGACAGGATCGCGGTCCACGCCCACAGGATCACGACGCTGCGCCGGTGGCCGTGGCCGAGCCTGAGGAGCCGGTGGTGGATGTGGTCCTTGTCGGGCGTGTGGAACCCGGTCCCCCGTGCCGTCCGGCGGACGAAGGCGAAGGCCATGTCCAAGATGGGCACCCCGAGGATGAAGAAGGGGATGAGAAGGGGGGCGAAGAAGAAGTACGTCAGCCCGGTCGTCGGGGAGGTCGGGGGGATCCTCCCGCCGATGACCATCGTCGACGCAGACATGAGCAGCCCGAGCAAGAGCGCCCCCGCGTCCCCCATGAACATCTTGGCGGGATGGAAATTGAAGGGGAGGAAGCCGAGGCAGATGCCGCAGGCGATCACCGCGACCAAGGGGCCGATGTTTGTCTGCGACAGGATCCCGATCTCCATCAACCTCAAGCCGTAGACGGCGAGGGCGCCTCCGCCGATGGCGACCACGCCCGCCGCAAGGCCGTCGAGCCCGTCGATCAGGTTGACCGCATTGGTGAGCGCGATCACCCAAAGCGCCATGATGAGCGGCGTGATCGCCGGGGTGAGGGAGACCACCCCGCCGAGCGGCACCTTAAACCAGTACAGCGTCACCCCGAGGAAGTAGAGCGTCGACGCGGCGAGGACCTGCCCGGCGATCTTGGCCGGGGCCGACATCTCCCTCGCGTCGTCGATGAGCCCGACGCCGAAGATCGCCGCGGCGGCGATGAGCACACCGAGCGGCTCGGAGGAGCCGACGAAGATCGCGCGGAAGCGGTGGATGCCGGCTGCCACCATCATCGCGACGAGGAAGCCGAGGAACATCGCCGCGCCGCCGCCGTAGGGGGTGGTCGTCGTGTGGATCTTCCGGTCGCCGGGCAGCGCGACGTACCCGACCTTGCGCGAGATCCACGCGGCGGGCCACGCGCTGAGGGCGGTCACCCCGGCGGCCACCGCGAGGACCACGCCGTACCACGCGTACCAGGGCATGTGCGGCCTCGCCTCTGCCGGGAGGCGCTATCCCGAGCCCGCGGCCAGGGCCGCGTACGGCGGGAACGCCGCGCACAGCTCGCGGACCTCGGCCCGCACGGCCGCCACCTCGGCCTCGTCGCCGCGACCTCGCAGGGTCCTGCCGATGAGCGCGGCGATCCGCGCCATCTCCTCTGCCCCCATGCCCGCCGTGGTCTCCGCCGCCGAGCCGAGCCGCAGCCCCGAGGTCACGAACGGCGAGCGCGGGTCGTCGGGGATCGTGTTGCGGTTGCACGTGATGCCCGCTCGATCGAGGACCTCCTGGGCCTCCTTGCCCGTGAGCTCCGGGTCGAACGCGCGCAGGTCGACGAGCAGCATGTGGTTGTCGGTGCCCCCCGAGACGAGCCGGAACCCTTCGGACGCCAGCGCCGCGCCGAGGGCCCGTGCATTGTCGACGACCCTGGCTGCGTAGGCACGGAACTGGGGGGCCTGCGCTTCGCCGAACGCGACGGCCTTGGCGGCGATGACGTGCTCGAGGGGCCCGCCCTGGAGGCCGGGGAAGACTGCGCTGTCGATCGGCTTGGCGAGGTCGGCCCGGCACAGGATGGCGCCTCCTCTCGGGCCGCGCAGGGTCTTGTGGGTGGTGAGCGTCACCACGTCGGCGCCCCCGACCGGGCTGGGGTGGGCCCCCCCGGCGACGAGCCCGGCGGGGTGGGCCATGTCGAACATGAACAGCGCGCCGACGGCGTCGGCGATCTCCCGGAACGGCGCAGGGTCGATCACCCTCGAGTAGGCGGTCGAGCCGGCGACGATGAGCTTGGGCTGCTCGCGCTTGGCGAGGTCGGCGACCTGGTCGAAGTCGATGACCTCTCCTCCGCCCGGCTGCCCCGAAGAGGCGGGGGTCACGCCGTAGGAGACGAACCTCCAGATCTTGGAGGTGATCGAGGCCGGCGAGCCGTGGGTGAGGTGGCCGCCGTGGTCCAGGCGCATCGCCAGGATCGTGTCGCCGGGCTGGAGCAGGGCCATGTACACGGCCAGGTTGGCGTTCGCCCCTGCGTGCGGCTGGACGTTGGCGTGCTCGGCGCCGAAGAGCGCGCAGGCGCGCGCACGCGCGAGGTCCTCCACTTCGTCGATCACCGCGTTGCCGCCGTAGTAGCGGCGGTGCGGATAGCCCTCCGCGTACTTGTTGGTGAGCACCGACCCGGTCGCGGCCAGGACCGCGGGCGAGGTGAAGTTCTCCGACGCGATCAGCTGGAGCGTCGTCGACTGGCGCTCGATCTCGTCACCGAGCAGGCCGGCCACCTCGGGGTCGCCGCCCAGCCAGGCGGCGAAGGGCGACGCGGGACGCATGCCTCCACTTTACCGGCGGCCCGACAGGCGGACCGTAAGCCACCCCCGTTCCGCTCGTTCCCCCTCCGGGAAGCGGGCCACCGGCCCTCCGGAGCCCGAGCGCCCCGCGTGACCGCACACGTGACGACAGGTGAGGAACGGCAACGCCGTCGGAAAGGAGTACGTGATGAGAAGACTTGCGCCCTTGGCTGCGGTGCTCGCCGCATCCGTGGGCCCGATGACCGCCTTCGGACTTGCACCCGGGCTGGCCGGCGCCAGCACCACGTGGAGCGCCACGGCGACCCAGGCGGTGCCCACGCCCACAGGGGCGGTCGTCCTCGGCCAGCTCTCGGGTTCCACGCCGGTCGTGGTGACCCTCGGCCTGGCCCTTCAGCACCAGGCGACACTCCAGAACTTCATCGCCGACGCATCCACACCGTCGTCGAGCGAGTTCGGCGCCGCGTACACACCCCAGAGCTTCACCGCCGACTACGGCCCCTCCTCGGCATCGGTCGACGCGGTGACCGGCTACCTCCAGAGCGAAGGGTTCAGCGGGATCTCGGTCAGCCCCAACGACCTCCTCGTGAGCGCGACGGGGACCGCGGCCACGGCCGAGCAGGCGTTCCACACGACGCTCACCGAGTACCAGCTCGGCGGCGCCGACGTCTTCGCCAACTCCACCGCGGCGATGGTGCCCTCGACACTCTCGGGGATCGTCGTCGGTGTGCTCGGGCTGAACGACATCTTCAAGGCGACGCCCACCCACGTCGCGCTGAAGACGGCCACAACACCCAACCTCGTCGGCGAGTACACGCCCCAGGGTTTCCAGAAGGCGTACGGCGCCACAGGGACGTCCACAGGCAGGACAACCGCCATCGCCACGATCTCGTCCGGCGCGATGACAGGACCGATCGCCAACCTTCGCGTCGAGGAGAAGGCCAACGGCCTCCCCCAGGTGCCCGTCACGGTCGAGTACGCCGGCATCGAGACGCCGGCGACAGCGACAGCGAACGTCGAGTGGGACCTCGACAGCCAGTTCGCCACGGGCATGGCCCAGGACGTGTCGCACTTCTACTTCTACGACGCGTCCTCGCTCACCGACTCCGACCTCGCCCTCGACTTCAACAAGTGGGCGAGCCAGGACCTGGCCAAGGCCGCGAGCGCCTCGCTCGGCGAGTGCGAGTTCGAGCCGTACCTCGACGGCTCGATGCTGATCGACGACGAGATCTTCGCCGAGGCCGCGGCACAGGGTCAGACGATGTTTGCGAGCGCCGGTGACACGGGCGCCTCCTGCGCCGTGGAGGGGACCAACGGCGTGCCCGACTCGGGCCCGCCGTTCGTCAACTACCCCGCTTCCTCGCCCTACGTCGTGGCGGTCGGCGGCACGATGCTCGTGACGAAGTCGACAGGCAGCTACGACTTCGAGACCTCGTGGGACGCCGGCGGCGGCGGCCTGAGCCAGTTCGAGTACCGGCCCTACTGGCAGGCGGAGGTCATGCCGGTCACCGACGGCACGACCGGAGACCGCGGGGTCCCGGACCTCGCGATGGACGCCGACCCGACAACCGGCGCCAGGGTCTACACCGGCAGCACGACAACCCTCTACTCGTCCACAGGGTGGGAAGGCGTCGGCGGGACCAGCCTCTCGGCGCCGCTCGCGCTCGGCACCTGGGCCCGGATCGAGTCGAGCTACGGCAACCGCCTCGGCTTCGCCGCGCCGGACCTCTACGGGGTCTACCTCGACGGGTCGTGCAACACGAGCACGACGACGCTCAAGCAGATCTGCACGACGCCCGCGCTCCACGCGCCGCTCGCAGGCGACAACGGCCTCTACCCGGCGACTCCCGGCTACAACTACAACACCGGCCTCGGAAGCTTCGACACGGTCGCCATGGTGAGCGCGGTGAAGCCCTTCGTCCCTGCGGCCCAGCGCAAACCGGCACCTGGGCCGCCCCCTCCGCCGCGGGGGCACTGACCTCGGGCCTTCAGCGGCGCCGACGGCGCCTCGAGCCTCTCCGCGGCGCACTTTGCGCGCGGAGCGGGTTGGGGAAGGGGACCGCGCACGGCGGGCGGCCATGGCCGCCCGCCGTGGCGCGTCCGCTCGCCGGGGCGTCCCTCAGCGCATCGCCGCCTCGAGCCACGACCAGGGGATCGCGCCCTCGCGCAGGCACTTGGGGGGGGTCACGGTGCAGTCGACGACGGTGGAGGGCGGCCGATCGCAGGTGCCGCCGTCGATCACCACGGTGACGTCTTGGGCGCCGAAGGTGCCGCGCACCTCTGTCGCGGTCGTGCACGGCTGCTCGCCGTGGCGGTTGGCACTGGTCGTGGCCAGCGGACCGGCCCGGCGGCAGAGCGCCTGGACGAACTTGTGGCGGGGCCGCCGCAGCCCCACGCTGGTGCCGTCCCCTCCGAGCTCCGCGCCGAGCGCGGGGTCGACGGGCACCACCACCGTGAGCGCGCCGGGCCAGAAGCGGGCCGCGAGCATCGATGCGGCGCGGGGCCAGCTGCTCGCGACCTCCCGCGCCTGGTGCCAGCGGCCCACCAGGACCGGCAGCGCGAGACCCGGAGGCCGCCTCTTCGCGTCGAAGATCGCCGCCATCGCGTCGGGGCGGTCGATGCGCGCCGCGAGCCCGTAGACGGTGTCGGTCGGGATCGCCACCACCAGCCCCTCGGCCAGCGCCGCCGCCGCGGCATCGAGCGCCGAGCGCTGGCCCGCGTCGATCACTTGCGGGCCGCCGGCGCCGCTCACCGCCGGGCGACGAGCGCGCGGGGCCTGCCCGCGAGGTCCGCCTCCACGCGCACCTCGCGGTAGCCCGCCTTCTTCGCCGCCGCGCGGGCCGGCTGCGCGTGGTGCGGCGCCATCTCCACCACCACGGCGCCGCCGGGCGCCAACCAGTCGCGCGCCCCCTTCACGACCGCCTCCACCCCCGCGAACCCGGGCGTGCCGTCGGAGCCCGCCGGCGCGACGAGCGCGCCGTAGGGCTCTCGTCGAACCTGCGGATCGAGGGACGGCCACTCCGGCTCGCTCACGTAGGGAGGGTTGGAGACGACGAGGCCGACCAGCCCGTGCCAGGCCGGTGCGAGCGCGTCGAACCAGCCCCCGGCGCGCAGCTCCACCTGTTCTTCCACGTAGGGGTGGTCGGCCGCCACCCGGCGGAGATTGGCCGCCGCCAGCTCGAGCGCCGAGGGGTCGACGTCGGTCGCCGCGACTTGGAGCCCAGGACACTCGCTCCCGAGCTCCACGGCCACCGACAGCGCGATCGCCCCGCTCCCGGTGCCGAGGTCGGCCACGCGCAGCGGCCCGCCGAAAGAGCCCGCCGGCAGGAGCCGCCGGCGCACCTCACCGAGGGCGACCTCGACGACCTGCTCGGTCTCGGGGCGGGGGATGAGGGCACGCGGGTCGACGGCGAGCTCGATGGACCGGAACGCCCACGAGCCGAGCACGTACTGGAGCGGCTCGCCACCCAGCCTCCTGGCCGCCATCTCGAAGAGCACCTGCTCGGCCTCGGGTCCGGTGCCGGTCCGTGTGCGGGCGCCGGCTCCGAGCACCTCTTCGATCATCCAGCGCGCCTCGTCGGCCGACCCGAGCCGGCTCGCCAGCACCGCCTGGAGCGACGCCCGCGACGTCACGGGGCCTCGCCCGCCAGCTGCCTCGCGCGCTTGTGTGCCATCAGCGCGTCCGTGAGCTCGTCGAGGTCCCCTTGGAGCACCTGGTCGAGCTTGTAGAGCGTGAGGTTGAGGCGGTGGTCGGTGACCCGGTTCTCGCGGAAGTTGTAGGTCCGCACCTTCTCCGACCGGCCGCCGCCGCCGACCTGGCTCTTGCGCTGCGACGCGAGCTCCTGGGCCCGGCGGTCCTGCTCGGCCTTGAGCAGCCGGGCACGCAGCACGGTCATGGCCTTCGCCCGGTTCTGGATCTGGCTCTTCTCGTCCTGCATCGCCACCACGATGCCGGTGGGCAGGTGGGTGATCCGCACGGCGGAGTCGGTCGTGTTCACGGACTGGCCTCCGGGCCCCGTCGAGCGGTAGACGTCGATCTTCAGGTCGCCCGGGTCGATCTTGACGTCCACCTCGTCGGCCTCGGGGAGCACGGTGACCGTCGCCGAGGACGTGTGCACCCTGCCCTTGGACTCGGTGACCGGCACCCGCTGCACGCGGTGGGGGCCCGCCTCGTGCTCGAGGCGGGCCCAGGCGTCCGCGCCCTTCACGACGAAGACCACCTCGTTCAGCCCGTCGCGCTCCGACGGGCTCGCGGAGAGGACCTCCACGTGCCAGCCGCGGCGAGCCGCGTAGCGCGTGTACATGTCGAAGAGGTCCCGGGCGAAGAGGTTGGCTTCCTCACCGCCCTCGGCGCCGCGGATCTCGACGATCACGTTTCGCCCGTCGTTTGGGTCCTTGGGCAGGAGCAGCAAGCTCAGCTGCGCGCCGAGCGACGCGATGCGCGCCTCTGCCGCCTCCACCTCCTCGAGCAACCCGGCTCGCTCGTCGGGCCCGGACTCCTCGATCAGCTGGCGAGCAGCGTCGAGATCGGCGCGCGCCGCGCGCAGCTCCCGCCACGTCGCGACCAGCTCCCAGAGCTCCTTGTGACGCCGCGACAGGTCGCGCAGGCGCGCGGGATCTCCGGACGTCGCGGGCTCGGCGAGCTGCGCCTCGACGTCGGCAAAGTCCTGCTCGAGCGCGTCGAGACGCGCGTCGAGCGGGGATGCCTGCGGCTCAGCGGGCATGGGACCGCCGCCCGGCGCGGCGCCGGGCCGGGTTCAGCTCTTTGCCGGCGCCCGCTTCGCCCCGCGGCGGCCGTAGCGGCGCTGGAACCGCTCGACACGCCCGCCGGAGTCGACGAGCTTCTGCTTGCCGGTGAAGAACGGATGGCACTCGTTGCACAGCTCGACGTGGAGGTCGGGCTTGGTCGAGCGGGTCGTGAACGTGTTGCCGCACGAGCAGTGAACGGTCGCCTGCGCGTAGGTGGGGTGGATGTCTGCCTTCATGGTGCCTTGCCTTCTTGGGTATGTGAGGACTGGGTATGTGAGGACTCTGGGTATGTGAGGACTCTGTCTTGTCTTGAGGGCCTTGTGCTCGGGCCGTCTCGTCGGAGCAGCAGCGAGCCGGGGGGCGGGCGGACCGGAGCCGGAACGGATCAGCCTCCGGGCGTGGGCCCCTTGGCGATCTCCGCAAGGAACTCGTCGTTGCTCCTGGTGGTCCGCAGCTTGTCCATCAAGAGCTCGAGCCCCGCCGCGGCGTTGCCCTCGCTCGCCAGGGCGTTCAGCACGCGGCGCAGCTTCCACACCTGCTGGAGCTGACCGCGGTCGAAGAGGAGCTCCTCGTGGCGGGTCGAGCTCGCGTTGACGTCGATCGACGGGTACAGGCGGCGCTCGGCGAGCCGCCGGTCGAGCCGGAGCTCCATGTTGCCGGTGCCCTTGAACTCCTCGAAGATGACCTCGTCCATCTTCGAGCCCGTCTCGACGAGCGCGGTGGCGAGGATCGTGAGCGAGCCGCCCTCTTCGATGTTGCGGGCGGCGCCGAAGAACTTCTTGGGCGGGTAGAGGGCCCCCGAGTCCACGCCGCCGGACATGATCCGGCCGGTCGCGGGCTGCGCGAGGTTGTAGGCGCGAGCGAGCCGGGTGATGCCGTCGAGGATGATCACGACGTCGCGCTTCTGCTCGACGAGGCGCTTGGCCCGCTCGATCGCCAGCTCGGCGACCGCGGTGTGCTCGTCGGACGGACGGTCGAACGTCGACGCCACGACCTCGCCCTTGACCGAGCGCCGCATGTCGGTCACCTCTTCCGGCCGCTCGTCCACGAGCAGGACCATGAGGTGCACCTCGGGGTTGTTGGCCTCGATGGAGTGCGCGATCTGCTTCATGACGGTGGTCTTGCCCGCTTTGGGCGGCGACACGATCAGCCCGCGCTGACCCTTGCCGATCGGAGCGAGCAGGTCGACGATCCGTGCCGTCACGTCGTCCTTGGCGCCGGGCATCTCGAGCACCAGCTTCTCGTCAGGGAACAGGGGCGTCAGGTCCTCGAAGCGCGGCCGCTGACGGGCCGCCTCGGGGTCCATGCCCGAGACCTTGTCGATCCGGAGGAGCGCCGGGTACTTCTCGTTGCTCGAGGCCGGCCGGCAGGCGCCTTCGACGTAGTCCCCCTTGCGCAGGGCGAACCGGCGGGCCTGGCTGATCGAGACGTACACGTCCTTGGGCGACGGCAGGTAGCCGTCACAGCGCAGGAACCCGTACCCCTCGTCGCGCAGGTCGAGGTGGCCTCGCACCTCGACCAGGTCCCCCTGGTACGGGCCCTCCTGACCAGGAGCGCCCTGCAGGTCGCGCTCGCCGCCCGGCGCCCCCCGCTCACGTCCGCGGCGGCGGCGGTTCCGCCTGTTGGCGGGCTCGACGTTGCCCACCTGGGGATGCCGGCCCTGCTGGCGACCGTGCCGGGAGCCTGCGCCGATCACCGCGCCAGCTTCCTGGGGTTCCTGGGGGTGCAGCGCGTCGACCGACGCGGCTCCGGGTCCCTCCGACCCCGCTCCGGTCGGCTCCGCGGTGCCCGACGCCAGGACAGCGGGCTCCAGGACAGCGGGCTCCAGGGCGGCCGGGGCGCTCGGCGCCGATGAGCCGGCCTCCGGGGCGCTGGACCCCGATGAGGCATCCCCTGGGGTGCCGTTCGCCGTCTCGCCGTCGTGGGCCGCCGCGCGGACGGTCCTCGCCGACGCCTCGGGCCCCTCTGGCCTCTCGGTCCCCGACGCCTCGGGCCCCCCGGTCCGCGACGCCGCCCGGGCAGCGTGCGCCCTCCCGTTCGTCGAGCGCGCGGCGTCCGCAGCCTCGGCACCGTGGCCGTTGGACGCGGTCTGCCCGTTCGACGTCGAGGTGACGCCGGCCGCCTCGAGGATGCGGTCGATGATGTCGGACTTCTTCGTTCGCGACGTCGTCTTGAGCGACATCGCCTGCGCGATGGTGTGGAGCTCGTCTCGCTCCTTGCCCTCGAGCACTGACCGTTCGAGCTGCTGTTCCGCAGTCATCGGTCTCCTATCTCATGATGGGTCGCGCCGGCGATGGCAGGGCCACGCCGCGCGGGGACGGAACACGGGTGAAGGACACGTGCTGCAAGCCTGCTCCCGCGGACCACCGGTGGCATCAGGTCTGAACCGGCTTCGGGCCGGCGACCAGTGTGCCGTTGCCCGGTGGGACGCCGCCATCGTAGCGGCTGGCTCGTGCCCCAGCAACCACCCCGGCGCTCGCTCGTGTGGAGCACGGGACCGGGAGCCGCCTGGCTCTCGCTCGCTCCTCCACCTCCGGATGCCTCAACATCGCGTGCCACCGGTTCATTCCCTCCGGCCGCCCCTCCGGCGACGGCGTCGCCGGCCGTGGCGCGGCGGGGAGGCGCCCCCCGAGGGGCGGGCGGGGGCGACCGTCGGACGGTTCGAGCGGGTCAGAGCCCGAGCGCCGCGACGACCGCGTCCACGTCGGGGTCGACGACCCGCGGGATCGAGACCTGGCTGATCGCCAGATCGGGGTCCTTCAGCCCGTGGCCGGTGAGCACGCAGACCACGGTCGACCCGGCGGGGACCTCGCTGCGCAGGAGCCCGGCCACCGCCGCGGCCGACGCCGCTTCGCAGAAGACCGCCTCCTCGGCGGCGAGGTACCGGTAGGCGTCGAGGATCTCCTCGTCGCTCACCGCGCGCACCGACCCCTTGGACTCCGCGACGGCCGCCGTGGCGGCGTGCCAGCTGGCAGGGTTGCCGATGCGGATCGCCGTTGCGACCGTCTCGGGGTGCTCGACGCGGTGGCCGAGCACGATCGGCGCCGCGCCCTCCGCCTGGAAGCCCAGGAGCCTCGGCAGGTTGGACGACCGCCCCGCCTCCTTGTACTCGAGGTACCCGTGCCAGTACGCCGTGATGTTGCCCGCGTTCCCCACGGGCATGCACTGCACGTCCGGCGCGCGCCCCAGCACGTCGACGATCTCGAACGCGGCGGTCTTCTGCCCTTCGAGCCGGTACGGGTTGATCGAGTTGACGATGGTGGCAGGGACGCGCCCGGGCAGTTCCCGAACGACGTCCAAGGCGGCGTCGAAGTTCCCCCGCACCTGGAGCACCCGGGCACCGTGCACCAGCGCCTGCGCGAGCTTGCCGAGCGCGACGTGGCCCTCGGGGATCAGCACCACGCACTCGAGCCCCGCACGGGCCGCGTACGCGGCCGCGGATGCCGAGGTGTTGCCCGTCGAGGCGCACGCTACGACCTTCACGCCCGCTGCGGCCGCCTTGGAGATCGCAACGCTCATCCCGCGGTCCTTGAACGATCCCGTCGGGTTGGCCCCTTCGATCTTGAGCCAGACCGACGCACCGACGCGCGCGGAGAGACGGGGAGCGAACAACAGCGGCGTTCCCCCTTCGAGGAGCGTCACCGCCGGCTCGTCGCCGATCGGGAGCAGGTCCCGGTACTCCTCGATGATCCCGCGCCACGCGGCGGCCACCGGCACCTCAGAGACTCCGCGGCCGTCCGCCGCCCACCCGCACCGGCTCGTCGTCGCCGCCGATCACGCGCAGCACGCTCCCGACGCGCACCACGGTGTCGATCGCGGAGATCGCGGCGAGCGTGGCCCGCACGTCCCCTTCCCGGGCCGTGTGGGTGAGGAAGACGAGCCTCGCGGCTGTGCCGAGCCCGTCCTGCTCCATCGCCCTGATCGACACTCCGTGGCTGCCGAACGCGGTCGCGACCGCGGCGAGCACGCCCGGGCGGTCGATGACGTCCAAGCTGATGTAGAACGCGGAGCGAAGGTCGTCGACCGGCCGCACCTGGGTCTCGCGCCGGTGCGGCGGGGGCGCGTGCGCTCCGGACATGAGGTTGCGCGCCGCGTCGATCAGGTCGCCGAGGACGGCGCTCGCGGTCGGGGCACCTCCCGCGCCTCTCCCGTAGAGCATGAGCTCACCGGCAGCCTCGCCCTCGACGAACACCGCGTTGAACGCTCCGCGCACCGACGCGAGCGGATGGCTCGAGGGCACCATCGCGGGGTGGACGCGCACGGACACGTCCGGGCCGCCGTCGGCGAGCTCCGCGATCGCGAGCAGCTTGATCACGTATCCGAGCCGTGCCGCGTACTCGACGTCGAGCGACCGGATCCCGGTGATCCCCTCCCGTGACACGGTCGTCCCGAGGACGTCGCTCCCGAAGGCGAGGCCCGCGAGGATGGCCGCCTTGGCGGCTGCGTCCTCCCCGGAGACGTCCGACGAGGGGTCGCGCTCGGCCAAACCGAGCGACTGCGCTTCGGCGAGCGCGTCCGCGTACTCCATCTGGTCGTCCGCCATTCGAGTGAGGACGTAGTTGGTCGTCCCGTTGACGATCCCCATCACGCGCAGCACGCGCTCGCCGGCGAGCGACTCCCGCAGGGGCCGGATGACGGGGATCGCGCCGGCGACCGCCGCCTCGTACAACAGGTCGACGCGGCTCGCCGAGGCGACTTCCGCCAGCTCACCACCCGCCTGCGCGAGGAGCACCTTGTTCGCGGTCACGACCGGCTTGCCGGCTCGCAGGGCCGCCTCCACAAGGGCGCGGGCGGGGTCGAGCCCGCCGATCAGCTCGACGACCACGTCGACGTCCGACCTCTCGACGAGCCCCTTCGCGTCCGCGGTGAAGAGGGACGACGCGACGCCGGGCACCGGGTGGCGCCGGCGCGCGACGTCGAGGACCGCGATCCCCGCGAGCTCGAAGCGCACCCCGGTCCGTGCGGCGATCTCCGAGGCGCGGCTCGTGAGCAGCCCGGCCACCGCGGAGCCGACGTGGCCGTAACCGAGCAGCGCGACACGCACGGGATGCGTCGCCGCCCCCCTGGGCCTCGGCGCCGGTGCCGGGCTCTTCGGTTTCGCCGGGCTCTTCGGTTTCGCCGGGCTCTTCGGTTTCGCCGGGCTCGGGGCGGCCGCCATTGCTGGAGGCTACCGCTCGCCGGCAACCGGCCGAGGAACCGTGGACTGCCCGATGCTCCCGGGGCGCATCCGCACGCAGGCATGCTGTGCGACGATTGGCGCGGGCGGCGCCGGCCGGTGCCAAGCGGTGCCGGGCGGTGCGGGGCGGTACCGGCCTGCGCAAGTCCAAAGAGGCCTGCGCAAGTCCAAAGAGGCAGGAAGGAAGGGAGACCCCATGGCAAGGGTGTGGACCTCGGCCGCCGGGGTGGTCTCGGCCGCGCTCGCCGCACTCGTGCTGAGCGCCTGCTCGTCCAGCCCGTCGGCAACCCACCCGACCAAGCCACGGCGGCCGCCAGCCTCGACCACGACCACCTCCACGACTCCTTCGTCCACGGCTCCTTCGTCCACGGCTCCTTCGTCCTCGACATCGACGACATCCTCAGCGCTGCCCAAGTGCAGCGTCCGGGGGCTGCGGATCGCGGTCTCGGGGCAGGGCGGGGCGGCGGGCACCCAGGAGATCACCTTTTCGATGACGAACACTGGTTCTGCGCCGTGCTCCACCTACGGCTACCCGGGGCTGCTCCTCGTGAGCACATCCGGCGCTGCCCTCACCACGACCGTGGTCCGCGGCGGCGGGCTGGCGTTCGAGAACATCGCGCCTGGCGAAGTGGTCCTCGCACCGGGGGACACGGCGTACTTCAACATCGGGTTCAGCGACGTCCAGACCGCCACAACGACGTGCTCCTCGTCCCGCACGATCGAAGTCACGCCGCCGACAAACACCGCACACGCGACGGTGAGCGCCGGGCTCGGCATCTACGCCTGCGACAACGGGACCCTCCACGTCTCGGCCGTCTTCTCCTCGACGAATACCTCGGCTACGCAGACCACCGCGCCCGCGCAGTAGGGCGGGGTGCGGACGCGGGGCGAGCCGCTCACAGGACGCGGATCACGCGCCCCTATGGCGGCCGGAGGGCGGGTCTGCGGGGGGCCGGCGGCAGGCCGGCCGCCTCGGGATGCTCTACGGTCGTAGCATGCGTCCGCGCGGCCGCGGCGGCTGGAGGAAGGGGGTGCGGTGAGCTACCTCACGCAGTGGTCCTTCGACCCGTTCGTGATCGCCGTGGCGATCGTCGTCGTGTGGCACGAGATCGGGCTCGCCCATCTCGCCCGCCGCTCGCGACCCCAGCGCAACAGCGTCAGACGCAGGCGCTCCCTCATCTTCTACGCCGGGCTCGCGGTGCTGCTCTTGGCGGTCGTCTCCCCGATCGACTACTGGTCCAACGACTACTTCTTCGTCCACATGATCGAGCACATCCTCATCATGTTCATCGCGCCGGTGCTCGTCGTCGTCGGCGCCCCCTGGCTCCCGTTGATCCACGCCTTCCCGGTGAGGGCGCGCCGCACGGTGGGACGCCAGCTCCTGCTCGCCTCCTGGGCAGCGCCGCTGCGCGCGGCTGGCCGCTTCCTCACCAACGGCGTCGTCGCCGTCCTCTTCTTCAATGTCGTGATGGTGGTGTGGCACCTTCCGGGGCCCTTCGACCTGGCCGAGACCAACCAGGCGGTGCACATCTGGCTGATGCACGCGAGCTTCTTCGTCTCGGGCGTGTTCTTCTGGCTCCAGATCGTCCCGTCGTACCCGTTGCGACCGCAGCTCACCTACGTGGGCCGCGCCGGGGCTCTGATCTTCACCAACGCGGTGATGTTCGTCCTCGCGATGGCGCTCAGCCTCTTCACCACCCAGTCGTGGTACTCCGTGTACGACCACGTGCCCGGCGTCACGCTCTCGCCCTTCCTCGATCAGCAGATCGGGGCGGCGGTGCTGTGGGTCTGCGGCGACTTCTGGGCGCTGCCGGCGCTGATCTGGGTCATCCACAAGGCCGTGCGGTCCGAGGGCTCCGCGAGCGCGCTCATCGACCACGCGTTGCGCCGGCACGTGCCCGCGTCGTTCGGGCGCGTCCCACAGGCCTGATCCAAGGGCGGGACTTCGGATCGTCGGGGTCGTCACGGTCGTCCGGCCGCGATCGGCGTCAGCCCGACGCGCCCTCGACACGCGTCGCCCTCGACACGCGTCGCCCTGGGCGAGAAGGCGCTGCGCCGGCGGATTGGGACGACCTGGGTGGAGCTGGGTTCACCCGGGCTGGCCCGGGGTGCCCGACGGTCTACCGGTCTGCCCGGGCGTCCGCGCGCTCGGCGCGGCGAGCTTCGGCTTCCCCAGCACTCAGGCACTCCCGCTCGGCATCTTCGAGAGCAGCCTCCTCGACGAGGATCCCTTGGCGTTCGTAGCGCTTCCTTGAGCGACTGAAGCGCACCACGACCGCGCTGAGCGCGCTCTTCTTCTTGGCGCGCCGGGTGAGCGCGGCGTCCCCTGATGGCAGGAAGACCAGGTGGGCCATGTCGGCGCAGGCCAGGCACACCGGTCCCGAGTCCCCCATGATCAGCATGCCCCCGGTGCCGGAGCACTCCACGCAGGTCCAGTCCTTGAGCGGCATGACCACCACCAGGTCGGCGGGTCGGCTCTGGCGCTCCGCCAGCCGGCGCCGCTTCGCCTCGGACAGCGCGGGCGAGACCCAGTGCGTCCGGTAGGCGCGCTCGAGGTCAGCGTCCCCGCTCCTCGAGAACCGGAGTGTCCGGCGGTCGCGGGTGCGTGCGACGTACACGGTCTCGCTCTGCACCAGACCCCGGCCCGTGGCCCAGGTGCGAAAGAGCTTCATGGCGGCCGACAGCTTGGCCAGGTTGACCTGGGCCTCCCCCTCCAGGTACTCGACGCGTCCTTGCCGCCACTGCTCGACGCTCGAGGGAGCGAGCCAGCCGATGCCCACCAGCACGTCGATCGCGCTGACGAACTGCCGCTCCGCGAGGGCGGCCTCGGCCGCTCGAACGACACGCTGCTGGAGCTTGGCCTCGCTCTCCTGGCTCATCGTCGCCGTCGACACGGGCATCACCTGGACCTATGGTCGCGCACGCGGAAGACTCGCTGGAAGTCGCGACCGTAGGGACCTTCTCCCCTGCAGCGCGGGGCCGGATCTTCCTAATCTGTGAGATCTGTGAGCGGGCCGACAGCTCTCGAAGGAGGTCTGGTGATGAGTTGCTGCTGCGGGCACGGGCCGGGAGGCCACCACTAGGGGTACGGGCCGGGGTACGGGCCGGGGTACGGGTACGGCCCCAGTGGCTACGGGTACGGTCCGGGCTACGGGTACGGTCGCGGTGCCGCCCCCTGGCAACGCCGGCGCCGGGCGCGGGTCGAGGACCTCGAAGAGCACCTGAGCGACCTGGAGGACGAGATGGCCGCCGTCAAGGCCGAGCTCGAGGAGCTGAAAGGGCGGCGCGGCGCGCAGGAGTAGGCAGGAGTAGGCAGGAGTAGGCAGCCCGATCGTCGCTTGCTGCGACGCACCCCGGCTCGTGGACTCAAGACAGTCCGTGTGGTGCCGGCGGTGCCGTCCGTGGAGGTGCAGTCCGTGACACGACGCGGGGGCAGTCCGTGACACGACGACGAAGGGTTCAGCTCCACAGCCGAAAGCCGCGACCGTAAGGCAGGACCGCACGAAAAGCAGGACCGCACGAGAAGCGAGAAGCAGGACCACACCAAAAGCAGAACCACACGAGGAGGAAGCCATGTCCTACACCCTGCCGGAGCTCCCCTACGACTACACGGCCCTCGAGCCGTACTACCAGGCGGAGAACCTGGAGATCCACCACTCCAAGCACCACGCCGCCTACGTGACGGGTGCCAACGCCACCATGGAGCGCCTGGGCGAAGCGAGGGCGGCCGGCGACTACGCCGGCCTCGTCGGCCTGGAGAAGACCTTGGCGTTCAACGTCTCGGGCCATGTGCTGCACTCGATGTTCTGGAAGAACCTGACCCCCGGCGGCGGCGGCCGGCCCGAGGGCGACCTGGCCGCAGCGATCGACGAGCACTTCGGCTCCTTCGAGGCATTTCGCGCCCAGCTCTCCCAGGCGGCGGTGCTGGTACAGGGTTCGGGGTGGGGAGCGCTCGCCTACGAGCCGCTTGCCGCCCGCCTCATCGTCGAGCAGATCTACGACCACCACGCCAACCTGGCCCAAGCCTCGGTGCCCCTCCTCGTCTTCGACGTGTGGGAGCACGCCTACTACCTGCAGTACCGCAACGTCCGCGCAGACTTCGTCGAAGCGCTGTGGAACCTGGTCAACTGGCCGGACGTCTCCCGGCGCTTCGAGCAGGTCCGCCACACCTCACTCGGCTGAGCGGATCTGAACCTCGTCCAGTCGGGGCCACCCCCCCGCCGGCACGGACTGCGCTGCGAGCACCCCTGTTCGTTGCCGCCACGTTCCCGCGGGAACGTCACCTCATCCTCTGCGTTGCGGGTCCCGCCGGGCTGCGGGTCCCTGGTTGTGGGTCGCCGACACGTTCCCGCGGGAACGTCCTTCCGAGCCGCGCGCCCACGAGGACGATCGTCGGCCCACAAGTCCGACTGGCCGCTCTGCCTGCTGCTCGTCTCACCACTCGTGTCGCCACTCGTCTCGCGATGACACATCCCGCGTCAGGATGCGGCACGTCCGAGCACACCCCGGCAGGTGAGCACGCGGGCAACGTTGACGTCGGGGCGGACTTCATGTCCGCATCCCCGGCAAGGGGCTTCATGTCGGCGACTCCGGCAAGCCATGTCCACGCCCGGTGATGTCCCCTCTCTGTGATGTACCCTCGCTGCGATGAACCCTGACGTCGTCGTCGTGGGAGCGGGCGTCATCGGGTCTGCCGTCGCGTTCCACGCCGCCGAGCGCAAAATGGGCACTGTCGAGGTGATCGACCGCAGCGGGGCAGGCTCGGGGATGAGCTGTCGCTCCTCGGCGCTCGTGCGCTCGCACTACGCCTTCCCGCCCGAGATCCAACTGGCCCTGCGCAGCCGGGCGATGTTCGACTCCTGGCCAGACCTCGTCGGGCGCCCCTCGATCATCCGCGAGACCGGCTGGCTCAAGATCGTCCCGGCACAAGACGTCCCGAACCTGCGCAAGAACGTCGAGATCCAGCACGGGCTCGGAGCGACCGTCGAGCTCGTAGGCCCCGACGAGCTCTCGCAGCTCGCGCCAGAGCTCCGCACCGACGACATCGAGCTCGCGGCATGGGAGGAGCATGGCGGCTACGGCGACGGTGCGACCGTGGCCGGCGACCTGCTGGCCGCAGCACGCAGCCGGGGCGTCGGGTACCGGGCGAAGACCCCCGTCCTGCGCCTCGTGCGCGAGGGGGACAGGATCACCGGGGTGGAGACGCCCGACGGGGTCACGTCTGCAGGCGTGGTGGTGCTCGCCGCCGGCGTGTGGGCCCCTCCCCTCCTGCACCAGGCGGGGATCGAGGTGCCGCTGCATCTCGAGTCCTCGCGGGTCGCGATCGTCCGGCACGTTCTTGGAGAGGGCGCCTCGCTGGCGTGCACAGACGTGATCACGGGCACGTACTTCAGGCCCGAGAGCGGTGGCTACAGCACCGTGATCGGGGGACACCACGACAGCGGTGAGGTCAGCGACCCCGACTCTCTGCCGGCTTCTGCGGACCCCGAGCAGCTCGCACACGTCGTCGCGGCGGCCTCGAACCGTGCTCCCCGGCTCCTCGATGCCGGCATCGCGGCCGGCACGACCGGCGTCTACGACATGACCCCGGACACCCGCCCGCTGCTCGGCGCACTGCCCGGGATATCGGGGATGCTCCTCGCCGTCGGCTTCTCGGGGATGGGCTTCAAGATCTCCCCCGCCGTCGGCGAGTCGGTCGCAGCTCTGATCGACGGACGCCAGGACGGCGCGGTCGACATCAGCCCGTTCCGGCCCGGCCGCTTCGAGGAGGGCATGCCAATCAGGCCGGAATTCCCGTACGCTTCTGAGGAGCCGGGCCCCATCCTCGGCGCCGCCGTGGAGGCGTAGGAGACAGAGGGACCGGTACACGCAAGACCGAGAGAAATGGGGGGCAAGGAAATGGACGTCCCGTCTCGTTCGAGTTCGAGGCCGAAGCCGAGGCTCACCGTGATGCGGTGCTTGTGCGCTCCCGTCGCCGTCGTGCTCTTCACCAGTTCGCTCGCCGCGGTGGCCTGGAGCGCGGGGACCGCGGGGGCCAAGGACCGGTCGGGATCCACACCCTCGAGACTGGTCCCGGCGTCGATCCGCAAGAGCGGAAGGATCGTCGCGATCACGACACCGTACCCGCCTGCGGAGTTTCTCGAGAAGAACGGGAAGACCTACACGGGGTGGGAGATCCAGCTGACCAATGCGATCGCCAAGTTGCTGCACCTGCGTGTCAAGTACCTCACGGCGACGAACACAGACGACATCCCGAGCGTGGAGTCCGGGCGCGCCCAGATCAGCCCGGGCTCGTGGACGATCACTGCGCAGCGCGAGAAGATCGTCCGGTTCGTCCCCGACTTCCTCGCGGGGACACAGTTCTTCCTGAGCAAGTCCAGCACGCTCAAGGTCACGTCCAAGAATTCCCTGTGCGGGCTGAGCGTTGCGGTCCTGGATGCCACCATCGAGGCGACCGCCGCGCAGGCCCAGACAAAGAAGTGCGCGGCAGCGGGCAAGCCCAAGATGGACATCCAGGTCTACCCGACCGAGGCAGCGGTCTCCTTGGCCATCGAGAGCGGACGGGCACAGGTCGCCTGGACAGGCTCACCGCAGGCCGCCTACCTGGTGCGCGAGCAGCCGACGAAATTCAAGCTCGGGGGCAAGGACTTCACAGTCGCACCACTCGGGATCATCGTCTCCAAGCACCTGCCCGGTCTCGCCAAGGCGATGGCGGCAGCCATGAACATCTTGATCAAGAAGGGCACCTACACGCGCATCCTGAAGCACTGGGGCGTCCAGTCGGGCAGCATCCACCACTCCTCCGTCAAGGGGTAGCGGGGGCGGTGCATCGCCTGCGCCGGCTCGTGACGCGGGTGCCGGTGCGCTCGGCACCAGCGGAGCCCGACGAGTGGGCCATCAAGGCGTTCCCCGTGCCCCGCCCGGCGCGGTGGGTCGCGACGGTCGTCGTCGGGGTGCTGATCGCGATGCTCGTGCACGGCCTCGTCACGAACGGCACGTTCGGGTGGGGTGCGGTGGGGCGCTACTTCTTCACACCGTTGGTTCTCTCGGGCGTGCGCCTGACGGTCATCCTGACCGTCGTCTCCATGGCTGCGGGGATCGTGATCGGGGTCCTCGTCGCGGTGATGCGGATGTCCCCCAACCCGCTCATGTCCAACGCCAGCCGCCTGTACATCTGGTTCTTCCGAGGCACGCCCCTGCTCGTGCAGCTGATCTTCTGGTACAACATCGGCGCCCTGTACCCGAAGATCTCCGTCGGGATCCCCTTTGGCCCGTCCTTCGCGTCGTTCAGCGCGAACCACGTGCTCACCTCGCTCGTGGCGGCGCTGATCGGCCTCAGCCTGAACGAAGGCGCCTACATGGCGGAGATCATCCGTGCGGGGATCATGGCCGTCGACAGCGGCCAGATCGAGGCGGCGCGCGCCGTGGGCATGCATCACGGACTGCTTTTGCGCCGAGTGGTCCTGCCCCAGGCGATGCGGGTGGTGATCCCCCCGACGGGCAACCAGGTGATCACAATGCTGAAGACCACCTCGCTGTGCAGCGTGCTCGCGATCGCAGAGCTGCTCTACTCGGTCGAGCTCATCTACGCGCGCAACTTCGAGACGATCCCCCTCCTCGTCGTCGCGAGCCTCTGGTACCTGTTCATGACCAGCGTGCTGTCGGTCGGTCAGTTCTACCTCGAGCGCCACTTCGGCAAGGGTCAGAGCACACTGATGCGTCTGAGCATGGCTCGGCGGTGAGCATGCCCGACGTCTCTTCTCCGGTGTCCAACGGCGCAACGGCGACCGACGACTTCGTCCGGGTGGTGAAGGCGACCAAACGCTTCGGCCCGACGACCGTGTTCGAGAACCTCGACTTGGTCGTCGGGCAGGGAAAGGTGTGCTGCATCATCGGACCCTCGGGTGCAGGAAAGAGCACCCTGCTCAGGTGCATGAACGCGCTGGAGCGCCTGAGTGCAGGGAGGATCTACGTGGGCGGCGACCTCATCGGGTACCGCCAGCGTGGCGACCGGCTCTACGAGCTCACCGACAGGCAGGCGGCGCTCCAGCGCTCCAGGATCGGGATGGTCTTCCAGCGCTTCAATCTCTTCCCGCACATGACCGTGCTCGAGAACATCTCGGAGGCGCCGATCCGGGTGCTGCACAAGGACCGGGCAGAGGTCCTCGAGCAGAGCCGAACGCTGCTCGCTCGTGTAGGCCTCTCGGACAAAGAGCGCGCCTATCCGGGGCACCTCTCCGGCGGCCAGCAGCAGCGCGTGGCCATCGCCCGGGCGTTGGCGCTCGAGCCCAGGCTGATGCTGTTCGACGAGCCCACGAGCGCGCTCGATCCCGAATTGTGCGGCGAGGTGCTCGACGTGATGAAGCAGCTCGCCCACCACGGGATCACGATGATCGTGGTGACCCACGAGATGGGGTTCGCACGAGAGGTCGCCGACGAGGTCGTCTTCATGGATGGAGGCGCGATCGTCGAGCAGGGGCCGCCCACCGCGATCCTCGAGCACCCCGCCGAAGAGCGGACCGCAAAATTTCTCAGCAGCGTCTTCGGGCGCGCCCCATAGCCCCGTCACCGGCCCCCACGTTGGGGAAGCCGCGATGTCCTCGACGCACACTGCGAGACCCAAAGGGTCGAACGCCGCGTCGACCCGCGCGAGTCGAGCGGTGCGACGCGCCGCTCGAGGTCGGCGTCGAGCCCCCGTGGCCTCGCCGCGCGCCAGGCGCGGGCGAGCGTGGCACCGCTCACCCAGCCGCGTGGCCCTGTGAGCGGTCCGAGACGACGACGCCTCTGCGGCCATCGGCGGCCTTGGCAGCCAAGTGGTCGCAGATGACATGCTGGTAGATGCACAGGTGCTCGGCGACCATCCGCTCAGCAGAGAACCGCTCCTCTGCGGCGCGCCGGCACTGTGATCGGTCCAGACCCGCGGCAGCCTCCACGGCGCGTACAAGGCCAAGGTGGTCGTCGGCCAGCAGGCCCGTGACACCGTCGTCGATGATCTCGGGCGCCGCCCCTTGGCGCGTCGCGACGACCGGGGTGCCGCATGCCAGCGATTCGATCATCACGAGCCCGAACGGCTCGGACCAGGCGATGGGATTGAGCAGGCAGCGGGCGCCGCCGAGCAGGTCGAGCTTGGTCTTGCGGTCGGCCTCCCCGATGAACTCGACCCGGCCCCCGAGCAACGGTTTCACGTGCTCGGTGAAGTAGGCGATCTCCTGGGGTTCCTCGCACTTGCCAGCGATGATGAGGGGGATCCCGGCGGTGAGGGCGACCTGCGCGGCGACGTGGGCTCCCTTGGACGCGGTGATCCGTCCGAGGAACACTGCGTAGTCGCCGCGCCCGTCGCCTTGAGGGAATCGGGCCGGGTCGATCCCGTGGTGGACGACGCCCGCGAGCGGGAGATCACCGGCGGTGCGAGCCTGGGCGTGGGAGATGGCGATCACCGGGATCCGGCCCGCCAGCGCCCGGTAGTACTCGTCGAGACCCTCGGAGAACGGGCCGTGGTTGGTCGTCACGACCGGGCGGTCGACGAACCCGGCGGCGTAGATCGGTCCGGCGAGGGTGTGATCGTGGACGATGTCGTAGCCGGCGGCGGACTCGTAGGCGGCGATGACGTGGCGCAGCTCCAGCAGGCCGCCGTTTGCAGGCGCGATGCCGGCGGCTCGCTCGAAGTGGGCGGCTCTTGGCACCGGGCAGGTGCTGTCACCGGTGGTGCACAGCAGCACGTCGTGGCCGGCGTGCTCGAGCCCTCGGGCCAGAGTGTCGAGGACGTTCTCGGTGCCCCCGTAGGCGGGCGGCGGGACCGCAACCCACGGTGGGGCGATGATCGCGACACGCACGGCGCCTCCTTACTGCGGGTCAGCCCCGCCTCGAGGGGATCGGGGGCAAGGGGGCCCCGGCCACCGGTCTCCCGGATCGCTGTCTCGTTCCTGGGCGGCGTGCCACGCCGAGAGGTGGGATCGGGCCTCGTGCAGCGCGGATCGAAACTGGTCGAAGTCGGTCCCGCCAGGCGAGCCGGCGGCCTCCCGGAGCCCGACGACCACGCCGTCCAGGTGCGGCAGGGCGGAGTCGGTCGGCGGCCACGACGGACCTCGGGCGCGGGCGTTCCAACAGGGCGCCAACGCGGCGCTCCGGGTTTCGAGCAGCTGCATGCTGGGGGACCCCAAGTCGTTCACTCCATTGAGCATCGCCACGACGGTTCCTCGTTCCGAGCCCGTCTCGCCGACGCGCAGCGCGCCGAGCCTCGAACCGCGACCATCGCTGTCGTCGGCGCATTCGCTCGCCTGCTCAGGCGCTTCGCGCACGACGGAGCTCCTTTTCCGCTCCGCTGCCAAAGGGGCGCCAGGACCCCGGGGCGTCGCTCGGCGCACGACGTGAGGCTCTACGAGCGGCCTGCCGCCGGTGGCGACCGGCTCGCTCAGCCCCAAGCTGAGCGACGTCTGCGGGACGGGATCGCTGCCGCTCGGGACGGGGACTTTGTCGGCTGAGGTGTTCATCCTCGCTCTCGGTGACTGCGCTCTCGCTCTCGGTGACTGCGCTCTGGCAGATCCCGGTGTCGGCGGCCTTCGGGCCGGCCGCGAGGGGGTCCTCGACGGTCGGGGCGTGAATCGGGCCATCGGTCGTGCGTCCACCGCCGTACGTTGCAGGTGCGATGCGCACGCAGGTGTTCGGCCCAACCGCGGCGTGGGGCGCCGGGAGCGGCGAGGACCGACGAGCTGGGGCACGGACAGGTTCGGCTGTCCGGAGTGCATGTCGGTATCCCCACGAGACGCGGCGAGACGACGTCAGCCGCCTCCTCGCCGGGAGACGGGCGGCCCCTTGGGCATGCGCGAGCGGTCAGCGAGCGAACAAGGAACGCACCGCAAGCCCCCACGAACGAGACCCGACGTGACCACCTGCACTGCGACTGCCCTTCTCGTGCTCCTGACGCTCGAACGACCCCACGATCTTGGCATTCCCAGGAGGCACTGCCAAGACCTGGCGGGGGTCGGGCTGCAGGACTGCAAGGCGCCCCCGTCCTTCCACAATGCGAACCTCGAGCGGCTGGTCGAAGGGCCGGCGGCCAGCCTCGCCGGGCTGCACACCAAGGTCAGCCGTGTCGGCTACGTCAGGTGAAGGGGGCATTCGAGGGTCGCGGTGCTCATCGGACCCGGACCTTCGTCGAGCCCATCGCCGTCGGAGGGGGACTGGCTCGCCATGCTCGCACAACGACTGGAAGTGCAGATGGATCGCCTCGGCGATGAGTTCCTCGACCTCGCGGGAGCGGCCAGCCGCCACGCTGCCAGGAAGATCGGGCACATACGCACCCCAGGCGTCGTCTTCCTGCTCGATCACGACGACGTGCTCAGTCACCATTCTGCCTTCCCGGCGTGCCCGCCTTCCGCCAGATCGATCAAAGCGCACCCTTCGGCACTTCATCACTCGGCTTGCCTGCCACCGTCACCGTACCGGGCCGGCCCGGATGACGGAACTGGCGGTGAGAGCCGACCTGTCTGTCGAGGCGTCAGCCGTCTCGCTCCAAAGTACAGATGACGTCTCGTAGCATCACGCGCCGAGAATACGAGAGCGATGCGACGTCAAAACGTCGCAGTCACGGCGCGATCGCCGCTCCCGAATGTCGCGCCGTTGAAGGTCCGACGCGGCGAGGATGCCAGTAGCGGTCGTGGCGCCCCCGGGGGGAGTCGGTCCAGTCCTCCGACGGTTCGTGCGGCTGAGTGAGAGGCTTCAACTGGCCGCCGGGAAAAGGGGCCGCCGGACAGCCCATGCCTAATATCCCCTGCTAGCCCAGCCTCTTCACGCCGGCAAACGATCCAAGCGCGTGCAGCCCGACGTGGGCCGCCACGCCGCTTCCACCGGGTTCCACCACGACGCGACGGGTGCTGTTAGCGTTCACTTTGGAGATGCCCTCCTGGTTCGGGATGCTGTTGCGTCAGCAACAACAGTTTCTCCTACTGGGAGGGCAATTCCGCGGACGCGCGGCGATCAGCTCAAATGACGGCGTGAAGAGATGGGGCTAGCAGGGTGTCGAGTTCGAAATCGCCTGAATGTTGCCCGGCGAGTCGTCTCCCGTTCCATACAGATCGTATGCATTATTATTGTTGAAACAGTCCGCCCAACCGCCGCCTGTGCGGTCCTGATGGAGCCACACGCGACCCCCGCTGCCGTTGGTCAGGTAATAGATGGGGGTCGGAGGGTCCGCGTCGGTGGTGCCGGTATGCTGGCACGCCGACGTGGAGAAGTTGGTTTCCCACGCCATCTCGTCATCAATAGCGCACTGCTTCGTGCCACTGCTTGGTGTGCACTGCGTAGAGTTCGTCGTAATTTGGATGCTTCCCGGATTCTCATCACGACCGCCGAGATGGTACGCATTGCCGTGATCGAAACAATCTGCCCAGCCGCCGCCTGTGGAATCTTCGTGGAACCACACTCTGAAGCCGGTGTTGTTCACCAAGTAGACCAGTGTCGCGATCGCTGTGTGGTAGTAGCCCGTTCCTTGTAGGCAGTCCACGTCGTAGTTGCCAATGACGAACGCGAAAGCAGCTGTGAAACCGCACTCCGGATTCTCGTTGGTACCGTCGGGTGTGACACCCGGAGTCGCTTTCGGGCTCGCGCTCAGTGAGGTGGTTGCCGAGCCGCTTTGCGCAGGCTTGTTGATCGTCTCCGTCGGCACCGTAGGAGCCATGTTGATGGGTTTGCTCACAGGTCCGTAGATGATCGTGGGTGCCGGCCCATGGTTGACGGGCCTTGTCGGTGTCGACGGACCCTGGGCACCCGCGAGCGGAGCCCAGATGAAAACGGCCGCCAAAGCAACAAGCGCGACCATCAAACGTGAAAACGAGCGAACCACCATGCGCGCTCACCCCCTCCTTGCCCCCTCCTGGCGTGGTCCTACGCCAGTTGATTCTCGTTGTCAAGGGGTCAATGGCGGCCGCGGGAAGGGCGCGTGGGCAGCCGCGCGAGCAGCCGCGGTGAACCCGCAGGTGGCAAGCTTGCCGTGGTGTTCGAGCGCTTCACGAACAGAGGATGGCATGTGCTCGTGCTGGCCCAGGAGGAAGCAGGGATTCCCGGTGAACGTCTCATCGAGACCGAACACATCCTCCTGGCGCTGCTCCGTGAGAGCGACGGTCTCGCAGCCCAGGCGCTTACGTCCCTAGGTGTGTCGCTCGATGACGCCCGTTGGAAGGTACCGAACCGGACCGGTTCGGCCCTACCTCCCACGGGACGGCCACCATTCTCCCCCGACGCGAAGATGGTTTTAGAGCTTTCGTTGCGCGAGGCGGTGCGCCTTGGTCACAACGGCATCGATACGGAACACTTACTCCTCGGGCTAGTTCGACAAGAACAAAGCGCCCCAGTGGAGATGCTGCGCGGTCTCGGCACGGATCTCCAGCACGTGCGAGGAAGAGTTCTCTCGCTCATAAGTCGACCCGATTACGTACCCAACAGCGACGGTGCGAACGCAGGAAAAGCTCAGCTGTAGCCCCGATCAGCGCCGGCGACCCTCGTAGGCGGCGCTCGCGGCATGACGGCAGTCGCATGCCCCGTGGCCTCGCACTACCCGTGGGGGACTTCCGCACCACTCACAGGTGAGGCCGCCGAGAGCCCAGAGAAGTCGTCACGCGACGCATTGGCCTACCCCCGAGGTACCCCGCTCGCCACATCGGCCCTGGTCAGCACGCCCCCGCTGGCACGTCGGACGGGCAGGTGGACAGAAATTAAGAAATCTTCGCTGGAGGTCTTGACTTCGCGCCCCCTTCGAGCCATGGATATCGACCCCGAGGGCGCTTGTCTCCGGTCGCACAGGGCACAACCCATGCCTGCGCACCCCGAACCCCACCGTTCCCGCGGCGAGCACGCCGCGGCCTCGTCGCGCCGCCGGCCGTGCCGCAACCCCAGCCTGACCCTGCGGTCCCCCAGCTACATCCCCCTCGACCCGGCGCACGAGGAGGCGGCAGTCACCGCCCTGGCGGACCTGCTCGCCCCCTACGTCGACGACCCCGATGACCAGGAGGCCGCTTGACCAGCGCCAACCCCCGGAGGTCTCCTCCGACCAGCCAGTCCGATCGCACCAGAAGGAGGCCGCACGTGAGAGTCGCCACCTACACCCGGATCTCGACCGACGAGGACCACCAGCCCTACTCCCTCGAAGCCCAGGCAGAGCGGCTCGGCGCCTACGTGAAGAGCCAGCCCGACTGGGAGCTCACCCGGCGCTTCGGCGACCAGGCGTCGGGCGCGACGACCGAGCGGCCGGGACTGCACCGCGCCCTGGCCGAGGCTCGGGCCGACCGGTTCGACCTCCTCCTCGTCTACCGAGTCGACCGGTTCTCCCGCAATGTCCGCGGCCTCGCCCAGCTCCTCGAAGACCTCGACGCGGCCGGCGTCGCCTTCCGCTCTGCCACCGAGCCGTTCGACACGACGACCGCGGCGGGACGGATGATGGTCCAGATGCTCGGCGTGTTCGCGGAGTTCGAGCGCGCCACCATCGTCGACCGGGTGATCGCCGGAATGGAGCGAAAGGCCGCCCTGGGGCGGCTGGTGCGGCGGATCGCGGCCCTTCGGCTACGACATCGACCCCCACACCGGCTACCTCGCGCCCCAGTTCGACGAGGCACCGCTCGTACCGGTCATCTTCGACCGCTACGCGCATGGCCGGCATGGCGCCCGGGCGCTCGCGGTGTGGCTCAACGAGGCTGGTCACCGGACCAAGGCCGGCAGACCCTGGAGCCGCACGGCCGTCCTCACCGTGCTGCGCAACCCGGTCTACGTCGGCAAGGTCTTCTTCCGAGACGAGCCCTCCACGACGGCCCGCACCCCCCCTCGTCGACGACAAGCTCTTCGAGCGGGTCCAGGCACTTCTGTCCGAGCGCGGCGAGAACTACTCCAAGCGGGCCTCGGCAACCTCGCCGTTCCTCCTCGCCGGTCTCGTCGTCTGTGCCCGCTGCGGCAAGCACTTCGTCGGGACCTCGGCCGTGGGCAATCGCTACCGGTACCGCTACTACACGTGTTTCTCCCGCCAGCGCTACGGCACCAAGTTCTGCGACGCCGAGCGCCTGCCCGCTGAGGAACTGGACGCGGCGATCCTCGACTCGAGGTGCTCCACGTCTACGAGCGAACCGATCTCTTCGACAGGGCCGTCTCGGCCTCGCGCCACCGGGCGCGTTCTCAGCAGGCGCACTGCGACAAGGAACTGGCGGTCATCGACGCCGGGATCACGAAGGCTGAGGACGCGATCGAGCGCTACCTCTCGGCGTTCGAGGCCGGCACCCTGTCCGAAGTCCAATGCGGCAAGCGCCTGCAGCAGCTCGCCGCGAAGGTGAGCGAGCTACGCGCCCGGCGCGAGGAGCTGGTCGTCGCCATCGAGCAGGTGTCCCTCAAGGCGCCCGAAGCAGACGAACTCGCCGCGACTCGGCACCAGATCGAGAAGAGCCTCAAGGCCGGCTCTGTCCCGGCCCGCAAGGCACTGCTCCAGGCGCTCGTCCACGAGATCCGCGTCGAGTGTCGCGACCGCGTCGTACCGTGGTTCCGCGTGCCAGGTGGCGCGGACCCGAAGGTTCGCGCCCTGGCGCGATCGGCGCCCCCGGC
>DAHWOV010000013.1:0-4545 GCA_027339205.1 Acidimicrobiaceae bacterium | reverse complement strand
GAAGCTGTAGACCGTGTAGGCCGCGAGATGCGGCTTTGTCGCCCCGGTGTAGTGGGTGTTGCGGTCGAAGGTCGCCTCATGGGTGACCGAGTTGTAGGCGCTGATGAAGAACGGGCCGTCGACGACCTTCCACATCGGGTTCGTGGCGTAGGTGTTCCGGGACTTCGCCTGGTCGAAGATGAATGTGAACACCGCCTTGGCACCCGCCGGGGTCGACGAGTTGGTGGCCGACGCAGGCGCGCTGAGCGAGGTGCGGTCCCAGGACTGCACGGGGAGCGCGTCGATCTGCCCGAGCTGGTTGCCCTCGTACCAGGTCGGGTTGAAGGCGTGCGTCAGGTGCAGGACGAAGGTGTAGGCGTTCGGGTATGTGACCCGTGAGACGTTTGTCGGGATCAGCCCCGGCACGTAGTTGCCGAGCTGCGCCTTCCCGACGTCGAGCAGCTGGAAGAAGAATTTCACGTCGCTCGATGTGACCGGCGCCCCTGTGGACCATTTGATCGTCTTCTTCATGTGGATGGTGACCGTCTTGTCACCGTCCGACCACACGGGCTTGTTCCCGATGGAGAGCCTGTAGTCGATGCCCGTCCCCGATCCTGTGCCCGCCCAGTACAGCGGCAGGTACATCTCGTCCTCGATGTCGATCTGGTACGGCTCGTCGGCCACCAAGCTGTCGAGAGGGATGACCCATGTGAAGGCATCGCCCGGCGGGAGGGCGTAGCTGGCGGTCCCGCCTGTGACGGCCGTGCTGCTCGTGCTGCTGGCACCTGCCGGCGTCGCTGCAGCAGCCAGCCCCACGCCGGCGACCGTGGCGAGCAGCACCAGCCATGCCCAGAGCAGGCGGACGCTTGGGAGCAGCAATCTGCCGCCACGGGTCACAGGCGGTCTCGCCGCAACACGGTCCATTGACTTCGCACCCCCCGATTCGATTCTGGCTCGCCCCTGGAGCTCGCCCCTGAGTTATCGGCTTTTCGCGGCCATTCACTCGCGACATCGCTCAACCGCGAGCGATGTCCCACACGCGCTCTCGCACGCTCATTGACGGCCACCATTCGTCGAACGCGCCCCACATGAACTTTACAAATGTGTGAACTCTATCGACCGATTGCAGAACTGTCAAGCCCAGAGGGTGAGCGCACATGGGGGCCATACCTGACCGATATCACCGACATCGTCACCCGCGGATGTGCGAGACCGCAAGGCGAACGCGGGAATGAGGTGGACGGAAGGAGGCCCTACGATGGTCGCCGATGGCACGCGGTCGGAGGCAAAGGCAGTCGATGCTGGGCAGTCGAGACCTTCGAGTGCCTGCCGTTCCTGACGAGACCCAGATGTCGGAGGTGGAGGGGAAGTGACGAATGGAGCCTGGGACGTGCTCGCGCTCCCAGAAGAGCTGGTCTCGCTGACCGAAGAGCAGCACGCGATCGTCGACATGTGCCGGCGGTTCGCCACCCAGGAGATCCGGCCACGAGCGCGCTCGATCGACGAGGCCGACACCGAGATCTGCTGGGACCTCTGGGAGGTCGCCGCGAAGGCGGGGATCACCGCGTTCATGCTCCCTTCCGAGCTGGGCGGCGGCGGGTTCACCGATCTGTTCACCCAATGCCTCGTCCAAGAAGAGCTGTGCTACGGCGATCTGGGGATCGGGAACCTCTTGTGCTCGGGCGGGTTCTTCGCCGACCCGGTCCTCGAGCTGGGCACCCAGGAGCAGCGTGAGCAGTGGCTGAGGCCGCTCGCCGCGGTGCCACCGCCGATGACCGCGCTCGCGACCACCGAGCCCGATGCAGGCTCTGATGCCGCGTCCATCTCCACCACGGCGACGCGGACGTCCGGCGGCTACCTGCTGAATGGCTCCAAGGCGTGGATCTCCAACGCCGGCGCCGCCGAGCTGTACGTGGTCTTCGCCAAGACGGATCCCGCAGCCCGCAGCAGGGGGGTGACCGCGTTCCTCTTGCGAAAGGACGCGCCCGGCCTCTCGTTCGGCGCGCCGATGCGCAAGATGGGCCAGAGGGCGATCGTCTGCCGCGAGATGTTCTTGAGCGACGTGTTCGTCTCCGAGGCCGACCGCCTGGGCGAGGAGGGGCAGGGGTTCCTCGGGCTCATGCGGACCTTCGACATCTCGAGGATCGTCCTGGGTGCCGCCGCGGTGGGCGTTGCCCGTGCGGCGTGCGACTACGCGCTCGAGTACGCCTCGAAGCGGGTGCAGTTCGGGGTTCCGATCATCGAGCACGAGGCGGTGGCCTTCCGCCTGGCGGACATGGTGGCGCGCACGGAGTCGGCTCGTCTCATGGTCTGGCGCGCCGCCCGGCGCCTCGACCTCGGCCTCCCCTCCACCGTGGCCGCTGCCATGGCCAAGCTGATGGCGTCCGAGACGGCGATGTTCTGCACCTGGGCCGCCGTCCAGACGCTTGGTGGCTGGGGGTACTCGCGCGAGAACCCGGTGGAGCAGTGGATGCGCGACGCGAAGCTCGAGGAGATCGAGGAGGGAACCTCGGACATCATGAGGCTGGTCATCTCCCGCGGGCTGCGATGAGCGCGCCCAGCGCAGAGCCGCCGCCGGATGCCGCAGGAGAGGTCACGATGTCGGGGGGCGAGGCGGTGGTCCGCGCGCTCGCGGCCAACGGGGTGCGCGTCGTGTTCGGCATCCCAGGCACGCACAACCTCCCCATCTACGACCACCTGACGAGCTACGGCATCACCCACGTGACGACGCGCCACGAGCAGGGCGCCGGGTACGCCGCCGACGCCTTCGCCCGCGTGACGGGGCAGGTGGGCGTCGTCGTCACGACGACCGGGCCGGCGCTGCTGAACGCGGCGGCGGCGGCCGGGCAGTCGTACTCCGACAGCGTGCCGGTGCTCGTGGTCTCACCGGGGATGCCCCTCACCCACCCCGGGGCCTTCACGGGGGAGCTGCACGAGGCGAAGGACCAGCAGGCTGCGATGGCGGGCGTCGTCGCGCACAGCCGCCGGGCGTCGTGTCCCGCCGACGCCGATGCCCTCGTCGCGCAGTGCATCGCATCGTGCACGGCTGGGCGGCCGCGCCCCGACCACCTCGAGATCCCCCTCGACGTGCTGGCGTCGGAAGGCGCGGTGCCGGCGCAGCCGGCGCTCGCGCCTCGACGTCCTGCGATGGTGCCCGACCCAGACCTGGTCACCCTGGGCGCGTCCCTGCTCGCCTCGGCACGCCGTCCGGGGCTCGTGCTCGGCGGCGGGGCACGCGGCGCGCGAAGCGCCCTCGCGTCCCTCGCGGAGCGGCTGGGCGCGCTCGTCGTCACGTCGGCCAACGGAAAGGGGGTCATCCCCGAGACGCACCCGCTCTCGCTCGGCGTGGGGCTGCATCTCGCGCGGGTGCAGCGTTGGCTCGCGGAGTGCGACGTGGTGCTCGCGGTGGGCACGGAGCTCGCCGCGTCGGACTTCTGGCGTGAGCCGCCGCGCGTCGGCGGGCGGCTGGTGCGCATCGACGTCGATCCCGCGCAGATGGTGCGCGCGCAGCGCGCCGACGTGGCCCTCGTGGGTGACGCCGCGGTGTACGCGGAGGCGTTGGTGAAGGAGCTGGGCACCGCCGCCAAGGACTCCCCGGGGTTCGTGGTCGACGACGTGCGGGCCGAGTGCCGGGCGGAGGCAGCCGCCCTCGGTGCCCGCTGGCAGCCGTTCCTCGACGTCGTCCGCCGCTCGTGCCCGGCCGACACGATCTTCACGAGCGACAGCGCGATGGCGTGCTACTACGGCGCGCTCGGCAACCTGGCGATCACCGAGGAGGGACGGTTCCTGCACCCGACCGGCTTCGGCACGCTCGGCTACGCGCTCCCCGCCGCCGTGGGGGCGGGCGTCGCTGCGCCGGATCGTCCGGTCGTGGCGCTCTCGGGGGACGGCGGCTTCCAATTCAGCCTCCAAGAGCTCGGCACCGCCTCCGCGCTCGGTCGTCCGATCGTCGTGATCGTGTTCGACAACGGCGGCTACGGGGAGATCCGTGCGGAGATGGAGGCACGGCCCGGCCGGGCACCCCTCGGCGTGGACCTCGCGTCCCCCGACCTCGTGCACCTCGCGGCAGCGTACGGCCAGCACGGCGTCGTCGCCGAGTCACCTGGCACGCTCGCCACGTCACTCACCGAGGCGCTCAGCCGCCTGTGCGTGACCCTCATCCAGGTTCCGGAGCCCACGCGATGACCCCCGAAGCCCGTCCCCCGATGACCCCCGAAGCCCGTCCCCCCTACCTCGAGATCTCGTGGCACGACGAGACCACCGGGTGCCGCGGCTACCTCGTCATCGACCGCCTGGTGCGCGGCCTGTCGAGCGGCGGGTTGCGCATGCGCGCCGGCTGCACCCTCGACGAGGTGCGCCGGCTCGCCGCGGGGATGAGCGTGAAAGAGGCGCTCCACTACGACCCGAGCGCACGGTACATCCCGTTGGGCGGCGCCAAGGGCGGCATCGACTGGGACCCGCGCCGCGAGGACGCACGCGACATCCTTCGCCGCTACCTGCTGGCCATCCGGCCGTACCTGGAGCAGTACTGGACGGCAGGCGAGGACCTCGGCCTGACCCAGGACC
>DAHWOV010000131.1:0-49649 GCA_027339205.1 Acidimicrobiaceae bacterium | reverse complement strand
TCGCGGCGGCCAACGCGCCGGCGACGACGGCCACCGACCCGACGGCCCACCAGCGCAGCCGGCGCCCCCCGGCTCCCCCGCCTGGGATCCCGAGTGCCGGGAGCACCGGCCCCGCCGCCCCCCCGCCTGGGAGCCCGAGCGCCGGCGCGCCGTTGCCCCCCTCTCGCCGCCGGCGGCGGCCCGGCACGACGACGAGGACGAGGCATGCGAGGAGCGCCGCCGCCGACACCGCGAGACCGGCCACCACGAGATGCTGAGGTGCCCAGGTGAGGGACACGGTGAAGCGCGAGCCGCCGAGCGCGCGGAGGTCGGCCCGGCTCACCTGCCAGCCGTTGGCGAAGGCGTCGACGAGCTGGGGGGCGCCGAGCGTGACGGCGTGGGAGCCGGGCCGGGCACCAGCCACGGGGGTCGCGACGGCGTGCCATCCTGCATTGAGGCTCTCGCCGAGGACGAGCTCGAAGGGCTGGGTCGCGGCGCTGACCCGGAGCGTCCAGCCGGTCGCGGACGTCTCGTGCGCCCGCACACGCGGCGCGGGCCCCGGGGTGGGCGCGGCGGTCGCCTCGGACGCAGGCGCTGGGCCGCCGCCCGGCGCAGAGGAGAGGGTCAGCTCGTCGACGTTCCACCCGGGCACGTCGGGCACGATCCCGCGCCCCGGCGCGGCGACCGGGGCGGTCGCGAGCGCGCTCTCGACCACGTGGCGGCCCGCGGAGAGCCGGATCCCGCGGGCGTCGGCGCCGCACGGCTCGATCGACACCTGGCCGTCTTGGAGGGCGCTCGCCACGGAGCCGACGACCTTCAGCGCGACCGGCCGGCCGTCAACCGCCAGGAGGTCCGTCTGGCAGTTGCCGGGCAGCGTCGCCGGGGGCGCGGGCACGTGCAGCCCCGGGATGCCGAGGTCGACGATCCCGAGGGGCAGGATCTCGCTGCGCTTGTGGTAGGCGAGGCGCGCGCGCTTCTCGCGCACCTCGTCGAAGGTGACGCGGATGCGTGTGCCGCGCAGCGCGGGGAAGGACACGGGCAGCGTGACGGTGGTCCCCGGCACGGCGCTCCTGGGATAGAAACCGAGCGCGACCCGGCGGGTCTCGGTGCGCCCGGCCGCGGCTGTCGAGGCCGTGATCTCGAGCGCGGAGGGGACCGAGTGCCGGTGGTCGGCGACGACCGAGAGCGACATCGTGGCGAAGGTGATGGGTGCGGGGAGCCGGTACTGGAGCCACGCGCCCAGCACGTCGGCGGCGCCGAAGCCGCTCTGCCACAGCGTGGACGGGTCGCCGTCCGCCGCCGCCGCGGCGGTGTCGCCGAGCGCGCCTGTGAGCCGGCTCGACGAGGTGGCGACGACGCCCGTGCCTGTCGCGCCGGGAATGCCGACGAGCCGGTCGATCTGCGCGTCGCCGAGGTAGGGGGA
The DNA here is from genome assembly GCA_027339205.1 of Acidimicrobiaceae bacterium. Lineage (GTDB taxonomy): Bacteria > Actinomycetota > Acidimicrobiia > Acidimicrobiales > RAAP-2 > JAJYVT01. Next base: position 48,247 of record DAHWOV010000131.1, on the reverse strand, counting down.
GAGCGTCGCCGTCCCCGAGAGCGTGAAGGTGCGCGCGGTCGGGAGCGTGAAGCTGCGCGCGAGGACCATCTGGGGATCGGTCCGCGCGGTCGTGTAGGGCGAGGCCCGTGTCCTTGTCATCGCGATGACCAGCCGGTCGCGCAACGACGACCGGCCGAGACGTGACAAAAGGTCGGTCGGCATGCGGTCGACCTCGGTGACGTGCTGGCCGGGCACCTCCACCTCGGCGAGGCCCACCGGGGTGCCCCGGGGCTTGGTGGTCGCGTCGATCGTGATGCGCAGGGTGCGGAAGGTGCGACGCGAGAAGTCGACCCGCTCGCCGGCGCGTCGCCGAGAGGCCGCGCCGAGGGCCACGGTGACCGGACGGCCCCCTGTGAAGGTGAGCGTCGCCTCGCTGACGGAGCGCTTGCGTGTGCCGAAGAGCGGCTGGACCACGGTGATGTGGCCGGCGGTCACGCGGTGGCCGAAGTCGACCTGCCACCACTGGCCGTCGACGTCGGAGGTGAAGGTGCCGGTCTCCCATGCCGTGCGCAGGTCGCCGTCGATCGCGCTGTACGCCCGGTCCTCGGGCTGGTACGTCACCGGGTTGCCGTAGGAGGAGGCGGTGACGTCCGCCGCGCCGACGTACGTGGCGACCGTGCGGCTCCCCGGAGGTGTCGACGGGTCCTGAGAGGTCGCGAAGAGGTCGATCGGGCTGTCGGTCGGTGTGCGTGTTGTCGCGTCGTCGCGGGCCGTCTGGACCTGGCCGGCGTTGGCGCCGAGCCCGTTCCAGCGGAAGCCCTGCTTGCGATTGGTGTCGGTGACCACGAGCGTCGCGCCGTGCGCCGCGAGCCGGCGCAGCGCCGACGGCCGGCGGTCGAGGCTGCCCGCGTAGTAGATCGCGCTCTTCGTGTCGAGAAGGCCCTGGGCGGCGAGCGTCTCGAGCCCGGTCGCGTCGCCCGCGACGACGAGCGCGCCGGAGTCGGACTCGGCGCGCGCGATCGGCCGGGGGGCGCGCACCGCGTAGACGGCCACGGGCGGCGGCTTCGTCGCGTGCGGTGTCCCCGAGAGGAGCTCGGTGTCGACTGTCGGCTTCGCCACGCGCTGGCCCGGCTCGCCGAACGTCGTCGGGCCCGACAGTCCCGGCGGCGTGCGCGCCAGGCTCTGGGCGAGTGTGACCGCCTGCGGGCTGCCGTAGTGGGCCGATGTCTGGTCGTACTCGACGAGCACGTCGCCGGCCGACATGAGGCGCGCCATCGGCGCGAGCGCGGCCCAGTCCTCGATGTGTGTCTGGATCGGCGAGTCGAGCGCGTACAGGGTGTCGGCGGTCGCGATCGACCCCATGACCTGCTGCTCCCGGGTGACGAAGGGACGGGTGAGGATCGCCGGCTGCGGGGTGTCGGTGGTGTTGCCCCACGTGTAGGCCGCGAACGCGTCGCCGGGGATCCCGAGCACGCGCGTGGCGCCGTGCACCGCGTCGAGGGCGCGCGCGGCGGCGAGGTCGTAGGCGGGGAGCCTCTCGCGCTGGGTGAGACCGTGCACGATCGCCGCGTCGCCGTTGAAGATCGCCGGGTTGGCGGCGAGGACGAGCCCGAAGAGCGCGGTCGCAGCGATCCCCGCGGCCCACGCGCGCGGCCGCGCGTGCGCGCGCCTGCGGGCGAGCGCACGCGTGCGGGCCGCCAGCCCGGCGACGCCCGCGCCGAGGAGCATCGCGAGCCCCAGCAGCGCGAGCGGCGTGGCGCGGTCGGTCGAGCGCATCGCGAGCCCGGCGGTCGTGTCGTTCATGAACGCCTTCAGCGCCGCGCCGGCCGGGGGCGGCGCTGTGTAGGGGTACGCGCCGACCGACAGCACGACGCCCACCACGACGAGGGCGACGAAGTAGCCGCGACGGCGCCACCGGACCAGCGCCGCGGAGACGAACGCCAGCACCGGGACGAGGTAGGAGACAGCGACCAGCCAGAGCCACTTCGTGTACAGCACCACGCTCTGGGTCCACGGCCCGCTCTTCCCCCCGCCGTAGAAGTACCAGTAGCCGAGCCCCCGCAGCACCTCGAGCGGCGTCGACGTCGAGCTGGTCGCGCGCACCGACTCCGTGTACCGCAGGATGTCCACGCCGTAGCCGGCTTCGACCAACAGCCCGACGATCCACCACGCCGAGACCAGCACCGAGAGGACGCCGAGCTGCACGAGCACGACCCCGGCATCGCGCCAGGTCGCCTCGCGTTCCACCGCGGCCGCCCAGGCGAGCCACAGGAGGGGCCCGAGGACGACGTAGAGGACGGAGCTCGCGTTGATGCCGCTCGAGAGGGCGACGACGAGCGCGAACAGCGCGGCGTACCGCCACGACGCGAGTCGTGCGTGGCTCCGGCGTGCCTCGAGCGCCCTGGCCGCCAGCGCGACGAGCCAGGGGAGCGCGGCCCAGGGCATGAGGATGACCGAGATCCGCCCCGAGTACTGGAGCACGTAGGGGGAGAACATGAAGGCGAGCGCCGCGACCGTGCTCCCCGGCCTCCGCACGCCGATCGTCCTGCAGAGAGAGAGGACGCCCGCGCCCGCCGCGAACAGGATCGCACCGAGCCAGACCCGCTGGGCGATCCAGGTGGGCACGTGGAGCGCAGCGGTCGCCGCGTAGTAAGGGCCCATCGGGAACAGGTAGCCGATGTACTGGTGGGTGACCGTCCCGAGCGCGACTGTCGGGTACCACATCGACGCCACCTGCCCGAGGAACCTCGCCGGGTCGAGGTACAGGTACGTCTTGGTGTCCGAGCTCACGACCCCGCGCTCGACTGCGAGCAGCGGCACGAAGGCGAGGCCGGCGAGGAGCAGGTGCTCGAGCACGCCCGCGCGGCGTCGCAGCCCCGTTGCGCGCGCGAGGGGGATGCCGGGAGCGGGCGGGGCGGGCGCACCGCCGTCCGGCGCGTGGTGCGCACCGGGAGCCGGCGCGGCGGTCGTGGTCCTGGTCGTCATGGTGGCGGGGCGGCGCGCGGCTCCGGCGTCGGCACGTCGCCCTGCGCCCACGGCCGCCGGATCGGTACTGTAGGCAGCGCGCCGTGTCCTCGTGGAGCGGGCGGGAACGAAGGCGACGGGACCGGTGACGACCACGAGGCCAGCACGACGAGACGGAGCCGCCGGCGCTCCACGCCGGGGCGGGGCCCGGGTGCGCCGGGGCGGGATCGAGGTGCGCCGGGGCCGAGAGAGGCTGACCGGTGAGCGGCCCAGGCGGGGCTCCACGCCCGACTCGCTCCTCGCCCTCCACGACGCCGGCTACCAAGCGGTGCTCGACCGGCTCGGCGCCGGGCGCGTGCTCGACGTCGGCTGCGGCGAGGGCTTCGAGTCGCTGCGGCTCGCCGGCGACGGCCGCCGGGTGGTGGGCGTGGACTACTCGGCGGAGGCGGTCGCAACCGCGGCCCGGACTGCGGCCGCGGCCGGGGGCGGGGACGGAGGGCTCCCGGTCGCGCAGATGGACGCCCTCGCGCTCGGCCTCGCCGACGGCTCGTTCGACGCCGTGTGCTCGTCGCACCTCATCGAGCACTTCGCCGACCCGTTCCGCCACGTCGCCGAGGTCGCGCGCGTCACCTCGGACGCCGGGACCGCCTTCTTCCTCACCCCCAACGCCCCCGCCGACTTCGAGAACCCGTTCCACCTCCGGCTGTTCGAGCCCGAGGAGCTCGCGGCGCTGCTCGGTCGCTTCTTTGCCGACGTGTGGGTGGGCGGGGTGGACGGCAGCGACCGGGTGAAGGCCGACTTCGCCTCACGGCGGGAGAAGGCCGCGAAGATCCTCCGCCTCGACGTGCTCGACCTCCGCCACCGGATGCCGAGGCGCTGGTACCTGGCGCTCTACACCCGGCTCCTCCCGATCGCGTACGCGCTCATGGCCCAAGACGGCCGGCACGGCGCGTCGGGGATCTCCGCGGACGACTGGTTCGTGACCGGCCGTCCCGACGAGACGACGCTCGTGCTGTTCGCGGTGTGCCGACGGCCGCGCCGGCGCGCGTGGAGGGAGCCCGGCGCGCGGTGACGCAGCGTGTCGGCCTCACCGGCGGCATCGGCTCGGGGAAGTCCACCGTGGCCGACCTCCTCGCGGCGCGGGGCGCGGCGGTCGTCGACGCCGACGTGATCGCCCGGGAGGTCGTCGCGCCCGGGGCCGCCGCCTATGACGCAGTAGTCGCCCGGTTCGGGCGCGAGATCCTGGCGGCGGACGCCACGGTCGAGCGCGCTGCGCTCGCGGCACGGGTCTTCGGGGACCCCGACGCGCTCGCGGACCTCAACGCGATCACCCATCCCGCGATCGGGGCGGCCCTCCTCGAGCGGCTCGACTCGCTGGAGCGCCTCCCCGCCGCCGAGCGACCAGTGGTGGCGGTCGCGGTGATCCCGCTCCTGCGCCGCGCGCACGTCGACGCGCTGGCGCTCAGCGCGGTCGTGGTGGTCGACTGCCCGACGGAGGTCGCCGTTCGCCGGCTCGTCGAGGCGAGGGGCATGGACGAGGCCGACGCCCGTGCGCGGGTCGCCGCCCAGGCGTCCCGGGAGGAGCGCCTGGCGCTCGCCGACTACGTGGTCGACAACGGCTCGGGCCCCGAGCACCTCGCCGCCTAGGTGGACGCGCTCTGGGGGTGGCTCAAGGGGTTGGTCGCGCCGGACCGCCTGGCCGGCGGCGCGGCGGCGGGCGACGGCGCATCGAGCACCTAGGAGCACGTAGCCGGCGGAACCCCGGCGCCGGGCGCCGATGCGAGCCCCCGCGCCGAGGCGGCGCGCAGGCCGGGGCCGCACAACCGGTTGGTACGCTCCCGCGCGGTGCCTGACTTCGAGGTCGTCTCCTCCTTCCGCCCCGCCGGCGACCAGCCCGGGGCGATCCGCGCCCTCGCCGAAGGCGTCCGCCGCGGCGACCGTTACCAGACCCTGCAGGGGATCACCGGGAGCGGCAAGACCGCCACGATCGCCTGGACCATCGAGGCGGTCCAGCGCCCGACGCTCATCATCGAGCCCAACAAGTCGCTCGCCGCGCAGCTCTCGTCCGAGCTGCGGGACCTCTTCCCGAAGAACCGGGTCGAATTCTTCGTCTCCTACTACGACTACTACCAGCCCGAGGCGTACCTTCCGACGACGGACACCTACATCGAGAAGGACTCGTCGATCAACGACGAGATCGACCGGCTGCGCCACGCGACGACCTCCTCGCTCCTCATGCGGCGGGACGTCATCGTCGTCGCGTCGGTCTCCTGCATCTACGGCCTGGGGTCGCCCGAGGAGTACGCCGGCCGCATCCTCGGGCTCCAGGTCGGCCAGCAGATCGACCAGCGGGACCTCCTGCGCCGTCTCGTCGACCTCCAGTACACGCGCAACGACGTGAACCTCGTCCGAGGCACCTTCCGCGCCCGCGGCGACACGATCGAGGTCCACCCGGCCTACGAGGAGGCCGCGCTCCGCGTCGAGCTCTTCGGGGACACGGTCGAGCGGATCGTCCCCTTCGACGTCCTGACCGGCGAGATGGGGGAGCCGATGGACGACGTGGTCGTCTTCGCGGCGACCCACTACGTCGCCGGCGACGAGACCATGCAGCGGGCGATCGCCTCGATCGAGGTGGAGCTCCGCGACCGGCTGGGCGACTTCCAGCGGGAGGGGAAGCTGCTCGAGGCCCAGAGGCTGCGCGCACGCACCGAGCATGACCTCGAGATGCTCGCCGAGACCGGGGTGTGCTCGGGCATCGAGAACTACAGCCGGCACCTCGACGGCCGCAGCCCCGGCGACCCGCCGTTCACGCTGCTCGACTTCTTCCCGAAGGACTACCTCGTCGTGATCGACGAGAGTCATGTGGCGGTGCCCCAGCTCTACGGCCAGTGGGCGGGCGACCGCTCCCGCAAGGAGGTGCTGGTCGAGCACGGATTCCGGCTTCCCTCCGCCCTGGACAACCGGCCGTTGCGCTTCGAGGAGTTCGTCGAGCGGGTGCCCCAGGCGATCTTCGTGTCCGCGACGCCCGGCCCCTTCGAGCTCGAGCATTCCGCACAGGTCGTGGAGCAGGTGATCCGCCCGACCGGTCTCGTCGACCCCGAGGTCGTCATCCAGCCCACGCGCGGCCAGATCGACGACCTCATGGCGAGGATCGAGGAGGCCGTCACGAAGGGCGGGCGGGTCCTCGTGACGACCCTCACCAAGAAGATGGCAGAGGACCTCACCGACTACCTCGCCGACGCCGGCATCCGGGTGCAGTACCTGCACTCGGACATCGACACGATCACCCGTGTGGAGATCCTGCGGGGCCTCAGGCTCGGGGCGATCGACGTCCTCGTCGGGATCAACCTCCTCCGGGAGGGCCTCGACCTGCCCGAGGTCTCGCTCGTGGCGATCCTCGACGCCGACAAGGAGGGTTTCCTGCGCTCGGCGTCGTCGCTCATCCAGACGATGGGCCGTGCTGCTCGGAACGTGGACGGCACCGTCGTGCTCTACGCCGACACGATCACCGACTCGATGCGCGAGGCCGTCGGCACGACCCAGCGGCGCCGCCAGCGCCAGATGGCCTACAACGCAGAGCACGGCATCGACCCCCAGACGATCCGGAAGGCCGTCACCGACATCCTGGAGCGGCTGCGCGGGTCGTCCGACGGCACCTCGAGGGCGAAGCGCAGCCGTGCCGACGTCCGCTCGGGCAAGGCGGCCCGGACGGTGCGCACGCGCGCCGCGGTCGGCGGCGGAGGATGGGTGCCGGGCGCAGGGCCGGTCGAGCTGCCGCCCGATCTCGCCGAGCTCGCCGCGCAGCTCGAGCGCGAGATGCACGCGGCGGCGGCAGACCTCCGCTTCGAGGAGGCGGCGCTCCTTCGCGACGAGCTCGCGACGCTGCGGGCCACGGCGACCGCCGGTGCCGCGCCGGAGGCCCTCGGGGGACCAGAGCCTGGCGGGGGATCAGAGCCGGGCGGGGGATCCGAGCCGGGCGGGGGATCCGAGGAGGCGGAGGCGACTCTCGCGTAGGCTTGGTGGCTCCGCGGCGGGCGAAGGAGCCTGCTGCGCCCGAGCTTGCACCCGACCTCCCATCCAAAGCCTCCGAGAGGATCGCCGACCACCATGACCTCGACTTCCCAAGACGGCAGGCCGACCGGAGCTGCACCGAGCATCCTCACCGGCAGGGCAGCCGAGCTGCCGGGGGGTACCGTGGTCGACTTCGTGGCGGCGAACGTCCGCAGACGTCCCGACGCTCCGGCAGTCGAGGGCGACGGACCGACGCTGACCTACGCGGAGCTCTGGCACCACGCGACGCGGATGGCGGCGGCGCTGGCGGACGCGGGGGTCGGCGAGGGCGACCAGGTGGCGATCTGGGCGACGCGCACGGCGCCGGTGGTGGCGGCGATGCTCGCGGTCATGGCCCTCGGCGCAGGGTACGTGCCGATCGACCCGACGTACCCCGCCGCGCGGGTCCGGCGCATCCTCGAGGTCGGCCACCCCAAGGTGATGATGGCGGCGGAGCCCAACGCGCTCGCCGGCAGCCTGCCTCGCGGCGTCGGCACGCTCGACACCCACGCCGGGCCGCGTGACGGCAGCGAGCTCCAGTCCGTCGCGCGCCAGGACCATCTCGCGTACACGGTCTTCACCTCCGGCTCCACGGGGCAGCCCAAGGGCGTGCTCGTCGCGCACCGCTCGCTCGTCAACTACCTCGGATGGGCCCAAGAGCTCACCGACTTCGGCGAGGACGACTCGACCCCCTGCTTCGCGAGCCTCGGCTTCGACCACGCCGTCACCTGCCTCTGGCTGCCGCTCATGGCCGGCGGCTCGGTCCAGCTCGTACCAGACAGCTGGGACCCGAGGCCGTGGATCGCCCCGCGTGGGCGGCCCTTCAGCTTCGTGAAGATCACCCCGTCGCACGTGAGGCTGTTCGAGCGGATCGCTCGCCCCGACTACCGGGCCATCACCCGGACCGTCATGTTCGGCGGGGAGCGGCTGGACGCCGCGCTCGTCGCGAGCCTGGGCGACCGGCTGGAGGGAGTGCACCTTCTCGACCACTACGGCCCCACCGAGGCGACGGTCGGGTGCACGGCCTACCGCTTCGAGCGCGACTCGCTCCCCTCCGAAGGCTCCGTGCCGATCGGCGAGCCGGTGTGGAACTCGCGTGCCTACCTCGTCGACGAGGACCTGCACCCGGTTCCGCTGGGCGAGGAGGGCGAGCTCGTGCTCGGCGGCGAGTGCGTCGCCGTCGGCTACCTGGGCGGCGACGCAGAGGACAAGGGCCGGTTCCTCGACGAAGAGGTCATCGCCGGTGCGCCCGGAGCGCCCGGCGCACCGGGAGCGCCCGGTTCCCGCGCCTACCGGACGGGCGACCGGTGCGCGATCCGCGAGGACGGCCAGCTCCACTACCTCGGGCGTCTCGACGAGCAGGTCAAGGTCCGTGGATTTCGCATCGAGATCCACGAGGTGCGCGACCTCGCGGAGTCGGTGCCGGGCGTCGCCCACGCGGCGGCAACGGTCAGCCAGCGCGGTCTGGGCGGCCTCGAGCTCTTCGTCGTCCCCCAGGACGGTGAGCAAGGAGACCTGGTCGCACGCGTGCTGGAGCGGCTGCGCGCCGAGCTGCCCGCCGCGGCGGTGCCCGAGAGGGTCCTGGTGGTGCCTAACCTGGTGGTGAACGCCCACGGCAAGTGGGACGCCGAAGCGACCAGGCGGCTCGCCGAGGCAGGGGAGGGAGGAGCCGGATCATGAGCACGATCGAGACCGCTGCGTCAGGCGCTCGCGCCGGGCGGGCGACGTCGCTCGTCTGCGTCGACTGCGGGTCGAGCGCGCAGGACCTTTCGGGACGGTGCCGCGCGTGCAACGGCCTCGTCGAGGCCGTCTACCCCGAGAGCGGCGCATCCCTCGGGCCCGGGGACACCGACGCGCTCGAGACGTACTGGGACCTCCTGCCGATCCCCCGGCGCGAGTCGTGCCGGATCGCCATCGAACCGACGCCGACGGTCCTCCTCACCGAGCTCGACGGCGTGCCCATCTGGGCGAAGGTCGAAGGGGTGCTCCCGACCGGCTCGACGAAGGACCGGCTGATCGCCGTCTCGCTGCCGCTCATGGTCGAGCGGGGGGTGGAACGCTTCGTCTTCAGCTCCACCGGCAACACCGCCGCCGCCTACGCCTGGGGGCTCGGGTACTACCCGGAGCTCTCCGCCAGGGTGTACGTCTCCGAGGACGTCGCCGATTCCCAGCTCGGCCCCAAGACGGACCAGATGGAGATCGTCCGGGTGAAGGGGGACTACGTGGAGGCCGGCAACCGCTCGCGCGCGGAGATCCGGCCCGACGAGGTCTCCGAGGGCGGCTTCTTCAACCTGGGCCGGCGTGAGGGCGCGAAGCTCGCCTATCTCGAAGCGTTCGACGACGTCGCGCGGGCGGGCGGCCGGATCGACACGGTCGTCCAGGCGGTCGCCTCCGGCCTCGGGATCGTGGCCGCGGCCCGGGCCGTCGAGCAGAGCGCGGCGGTGCGCGGTTGGGGCAAGGGCCCGCGGCTCTTCTGCGCTCAGCAGACCAGCTGCTCGCCGATGGTGAAGGCCTACCGCGCGTTGCTGAGCGGCACCGGAGAGCGGCTTCCCGAGAAGCTCCCCTCGGGGCTCGCCGCGGCGATCCTGCTCGGGGACCCGTTCTCGAGCTTCGACTACGTGGCGCGGGCGGCCCGCGAGTCCGACGGCGGCTTCGTCGACGTGACCTCCTCGGAGATCGCCGCAGCCCTGCAGCGCCACAACCGCGAGGTGCCGATGGGCGACTCGGCGGCGGTGGCGCTGGCGAGCGTGTACCGCATGTGGGAGCAGGGCGACCTGCGCGGGTCGGAGGGCGTGCTGGTCGCGCTCACCGGCGGCCCCGGCCGATGAGCGGGGCGATGGCCGGCTCGGCGATGGCTCAGGCGGTGGACTCGGCCGGATGACCGAAGAGGAGTTCTACGAACGGATGCGGGCGTTCCTGCGCGAGCGCCGCCCGGACCTCACCGGCAGCATCGAGCCGACCACCCAGCTGTGGCAGGCCGGGTACCTCGACTCGTTCGGGCTGATCGAGACGTTGACGCTGCTCGAGGAGCTCACCGGGCGGCCGATCCAGATCGGCGCGGACGACCTGCCGAGCTTCTTCACGATGAAGGGCATCTTCGAGGCTTTCCTCGCGGGCTGAGCGCGACGTGTCGCGCCGCTGGGCGCGGCGTCCGAGGAAACTGGACGCGCGGGTGCGCTACACTGGCCTCTGGGGCTGGAGGGGGTGACTCCGATGAGGCGGAGCACACGTGCGCTGGCGTGGCTGGCATGGGGATTTGCGGCGATCGGGCTCGGCGGAACCGTCGCGGCCGTCGCGTGGTTCTCGGGTTCGTTCGAAAGCGCGTCGCTCCTCCCGGTATGCCGCACACTCGGGTTGTCGTGCGCACACGCACGCTTCGGCTTCGCACCCGCGCCGGCGCCGGCGCCGGCGCCGAACAGCGGCGGAGGCCCTGAACGGGGCCCCGGCGGAAGCCCCGGCGGAAGCCCCGGGGGAAGCCCCGGCGGAAGGGGCACCGCCTTCTCGTCGCTCTCGCCCGTGGCGCCCACGAACCTTGTCGCAGCCTCGACGAGACCGTCGCCCAGCGGTCCGACGCACGAGGACGCGCTCCCGACAGGCCGCGCCCACGGTGTGCCGCCCTCGCACCTTGGCCGGTCGGGCAACCACGGCCAACCGCTCGGCCACGGCCAGCCGCTCGGCCACGGCCAGCCGCGTGCACGGCCCGGACCGCCCGACCTCCGCCGGACACCCTCACCCGTGGGCGTCGTCGCTGCGCTGGTGCAGCCGCTCGCGCCGGCCGGTGGTCCGGCCGGCGGTCACGGTCCCGCAGTGCCGCCGGTCGCCGGAGCACAGCCATCCGCCGTACCTCTTCTCCGCCTCGCGCCGGGCAACGGGCCTCGCTCGCGTGTTCGGGTCGCCGGGCCGGACCGCCAGCCGGTCACCGGGCAGGACCGCCAGCCGGTCGCCGGGCAGGACCGCCAGCCGGTCGCCGGGCCGGACCGCCAGCCGGTCGGCGCGATGGCCCGCCTCGCGCACAAGGCGTCGCCGGCGTCCTCGGCGGGGCCGCCGAGGAGCTGATCGCGACCAGGCGAGGGCGGCGCATGTCCCGCTCCGATGCGACATGCGCTCCGGGCGGAGGGCGGCAAGGGCACGGCCGTCGAAGGCTGCCGCGCCGGCCTGCCGGCCGCCGTCGCAGCACCCGAACGTCTGTTCGCTAGAGTGTCGGGATGGCCGCCGCCGCCGACCGGTATCCTCCCGGTGTGTCCGGGCATCTCGTGATCCGGGGGGCACGGGAGCACAACCTCCAGGACGTCTCCCTCGACCTTCCCCGTGACCGGCTGATCGTCTTCACGGGCCTGTCGGGGTCCGGGAAGTCCTCGCTCGCGTTCGACACGATCTACGCCGAGGGCCAGCGCCGCTACGTCGAGTCGCTGTCCGCGTACGCGCGCCAGTTCCTCGGGCAGATGGACAAGCCCGACGTCGACTTCATCGAAGGGCTGTCCCCGGCGATCTCGATCGACCAGAAGTCCGCCTCGCGCAACCCGCGGTCGACCGTCGGCACGATCACCGAGGTCTACGACTACCTGCGGCTGCTCTACGCGCGCATCGGCAAGCCGCACTGCCCGGTGTGCGGGAGACCGGTCGCGCGCCAGACGCCCCAGCAGATCGTCGACCGTGTGCTCGAGCTCCCCGAGGGCAGCCGCTTCTGGATCCTCGCCCCCGTCGTGCGCGGGCGCAAGGGGGAGTACTCCGCCCTGCTCGACGATCTTGCGAAGCAGGGCTTCTCACGGGCGCGCGTCGACGGGACGGTGGTCGAGCTCGCAGAGCGCCGCGACGCGACGCTCGCGCGTTATGAGCAGCACACGATCGAGGTGATCGTCGACCGGCTCGTGCGGCGCGAGGGGATGCGCCAGCGCCTCACCGAGTCGATCGAGACCGCGCTCGCGCTCACCGGCGGGACGGCGGAAGTCCAGATGGTGGGGCCCGACGGGATGCCCGAGCCGGGACGGGACCCCATCACCTTCAGCCAGCACCTCGCGTGCACCTACGACGGCATCAGCTTCGAGGAGCCCGCGCCGCGCAGCTTCTCGTTCAATTCCCCTTACGGCGCGTGCACGACGTGCCTGGGGCTCGGGACGCGTTTCGAGGTGGACCCCGAGCTGGTGGTGCCCGACCCCTCGCTCTCGCTCGAAGAGGGTGCGCTCGCCCCCTGGGCCGGCGCGCGCAGCGAGTACTTCTCGGGCCTCATCAACGGCATCGCCGAGCTCGGCGGCTTTACGGTCGACACGCCGTGGTCGAAGCTGAAGGCGAAGGACAAGAAGCTCGTCCTCTACGGCTCGGGCACCAAGCAGGTGAGCGTGCGGTACCGCAACCGCTTCGGGCGCAGCCGCGCCTACGAGACCCACTACGAGGGCATCGTGCCTTGGCTCCAGCGCCGCCACTCCGAGGCCGACTCCGACTGGAGCAGGGAGCAGATCGAGCAGTACATGCGCGAGGTGGCCTGCCCGGCGTGCGGGGGGGCGCGCCTCAAGCCCGAGTCGCTCGCGGTGACCATCGGCCGCGGGTCGGAGGGGCGGCGCGGGGAGCCCGGGCGAGGAGGAGTTCTTCAGGGTGGATTCCCGCAGGGTGGATTCCCGCAGGGTGGCATCAATATCTACGAACTGTGCAGCCTGTCGATCACCCGTGCTCTCGAGACCATCGAGCAGCTGGAGCTCTCCGAGCGAGACCACCTGATCGCCGACCGAGTGCTGAAGGAGATCCGCGAGCGCATGCGGTTCCTCCTCGACGTCGGGCTCGACTACCTCTCGCTCGAGCGCGCGTCCGCCACCCTCTCGGGCGGCGAGGCTCAGCGGATCCGCCTGGCGAGCCAGATCGGGAGCGGCCTCGTGGGCGTCCTCTACGTCCTCGACGAGCCGTCGATCGGCCTGCACCAGCGAGACAACCAGCGGCTGATCCAGACGCTGTTGCGCCTGCGCGACCTCGGCAACACCGTGATCGTCGTCGAGCACGACGAGGAGACCATCCGGACGGCAGACCACGTGGTCGACATCGGCCCCGGCGCCGGGGAGCACGGCGGGCGGATCGTCCACTCGGGGCCGGTGACCGGCCGAGGGGGGCTCCTTGCCAACCCCGAGTCCTTGACGGGCATGTACCTCTCGGGCAAGCGCAAGATCGCAGTGCCGGACCGCCGGCGCGCGGGGTCGGGCCACTCGGTCGTCGTGCGCGGCGCGCGCGAGCACAACCTCGCCGACATCGACGTCGCGTTCCCGCTCGGCTGCCTGATCGCGGTCACCGGGGTGTCGGGCTCCGGGAAGTCGACCCTCGTCAACGAGATCCTCCTGCGCTCGCTCGCGCACGAGCTGCACCGTGCGAAGGCGGTGCCCGGCCTGCACCGCACGATCGAGGGCATCTCGCACGTCGACAAGGTCGTGGACGTCGACCAGGCGCCGATCGGGCGCACCCCGCGCTCGAACCCGGCGACGTACACGGGTGTCTTCGACCACATCCGCCGCCTCTTCGCGCAGACGCCCGAGGCGAAGGTCAGGGGCTACCAGCCGGGGCGCTTCTCGTTCAACGTGCGTGGAGGTCGTTGCGAAGCATGCGCGGGCGACGGGACGATCAAGATCGAGATGCACTTCCTCCCGGACGTCTACGTGCCCTGCGAGATCTGCGGTGGGGCGCGCTACAACCGGGACACGCTCGAGGTGACGTTCCGCGGCAAGAACATCGCCGAGGTACTGGACCTCTCCTGCGAGGAGGCCTTGGGGTTCTTCTCCCACCAGCCGCCGATCGTCCGGCACCTCCAGACCCTCGTGGACGTCGGGCTCGGCTACATCCGGCTCGGCCAGCCGGCCCCGACGCTCTCGGGAGGCGAGGCGCAGCGGGTGAAGCTCGCCAGCGAGCTCAGCCGGCGACCGACCGGCCACACCATGTATATCCTCGACGAGCCGACCACCGGGCTCCACTTCGAGGACGTCCGGCGGCTGCTCGACGTGCTGGGCCGCCTCGTCGACCAGGGCAACACGGTCGTCGTCATCGAGCACAACCTCGACGTCGTGAAGTGCGCCGACTGGATCGTCGACCTCGGGCCCGAGGGCGGGGACCGCGGCGGCCGCATCGTGGCAGAGGGCACCCCCGAGCAGGTCGCGAAGACCCCGGGCAGCTACACGGGCGAGGTGCTCCGGCCGGTGCTCGGGATCAAGGACTGATCGCCGCCGCAGCCGGCCGGCGGGTTGGGGCGGGCGGACGGGCGGGTCTCAGCGGCGGGTCTCAGCGGCGGGGCAGGGGCGTCGACCGGGGCGGTCGGGGGGCTCAGCGCCGGGGGAGGTTGATACACCCCTATGCCATCCTGTGATTGATGACTGCGGTGGCGAGCCAGGTACTCGAGGCCTCCAGAGGGCTCCGCGCGCTCCTTGCGGACTTCGATGCGACGCTCGTTCCCGGTCCGGACTGCGCCCTCGTCGCCGAGGAGCTCGCCATCACCGAGAAGGCGTGCAGCGGGAGCCGGCTCCTCGCTGCAGCCCGCGCCGTCGAGTGCGGTGCCCACAAGGAGGCCGGTGCGGCCGATCCCGTTTCGTGGCTCTCCCGCCAGGGAGGCACCACCGGCAGGGACGCCCGCAAGGGTCTCGAGCTGGCCAAGGTCCTCGATGCCCATCCGGCGACGAAGGACGCGCTCGTCTCGGGCAGCGTGTCCGTGTCCCAGGCACACGAGATCGCGGCGATCGCCGCGGAGCTTCCTGAAGCCGAGCACGACCTCCTGGAGACCGCCCGGCATGGAGACCTCACCAAGGTCCGCGACGAGGCGAGGGAGCGGAGGCTGTCGTCTACCCCGGTCCGCGACCTCCATCGTGCCCAGCTCGCTCGCCGGCGGTTCCGTCACTGGCGCGACGGCCTGGGCATGGTGTGCTTCGAGGGGGCCCTGCCCCCGGAGACCGGCGTCCCCTTCGTGGCCCGCATCGAGAGGGACGCAGCTCGCCGTCACCGGGACGCGAAGCGGACTGGAGATCCAGAGCGATTCGAGGCGTACGCGGCGGATGCGCTCGTCGCGCTGACGGCGTCCGACGGCAGCGGCAAGCGCGGGCCGCAGGCGGACCTCGTGATCGTGTGCGACCTCTACGCGTGGCGGCGCGGGTACGCGCTCGGCGGGGAGACCTGCCACGTGATCGGGGGTGGCCCGATCCCCGTGGAGGTGGCGAAGGAGCTGTCGCGGGACGCCTTCTTGAAGGGCGTGCTCCATGACGGGGTGAGCATCCACAAGATCCGCCACTACGGGCGCAAGTACACAGCCGAGCTTCGCACCGCCTTGGATCTCGGACCTGTTCCCGCGTTCAGCGGCAGGGCATGCGCCAACTGCGCGCGCCCCTTCGGCCTCCAGCGCGACCATCGAGTCCCCGTCGCGAGCTCCGGGCCCACGACGTACGACAACGTCCAGGACCTCTGCTACTCCTGCCATGCAGCGAAGACCGAGCGGGACCGGGCGGCGGGCCTGCTGGGGAAAACCGCCAAGGCCCGGGGTCCCACCCCGCCCGCCAAGGCCCGGGGTCCCGGGCTGCCCGCCAGCGACTCCCACGGTCCGGTGCCGCCGGGACGGCCAGGCGCAGCGCGGGCGCGACCATGAGCTTCCGTGCGGCGGGGACCCAGCGAGCCGTCGCCGGACCGGGGCGGCGCTTCCGTTCGTTGTCTCTTCGAGACCGAGCGGCGCGCCGTCCGGCGGACGGGCTCTGGGGTCGAGCGCGGCGCCAGCTCGGCGCAGGTGCTGGTGCCGTCGGACAGAGCACGCCGGGCAGCAGGTCAGCGGGCCGGCTGGCCAGCAGGGCGGCTCAGACGCCTCAGCTCGGGCTCAGGTGATGTCGAGCATCCGCTGAAGGGCGACCCGTGCCGACGCCGCGGTGGCCTCGTCGACCTGGATGCGGTTGCGGACCTCACCCTCGACGAGCCCCTCGAGCACCCACGCGAGATGGGCGGGGTCGATGCGTGACATGGTGGCGCAGGGGCAGACGAGCGGATCGATGGAGACCACCGTCTTGTCGGGGTGCTCGTGGGCGAGCCGGCTGACGAGGTGGATCTCGGTTGCCACGCCGAGCACCGAGCCTGCCGGCGCGTCCTGCACCGCTCGGATCAGGTGATCGGTGGAGCCGACGTCGTCGGCGAGCTCGACGACCTCGTGCGCGCACTCGGGGTGCACGAGGACGGAGCCGTCGGGGTGCTCCGCGCGGAAGGCCGCCACGTGCGCAGGCCGGAAGCGCTGGTGGACCGAGCAGTGCCCGCGCCACAAGAGCAGGCGAGCGGACTTGACCTCGGCCTCGGTCAGCCCCCCGAGCTCTTGGCGGGGGTCCCAGACGAACATCTCGTCCGCTCCGTAGCCGAGCTCGAACCCGGTGTTGCGCCCGAGGTGCTGGTCGGGCACGAAGAGCACCTTGTCCGCCCGCGCTCCACCGTTGTGGGCCGCCGTGAGGGCCCCTCGCAGGACGGCGCGGGCATTGGAGGAGGTGCACACGGCCCCGCCGTGCTCGCCGACGAACGCCTTCAGCGCGGCGGCCGAGTTCATGTAGGTGATCGGGAGCACCCGCTCGACGTCGGTCACGCGGGCGAGCGCCGACCACGCCTCCTCGACGTCGTCCACGTCGGCCATGTCCGCCATCGAGCACCCCGCGTTGAGGTCGGGGAGGAGGACCTGCTGGTGGGGCCCGGTGAGGATGTCCGCCGACTCGGCCATGAAGTGGACGCCGCAGAACACGACGAACTCGGCGTCGCGGCGGTCCGCGGCGATGCGCGAGAGGCCGAAGGAGTCTCCACGCGCGTCCGCCCAGACCATGACGTCGTCACGCTGGTAGTGGTGGCCGAGGATGAGGAGCCGCTCGCCGAGGCGACGCTTCGCCGTGCCGATCCACTCGGCCAGCTCGCCGGACGACGCGCTCGTGTACCGGTCTGGCAGGGGACGCTGGAGCCTGATCAATTCTGAACCCCCTTGGGGAGGCCTCCCATGTGACCGGCGGGGACAGCCTGGTCGCCCGTCCGCGGGGATGTCGGTCTGAGAGGTGCTATGTGCCGGGATACCAGGCCCGGTGCTCCGATGTTACGCCGATCCTCCGCCGATCTCGCGCCGGGTGGGGAGGAGGTTCCGGGTGGGAAGATTCCGGGTGGGGACGTTCCGGGTGGGGCGGGGAGTCGCGACAATGAGAGGGTGCAGGACCGCCCGCCCACCGCTTCGATCCCCGACGCCCCGGGCTCCTATCAGTTCCTCGACGCCGAGGGCCGGGTCCTCTACGTGGGCAAGGCGAAGTCGCTCCGGCACCGCCTCCCCAACTACTGGCAGGACCCCGCCGCGCTGCCCCCCCGGACGGCCCAGATGGTGGCGCACGCCGAGCGCGTCGAGTGGGTGGTGGTCGCCAACGAGGTCGAGGCGCTCATGCTCGAGCACTCGCTCATCCAGGCGCACAAGCCGCGCTTCAACGTCCGGCTGAAGGACGACAAGAGCTACCCGTGGCTCGCCGTGACGGTCGGGGAGGAGTGGCCCCGCCCGATGGTGTACCGAGGGCGCAAGCGCAAGGGCGTCCGGTACTTCGGCCCCTACGGGCACGTCGGCGCGCTCCGGGAGACCCTCGACCTCCTCCTGCGCAGCTTCCCGGTGCGGACCTGCTCGGACACGAAGTTCCGACGTCACGAGCGGCTGGGCCGCCCCTGTTTGCTCTACGACATCGAGCGGTGCTCGGGCCCCTGCGTCGGTGCCGTCGACCACGAGCAGTACATGCGCATGGTCGAGGACCTCATGAAGTTCCTCTCGGGTGAGACCGCGCCCATCGTGAGCCGGCTGGAGCACGAGATGAAGGAGGCGTCGGCGGGGCTCGAGTACGAGCGGGCGGCAAGGCTGCGGGACCAGCTGACCGCGGTCCGCAAGGCTGCCGAGACCCAGCAGATGGTGTCCGAGCGACCCGAGGACTTCGACGTCGTGGGCATTGCCGAGGACGAGCTCGAAGCCGCGGTGCAGGTCTTCTACGTCCGGCGGGGACGGGTGGTCGGAAGAGGCGGCTTCGTCGCCGACAAGGTCGAGGACCTGACCCCCGCGCAGTTCGCCGGCCGGGTCGTCGAGGAGCTCTACGGCGCGCCGGGCGCCGAGGTGCCGCGCCGTGTGCTCCTGCCGGTGGAGCCCGAGGCGCTGCCGGTCCTGCGCGACTGGCTGGGGCGGCTCCGGGGCGGACCGGTCGGGATCGCTGTCCCCAAGCGCGGCGCGAAGCGAGCCCTGCAGGAGACCGTTACCCGCAACGCGAGCGAAGACCTCACCCGGCACCGGCTGCGGCGCGCGGGAGACCACAACGCGCGTTCGAGGGCGCTCACGGAGCTCCAGAGCGCGCTCGGGCTCGCACAGGCGCCCCTGCGCATCGAGTGCTACGACATGAGCCATCTCCAGGGCACGGACTACGTCGGCTCCATGGTCGTGTTCGAGGACGCGCTCGCCAAGAAGTCCGACTACCGCAAGTTCGTGGTCAAGCACGTGCCCGGCAACGACGACTACGCCGCCATGCGCGAAGTGCTCTCGCGCAGGCTCAGCGCGCTTGTGGCCGAGCGCGAGAGGCACGGCGAAGGTTACGGCGAGAGGCACGGTGAAAGGCACGGCGAGGGTTACGGCGAGGGTTACGGCGAGAGGCACGGCTCCCGAGGCTCCCGAGACTCCCGAGACGAGCACGACGTGGACGGTGGCGAGCGTGCGCCGCGGCGGCGGCGCTTCGCGTACACGCCGCAGCTGCTGCTCCTCGACGGCGGCAAGGGACAGCTCGGCGTCGGCGTCGAGGTGCTCGAGGAGCTCGGGCTCAGCGGGCAGGTCGAGCTCGCGGCCCTCGCCAAGCAGTTCGAGGAGGTGTACCGGCCCGGCGTCCCCGAGCCGATCAGGATCCCGAGGGGCTCTGAGGCGCTCTACCTCATCCAGCGGGTCCGCGACGAGGCGCACCGCTTCGCCATCACGTTCCACCGCAAGCGCCGCGGCAACCGGATGACCGCGAGCGCGCTGGACGGCGTGCCCGGTCTCGGCCCGACGCGCAGGTCGCGCCTCTTGAAGGAGATGGGCGGCATGCGGGCGCTGCGTGCGGCGAGCGAGGAGGACCTGCGGGCGCTGACCTGGTTGCCGGACCGCGTCGCCGAGGCCGTCTACGTCCGGCTCCACACGAGGGGCGACCCCGGAGGCATCACGGCGGCTCGGGTCCGCGCGCGAGAGGATGGGAGGGAGTGAGCGAGTTCCTGTTCGTGACCGGGATGTCGGGCGCGGGCCGGTCGACGGCTGCGGCGGCGCTCGAGGACCTCGGGTGGTTCGTCATCGACAACCTCCCGCCCGCGCTCATCACCAAGGTGGCCGAGCTCGTCGGGCGCCCCGGCTCCGAGACCGAACGTGTGGCGCTCGTCATCGGGCGCGGCGGAGGGGACGAGTACGTCGACGACGTGCTGCCGATGCTCGACAGGCTGCGCAAGGGGCAGCACGAGGTGCGCGTGCTGTTCCTCGACGCCCCAGACGACGTGCTCGTCCGGCGGTTCGAAGGGACGAGGCGCCGTCACCCGCTCGCAGCCCGCGGAGTCGAGGAGTCGATCGCGGACGAGCGCCGGCTGCTCGACGGGCTCCGAGGGATGGCGGACGTGGTCATCGACACCGGCGACCTCAACACCAACCAGCTCCGCCAGCGGGTGATCGAGCTCTTCGGAGACCCGGTGCGCACGGCGCACCTGCAGACGTCGGTGGTGTCGTTTGGCTACAAGCACGGCATCCCCCTCGACGTGGACATCGTGCTCGACTGCCGGTTCCTGCCGAACCCGTACTGGGTCGACGAGCTGCGCCCCCTGTCGGGGCTCGACGCGCCGGTTCGAGATTACGTGCTGGCGCTGCCGGAGACCGGCGCCTTCCTCGACAAGGTGGACGAGCTCCTGCGCATGCTCCTGCCGAGCTTCGAGCAGGAGGGGAAGTCCTACCTCACGGTGGCGCTCGGCTGCACCGGCGGTCGGCACCGCTCTGTCGTGCTCGCCGACGCGCTCGCAGCCCGGCTCTCCGCTGCGGGGGTCCGCACCTCGGCGTTCCACCGCGACGTCGACCGCTGAGCCCGGGGATGGGGGCCGTGCTCCCGGGCGGGCGGGGGGCCGGTCCAGGGCCAGCGGTCAGGGCCAGTCGGGGTCCAGCTGGTGGAGGAACACCCGGCAGCGCTCCGCTTCGTCGTCCTCGCCGATCGCGGCAGCCGTCGAGCGCAGCGCGTCGAGCGAGCGCAGGAACCCGCGGTTCTCCTCGTGGACCCATCGCACGTGCCCGGTCCCTCGCCAGCCGGCGGCCCGGAGCGCGTCCAGCCCGCGGTGGTAGCCCACCCTCGCGAAGGCGTAGCGGTCCGCGTCGACGGTCGCGACCTCTGCGAGGCGCGCCCACGCGTCGAGGTGCTTGGGCCAGCGTGCGGCGACCTCTGACAAGGCAGCCCGGCGTCGCTCTGGAGGCTCCGCCATCGCCGAGGCCGTCGCCTCCACGGCGTCGGGATCGGCCGCGGGCAGGACCGTCTCGGGGGAGCCGCTCGTCAGCGAGACGCTCGCTTTCTCGGAGTCGATGTCATCGGTGGTCACGGAGACATCCTCTGCTCGCGAGCGCCGCTGCGCCAGTGCGATCTCCGGATGGGCTCTCGGGACGAGGTCTTAGGATGAGCCGGTGAGCGCGCCCACCCACCCCCGCGCCCCGGTCGCGCGCTTCGACGAAGGCCCCGGCGGCGCTTCCGGGCAGGGACCTTCCGGGCAGGGACCTTCCGGAGAGGGATCTTCGCTGGCCCAGCCGCGGGCCACGAGGACGGGTCTCGCGCTCGTCGTGATCATGATCGGCGTCCTCATGGCCGCGGTCGACACGACGATCGTGGTCCTCGCCCTGCCCGAGATAGAGCGGTCGCTGCATGTCGCGCTCTCCGGCGTCATCTGGGTGATCATCGGCTATCTCCTCGTCATCACCGTGCTCGCGACCCAGGTCGGGAGGCTCGGCGACATGTTCGGCCGGGTCCGGATGTACGAGGCGGGCTTCGTGGTGTTCATCGTCGGCTCGGCGTTGTGCGCGCTGGCCAGCAACGAGACGACGATCATCCTCTACCGGGTGGTCCAGGGCGTGGGCGGCGCGCTCATCACCGCGAACAGCGGCGCGGTCATCGCGGACACCTTCCCAGCGGCGCAGCGGGGCCGCGCCTACGGCTTCAACGCGGTCGGCTGGAGCCTCGGGGCGATCCTCGGCATCCTCCTCGGGGGCGTGATCGTCACGTACGTGGACTGGCGCTGGGTCTTCTGGATCAACGTGCCCGCAGGCGTCGCCGGCTTCCTCCTCGCGCTGCGGGTCCTCCACGACAAGGGAGATCGCCGTCGCGAGCGCCTCGACGTGGCGGGGATGGTCCTGTTCGGGGCCGGGGTCTTCGGAGTGCTCTGGGCGATGACCAAGCTCTCGACCACCTCGTTCAGCGGCCAGGTCACCGGGTACCTCGTCGGCGGCATCGTGCTCCTCGGGGCGTTCCTCCTCGTCGAGCGGAGGCGCGCGGCCCCGATGCTCGACCTCTCGCTCTTCAAGATCCCGACGGTGAGCCCGACGATGCTGGCGTCGCTGTTCCAGGCGATGGCGAACTTCGCCGTGCTGTTCCTCGTGATCATGTACCTCCAAGGGGTCCGTGACCTCAGCCCGCTGCACGCGTCGCTCCTCCTCGTCCCCGGGTACCTCGTGTCCGGACTGGTCGGCCCGATCGGCGGTCGCCTCACCGACAAGGTCGGCGCTGTATGGCCGGCGACCGTCGGGCTCGCCATCCAGATCGTGGCGCTGCTGGTCTACGCACAGCTGGGCGTCCGCTCCTCCGTCGGCTTGGTCGTGGTCGCCTCGGTCGTGAGCGGGCTCGGCTCGGGCCTCTTCTTCCCCTCCAACACCACCGCCGTGATGCTCGCGGCGCCGCGCGAGCTCTTCGGCGTCTCTTCGGGGATGCTGCGCACGTTCGCCAACGTCGGGATGGTCTTCTCGTTCGCTGTCGCCATCCTCGTCGCCGGGCGGGCCATCCCGCACCGGGTCGCCTTCGCGATCTTTGTGGGCACCACCCACTTGACGCACCGGTTCGCCGGCTCCTTCACCGACGGGCTGCACGCCGCCTTCTACGCGTCGATCGGCATCATGGCGCTCGCTGCGGTCCTCTCGGCGACGCGGGTGATCCACCTGTGGCGGCACCGGAGCCAGACGGTCGAAGTCGCCCCGGAGAACTGACGAGTTCTCGCCGTCGTGCCGAGACATCGCCAACGCGCTTTGGCACACTGGGATCGAGTGAGAGACGAGTGAGAGAAAGGAAAGGGGGAGCTCGGCAACGATGCACGACTTCGACCACGACCATCCGATCGAACGGTTCGATCCGCTGCTGCGGAACATGCTCGCATGGGATCTCGTGGTGGAGACCGACGACGGCAGCTGGGTGCTGCGGCCGGAGGTCGTCGAGCGGCTGCGGGGCCTCGTGAGCTACACGAGGCGCGGCGAGCCCTCGGAGGTCGTCTACTTCGGTCACAACTGCGCGGGGTGCAGGTCGAGCGGTCTCACCCGATTGCGCGACGGGGTGTACCTGTGCGACGAGTGCCGCCGGGCGGCGGAGGTGGCAGCGGTCGCGACGCTCGTCCCGGTGCCAGAGGGCGACAAGCGCCGCCGGTTCGCCAGATCGCGCAAGATCGCAAGCTGACCGGCTCGGGCGTCGGGCCGGCCCCCTGCCGACCAGAGCCCCCTTTCGACCAAAGCACCCTGTCGACCAGGGTCAGCAGGTCCAGCCGCTGTCGATAGAGTCACCGGGATGCCGCCCCAGGGAATGAGCGTCCTCGGCCACCGGGTCGAACGGCTCGAGGATCCGCCGCTGCTCACGGGGGCTGCCGAGTACCTCGCGGACCTCCATCCCCCCGGCGTGCTCCACGCGGTCTTCGTCCGCTCGAGCGTCGCGCACGGTGTGCTGCGGGCGGTCGACGTGTCGGGGGCCAGGTCGCAGCCCGGAGTCGTCGCGGTCTTCACCGCGGGCGACCTTGCGCTCGGAGGGATCCCCGAGTGGCCGCGCGCCGAGGGCCCGGCGCGCCCCGCGCTGGCGCGCCCGTGCCTCGCCGGAGGGAGGGTCCGCTTCGTCGGCGAGGCGGTGGCGGTCGTGGTGGCCGAGTCGGTGGCCGCAGCGCTCGACGCGGCGGAACTGGTCGTCGTCGACGTCGACCCGCTCCCCGTCGTGGTGGACCCGCTCGCTGCGATGGAGCCGGACGCTCCGCTCCTCTTCCCTCCCCTCGGCACCAACATCGTGCTCGACGTTCCTCCCACGGATGCCGGCGTCCTGGAAGGAGCCGACGTCGTCGTGCGGGCGCGCTTCGTCAACCAGCGGGTCGCGCCGGTGCCTATCGAGACCAACGCGGCCCTGGTCACGCCCGAGGCCGACGGGCGGCTGGACTGCGTCGTGACCTGCCAGGCCCCCTTCGCGGTCCGAAACGGGATCGCCGCCGCGATGGGGTTGGCGCTCGAGAAGGTCCGGGTGCGGACCGTGGCGGTCGGCGGGGGGTTCGGTGCGAAGGGAGGCGTCTACCCCGAGCAGGTCGTCGTCGCCGCGGCCGCGTCCCGGCTCGGCCGGCCGGTGCGCCACGTGGAGACCCGCTCGGAGAACCTCGTCGCCATGAGCCACGGGCGCGGACAGGTGCAGGACGTCGCCCTGGGGGCGCGCCGCGACGGGACGATCGTCGGCCTCGAGGCGCGCACGGTGACCGACGTGGGCGCCTACCCCTGGCGGGGCGGGATCCCGTTCCGTACGGCGCGCCTCATGGCGAACGGCGCGTACAGGATCCCCCGGCTCGCGCTGGCCTCGTTGGGCGTGGTGACCAACACCACGCCGGTCGGCCCGTACCGCGGGGCGGGCCGTCCCGAGGCCACGGCGATGCTCGAGCGCGCGATGGACATGCTCTCAGCGGAGCTGGGCATGGACCCGGCCGAGGTCCGGCGACGGAACCTGCTCGCGCCCGGCGACTTCCCCTACAGGACCCCTACCGGCGCCGTCTACGACAGCGGGGACTACGGGCGCGCGCTCGACGAGGCGCTGGAGCTCGCCGGCTATGGCGCCCTGCGCGCCGAGCAGGCCGAGCGCCGCCGGCGCGGCGACCCGGTCGCGCTCGGCGTCGGGCTGTCGACGTTCGTCGAGATCAGCGGGTCGGGAGGGGAGTTCGGCGCCGTGACCGTCGAAGGGGACGGCACCGTCGTGGTCACGACCGGCGCGTCGCCGCACGGCCAGGGGCTCGCCACCGTGCTCACCCAGCTCGCGGGCTCGGTGCTGGGGGTCGACCAGGTGAAAATCGTCCACTCGGACACCGACCTCGTGCCGACCGGCGTGGGAACGTTCGGCTCGAGGTCCGGGCAGCTCGCGGGCAACGCGGTCGTGGGGGCCGCCCAGGAGGTGCTCGACCAGGCCCGCGAGGTCGCCTCCGGGCTCCTCGAGGTGTCGCCGGCCGACGTCGTGGTCGTCGACGGCGGGCTCGCGGTCGTCGGGGTGCCTCAGAGCGCACTCAGCTGGGCGCAGGTGGCGGCTGCCGCGCCCGGCGGACGGCTCCACGCCGAGGGCGAGTTCACCCAGGAGGAGGGCACCTACCCCTTTGGGGCGCACGTCGGCGTCGTGGAAGTGGACACCGAGACCGGGCGGGTGTCGCTCCGCAGGTTCGTCGCCGTCGACGACTGCGGCACGGTCGTCAATCCGACGATCGTCGAGGGGCAGGTGCACGGCGGGCTGGCCCAGGGGATCGCCCAGGCCCTCTTCGAGGAGGTCCGCTACGACGAGTGGGGCAATCCGCTCACCGCGACGCTCGCGGACTACGCGGTGCCGAGCGCCGCCGAGCTCCCCTCCTTCGAGCTGGGCGAGACCGAGACCCCCTCGCCGCAGAACCCCCTCGGGATGAAGGGCGTGGGGGAGTCCGGGACGGTCGGCGCCACCGTCGCCGTCCAGAACGCGCTGGTCGACGCGCTCTCGCCGCTCGGGGTGCGCCACGTCGACATGCCGCTCACCCCCGAGCGGGTCTGGCGGGCCATCGGGAGCCCTCGGTCGTCGTCGTCGTCGTCGTAAGCTCCGAGCTCATGGCCTTCCTCCTCCGCAAGCTGGTCCGGCTCCTCCGCGTCCGCCGCGAGCAGCGTCGCCGCCTGGGGCGCTGATCCCGCTCCGCCGAGCTCCGCCGTCGATTGAGCACATGCCCGCCGCACGGGCCGACGTGCCGGTGCCCGCCTCCGGCGGCGATGACGTCGTCGCTTCCTCCTGGAGGACGACCCTCCGCCAGCTCCAGGCGCATGTGAAGCGCGACCGGCTGTCGGTCTCCGCGGGGAGCCTCGCCTATCACGGCTTCCTCGCCTTCTTCCCCGCGGTCATCGCCGCGCTCGGGATCCTCGATCTGGTCCACCTGGGCACAGGGTCGCTCCGCCACCTGGCGCACGGCATCGTGAAGGCCCTCCCCCCCGGCGCCGCCGGCGTCTTCCAGACCGCCGTGCACGCGGCGACCAGGAGGTCTGCGGGCTCGGTCGTCGCGGTGGTGGTCGGCATCTTCGTCGGGCTGTGGAGCTCGACGAGCGCGATGGCCGTGCTCCAGCAGGTCCTGGACATGGCGTACGAGGTGCCGGCCGATCGCAAGTTCATGGCCCGAAGGCTGCGCGGGGTGCCGCTCCTCGTGCTCACGGGCCTGCTCGGGAGCTCTGCCGCCGCGCTGATCGTGTTCGGCAAGCCGATCGGGTCCGCGATCGACGGGACGCTGCCCTTCGGCGGTCCGGCGTTCACGCTCGGATGGACCGTGCTGCGCTGGGTCGTCGCCTTCGCCCTCGTCTCGGTGCTGTTCTCCGCGTACTACGCGTACGGGCCCTACCGCAGGCGTCCCGCGTGGCGGTGGGCGAGCCCGGGGAGCCTGCTCGCGTCGGGCGTGTTCCTCGTGGGCTCGCTCGGGTTCTCCTACTACGTCAGCAGCTTCGGCTCCTACGGGAAGACCTACGGCAGCTTCGCGGGCGTCGCGATCTTCATCTTCTGGATGTACCTCGCGGCGCTGGCCGTGCTGCTCGGCGGCGAGCTCAACGCGCAGCTCGAGCGCGAGGGGAGGTCAGGTCTCGGGGTGAGTCGCACGCGGTCTCGGTCTCGGCGAGGGGATCCCTCCGGCTGACCAGTGGCTCGTCGCGGTGCCCGGGCCACCAGGCGAGGTGGCCGACGAGCGCCGTGAGGGAGGGGGTGAGGAACATCGCCATGACGAAGGCGGCGACCGCGATCCCGAAGGAGATCGCGAACCCCATCTGGCTGAGCGTGGTGCCTCCGGCGAGCACCAGCGACGCGAACGTGCCGGCGAGGATGAGCCCCGCCGAGGCGATCGTGGGGCCGGCGTGGCGGACTGCCATGGCCGCCGCGGCGCGCGGGTCTCGGCCCTCTGCGGCCTCCTCTCGAAGCCGGGACACCATCAAGATGTTGTAGTCGGTGCCGAGCGCCACCACGAAGAGGTACATCACGATCGGGAGGATGAAGGTGAGGCCGCTCTCGTGGCGGGCGTCCTGGAAGACGAGCACGGTGGCGCCGAGGGTGCTCGCGAAGCCGAGCCCGACGGCGCCCATCAGGTACCACGGCGCGACCGCGCTGCGCAGCAGGAGGGCGAGGATCACGAGGATCAGCGCGGCGGCGACGGGGAAGACGAGCGCGTAGTCGTGCCCCATCGCAGCCTGGAGGTCGACGTAGACCGAGGTGATGCCGCCGATCAGCGGCCTCGTGCCGCGCGGCGCGTGGTCGGCGGCGCGCTGGAGCGGTCCGCGGACCGTCGACATGGCGGCGTCGGACTGCGCGCGGTGGGTGAGCACCACGCGGAAGTCCGCGACCGTGCCGTGCTCGGCGACGCGCGGCGCGGCCACCGTTGCGACGCCCCGCACACGAGAGAGCCGGTGCCCGAAGCTCGCGAGCGCGCCGGCGGGGATCGGGGCGTGCTCCGTCGACTCGAGGTAGACGTCCGTCGGCGACGCGGCGCCGGCTGCGTAGCCGCGGAGCAGCACCCGCTGGAACACGGCCGACTCGGTCGAGGCTGTCTTGCCCGAGTTGAGTGTGAAGGAGGGGTGGAAGCTGAGCGCCGACACCGAGAGGGCGATGAGGACGGCGGCGCTCGTCGCCGCGACGCGGCCGGGGTGGCGCGCGAGCGCATCCCCGATCGCGCGGAAGCGCGCGGACTCCGGCTCTCGCTGCCACGCTTTGGACGGCCAAAACGCCTTCGTGCCGAGCAAAGAGACGATCGCCGGGATCAGCGTGAGCCCTGCGACGAGCGTCGAGGCCACGGCGATGGCGAGCGCCGGTCCGAGAGAGCGGAAGAGCGTGATGCTCGAGAGCGTGAGCGCGAGGAACGCGATGATCACCGCGCCGGCAGCGGTCGCGATCGCCGGGCCGACGCGGGTGATCGCCTGGACCATCGCGGCCTTCGCGTCCGCTCCCGCCCGCAGCCGCTCTCGGTAGCGGAACATGAGGAACAGCACGTAGTCGGTCCCGACGCCGAAGAGGACGACGATGAGCAGCGTCGAGACGGTGCTGTCGATGTGCAGGCCGAAGCCCTCGCTCAGCGAGGCGATGAGGCCGTCTGCGATCTGCGACACGACGCCGATCGCAATGACCGGGAGCAGCGCGATCACCGGGCTGCGGAAGATGAGCAGCAGCAGCGCGAGGATGAGCCCGATCGTCGCGATCGCCACGACCTTCGACGCGGTCTGGCCGGACTTCTGCTGGTCGACGAACTGTGCCGCGCTGCCGGTCACCCCGGCCCGCAGGCCGCTGCCCTTCGCGAGCGCGGCGACGTCGCTGCGCAGCGCGAGGACCGTGTCGGTCTGCACGGTGGTGAGCTGTCCCTCGGCGTTGGGCATCTGGACGCCGATCACGCCGACGAGGCGGTTCGCCGAGACGACCGGCGGGTCGACCAGCCCGACGGCGGCGAGGTGCCTCGAGGCGAGCGACCGGCGAGCGCGCTCGAGCCACGAGACGTCGCGTGGGGTGAGGGGACGGCCGTCGCGCCGCTCGACCACGACGAGGGCGGCGGGCGTCGCCGAATCGAAGAAGGCGTGCTTCTGGAGGTCGGACGCCTGGACGGACTGGTAATGGCTGGGGAGGAAGGACACCTCGCTCGTTGTCGCCGCGAGCTTCGGCGCCAGGGCGACGATGGCGACGGCCGCCACCACCCAGAGCCCGATGACCCGCCAAGGATGGCGCACGACCACCCGTCCCAGCCTGGCGAACATGGAATGCTCCTCGTGCTCGAATCTACCTGCCGACCAGTAAGTTACCTACTTGCCGACAGGCAAGTCAAGTCGCTACAATGACCGTCATGGTATGGGAGGCGACAGGACCCGGGCCGGCGGACCCGGGCCAGGGCGCGGCGGCGAACGGGGGACTGGGCGACCCCGGCCACGGCGACGCAGCACACCCCGGCGACCAGACTCGTGCCCGGATCCTCCGCGTGGCCCTCGAGCTCATCGCCGACAAGGGCTACGCCGCGACGTCCACCCGCGAGATCGCCGAGCACCTCGGGTTCACCAAGGCGGCCCTCTACTACCACTTCCGCACGAAGGACGAGCTTCTGGCGGCGATCGTGTGCCCCGTGATCGAGGAGCTGGAGGCACTGATCGAGCACGCCCGCGCCGATGGTGGTCGCAGCGCGCGGCGTTCCCTCGTCGTCGGCTACGTCGAGCTGGTCGGGCGTCACGCGGAGCTCATCCGGGTCCTGGCGAGCGATCCCTCGGTGAAGGAGAGCGCCGGCCTGCACGTGGCCACGCCGGTCTTCCGCCGGCTGGTGCCGCTGCTCGCCGGCACGAGCGAGCCGGACACCGCGCAAAGGACCCGTGTCCGTGCGGCGCTGAGCGCCGTCCACGGCGCGCTGGTCCACGCGCAGCCCGACGACGATCCCGAGATCCTGCGGACGACGGCGGTGGAGGTCGCGTGCGCGGCGCTCGGGCTGCCCGCCCGCGCCCACGCACGGCAGGGGCGCTAGCCGATGACGACGGCGCATGCCTCAGACCCCGCGGGCGAGACGACCGCTGCGCTGGGCGTGCTCGACCGGGGGCGGGTGCGGCTGATCATCGGCGCGCTGCTCCTCGGCATGCTGCTCGCGGCGCTCGACCAGACGATCGTCGCGACCGCGCTGCCCACGATCGTGGGCGATCTCGGAGGCGCCTCGCACATCGCGTGGATCGTCACCGCGTACCTTTTGACCGCGACCGTGTCGACGCCTCTGTGGGGGAAGCTCGGCGACCTCTACGGCCGCAAGTCCTTCTTCCAGGCGTCGATCGCCATCTTCCTGGTGGGGTCGGCGCTCTCGGGACTGAGCCACACGCTCGGCATGCTGGTGGCGTTCCGCGCGTTGCAGGGCCTGGGCGCGGGCGGGCTCATGGTCGGCGCGCAGGCGATCATCGGCGACGTCGTGTCGCCGCGCGAGCGCGGGCGCTACCAGGGACTGTTCGGGGCGGTCTTCGCGCTGGCCACGGGCATCGGCCCGCTGCTCGGCGGCTTCCTCACGCAGCACGCGAGCTGGCGGTGGGTCTTCTACATCAACGTGCCGTTGGGCGCGGTCGCGCTCGTCGTCACCGCGATGGTGCTCCCCTCTCACCTGCGCGGTGCCCGCAAGCCCATGATCGACTACGCCGGCACGCTGCTTTTGAGCGCGGCGGCGACCGCGCTGGTGCTGGTCGCGTCCCTCGGCGGCACCACGTACGCGTGGTCGTCGGCGCCGATCCTCGTGCTCGGCGTTGCCGGCGTCGTGCTCATCGGGGTGTGGGCACTCGTCGAACGCAAGGTGCGCGAGCCCGTGCTGCCGCTCCACCTGTTCGCCAACCGGGTGTTCTCCGCGACGAGCGCGATCGGCTTCGTGGTCGGCTTCGGCCTCTTCGGCGCGGTCACCTTCCTGCCGGTGTTCCTCCAGGTCGCCAAGGGGGCGAGCCCCACGTTCGCAGGCTTGCAGCTCGTGCCGCTCATGGCCGGCATGCTCACGACGTCCATCATCTCGGGCTTCCTCATCACCCGTATGGGGCGCTACAAGGTGTGGCCGGTGGTGGGCTCCGCGGTCATGACGCTCGGGATGTACCTCCTCTCGACGGTCACCGCCACGACCTCCGACGGGCTCATGTACCTCTTCATGGTCGTCCTGGGCCTCGGCCTCGGAGGCGTGATGCAGGTGCTCGTCATCGCGGTCCAGAACGCAGTCCCACACGAAGAGCTGGGCGTCGCCACGGCGGGCGCGACGTTCTTCCGGTCGATCGGAGGGTCGTTTGGGGCGGCGATCTTCGGCGCGATCTTCGCCAACCTGATCGGCGGCCGCCTGAGCGCCGCGCTGCACGGGTACACCGTCCCGAAGGGACTGGGGGCGTCGGTCGACCCCGCGCTGCTCCACCACCTCCCCGCGGGGGTCCACGCCGCCGTCGCCTCCGCCTACGCGTCGACGGTGGGGACGGTCTTCCTCGTGGCCGTGCCGGTCATGGCGCTCGCCTTCGTCCTCACGTGGTTCCTCCCCGAGATCCGGCTCCGCACCCACCTCGGTGCCCAGGGCCCCCGCGTCGATGAGGGGGTTGAGGGGGCGCCCGTCGCGGGCGGCGGGGCGTCCGTCGCGGGCGACAAGGCGCCCGTCGAGCCGGTCCCTGATGGTGGGCCCGAGAGTGTGCTCGAGGGTGTCGCGGTCGGGGGTCCCGACCTCCCAGCACCCGGGGACCCGGCAGCGCCGTTCGGTTGACGCTCCTGTCGCGCGGGAGCAGAGCTCGTCAGCGGCCGTCCAGCGGTGCCGGCGCTTCTGGCGCCACGGCTCCCGGGGCGGGTGCTGCGTTCGCGGGTGCTGGTGCGGCCGTGGGTGAGGGCGCTGAGGGGAGCGGCGTGCGAGGTGTGCGGGCCACCCCAGCGGCGAGCATCGCCGAATTGGGGATCTTGTACTCGCCTTCCTCGGTCTGGAGCGTGACGTAGATGAGCGTCATCTCGCGGACTCGAGCGTCGAAGATGCCGCCAAGTGCCCCTGACCGGACACGGACGCGATCTCCGAGGTGAAAGGGCCTGGCGAGGATCAGGACGAGACCGGCGAAGACGTTCCCGAGGCTTTGCTGGGCAGCGATGCCGAGCACGACCCCGGCGAGCCCTGCGCCGACCAGCAGGTGCTCGATCGACACGCTCAGCACCGCGAGGACGCCGAAGATCACGATCAGGTAGCCGACCGCCGCCGACACGATCCGGACCGCGCCGCCTGCACTGGGCATCGACGTCGAGGCCACGTGCCGGCCGAGGACCGAGGAGAGGCGCGTCGTGGACACCGCGCCGAAGACGAGCAGCACTCCGGCGCTGACCCAGGCCACGAGCCGCGGGCTCAATGCGTGCTTTTCGATGTCGCCGAAGGCAGAGCCCGCCACCAACGCGGCGAGCGCAAGCAATCCCGAGAGGACGCCGACGACCACACCGCGGCGCTTCGCGCGCAAGTCCTGCTCGGTCATCTGCATCCCTCGTCGTGCATCGTCACCGTCTCTGTGCGGTCCGAGCGGGGGGCCGCCGCCGACTCGTGCCTGGACCGGCTCCTGCCTGGACCGGCTCCTGCCTGGACCGAGGGTAGTCGGCCCCGTCTGCGCAGCGGCGGCCGATTGATAGGGTCCGCTGGATGCACCTCCGGATCTTTGTCGAGCCCCAGCAAGGCGCCTCCTACAGCCAGCTCCTGACGGTGGCGCAGCATGCCGAGTCGCTCGGCTTCGACGGCTTCTTCCGATCCGACCACTTCCTCGCCATGGGCGTGGACGGCTTGCCGGGGCCGACGGACGCGTGGGCGACCCTCGCAGCGCTCGCGCGCGAGACCAGCCGGCTCCGGCTCGGCACGCTCCTGAGCTCGGCCACGTTCCGGCTTCCTGGGCCGCTCGCGATCACGGTCGCCCAGGTCGACCAGATGAGCGGCGGAAGGGTGGAGCTGGGACTCGGCGCGGGATGGTTCGACGACGAGCACCGCGCCTACGGGATCCCGTTCCCCCCGATCGGCGAGCGCTTCGAGCGGCTCGAGGAGCAGCTCGAGATCGTGAGGGGGCTGTGGACGACGCCAGCCGGACAGCGCTTCTCCTTCGCCGGTCGCCATTACACGCTCGTCGACAGCCCGGCCCTGCCGAAGCCGCTCCAGCAACCCCGCCCACCCCTGATCGTCGGAGGCGGAGGGCCGTCGAGGACGCCGCGGCTCGCGGCCCGCTACGCCGACGAGTACAACACGCCGTTCCTCGTGCCCGACGATGCGGCTCGCCAGTACGAACGGGTGCGCGCGGCGTGCGAGTCGGAGGCGCGCGACCCCGACACGCTTGCGCTGTCAGCTGCGGTCGCGGTGTGCTGCGGACGCACCGAGGGCGAGGCCGAGAAGCGCGCGGCTGCGATCGGGAGGGACCTCGCCGAGCTCCGCGAGCACGGGGCGGCCGGCACGCCCGACGAGGTGGTCGCGCGGTGCCGGCGTTACGGGGAGCTCGGCGCGTCGAGCATCTATTTGCAGGTGCTCGACCTCTCCGACCTCGATCACCTCTCCCTGCTCGGGGCCGAGGTGCTCCCCGCGCTGCGCTGAGGGCGCGGCGAGGGGCGTCAACCTGCTCTCGACGACGCGCCGCCCACGAGCTCGAACGCCTCCCACATCGCCGCGTAGCGCCCACCGAGCTCGAGCAGCTCCTGGTGGGTGCCGGTCTCTGCGACCTGACCGCTGTGGACGACCACGATGCGGTCGGCCCCGCGCGCCGTCTGGAGGCGGTGGGCGATGAGGACGGTGGTGCGACCTTGGGACACCTCGCGCACCGCGGCCGCAACCTTCGACTCGGTGGGCAGGTCGAGGTTGGAGGTCGCCTCGTCGAGGAGGAGGACGGCCGGCTCGACGAGCTGTGCCCTCGCCAGGGCGACGAGCTGGCGCTGGCCGGCGGACAGCGAGCGGCCGCGCTCGGAGAGGACGTGGTGGTAGCCGCCGGGAAGCTGTGAGACGAATTCGTGCGCGCCGACCGCTCGCGCCGCCCGCTCGACCGCCGCGTCGTCGGCGTCCGGCCTGCCGTAGGCGATGTTGTCGCGCACGGTCCCCGAGAAGAGGAACGCCTCTTGGGGGACGTACCCGAGCTGGCGGCGGTAGTCGCCGAGCGCGATGTCGCGGAGGTCGTGACCGTCGACGGCGACGACGCCTGCGTCAGGGTCGTAGAAGCGCGCGATCAACTTCATCACCGTCGACTTGCCCGCACCGGTCTCGCCCACGAGCGCGACGGTCTCGCCCGCCGCGATGCCGAGGTCGACGCCGCGCAGTGCCTCAGGTGGCTTGCGCGCGTGCGCGTCGACCGCGAGGAGCAGTCTCGGATCTGCCGGTCCGCGTCTGCGCTGGGGCGTGATCCCGGGGCGGTTGGGCGCAGAGGGATATGAGAACCGGACTCGATCGAGCGTGAGCTCGCCGGCAAGGCGGCCGATCGGCTCGGGCGCCGGAGGCTCAGGCGTCCGGGTCTCGATCTGCATCAGCTCGGAGATCCTGCCGACCGAGACGCGCGTCTGCTGCCACGCGTCGAAGACCTGCGACAGGCTTTGGATCGGAGAGAAGAACATGTCGATGTAGAGGAAGAACGCGATGAGCGCCCCCGTCGTCAAGTGGCCGGAGCCCACGAGCGCGGCGCCGAGCCCGAGCACGATGACCTGGGCGATCCCCGAGAGGAACTGGATGAAGGGGAAGTAGGTGGCGACCAGGCGCTGCGCCCGGATGCGCGATTCCAGGTAGTCCCTGCCGAGGCGGTGGAACCGCTCGAGCGTGGCGTCGACGTGGACGAAGGTCTGGGCTTCGCGCACCCCGGCGATGCTCTCTTGGAAGTCCGCGTTGACGATCGCGATCCGCTCTCGGGCTTGGTCGTACAAGACGGCCGCCTTGCGACGGAAGACCACGGTCGCGCCCGCCAGCGGCACGATGACCGAGAGCGTGCAGAGCCCGAGCTCCGGATCGATCACGACCAGCGCGACCCCCACGCCCACGAACGTGACCATTGCGACGAGCGCGGACAGCACCCCGTTCTCGATAAGCGACTCGAACTGGTCGACGTCGGTCGTCATGCGGGTCATGATCCGGCCCGCCATCTCGTTCTCGTAGAAGTCGAGGGAGAGGCGCTGGAGCTGGGCCCAGATCCGGATACGCAGCGAGAGCATGATGCGCTGCGCGGTGCGGCCGGTGACGAACGTCTCTGCCACCTGATCCCCGAGATCGGCGACCGTGATCGCGAGGTACAGGCCGGCCGCGGCGAAGAGGGCGGCCGCAGAGCGGGCGGTCACCCCGGCGTCGATGCCGGTCTTCACGAGGATCGGGCCCGCGAGGCTTGCAACGGCGTCGGCCACCACGAAGAGGAGCCCAAGGAGGAGCGGCCAGCGGAACTCGTAGAAGAGCGTGGCCAGACGGAAGGTCCGGTCCTGGCGAGCCTCGCGCTCGAGGTCGACGTGCGCGACATCACGCGAGGGCCGCAGCGCGCCCACGCGGGCGAGGAGCTCGGGCGTCGGCACGAGGCTCATGCGCCAGCCCCCGCCGCCGCCTCCGAGGCCCGGGCCGATGGTTGCCACCCTCATGGCGGCGGCGCTGGGAACTGCGGGCGGCGCAGTCACCGCGTGCGCCTGCACCGGCTCGGGATCTGGCTCCGGACCGGGATCTGGCTCCGCGACGAGGGCCTCGATGCGCCCGAGCCGCTCCTCTTCGTGCTCCTCGCACTCGAGGCCGGACAGGAGCGAGCGGTAGAGCGGGCTCAGCGCGACGAGCTCGTCGTGCGCGCCCTGTTCCACGATCCGCCCGTGGTCGAGCACGACGACGCGGTCGGCCAGGTGGAGCGTGGACCGCCGGTGCGCGACGAGGATCATCGTCCGTTCTTGCATGGCCAACGCGTCGTGGATCTCCGCTTCGGTGCGGGCGTCGATCGCGCTCGTGGCGTCGTCGAGGACGAGGACGCGGGGGTCGTAGAGGATGGCGCGGGCGAGCGCGATCCTCTGGCGCTGGCCGCCCGACAGGGTGAGCCCGCGCTCGCCCACGACGGTGTCGTACCCGCGCGGGAGCGCCTCGATGAACTCGTGGGCGCGCGCGGCCCGCGCGGCGGCCTCGATCTGCTCGGTGCTGGCGTCGGGCCTTCCATAGGCGATGTTGGCGCGCACCGAGTCGGAGAAGAGGAAGCTGTCCTCGTAGACGATCCCGACTTGCCAGCGAAGGGACCGGAGCGCCACGCGGCGCACGTCGATCCCGTCCACGAGGACGACGCCGGACGTCGGATCGTAGAAGCGGGCGACGAGCATCGCGAGGGTGGACTTTCCGCTGCCGCTCGGCCCGACGATCGCGAGCCGCTCTCCCGCCTGCAGGTGGAGGTCGACTCCTCGCAGCACAAGCGGGCCTTCGCGGTAGCCGAAGTGGACGTCTGCGAGCTCGATCTCCCCGCGCAGCGGCGGCAGGGTCACGGCGTCCGGCGGGTCGGCGATGGCGAGCGGCGTGTCGAGGAGCTGGAAGATCCGGTCGAGGCCCGCCCGGGCCTGCTGTCCGATCGTGAGCACGCCCGCGAGCTGGCGCGCAGGGGACATCAGCGCGATGACGTAGGTGGAGAAGGCGAGGAAGGTCCCGAGGGTGATCTCGTGGTGGAGTGCCATCCAGCCTCCGAGCGCCAGGATGCCGACCTGCCCGAGGGACGGGATCGCCTCCATGACCGGCTGGTAGCGCGC
The DNA here is from genome assembly GCA_027339205.1 of Acidimicrobiaceae bacterium. Classification (GTDB taxonomy): domain Bacteria; phylum Actinomycetota; class Acidimicrobiia; order Acidimicrobiales; family RAAP-2; genus JAJYVT01. Next base: position 12,608 of record DAHWOV010000131.1, on the reverse strand, counting down.
CTGGAGCCGGACCGCCCGCATCTGGGAGCCGTAGAGGACCTTGGCCGACTCGGCGACGCGCTCGACCTCGCGGCGCTCCTGGCCGAAGGCCTTCACGACGCGGACGCCGTTCAGGTCTTCGTCGACGATCGAGACGAGCTCGCCTTCCCGCTGCTGCGCGTCCCACGTCGCAGGGAAGACGCGCCAGCGCATCCGGTAGGACACGAGCACGAGGGTCGGCGCGATGACGATGCTCACCACGGCCAGGAGCGGCGAGAGGTAAATCATCACCGCGAGCGACATCGCCAGCAGGAAGACGTTGCCCCCCATGATCGGGATGAAGTTGAGGAGCGCCTGGACCAGGGTCGTGTCGGAGCTCGCCCGGGCGACCAGTTGCCCGGTCGGCATCCGCGACAGGTTCTCCAGGTCGAGAGCCTGGAGATGGGCGTGCATGTCGTTGCGGAGGTCGTACTGGACGGCGAGCCCGACCTGGCCCCCCCGATAGCGGCGGACGTGCGCTGCGACGAAGGTCAGCACCGCCAGCCCAGTGAGGAGCGCGAGCCACGGCCACAGGGGTGACGTGCGCCGCTCGATCACTGTGTCGACGACCTGGCGAGCGACGAGCGGCACCGCCGTCTGGCACAGCGCGCCCACGACCGCAGCGCCGAACGAGAGCACGAGGTTCCTGCGGTGCCGGAGCATGTAGCCCCAGAGGCGCCGCAGCCAGCCGCGTTCCCCGCCGTGGCGGTGGCCTCCGGCAGACACGACAGCGGGGGCGCCCTCCTCCGTTGGGCTCGGCCCGGCCGTTGGGCTCGGCCCGGCCGCCGGCCCGGGTGTCATGCTCGACCCGGGATGGGGGGACGCTGCGCGGTCTGACGCATCGAAGCCGGCTCGGCGCGCCCTGCAGCGCCGCGGGCGTCCAGTGCCGCCGCGCGAGCATCGAGCGCCGCGCCGAGCGCCCCGAGCGTCCCGAGCACCCCGAGCGCCTCGGCGGATGAGGGGAGGCGACTGCAAAGGTCCTCGAGGACGTCGACCATCGCCTGCTCGACAGCGTCGAGCACCGCTCGACCCTCACTCGTCAACGCGAGGTCGAAGGCGCGTTGGTCTGTGGTCGCCACCGAGCGCTCGACCAGGCCCTCCCTGCAGAGCGCGTCGACCGCAGCGCTGATCGTCGGGCGCCCGAGCTCGAAGCGCCGCGCCAGCCGGGACGCCCGGTCCTCGCCTGCTGCGATCGCGCAGAGGACGCGATAGTGGGCGAGGCCGAGAGTGCCACTTGCCCGCTCGAGCAGCCGAGCCGCCCGCGCGAGGCTGCGCACCGCCTCGGCGGAGACGGCCGGCGCGGGACGGGCGCGGCCGGTCGTCAGGGTCCCGGCGGTCGGCGGCGAAGATCGCGACGGAGAAGGCGAAGAAGGCGAAGAAGGCGAAGCAGGAGCAGGCGAAGAAGGCATCAGTCGATCGCCGATGAGCCTAGCGATTGTTCGTTAACCGAACAATGTCTCGGCGCGCGCTCTCGGGCAGCGTGCGGCGGCACCTGGGCAAGATCGTGCAAGATCGTGGAATGGGCCACCGCGTCACCGGGATCGACCACGTCCAGCTCGCCATGCCCTCCGGTCGCGAGCTCGAGGCGGAAGCCTTCTACGCCGGGGTCCTCGGGCTCGAGGTGCTGGAGAAGCCGCCGCTCCTCGCAGCGCGCGGCGGGAGGTGGTTCACGGCGGCCGGCGGCACCGGCACCGGCACCGCAGGCACGGGCGGCACCGGCGTCGGCGTCCAGGTGCACCTCGGCGTCGAGGAAGGGTTCCGCCCCGCTCGCAAGGCCCACCCCGGGCTGTGCGTCGCCGGCTTCGACGATCTCCTCGCAGCCCTTCGCGAGCGGGGGATCCCCTGGCGCACAGACGGTGATCTCCCGGGTGTCCGGAGGATCTACGTCGACGACCCGTTCGGGAACCGGCTGGAGCTGATCGACGCCGGACCGGTTGGAGGCGGCCGCGAGGGCTGAGCCGTACGCCGACGCCGTCACCCGGCACCTGGGGAGGCGTCAAGCTGTGGGGATGCACGTCGGCGCGCTGGAGATGACGGTCCACGTTCCTGCGAGCGGCTCTCTCAAGGCGAAGCGCTCGGTGGTGCGCCACCTGGTCGAGACGGCTCGACGGCGTTTCGGGGTGTCGGCCTCCGAGGTCGGAGAGCAGGATCGCTGGCAGCTCGCGGTCTTGGGGTTCGCCGTCGTCGCGCCGAGCGCGAGGCATGCGACCGAGCTCCTCGATCGGACCGAGCGGTTCATCTGGTCGCATCCCGAGATCGAGGTGGTGGGCTCGAGCAGGCACTGGCTCGAGGTCGAGGCGGGCGACCGGTGATCGAGCTCCGCCTTGGCGCGGGGTCGAGATTGCTGGACCCGCAGGTGCACCTGTACTAGATCTGTGGGCCGTTGGAGGAGGAGAGATGATCCACAGAACGGCACCCTCGATCCAGGTGCACGAGGCGCATCCGATCGTCGCTGCCGCGGGCGGCGGCGCGTTCGCGGGTGCAGCAGGCGTGCTCCTTCTGGTGTACGCGGCGATCGTGGTCATCTCGATCATCGCCGCGGTCAAGGTCGTGACCAAGGCGGGGTACTCGGGCTGGTGGGTGCTCATCGCGTTCGTCCCCCTCGTGGGGGTCATCATGGCGCTCGTCTTCGCGTTTTCGGACTGGCCGGTGCTGCGCGAGGTGAGGGCCCTGCGCGCCCAGGTGGCGAGCTACTCGGGCTACGGCACGCCGCCTGGCTATGGCGGCGGCGTGAGCATGCCGGGCGGGCCTTCAGGTCCTGGGATGCCGCCCGCCGGTTGGTACCCGACGCCGGAGGGGGGCCAGCGCTATTGGGACGGCCGGGCCTGGACCGATCACTTCGCGTAGTCGGGCGGGCCGGGCATGGGCCGGGGGCGACGTGGCATGGGCCGGGGGCGACATGACCTTGTGCTCTTGCCGGCGCACTCCGAAGCGCCAACATTGTGGTCATGACATCAAACCAGCACGGGTCGTTGCACCAGCCGGCGGTCCTCTCCTTTCTCGGTGCAGCGGGCACGGTCACGGGCAGCAGGTTCCTGCTCGAGGCGCGCGGGTCCCGGCTGCTCGTGGACTGCGGGCTCTTCCAGGGGCTGCGGGAGCTGCGGCAACGGAACTGGTCGCCCTTCCCGGTCGATCCGGCCACGATCGACGCCGTCGTGCTGACCCACGCGCACCTGGACCATTGCGGGTACCTGCCCGCGCTCGTGCGCGACGGGTTCGCCGGACCGATCGTGAGCACGCGATGGACCGCCGAGCTCGCGCGCATCGTCCTCCAGGACTCCGCCCATCTCCAAGAGGAGGAGGCTTCCTACGCCAACGCCAAGGGGTTCTCCAAGCACCGGCCGGCCCTGCCGTTGTACACCGGTGAGGACGCTGCCGCCGTGTTCGAGCGGTTCCGTCCGGTGGACTACCACGCGCCCTTGCAGGTGGCCGACGGGCTCGTCGTCGAGCTGGTCTCCGCCGGCCACATCGTCGGCTCGGCGAGCGCGCTCGTCACGATCGACGGCGCGGCGCCCTCGCGCGTGTTCTTCAGCGGCGATGTGGGACGCCCGCACCATCCGATCCTGCGCCCCCCGCAGACCCCTCCCGCCGCCGACGTCTTCCTCGTCGAGTCGACCTACGGCAACCGCCTCCACGAACCCGAGGAACGAGCCCTCGACCGCATGGCCGACGCGATCACCCGAACGGCCCGGCGAGGGGGGACGGTGGTGATCCCGTCGTTTGCCGTCGACCGGACCGAGGTGCTGCTGATCGCACTGGGCAAGCTCGTCGCGCAAGGGAAGGTGCCGAAGCTCCCGATCTATGCCGACAGCCCGATGGCGCTCGCGGTCCTCGACGTGTACCGCGCGGCGATCGCGGCGCATGCCGCGGACGTGGCGCTCGCCGACGGGACCGATCCGTTCGAGCTCTCCGGCGAGCTCCATGAGCTGCGCACCCCGGACGAGTCGCGTTCGCTCAACGAGCTCGGCTATCCGTCGATCATCATCTCGGCGTCCGGCATGGCGACCGGCGGCCGCGTCCTCCACCACCTCGCCCGCTGCCTTCCGGACTCGAGGTGCTCGGTGATCCTTGCGGGCTTCCAGTCCGAGGGGACCCGCGGCAGGCAGCTCGCGGACGGCGCGCGGACCGTGAAGCTGCTCGGCAAGTACGTCCCGGTCCGCGCCGAAGTGCTCGAGCTGAGCGCCTTCTCCGTGCACGCGGACGCCGCCGAGCTGACCGAGTGGCTGCGTCCGGTGCCCGTGCCCGACACCGGGTACCTGGTCCACGGCGAGGTGTCGGCCGCCAACGCCATGGCGAGCCGCCTCGCAGACGAGCTCGGCTGGAACGCGGTGGTGCCGACCCAGGGCGAGCGTGTCCGGGTGGAGCGATGAGCACACCCGGGCTGCCCACGGCGGAGCCCCGGGCCGAGGGGAGGGGCGGGGAGCCGCAGGGATCCAGCCGTCCGCTCGTTGTCGGGGTCATGGGCTCGGCGAGCGGCTACATCGACCCGTCCGTCGCCCACCAGGCCCGCGTGCTCGGGCGCGCGATCGCAGATGCCGGCTGCACGCTCGTCACCGGCGCCTGCCCCGGCCTGCCGCAAGAGGCGGTGCTGGGCGCCTCGGCGCGCGGCGGCCTCGTCCTCGGGATCTCCCCCGCGCTCTCCGAGCAGGAGCACGTCGAACGCTACGCCTCGCCCGTCGAGGGATTCGCGGCGCTCATCTACACCGGATCGGGGCTCATGGGGAGAGAGGTCGTCAACATCCGCTCCTCGGACATCGTGGTGATCGTCGGAGGTCAGTCGGGCACGCTGGGAGAGTTCGCCATCGCGTACGACGAGGGACGGCTCATCGGCGTGCTGACCGGGACGCACGGAGTGGCGGACATGATCGGCGAGCTGGTCGGGCGCCTGTCGAAGGAGACCGGCGCCAAGGTGCTCTTCGACGCCGACCCCGAGCGCCTCGTCGCGCGCCTGGTCGACTACTACCGCACGGTCCACTTCGCGCACCCCCACACGCTGTACGCGTCGATCGGGGGGGACGGGTCGTAGGTCGTCGCGTGCGCGTGCGTGCGCGTGCGCGTGGGCGTGCGCGGGCGCGTGCGCGTGCGCGCGTGTGAGCGAAAGGGCGTGCGCGGGCGCCCGCCCCCGCCCCCCCGGCCCCGGCCCCGGCCCCGGCCCTACAGCCTCGTAGTTACAGCGGTGGAACTCGTCACAGCCGGGGCGTAGAGTCGCGCCGTGGCCCAGTCCCGGCCTTGGCGATCGATCGACCCGGACCTCTTCCGGTTCACCACCACCGAGATCGGCTCCCTGTACGTCGCCATCATGGCGGCCTTCGAGCAGTCCGCCGTCCTGGCCCCCGCCCTCAACGTCGACCAGGTGCGTGCCGCGCTCTCCCGGGCGGGCTGGGACGAGCCGACCGAGGACGACGCCCTGCAGCGGGCGCTGGCCGCCCTGACCGGCTGGCGGCTGCTCGAGGCCACCCAGGACCACGGGGCGCGCTTCGCGACGCCCGAGGAGTTCGAGCGAAAGAGCCTCCTGTGGGCGCTGACCCCCAAGGGCGAGGCGGCCGTCGCCGGGGTGCTGCGGGCCGTCGACTCGCTTCGCCACGCTGTGGGGCTGCAGACGGCGGTGCTCGACGCCATGGGCGACGTGCTGGGAGAGCTCGGCGAGCTCGCAGCGCTGCCTCGTGCGCCGGACGTGGACGCCAAGATCCACCTCCTGGTCTCCCAGCTCGAGCAAAGCCTGGAGAGCCTGGTGGTGAGCGTCCGGCAGTTCAACGGCCATCTCCAGCGCCTGCTCCGGGAGGACGGCACGGACGACGACGTCTTCGCAGACGTGAAACGCCGGACGGTGACCTACCTCGAGGAGTACGTCCACGGCGTCGAGAGGCCGCAGCGCCGGCTCGCTGTCGGGATCGCGAGGCTCGAGGCCGAAGGGCTGTCGGCGGTCTTCGACCGGGCGCTCGGCGGCGCCAACCTCGCTCCGGTGGCCGGGGAGGATCCCGGTCCGGCGTGGCTCGCCGAGCGGGATCGTCGCTGGCAGGCGCTGCGGGCGTGGTTCGCGCCCCAAGACGCGTCGGTCCCGCTCGTCACCGGCCTCCTGGAGACGGCCCGCACTGCGATCATCGAGTTGCTGCGCGTGCTGAGCGCCGGTGGGACAGCCGCAGGCGGTCGGCGTTCGTCGGGCACGACTTCCGGCGCCTGGCGGGGTGGTTCGCCGCGGCCCCCGGCGAGCACGAGGCACACCTCCTCTTCGCGGCCGCCTTCGGGCTCTGGCCGGCGCGCCACGCCCACCTCGCCGGCGTCGACGGCCACGAGCGGATGCTGTCGGCCACCTGGTCGGAGACCGAGCCGGTGGAGGTTGCACCGGCGCTGCGGACCACCGGCAGCCTCACCAACCGCGGCCACCCGCGACCGGTGGGCGACCCGCGGCTCGTGCGGGCCGCTCGCCAGCGAGCCCAGGCCGAGCAGCTCGCGGCCCATGACGCACTGCGGGCGACGCTCGCGACGGACGGCGCGGTGCCGCTCTCGGGGTTCGGACGCTTGGACCCGCGTGCCTTCGGGGAGCTGCTCGAGCTGCTCGCGGCCGGCCTCGAAGCACCCCTCGACGCGGACGGGTCCCGGCGCGCCCTTTCGGTCGACGGGCGTGTCGAGGTCGTCCTGCGAGATCCGGGAGACGGGCGGCTGGCGACGCTCGCGACGGACCACGGCGTGCTGCGCGGCCCGGACCTCCTCGTCTCGATCACGCTGACCGACGAGGTCGGCGCGACGGTCCTGCGAGAGGTCGTCGGTGCCTGACACCACCGCCGTGCCGGTGCCTGACACCACCACCGTGCCGGTGCCTGACGCCACCGCCGTGCCGGTGCGGTCCCGGCGTTCGGCGCCCCGGCTCCTCGAGCACCTCGACGCGGAGCGTGCGGGCGCAGTGCGCTACCTCCTCGCCCGGCCGCTGCTCTCTTCCAAGGCCGATCCCGACGCCTTCCGCCTCGTCGCCCGGCACGCGACCTGGCTGACGAACTACTTCGAGCAGACCTGCGGCTGGCAGCTCACGGTCGACTCCTCGGCCGGCTTCGCCCGTCTCGCGAAGCGGGCCGCCGCGCTGGACCCCACGAGGCCGCTGCGGCGGACGAGGGGCGAGCGGGTGCCGTTCGACCGCCGGCGCTACCAGCTGCTCTGCCTCGTGTGCGCCGAGCTCGTCCGCCACCCGGTCACGACCATCGGGATGCTCGCGGGGGCGATCACCCCGGAGGCCCAGCTCGACACCAGCCGGCAAGCCGAGCGGAGCGCCTTCGTCGACGCCTTGCGCGCGCTGATCGACTGGGGCGCGCTGGAGGTGTCCGTGGCCGAGCTCGACGCCTATGTCGGCAGCGACCGGGTCAACGCGCTCCTCTCCGCCGACACCGCGCGGCTGCACCGGCTGCTCGTGTCGGCGAGCGCGCCGAGCTCCCTGCCCGACGGGCTGACCACCGAGGAGGCGACCGAGCGGCTGCTCGCCGAGCCCCGCTACGGCGGGGAGCTCGTGCGGGCCGTCGACCCCGCCCAGTTGCGGGCGGCCGACCCCGCCCAGGTGCGGGCCGCCGAGACCCGGCAGCCGGGGCTCGCCGAGCTTGGGGAGGAGGCGAGAAACCGGTGGGCGCGCCATCTCCTCGGGCGGCGCATGCTGGACGACCCTGTCGTGTACGTCGAGGACCTGAGCGAGATGGAGGCCGCCTACCTGGGGAGCATCAGCGGGCGGCGGTGGCTGCGCGAGCGCGCGGCCGAGGCGGGCTTCGAGCTCGAGGAGCGCGTCGAGGGGTTCCTCGCCGTCGACGCCGACGGCATCGCCACCGACGTCGTGTTCCCGGCGCCGGCCGGCAACGTGCACCAGCTGGCCCTGCTGCTCGTCGACCGGCTGGTCGTGGAGGACGCCGACGGCTCGCGCCGGCTCAGCGAGCTCACGGCCCGGGAGCTGCAGGAGGCGGTGGCGGACGTGCTCGCCCGGTATCCCGGCTGGGCGCGCGGCCAGCGCGAGGAAGGCGGGCCGGAGCGCCTGGCGCGCCAGGCCGTCGACCTCCTCGTGGGCCTCGGCCTCGCGCGACGCTCGCCGGACGGAGGTGTCGCGGCGCGCCCGGCGCTGGCCCGCTATCGGAGCGCGCCCGCCGTGGTCTCCGGCGCCCGCACGCTGTTCGATCCCCCAGAGCCCCCGGAGGAACCATGAGCCAACTGCCCGCACGGCTGTCCGACCGCTGGCGCCCGGCACGCGCCGGCCTGGTTTCGATCTGGCGGTACTGGGACGAGGTGTTCACGTTCCACCGCGGCCGGCTCCTGCTGCGAGGTCCCAACGGGTCGGGGAAGTCCCTGGCCCTCGAGATGCTCCTGCCGTTCCTGCTCGACGCCGACGCGTCCCCGTCCCGGCTGACCTCGGCCGCCAAGCCGCGCGGCGGGCTGTTCGACAGGGTGATGACCGGGACCGACGAGACGACGCGCACGGGGTTCGCGTGGGTCGAGTTCCGCCGCGCCGACGAGGTGTTCACCGTCGGGGCCCGCATAAGGGCCTCCCAGTCGACTCGCCGCGCCGACCCGGACTACTTCACCACGACCCTCGCGGTCGGCGAGGGACTCCGCCTGCTCGACGACAACCGGGTGCCCATCTCCCGTCAGGCGCTCGTCGAGGCGATCGGCGACACCGGCCGGGTGCACGACAACGGCGAGCAGCACCGGGCGGCCGTCCGTGAGGTGCTGTTCTGCGGCTTCGGCGCGGACCGGTACGCATCGGTGCTCGGCGCCCTGCTCACGCTCCGGCGGGAGAAGCTTTCCCAGCACCTGGTCAACGTGGAGGAGCTCTCGAGCGTCCTCTCGGACGCGTTGGCCCCGATCGACGACCACGACATCGCCACGGTCGCCGAGGGCTTCGAGCGCCTCGACCGGCGCCGTGACGAGCTCGGGTCCCTGGAGGGCGAGCTCCACGAGGTGCGGCTCCTCGCCACCCGCCACAGGGAGTACGCCCGGGCGGTCGTCGTGGCCGGCGCGTCGTCGGTGACCTCCGCGGAGACCCGCCGCGACAACGTGACCCGGGACGAGCGAAAGGCCCGCGACGAGCTCGACGCCGTCCGGGAGGCGGCGGACGCGGCCGAGGCGGAGCTGCGTGGGGTCGAAGAGGACGTCACGCGCATCGGCGTGGAGATCGAGGCGCGCAAGGAGTCCGATGCGTACAAGGAGGGTGTCGCGCTCGCCGACCTGCGGACCCAGGCCCGCCGCCTCGGCGAGATCGCCGACCGCCAGCGCGCCGCCGCCGAGTCGGCGCGGGTGTCGAGCGAGCAGGCGCACGAGGAGCGCGCCCAGGCCGGCGCCGCCCATGACGCGGCCCGAACGAACCTCGATCGCGCGGCGCGCGACCTGGCCGGCGCGGCGGAGGCGGTCGCCGGGGAAGCCGTCGCCGAGGAGGCCCGGCGCTGCGAGGACGGCGAGGCCGGCGAGCGCCTGGTCGCCGCGTGGCTCCACGCTCGCCGCTCGTTGGTCGCAGAGGTACGGGCCAGCCTGGAGCGCCACGAGCAGGCCGTGCTGCGGCGGGCGCTCCACGAGGAGGGGGCCGAGGCGGCGGCGCGCGACCTCTCGACTCGAGACGCAGAGCACCGCCTGGCGGTCGCCGGCGCGTCGGACGCGGCGGCGCGCTACGCCGCCGATGTGAGGGAGTGGGCGTCGAGCTGTCGGGTGGTCGGCGCCAGCCGGGTGGCCGCTTCGCTCCCCGAGCACCCCGACGACCCCGACGAGGTCGCCCCCGCGCTCGTCCGCCTGCAGACCGCCCTCGAGCGCGAGCTGGCCGTCTCGGCCCGCGATCTCGACGCCGAGCGACAGGCGACCGAGTCCGAGCGCGACGCCCTCAGCGCGGACCGGGCCCGCTGGGAGGAGAGCGCCCTCCCAGAGGTCGAAGCGCCGGCGTGGCGAACGGGGCGCGACGGGTTGAGTGGGGCGCCTCTCTGGATGCTCGTGCAGCCGGTCGACGGCGCCTCCGTCGAAGAGGTCGACCGCATCGAGGCGGCGCTCACGGGCGCCGGGCTGCTCGACGCCTGGGTCCAGCCCGACGGCTCGGTCACCCTGGGCGACGACCGCGCCGACGTCGTGCTCACCGCCGGATTCCGGCCGGGGGAGGAGACCCTGGGCTCCGTCCTCGCCCCCGAGCTTGGCGGGCCGGAGCCGGGTGGGCCGAAGCTCGGTGGGCCGGAGCTCGGAGTCGATCCGGCGACGGTGGCAGCGGTCCTGGCCGCCGTCCCTCTCGTCCCGAGCGCCCTCTCGGCGCGCGATCCTGGTGCAATCGCCGGTGCGGGTGCGGTCGCCGGTGCGGTGATCGGCCGGGACGGCACCTACCGGCTGGGCAGCGCGGTTGGCCGCGGCCCTGACCGGCCCGCCCGGGTCCTGGGCGCCCCGGCCCGCGAGCGGCACCGCCAGGCGAAGCTCGCCGAGATCGACGCGGCCCTCGCCCTCGTGGGCGAGCGGCTGGCGGGGATCGACCGCCGGCGCGACGCGCTGGACCGGCAGGCCGCGGCCGTCCAGTCCGAGCTCGAGGCGGCTCCGAGCGGGGCGCCTGTCCGGGACGCCGCTCGGGCGGCGGACGACGCCGCACTGCGCCTCGGCGACGCGCGCAACCGAGCCGACGCGGCGCGCGCCCGCGTACGGCAGGCAGAGGACGACGTGCGCGCGGCCCTGCGGACGCTCACCACCCAGAGCGCCCAGCACGGGCTGCCCGCCGACCGGGCCGGCCTCGACACCGTGGAGGAGGGCCTTCGCCGGCTGGAGCGCGACGCCGGGATCTGGGCGCGCCGGCGCAGGGAGGCGGCCGTCGCGGCCGAAGAGCTCGCCCGCGCCGAGCGGCGCGCCGCCGACGCGGCCGCCAGGCTCTGGCAGGCAGAGTCCGACCGCGACGCCGCGGCGCGCGAGGCGAGGGACGCCGCCGACCGGCTCTTCGCCCTCGAGGCGAGCGTGGGCGGCGAGTACCACCAGGTGCTCGAGGAGATCGCCGCCCTCGAGTCCGAGCGCGCGGACGCGCGCCGGCGCGTCGAGGCCCTGCGGGGCCGCACGCCCGAGCTCCGCCAGAAGGTCGGCGAGCTGTCGCGGATCGTGCAGGACGCGGCGGACGCCCGAGCGCGCGCCGAGGAGGCGCGCGAGGCCGCCCACCGCCGGCTGCTCGCCGCGACCGACGACCTGCTCGAGGACGCGGGCATCGCCCGCCCCGAGGCGCTCGAGGGGGTCTCCGCCGTCCTCGCCTTCGCGAGAGGCGTGGTCGCCGAGCACGGGGACCTCCGCACGGACCCCGAGGTCGTCGAGCGGCTGTCCGAGCGCGTGCGCGAGCAGGTGCACCAGGCCCGCACGGCGCTCGGCGCGCGCGTCGGCGTCGACCGGGAGCTGTCAGGGGAGTGGTGGGTCCTGCGCACCACGGCAGGGGGCCTGCGCCGCAGGGCAGGCGAGCTCGTGGACGCGCTGGCCGGGGAGCTCGAGCGCGGCCGGGCGGAGCTCGCCGACGAGGAGGAGCGCCTCTTCGAGCAGACCCTTGCCGGCAGCGTCCGGCGAGCCCTCGCCGACCGCATCCGTCAGGCGAACGCGCTCGTGGACACGATCAACGAGCAGCTCGACGCGGTGCGCACCGCCGCCGCCGGCGTCCGTGTCCGGCTCGGGTGGACGGTCGGCCCCGACCAGCTCGAGGCGGTGAAGGCGGCCCGGTCGTTGCTGCTGCGCGACCCCGCCGACCTGACCGACGCCGAGCGCGCCTCCCTGCAGGAGTTCGTCCGGGCCCGCGTGGACCAGGCCCGCGCCGAGCTGGAGACCGGCGCCCCGTGGGAGCAGCGCCTCCGCGAGACCCTCGACTACCGTCGCTGGCACCGCTTCAGCCTCCACGTCGCGCACCGCGACTGGGACGGGTACCAGCCCGCCACCCCGCGACGCCTGCAGCGCCTGTCGACCGGCGAGCGCTCGATCGCGTTGCACCTGCCGATGATCGCCTCGGTCGCCGCGCATTACGCCGGCGCGGAGGGGCGGCCCTCGGTGTGCCCCCGCCTGATCCTGCTCGACGAGCTGTTCGCCGGGGTCGACACCGCCAACCGGGCCCAGCTCTTCGGGACGCTGAGCGCCTGGGACCTCGACGCCGTGTTCACGAGCGACCACGAGTGGTGCCAGTACGCGACCCTCGACGGGATCGCGATCCACCACCTGCATCCCGGGCGCGCGGACGAGCCGGTGACCTCGACGCGCTTCACCTGGGACGGCCACGAGCGCCGTCTCGACCCGGGCGCCGCGGCGGCGTGAACCCGCTCGGGCGCCCGGCGCTGCGCCCGCTCGCCGACGAGCTCGCCCGCCGCCTCGCCGACGGCAAGACCCCTGCCGCCGTCACGGTCCCCGACTCCTGCCGGGCGGCGGTCGCCGACCTGCTCGGGCTCGACCGCGTGCCCGAGCCCGGCGCGCGCCTGCGGGTCGCCCGGCTGCTCGGCGCCCTCTGCCTGCCCGACGTCGCCTCGCTGCGCGACGCCGTCGAGTCCGTCGTCGGGCCGCTCCCCGAGCATGCAGCCGAGCGCCGCGCCGAGGCCGAGCGGCGCGCGGGCCTGTGGGCGTGGCTCGCCGACGAAGCCTCGCGCGTCGCGCTGGGC
>DAHWOV010000089.1:0-2039 GCA_027339205.1 Acidimicrobiaceae bacterium | reverse complement strand
GCGCCGAGGGCCTCGCGCACGCGTTGGAGCGACGCGCGCCTCACGTGCTCGTCGGGATGGTGCGCGAGAAGGGGGTCGCCGGGGCCGAAGTTGGTGGCCGGGATGCCGTGCGCCCACATGGTTGCGACATCGGTCCAGCCGAGCTTCGCCCGGGGCGGATAGCCGCTCCGCTCCACCAGTGCAGCCAGCAAGGGATGCCCGAGCTCGGGCGGCGCGCCGTCGGCTCCGTCGACGAGGACGACGCGATCTCCGAGCGCTTCGTCGAGCAGACCGTCGGTGAGGGCACGCGTCGTCGCCTCGGCCGCCGTGGCGAGATCGCGGTCGGGAGCGAAACGATGGTTGACCGTGAGGACCGCCTCGTCGGGCACGACGTTGCCTGCGACGCCCCCGGAGACGAAGACCGCCTGGAGCTGCTCGACATAGACGCACCCGTCGAGCTCGACGGTTCGGCCCTCGTACGAGGAGAGACGCTCCAGCAATGGGCCGAGCCGGTGGATCGCGTTCCGTCCGGCGAACGGGCGTGCGGTGTGCGCCCGCACCCCGCCGAGGCGGATCTCTGCGCGCAGGGTTCCCTGGCAGCCTGCCTCCACGCGAGCATCGGTCGGCTCGCAGAGCACCGCCGCGTCGGCCTCGAGGAGGTCGGGCCGCGAGGCCCACAGCTCGACGAGCCCGTTCTCGGCGCGGGTGAGCTCCTCACGCGCGTAGAGGCACCAGGTGACGTCGACGATCGGCTCCTCGCACGTCGCTGCGAGGTCGAGGATCACCGCGACGCCCCCCTTCATGTCGCAGGCCCCAACGCCCCAGACCGCCTCGTCCTCGATTCGCGCCGTGTCGTTCCCCGCGGGCGGCACGGTGTCGAGATGGCCCGCAACGAGAAGCCGCTTCTCGCGGCCGAGCACGGTCCTCGCGATCACGTTGTCCCCGACTTGGGTCACCTCGAGCCAGGGGTGCCCCGAGAGCTCGCCGGCGACCAGGGCGGCGATCGCCGACTCTTGCCGGCTCACCGATGGGATCGACACCAGGGCCGCGGTGGCCTGGACGAGGTCTGCGGCCGGGCTCATGGCCGGGGACGCCGGGCTCATGGCCGGGGACGCCGGGCTCTTGGCCGGGGACGAGGCGGTCGCCGCCGCTCCCGAGGTCGGGGGAACCGGGGCGGTCACGCGGAGACCCCATGTGCGCGCAGCAATGCGTTCAGCTGCGCCTTGTCGTGGCGCTCCCCCTCTTCGAGGCGCCTGATCACGAGCACGCAGGGCAGGAAGAACTCGCCGCCGGAGAACACGCGCCGGCGTGCCGCCGACACCGCAACCGACCACGGGGGCACCGCGCCGCGGCCCAGCTCCTCTCCGCTCTCGGCGTCGACGACCGGGATGGAGGGGTTCAAGATGGTGCCCTCTCCGATCACCGCCCCGCGGCCCACTCGCGCGCCCTGCGTGATCATGCACCGGCTTCCGATGAGCACTGTGTCCTCCACGACCACGGGCTGCGCATTGGGAGGCTCGAGCACGCCGCCGATGCCCACTCCCCCCGACAGGTGGACGCGCGCTCCGATCTGCGCGCACGAGCCGACGGTCGCCCACGTGTCGACCATGGTCTGCTCACCCACGCGGGCCCCGATGTTGACGTAGGAGGGCATGAGGACGACCCCCGGAGCGAGGTACGAGCCCCACCGGGCGGACGCGCCCGGCACCACGCGGACGCGCGCCCGTGCGAAGTCCCGCTTCAAGGGAAGCTTGTCGACGAACTCGAAGGGGCCGGCCTCGGTCGTCTCGAGCTCACGCAGCCGGAAGAGGAGCAGGATCGCCTTCTTCAGCCACTCGTGCACGACCGTGCGGCCATCGGGCCCGGTCTCTGCGACCCTGGCGGCGCCTCGGTCGAGCAGATCCACCGCCTCGGTCACGGTGTGGGCAGCTTCGGCATCCGCCGGGGAGAGCTCCCCGACACGGCTCCACAGCTCTTCTATGCGCTCCTGCAGCAGTTCCACGCAGGCAGACTGTACCGATGACCGACAAGAGCCGGTGGATGAGCGCCAACGTCGTCCG
>DAHWOV010000069.1:0-31416 GCA_027339205.1 Acidimicrobiaceae bacterium | reverse complement strand
CCCGTACCGCCCGCCCGTCACGAGCGGCATGGCCTCCCGGCGGCCGAGCGCGTGCCCCTCGGCGAGGGCGGCGAGCACGTCGAGGAACAAGGGCTCCCCGAAGGACCCGGGCTCCTTGGTCCGGTCCAGGACCGCGACCTGCCGGACCGATGCCGGCAGCGCTCCGAGAAGCGCGTCGGCGGGGAAGGGGCGGTACAGGCGGACCGTGAGCGCCCCCACCCGCTCGCCGCGCTCGGCGAGGCGGGCGACCGTCTCGCGGGCGGTCTCCGCGCCCGAGCCCATGGCCACCACCACCCGTTCGGCCTCGGGATGCCCGGCGTAGTCGACGAGCCCGTAGCGCCGGCCGGTACGCGCCGCCAAGGCCTCCATGGAGTGCGCCACGAGCTCGGGCACCCGCGCGTAGTACGGGTTCACGGTCTCGCGGGCCTGGAAGTAGACGTCGGGGTTCTGCGAGGTCCCCCGCACGAACGCGTGCTCCGGGGACATCGCCCTGGCCCGGTGCGCCCGGACGAGCTCGGCGGGCGCCAGGGCAAGGAGGTCGGCGTCGGAGAGCAGCTCGATCGTGTTGAGCTCGTGACTCGTGCGGAACCCGTCGAAGAAGTGGACGAAGGGGACGCGCGCCGCGAGCGTGGTCGCCTGGGCCACCGCGGCGAGGTCGTGGGCCTCTTGGACGCAGGACGAC
This sequence comes from Acidimicrobiaceae bacterium, assembly GCA_027339205.1. Lineage (GTDB taxonomy): Bacteria > Actinomycetota > Acidimicrobiia > Acidimicrobiales > RAAP-2 > JAJYVT01. Next base: position 30,734 of record DAHWOV010000069.1, on the reverse strand, counting down.
GAGAGCAGGGCGAAGCCGGTCTGGCGGACCGCCATCACGTCCTGGTGGTCCCCGAAGATCGACAGTCCCTGGGCCGCGAGCGAGCGCGACGCCACGTGGAACACCGCCGGCGTGAGCTCGCCCGCGATCTTGTACATGTCGGGGATCATGAGCAGGAGCCCCTGGGAGGCGGTGAACGTGGTCGACAGCGCACCTGCCTGCAGGGCGCCGTGGAGCGCGCCGGCGGCGCCGGCTTCGCTCTGCATCTCGACCACCACCGGGACGCTGCCGTAGACGTTAGTCCGGCCCCTCGCCGACCACTCGTCGGCCAGCTCGGCCATCGGCGACGCCGGCGTGATGGGGAAGATGGCGCAGACCTCGCTCATGCGGTACGCGACCGACACCGCCGCCTCGTTGCCGTCGAGCGTCGCCCGCATCATCGCTCCCCCACCGCCAGCATCACCCGCCGCCGCCCGCAGGCCCCGCCTCGGGGACCATCTCGATCGCGTGGACCGGGCACTGCTCGAAGCAGGCCTCGCACCCGGTGCAGCGCTCGTAGTCGAACCGGTAGCGCTGGCCGACCCCGAGCTTGATCACCGCGTCCTCCGGGCACGCGCCGAGGCAGCCGTCGCACTCGAAGCAGTTCCCGCACGACAAGCACCGGGCCGCCTCGTAGACGGCCTCGTCGGCACTGAGGCCTCCCCGCACCTCGGAGAAGTCGGCCACCCGCTCGCTCGGCGCGAGCTCGGGCTGGCGCCGCCGGGAGAAGTCGCCGAAGTACCACAGGTGCAGCTCCTCGAAGGTGGCCAGGTCGTGACGGGGCCGGGCGGGGGCCTCTGCGCCCGAGAGCCAAGCGTCGATGTTCCGGGCAGCCTTCTTGCCGTGGCCCACCCCGACGGTCACCGTCCGCTCGGCGGGCACCATGTCGCCGCCGGCGAAGACCCCCGGGCAGCCGGTCATCATCGTCGGGGAGACCTTGACGGTGCCGTCGGCAGAGAGCTCCACCCCGGGAACCGCTCGGAGGAAGTCGGTGTCGGCATCCTGGCCGACGGCGAGGATCAGGCTGTCGGCCGGGAGCGTCTCGAAGCGCCCGGTCGGGTGGGGCATTCCGTGATCGTCGAGCTCCATCACCTCGACTCTCAGCTCCGGCCCCTCGAACGCGCTGATCGTGCGCAGCCAGTTGATCCGCACGCCCTCCGCCTCGGCCTCCTCGGCCTCCTCTTCGTGGGCCGGCATCTGGGCGCGCGTGCGCCGGTAGACGATGAGGGTCTCCTCTGCGCCGAGCCGCCGCGCCGTGCGCGCCGCGTCCATGGCGGTGTTGCCGCCGCCGTAGACGGCGACCCGGCGGCCGATCGCCGGGCGCTCGCCGGCCGCGACCCGCTCGAGGAACCCGACGGCGTCGACGATCCGGGTCGCGTCGCTCGCGGGGATGTCGACGCGCTTGGAGAGGTGCGCGCCCACCGCGACGAACACGGCGTCGAACCGTCCCTCCTCGCGCTCGGCCGCGAGATCCTCGACGTGGTGGTCGAGGGTGATCGTCACCCCGAGCGCGGCGATCCGCTCCATCTCGGCGGACAGCACGTCGCGCGGCAGCCGGTAGGCGGGGATGCCGTAGCGCATCATCCCTCCTGGCTCGGCGCCGCGGTCGCGGATCTCGACGTCGTGGCCGCGCCTCGCCAGGTGGTACGCGGCCGACAGCCCGCTCGGCCCGGCGCCCACCACGAGGACGCGCTTGCCGCTGCGGGCCGGCGCCCGCTCGAACGCCCAGCCCTGCTCGAGGGCCAGGTCGCCCAGGAACCGCTCCACCGCGTGGATCGACACCGCCTCGTCCAGCTCCGCGCGGTTGCACGAGCTCTCGCAGGGGTGGTAGCAGACCCGGCCGTGCACGGCCGGCAGAGGGTTGTCGGCGACGAGGACCCGCCACGCCTGCTCGGGACGCCCTGCCTCGACCTCGGCCAGCCAGGCCTGGATGTTCTCACCCGCCGGGCACGCATCGTTGCACGGCGGGAGCAGGTCCACGTAGACGGGCCTGGCGCTGCGGACGGGGCCTGCCCGAGGCGCCTCGCGCGAGAGGTCCGGCAACGCGGTGAGATCACGCCAGTTCATGCAGCACCCCAGCGGTGACGTCGCTCAACTGGCGCTCGCCGTCGTGATGGCTTCCTTCTCCTCCGACGTGCGCACGTCGATTCGCCGGGCCTTGGCCCGCTCGGCGACGGGGATACTGAGCCGCAACACCCCGATCCGGTAGGCGTCGAGCGGCATCGAGCGCGTCCAGCTGGCGTCCCGTCGCTGGCCCCCGAAGTCGTCGAGCCCCCGGAATGGACCGAACCTCACCAAGACGGCGTTCTCCTCTCGTGTCGTGCGCTGTCGTGCGCTGCCCCTTTTCCTCTGCTTCACCAGCCTCTCCCGCTCGTCGGCTCCTCGCCAGGGCCGAACGTCCCAGGAGGCGCCGTGCGCTCATCCATCGTGCCCTTCGCCCGTTCCTCGCTCATTCGTCGTGCTCGCCCGAAGGCGCCACGTCGTGGGGAAGCTCCTCCACCGGGGGCATGTGACGGAAGAAGTACCAGTACATCGCGGCGTTGACGAGCTGGAGGAGGCCGGCGATCTCGAACGGGAGGCTGAGGCTCACGTCGTCGAGGAGGTATCCCGACGCGAGCGGGCTCAGCCCCATGAGCACCTGGCTCGGCACGTTCGAGAGCGCCGCGATTGACGACCGCTCCTCGGGATCGGCCATCGCGACGACGTAGGACTGGCGCAACGGCAGTCCGGCGCGCTGGACGACCATGCGCAGTGCGTACGCGACGCCCGCGAAGACGAAGCTCGGCGCGACGACGAGCGGCAGGATCAACAACGCGGTGAGCGCCCGGACGACCGCGACGGTGCGCACCAGTCCCCACCTTCTGGCGAGACCTGACGCGGACAGGGCCGAGCTCATGCTCACCGCGTTCACCACCGCGTACAAGAGGCCGATCTCCCCGGAGCCGACGCCGTAGCGGCGGTAGAACCAATAGGTGAGGAACGGGCCGATCATGCCGACGGCCAGGCCGTTGACTGAATTGGTCGCCGCCAGCCTCACGAGCAGGCTCCGGGACTTGACCGGCAGCCGGGGACGTCTCTCGGAGCGCGCCGGGCGCGCCGGGTGTGCCGGCTCGGTCATCCACAGTGCGATCACCCCGGCCGCCAGCGAGACCGCAGCGATCGCGACGAACGCGGGCCTGAAGGTGGCGAGCGCCGCCTCGGGGCGGACGTGGCGGTTCCCGGCGAGCAGTGCGAGCAGCGACCCCGCCAGCGCACCCAGCGACGAGCCGAACTGCAGACGCCCGAATGCGCTGTTGCGCCACTCGGACGGCGCGATCTCGGTCACGAGGGCGGACTCTGCCGGCTGGTAGGGGCCAACCGCGCCCGCGCCCGCGCCTGATCCGCGGCCAAAGCTGCCCAGGGCTGCCGCCACGAAGAGCACCGGCACCGAATGGACGGTCGCGAAGAGCACCGCCGCAGCCGCGGTCAGCATCGGGAACACGATGAGGAACGGCTTGCGCCCGACGCGGTCCGAGACCAGGCCGACGCCCGCGGAGAGCACCGCGGATGCCAGCGCGACCCCGACAAAGAGCTCTCCGAGCTCCAGCCCGCCGAAGCCCCGTGCGGCGAGGTAGAGGGGCGCCACCACGCCAGCGAGCGCCCGACCGGCGCTCATCGACACCCTGGCGGACCAGACCAGGGTGAGCGTCCGGCTCACCCACGGTGGACGAAGGATCCCACGCAGCGTGCCGGCATCCGAGCCCATGGGGCACTATCGCGCCACCGCACGTCGATGTCGGCGTTCAGCCCCCTGTCGACGTGGGACCGATCCCCGCAGCCCTCAGCATCCTGCGGAGGTCGACGACCTGCTGCGCGTCGATGTCGTGATGGCGCGGGCTGTCGAAGGTCTCGGTCTCGGACCCGAGGGTGACCGTGTAGCGGTCACCTGCGTCATTCGTGACCGTGGCGATGCTCTCGAGGAGGGACAAGACGTCGTGCCACTGGATGTTGTGCCCTGCAGGATGGGCGAAGATCTTCTCCACCGTGGCCCGGTGGTGTGCGTCGAGCCGTGTGATCTTGGTCACCTTCGGCGCCGCAGGGCTCTCGGGTGACTCGCTGCTCTCCGGCATTTGGCTCTCCTCGGCTCTCGGGGTGGGGTGATCGGCGACCTGGACGAGGTGCAGCGGAAGGAACCCTCAGTCCCCGGGTTCGTCGAATTCGTCGTCAGCGTCGTCCGGGGGCACGATCGGGGCGTCGAGGTCCCAGCCCTCCTCCTCCTCCTGGCGGCGGGCGATCGTGCGGCCGGAGGGCTCGCCCAGCCCGTCGGGGTCGTCGCTGCCGCCCTCCATGGTGACGATGGCTTCTGGGTCGTCGAGCTCGGCCCCGACCTCCTCGAGCTCGCGCTCGTCCACCTGGAGCGCCGGATCGAGCGACGGATCGTTCTCGACGTCCTCGACCAGGTCCGGGTCGATCCTCGTGCCCTCGTCGAGCGCCTCGTCACCCGGCTCGAACGCCTCGGCCCCCAGCGGCTCGTCGGGGGACCACTCGTCGCTTCGGTGCATCATGTCGTCCTCCTTGCCTCCTTGCCGAGGGCAAGGCTCCCTTTGTCGAGCCAAGACCTGATGGATCGTAGGGCCACGCTGGCGCTCACAGGCCGCGCCGGCCGGCGGGCCCGAGCAGCGAGCGCAGCGTGGCGGCGGTCACCACGAGCCAGACCACGACGAGGAAGGCGAGCAGGCCGAGCGCGATGTCGCCGAGGACGCCGAGCGACCAGGCCTCCGCGAGCGACGAGGTGGCCAGGGTCAGCGCGCCGAGGGGGAAGGTGAACCCCCACCAGCCGATCCCGTAGGGGACCCTGCCCGCGTGCAGGTAGCGGCCGAGGAGGGCCAGCGCGACGAGCAGCGACCAGGCTCCGAAGCCCCACAGCGCGCCGGCGCCCACGAGCGACACTGGTCCGATGGAGCCTGCCGCCGCGCCGAGCGCCGGCCGAGCGCCGTGCGCCAGGTCGACGAGGGCGGCCGCCCCGACGCCGGCAGGGCCGAGGACGATCCAAAGCGACGGGGCCATCGACGCGGGTGGCAGGGCGTGGACGATCATCCGGTCGTGCAGCATGGAGAGCACCAGGATGAAGAGGATGAACCCGACGCCCCAGAAGGCGTACCCGGTGAACACGAGCAGCCTGGCGGCCGGAGGCCCGACCTGGGGCAGCAACGGGACGAGCACCACCGGGACGATGATCGCGACGACCGGAGGGATGAACCACCCGCCGTTCACGACGCGGGTGTCCTGGTGCTCCAGGGTGAACAGCAGGTACGCGAAGACCAGACTGACGGCGAGCGCGAGGGGGATCCCGATGGCGTCGAGCACCTCGACCACGGTCGGCACCGCCCCGGCGGGCAGCACCTTCGGACCGACCGTCGCCGTGACCGCGGCGAGGACCAGGATCCCCCCGGGGAACGTGCCGTGCAGCGGACCGACCGTCGGATCCTGCAGGCCGGCCCACACCGCCGAGGGATGCCGAGGGATACAGGATCCAGCGCGCCAGGTAGAAGGCGCCCAGGACCACGGCCAGCAGCCCGGCCAGGGCGGCGGCCGCGTAGGAGACGTCGGTCATGGTGTCGCCGAGCGCGGCGACGTGCCCCGGGTTCGTCGAGGCGATCACTGCGATGACCCCGGTGCCCATCACGGCCCCGAACCAGCCCGGATGGAATTCCGCCAGCCACCCGGAGGGCAACGGGGTCGGGTCGGCGGGGAGCGGCGGAGGGGACTCGCCTGCGAGGGGCGACGGCGACGTCGGGTCGGCCTGTGTCATGGGGCCATCATGGTCCGGGCATCCAGCCCGGGCCCGGACCGGTTGACGGTGTCGGTGCGCCCGGCTTCGGCGAGGGCGGGAGGAAGGTCGACGTGCTCGAGTGCACATTCAGCTGGACGCCGACGTCCAGTGTGACGTTCGGCCCTGTCGTCGCCGCCCTGGCGACCCCACCATTGCCTTGACCGGTCGTCGGCACCGACGCCAACGCGGCCCAGCGCTCGAGGAGGAGGGGGCACGCATGGCAGGCACGCACCGGTTCAATGTCCGAAAGGTCGGCTTTGCCGTCGGGCTCATCAGCGCGACGGAGTGGCTGGTGATCGCCACCGCGTTCTTGTCGCGCTACCTCCTGCAGTTCTACCAAACGAGCATCGGCTACGCGACCGGCCGCTTCGGCATGGACGCGACGGCCACGGGGATCGCCTTCGCGCTCTTCGGCGTGGCGTTCGGCCTCGCCGCGTTCCTGGTCCACCGTGTCCCCCCCCGCCCGCCTGCGCACGGTGGTGGCGATCTGTCTCGTGGCCCTCGGGGCGACGATGCCCCTCTACCTGGTGGTCCACGGCGCGGTCGAGGTCGGCGTGCTCATGACCTTCGACGGGCTGTTGACCGGCATCTACATGGACGCGCTCATGACCATGGGCGGCATGGCCTCGGTCGACCCCGGCCAGCGCCAGGTCGACCAGGCCGGGTTCAGTTTCTGGGTGTCGACCGCGCTCATCATCGCCCCGTTCACCACCGGCGTGCTGATCGGGGTGCTCGGGATCAAGGACATCTTCGCCCTCTTCGCCATCATGGCCGGGGTGGCCGCCCTCCTCCTCGTCCCCATGCGCGGGAACCTGGCCCTGAAATACGTGGGGCACCGCTCCACCGAGGACGGCGAGAAGGGACCCGGGGGGCTCGCGTTCTTGTTCCGGAACAAGAACGCCACCTTCAACGCCTCGCTCATCGCCGCCATCGGCAACAAGGTCCCCTACTTCATCGTGCTGAGCTTCGGGGTCCTCTAAGGAGAGACGCTCGGCTTCTCGGCCCGGGACATCTTCTATCTGATCGCCGGGATGTTCGTGTTCAACCTGGGCGCACGCTTCGTCGTGATGGTCCTCTCGCCCATCACCAACAAGGTGGCGGTGATGGTCATCGCCGCGATCTCGCTGTTCTTCGTCGGCCTGTTCGCCCTCAGCCTCACCGTCGGGCGCCGCTTCCACCTCGGCTACGCCGACACCGCGACGCTCGTGTTCACGACGACGGCGCGCAACTCCGAGTCGGTGATCGGGGTGGCCGCGGTGGCCTTCGTCGGCCACCCCCTCGTCCTCGTCGCCGTCCTGGTCGGCCCCGTCATAGAGCTGCCGGCGCTCCTGGGCCTGAGCCGGATCATGCTGCGGCTCCGGCACGCGATCGCCTGGCCCGGTGACGAAGGACGAGCAGACGAAGGACGAGCACAAGGGACCTTGGACTCTTCCGGGCGGCGTGCCAGATGACCAGGCTCACCGGGAACCACGCGTCCGCGACAACACGACGCGGAGGAAGAACAGCGAAAGTGAAGGAGGAACCAATGGCCGAACACGCATGGCACTACGGGCCCGGGTGGGGCTACTACCACAGCGAGGTCGACGTCGATCGGGACAAGGTCACCGAGGCGACCAAGGAGTTGCTGGCCAAGGCGAAGACCGGCGACGCATGGACCGACCCCCAGGGGGGGAAGCACATTCCGGTCCTCGTCGACGACGAGATCGTCGGCAACCTGTGGGAGGACGCAACGCTCGGGACGCTCGAGGTCGCTGCCTACTGGGCGGCACCCTTCGGCGTGAAGGCCGAGCTCTCCCACAAGGGTCGTCGGCATGGTCTGGATCGACATGTAGGAGCTGGCTCGTCGAAGCTCGAGACGGTGACGCGACTGGGCAGACGGCACCCGAACGCGCTGCGAGCTTCGGAGTGGGCGAAGGTCGCCTACGTGCTCGCTCTGGGCGGACGCTTCGAGGACTTCGTGGTCGGCTACGAGCCGAACCCCGACGTCCTCCACGAGCTGCGCGCCGTCGTCGACGCCCAGCTCGTGGACACCGGGGTCGAGGCATGGGCGCGCCAACCCGGTCAGGCCACTCCGAGCGAGCTGCGCCGGATGTTCCATCGCCAGCTCGACCTGCTCGCAGCCGCGCCGCAGAAACCCCCCTGGACCGCTCACCGCTGGGGATCCAAGGGCTTGCCGTGCCAGATCTACAACGCCACCGCGGCAGCCACCACAACGCGCTCACCGGCGAGGCGTTCCCCGGCACCGCCAGCTACGAGCCTGAGCGATTGATGGACGGCACCCTGGTGGACAGCGTCGACCCTCGCAGCTCCTTCTTCTACGTCATGTCGGCGCACAAGCAGTCGTTCCACTCGAAATCGCGCACCATCGCGGATCCGTGGCTCCTCGAGCTCATGCCCGAGGCGTTCCTCGAGGTGAACCCCATCGACGCCGAGCGTCTCGGCGTGAAGGACGGCGACCTCGTCAAGGTGGCCTCGCCGACCTTGCCCAAGGGCGGCACGGGACGTGTGCGCGTCTTGGCCGGCATCCGTCCCGGGGTGGTCACCTACGACGAGTTCGGGCACTGGCAGTACGGATCGGGGACCTGGGTGGTGAACGGCAAGCACTTCGAAGGCGACGACCTTCGCAACGCGCCGCTCCATCTCGTCCAGGCCACGCGCCTCGACCCGAGCCTTGCGGGCGGGCCAGGATGGACGATCGCCTGCGAGGACCCGATCGGCGGCGGTGTCGCCTACTTCGGCACCCGGGTCACCGTCGAACGCGTCTGAGCCGACGAGGAGCTGGCCGCGCCGATGCCGCCCCACATGCCCCGGCGGCGGAGGTCCACCCGGCAGATCCGGGCCCAGCCTGGCGAGCACCGGCCCGTCACCGTGGAGCGCAGCGTGCTCGCCATCGCCTGGCGCGCCGACACGTCGAGCCCGACCGGTCCCGACGTGCGGGTGCTCCACCCCGAGCACCTCCAGCTCGGCGATACCGAGCCCTCGCAGGCAGTGATCGTGCGTGGCGTGCCCTCCGAGGAACGCCTCTACGACTTCGACACGCGCTACGAGATGACCACCTACCCCACCGACCTGCTGTGGGGGCCGGGTCCCGCGGGCCGGGCGGCGGCATGGTACGCCTCGACCGCGCCGCCACCCGATACCGTCCGCTCGACATGCCGGGTCTTCGTCGCGCACGTCCACGGCAAGAAGGTGTTCCCGCCTCGTTCGCCGGCGGCAGCCGCATCGGTGCCGGGCCCATGGCTGTGGCCCGGCAGTGGAGGTGGAGTGCAGCGGCAACTGGGCGAGCGTGACGGGCCACCTGCGTGCCTCGCTCGGAACAGCCGAGATGGCCCCGGTGACGGACTTCTACCTCCCGAGGCGTTGGTCGGTGGACATGTCGACCGAATACGTCTGCACCCGAGCCGATGACGGCAGCCGCCCCGCTCAACGAGCGTGCCCCGCTCGACGACGTCGGGTGAACCGACATGCGCGCTGAGCGCGATCCTCGGGGCCACACTGGAGATCGTGAAACCTGCACCGACCGCTCGGCGGCTCACCGTCTTCGACCGCCTCGCCGACCGCGTCTCGTACGGCATGGGAACCCCGCTCAACATCGGCGTCTGGATCGTGCTGGTGGTCGCCTGGACGCTCCTGTTCGCCCTGCACGTTGTGGACGCCAACGCGTCGTTCCTGCCCAGGTGGTTCACCGGGACCGCGTTCAACTTCCCCCTCAACCTGGTGACCACCGTGGCGGAGCTGTACATCGGCTTCCTGGTCGGAGCAGCCTCCAACCGCTCCGAACGGAACCTGGAGAGAACCCTCTTTCGCATCGAGGCGCAGGAGGCCCAGATCGTGGCCGTCGAGCAGACCCTGTCCCGGGCCGCCGAGCAGAATGCGGTGCTAATGGCGCAGATCAAGATGGACACGGCCCGTCTCGACGAGATCCACCGCCACCTCGAGACGATCAGCGCCAAGTTGGACATCGACCTGGGCCCGCCCAACATCCCGGCTCCGCCTCCTCCAGGATGACGACCCGAGAGCGTCTGCACTCGATCCGATGACGGCGAGCGCCTCGCTCAGCGCTTCACTGCGCGCAGGACGAGCTCGAGGCCCTCGGTGGCCAGGTCCGGGGGGAGGTGGCCCTTCGTGTGGAAGTAGTAGCTGTCGAAGGTCCACTTCATGAAGTGCGCGGCTGCGCCGTCGAGGGTGAGGTCGGTCGTGCCGCCGAAGAGCGTGTCCGAGTAGATGAGCGTCGCGTCGTGGCCGCCGCGGTTGGCGATGCAGAAGACCTCGGGCCGGTGCGGCGGGAGGACTCCCTTCCCGGTCAGGTCGTGGCGGATGGCCGCAGCGGCGACGTCGGCTTCCATGACGGCGATGTGGCCGAGCTTGGGCATCGACAGCGACGCCCCGTCACCGGCCGCGTAGACGCGCTCGGCGTCGAGGTGGCGCATGGCGGTGTCGGTCGGGACGAAGCCCTGCTCGTCGCCGAGCCCCGCAGAGGCCCGCACCACGGGGTTCCCGGCATAGGGGGGAGCACGATCGAAAGGGCGCTGTCCCAGGTGGTGCCGTCCGCGAAGTGCACCTCGCCCCCAATCAGATGGTCGAGCACCTTCCCCGTCGTCACCTCGATGCCCTGGCGGGCGACGAGTGACTCGACCGCTGCATGGACCTTCGGGCCGACGTCCTCGAAGAAGACGGCTCCGGGGCTGAACACCCGGATCGAAGAGCGATCGCGCAGGCCCCGGCGGCGCAGCTCGTGGTCGACCATGAACATGATCTCGGCGACCGGGCCCTCGCAGGGTGCAGCGAGCCGGGGCACCTCCACCCGGCTGCCCCAGGTGCTCTCGGCGGAGCCGATCACGACGGGCCCGCCCCCGAAGGTCTCGAGAGCCTCTGCCAGGCGCGGCGCCTCGGTGTCGTCGCACACCGAGTAGCCGAAGTCCGAGAAGCCTCCGATGGCGGCGTAGTCCTTCTGGGCGCCGAGCGCGACCAGGACCGCGTCGTAGCGCAGGTGGTCGCCGTCGCCGTCGCCGAAGATCACCCGAGAGCGCTGGAGGTCGATCTGCTCGACGCTGCGGTGCACGAAGCGGGCGCCGTGGCGGGCGGCGGCGTCACGGATGGGGAACCGGGCGTGCTCGACGGGCCGGCCGGCCAGTGCGACCTCGGGCAGCGCCGGGCGGGCGAGGCTGGTGGTGCGCGCGTCGACGAGCACCAGGTCGGCGCGATCGCTCAGATCGCGCAGGCGGTAGAGGGCACGCAGGCCGGCGAACCCGGCCCCGAGGACGACGACGGTCGGACGGGCGCTCACGATCCTCCTTCAGGGTCACGGGACATCATGCCCTGCTCGGCACAGCGAGCGGAAAGGGCGTGCTGGCGAGCAGCTCGGCGTAGGGGCCGGCGCGCCGGGCGAGCACGGCGGCGGGTCCGTGCTCGACGACCCTGCCGCCGTCGAGCACCACCACCTGGTCGAAGTCCTCGAGGCCGGTGAGCCGGTGGGTGATCCACACGAGCGTCCTCCCCTCGGCGTAGCTGCGCACCGCATCGCGCACGAGGGCCTCGGCGTGCTCGTCGAGGTGGGCGGTCGGCTCGTCGAGCACCAGCATCGGCCGCCCGGCGAGCAGGGCTCGGGCGAGGCCGATGCGCTGGCGCTCGCCCCCTGACACGCTGAGGCCGCGCTCACCCAGCTCGGTCGCGAGGCCCTCGGGGAGCCCGGAGAGCCATGGACCCAGGCCGAGCGCGTCGAGCACCGCGACGAGCTCGGCGTCGGTGGCCTCGGGGCGGGCCAGGCGCAGGTTGGCCGCGAGGGTGGCCGCGAACACATGGGGGTCCTGGGGCGCCCAGGCGATGCGCGACCTGACCTCGTCCGCCGAGAGGTCCCGGACGTCGACCCCGCCGAGGCTGAGACGGCCCGATGCGCACTCGACGAAGCGCAGCAGCGCCAGCGCCAGGGTGGTCTTGCCCGCGCCGCTCGGCCCGACCACGGCCATCGCCTCACCTGGTGCGAGGCTGAGGTCGACGCTCTCGAGGGCCGCAGGACCTTTCAGGGCATAGGAGACCGAGACGTGGTCGAGGACCAGCGCGGGGTCACCGGGCGGGAGGGGGCGAGGAGCCGTCGGATCAGTGACCGGGGGGGCGAGGGCGCCGAGCAACTGCACGCGTCGGGTGGACGAGACGGCAGCGTCGAGCCGGGCGAACGCGTCGGGCAGCGCCCCGACGGCGTCGAAGGCGGCGAGGGACACGAACCCGAGGACCGCCACCGCCACCGCCGAGACATGCGCGCCACCTGCGCCACGTCCGAGGGCCTCGATGCCGAGCGCGACCACTGCCGCGGTGGTCGTCCCGCTGACCAGCGCGGCGAACCCCGTGGCGGCGCCGCCCACCGCAGCGCTGCGTCGCAGCGCGCCGGCGAGACGGGCTTCGCCTCGGTCGAGCGCAGCGAGGACGTGTCGGGTCGCGCCGAAGGCGACGACGTCGGCGGCGCCGTCGATCGTCTCGACCATCGTCCCCGCCAGGCGCCCTCGCTCGGCGGAGAGCACCTCTGCCGCGCGCCGCCCCGCCCGGCGAGCGAGGAGCGGGACCGCGACGCCGGCCGCCAGCAGCCCTGCGCCGAGGACGGGCCAGGTGTCGGCCAGCAGCAGCCCACTGAGCGCGATCGCAGCAGCCGCAGTGGCGGCCCCGGTCACGAGCGGCACCCCCGCGCGCACGACGAGGTCCTGGGCGCCGTCCACGTCGGCCACCACACGCGACAGCACATCGCCCGTCGTCCCGGCGCCCAAGCCGCCGGGCACCACCGTCTCCAGCCGCCGGTACGACCAGACCCGCAGCCGGCCGAGGATCCGGAGCGCGAGGTCGTGACTGGCGAGGCGCTCGCCGTAGCGGCCGAGACCCCGAAGCAGCGCCAGCAGGCGCACCGCGGCGATCGCCACGCTCAAGGTGAGGATCGGAGGCCGCAGCGACGAGGTGGTGATGAGCCACGCAGAGGTCGCCAGCAGCCCGAGCCCGCTCAACTGCCCGACGACGCCGAGAGCCACGGCGAGGAGCCCACGGGCGACGTCGCGTCCTGCGCCCTCCCGGGTCACGGCCTGGCTCATGGCCTGGGTCATGGCGCCGCCTCCACGGGCACGCTTCTCCGCGGCGCGCCGTCACCGCCCCGCCGGCCCCGGGGCGTCGCGGGGCGCGTACGGGCGCCGACCCGCCCGCCGTCGAGGGTGACGACCCGGTCTGCGAGCTCAAGGAGCCGCGTCCGGTGGCTGGCCACGACCAGGCTGCGCCCGGCGAGCCAGCGGTCCAGGTTGGCGACCACGCGCTCCTCGCTGGCGGCGTCGAGATGGGAGGTCGGCTCGTCGAGCACGACGACGGTCGCCGCCGTCCGGCACATCGCCCGGGCGAGCCCGACCCGCTGGCGCTCCCCGGCGCTGAGCCTGGCGCCGCCCTCGCCCAGCGGCGTACCGAGGCCCTCGGGGAGGCGGGCGACCAGCCCGGAGAGATCGGCGAGAGACAACGCCTCGGCGAGGCGGGCGTCCTCTGCGAGGCGGGCGTCCTCGGCGACGGCGTCGGAAGCCGCCTCCTTGCCGAGGCGGAGGTTGTCGCGGAGGCTCGCCGAAGACAGCCACGGGCGCTGGGGGAGGTAGGCGAAGCATGACCGCCAGGCCTCGGGGTCTGCGTCGCCTTGCACGAGCCCTCCGAGCGCGATCGACCCGGCGCTCGCCGGCACCAGCCCGAGCAGCGCGCCGAGCAGGCTCGACTTGCCAGCCCCGCTCGCCCCGACGATCGCCACCCGCTCCCCCGGCGCGACCCGGAGGTCGACGCCGTCGAGTGCCCAGCGGTCCCGGTCCGGGTACCGCACGCACAGACCGGAGACGACAAGCGGCCCGCGCAGCGAGCTCGGCGCCCCTCCCCCGTCCCCGTGGACCCGATCGCCGCAGGCGCCCGACAGGGCCGCTCCGCCGGCACCGGGGAGGGCCGTTCCGCCGGCTTCCGCCGTCGCGCCGGCGCCGAGCACCTCGAAGACTCTGTCGAACGCACTGAGTCCCTCGGCCGCGGCATGGAAGTCCGCCGAGGCCCGCCGCAGCGGGAGGAACACCTCGGGGGTGAGGATCAGCACGGTGAGCGCCGGGGCGAGGGTCATGTGCCCGCTGATGAGGCGCAGCGCCAGGGGAACCGCGACGAGCGCGGTGCCGACCGCGGCGAGCGTCTCGAGCACCAGCGCGGAGAGGAACGCCTCGCGCAGCACCCCCAGGGTGGTGCGCCGCAGGTCGTCGGTCACCTCGGCGATCTTGGCCTCCTGACGCCGGGCCTGGCCGTAGGCACGCAGCACCGGGAGGCCCTGCACGGTGTCGAGAAAGTGTGCACCGAGGGCGGCGAGCGCCGACCACCGCCGGGCGACGCGCTGCTCGGTGAGCTTGCCGACGAGAACCATGAACACCGGCACTACGCCGAGCACGGCGACGAGGACGAGGAGGGACACCCAGTCCAAGGCGCCGATCACCCCCAGCAGGACCAGCGGTGCGAGACCGGCGAGCACGAGGCGCGGCAGGTAGTCGGCGACGTAGGCGTCGAGCGCGTCGAGACCCCGGCCGAGCGTGACCGCGAGCTCGCCGGAGCGCTCTTTGGCCAGCCAGACCGGCCCGCGCCCGAGCACCGCCCCGAGCGCGTCGCGGCGGAGCTTCCCTCGGACCCGGTTCGCAGCGCCGGCCCCGGCCGTCGCGCCGAGCGCGAGCAGCAGCGAACGGACCAACGTCGCGGCGACGAGTCCGGCGAGGTCGACGAGGACGTCGTGGAGACCGACGGGCCGCCGAAAGAGCCGTGCAAGGAGATCTGCGAGGAACACCGCCTGGGCGACGAGGCACCCGGTCAGCCCGAGCCCGACGGCCACCGACCATGCCAGCCACGCTCGCACCGGGGCGACCCGGCGCCACAGCCTGGGATCGACTGGCGCACGCCTCGGACGCGGGCCTCGGCCTGCACCGCCGGTCGAGCCACCCGCATCGTCGGCACCGTCGCCACGGTCGCCACCGGCGGCGTCGGCACCGTCGACGTCGCAGGCGATGCTCACGGCTGCGTGGGGCCCAGGACCGTCGGTGCCGCATCCCCCGACGCGGCGACCGGCGACCCCCCGGGCCCGGCCGGTCCAGCCGTCGCGCCCCGCGTCGCGGGCGGACGGGTGAGACGTTGGCGGAACACCCAGTAGGTCCAGGCCTGATAGGCCAGCACGAAGGGCGTGAAGATGGCCGCCACCACGGTCATCACGAGGAGCGTCTCGTGTGCGGAGGCGGCGTTCCACACCGTGAGGCTGTCTCGGGCCGTGACGGAGGAGACCATGACCCGCGGGAACAGGGCGGCGAACGCCGCCGCGCTGAGCGCCACGATGGCGCCTGCGGTGGTCCCGAACGCGAGACCCTCTCGCCCCCGCGCGATCAACAGCCCGCCGCCGCCGAGTGCGAGCAGCGCCACGACGACCAGCGCCGCGGGCACCGCCCCTGGGAGCGTCCCGGGCCGGGGAGATCCGGCGATCGCCACCCCGACCCACGCGCCCAGGCCCGCCACCACCACGAGCGCGGGCACCGCCAGGAGGGCTGCGGCCCGACGAGCCCTGCGGCGCAGCTCACCGGTCGTCTTGAGCGACAGGAACACGGCGCCGTGCAGGCTGAACACGAGGAGGCTGGCCACCCCACCCACCAGCGCGATCGGATGGATGAGGCCCGCGAAGCCCCCGAGGTAGTGCGGGCCTCTGGTGATGTCGAGGCCCCGGACCAGGTCGGTGAACGCCACACCCCAGAGCAGCGCCGGCACCAGGCTGCCGACGGCGTGCGCCGCGCCCCAGGTGCGCCGCCAGGAGAGCGCCTCGCGCCTGGCCCGGTACTCGAACGCGGCACCCCGCAAGATGAGCGCGACGAGGATCAGGAACAACGCCAGGTAGAACCCGCTGAACATCGTGGCGTACCAGGTGGGGAAGGCGGCGAAGGTCGCGCCCCCGGCGACGATCAGCCACACCTCGTTGCCGTCCCAGAACGGCCCGATCGCATTGAGCGTGATCCTCCGGTCGACGTCGTCGGCGGCGAGCAGCGGCGAGAGGATCCCCACCCCGAAGTCGAACCCCTCCAGCACGAAGTAGCCGGTCCACAGCACCCCGATGAGGGCGAACCACGCGGTGTTCAAGCTCGCGACTGGCCCCGTCACGACGGCCTCCGACCGGCAGGCCCGGCAGGCTCATGGGCAACAGGCTCACGCAACGGAGCGGCAGGCTCAGTAGACAAGGCCGGCCACCTCCTCTCCCTTCGCGCCACCGGCCGCTCCCTCTTCGCCCGCCGGAGGATCGAGCGACTGGCGGGCCGCCCGGCGCATGAGCGCCACGTCCACGGCGCCGAGCACGCTGTAGAGCACGGTGAAGCCGGCGAAGGTGCCGATGACCGAGCCGGTGCCGACCGTCGGCGAGAAGGCCTGCGAGGTCTTCATCAGCCCGTAGACGATCCACGGCTGGCGGCCCATCTCGGTGAACAGCCACCCGAACGTGTTCGCCGCGAACGGCGCAACGATGCAGGCCACCAGCACCCACAGCGTCCGCCGGCAGTCCTCGAGGCGCCATCGGGAGCGCTTGCGCGAGAGCCACCAGGTCCACGCCGCCACGACGAGCATCAAGATGCCCAGCCCCACCATCAGCCGGAAGCTCCAGTAGGTCAGCCAGATCACCGGCACGTAGCTCCCGGGGCCGTACTTCTTCGCCTCGGCCTTCTGCAGCTGGTTGATCCCCTCGACTTTCCCGTCATAGGACAGGTCGGCGATCAGGCTGAGCAGGTGGGGGACCCGGATCTGGAAGATCGGCTGGCCCGAGAGGTTCCCGATGGTGAGCAGCGAGAAGCTTGCCCCCGACGCGGTGTTGTACAGCGCCTCGGCAGCGGCCATCTTCATCGGCTGCTGCTCGTCCATCAGCCGGGCCTGCATGTCGCCCGTGGTGATGGTGGCGACGAGGCAGACCGCGGCGAAGCCCGACGCCAGCGACGCCGCGCGGGCGAAGATCCTCACGTCCCTGCGCTTCAGCATCTGCCAGGCAGAGACGCCCACCACCACCATCGCTGCCGTGACGAACGCGGCGAGCACCGTATGGGCGAACTCCTCCCACAGCGTCGAGTTGGCGAAGACCGCCCAGATGTCGGTGAGCAGCGCCTTGTGGTGCACGATCTTGTAGCCGACCGGATGCTGCATCCAGGCGTTCGCCGCCAGGATGAAGAGCGCAGAGACGGTGCTCCCGAAGGCGACCAGCCATATGGACGCCAGGTGCACCCGCTCGGACAGTCGTCCGCGCCCGAAGATCCACAGCCCGAGGAACGTCGACTCCAAGAAGAACGCGAGCAGTCCCTCCATCGCGAGGGGTGCGCCGAAGATGTTGCCGACGAAGATCGAGTAGTTCGACCAGTTCATCCCGAACTGGAACTCCTGGACGATCCCGGTCACGACCCCCATCGCGAAGTTGATCAGGAACAGCCGGCCGAAGAAACGGGCGAGACGGTCCCAGTCAGGATCCTTTCGGCGGTACGCGAGGGTCTGCATCCACGCCACCAGCACCCCGAGGCCGATCGTGAGGGGCACGAACAGGAAGTGGTAGACGATCGTCACCCCGAACTGCCAGCGGTCCAACAGCTCGGTCACGCCTCGCCACCTCCTCGGGCACGGCCGTTCGGCCCCCCTACCAGTCCAGCGCCGGGTCGACGGCTCAACTCGCGGGCGCCGGCCCGACGATACGGCCGGGGTGGCTGCGCTGCAACGGAGCGGCGTGGCCGTGGCGGGCAGCGGCTGGGATGATGCATGCCAGTCCAACGCCCCTCGTCGCGCCGACGTGCGGCCGAGGCGACGAGAGCGAGCCGAGAGGATGGCGATGGAGCCCAGCAGCAGAGGCGAGGTCACCGAGGTCGGGGCCGTCGGCCGCACTGCACCCGCGCACGCCGTGCGCCTGATCGCCGTCACCTCCCTCGCGCACTTCGTCAATGACGGCGTCGTCTTCTTCGTGCCGGTGATCGGCGACCTCCTGGCGCAGCACGATCACACCTCGCCAGCCGTGGTCACGGCGATGCTGACCGTCTTCTACGTGGTCTCGGCGGGCTTCGGGCTCGGAGTCGGCCTGGCTTCGGACGCCCTCGGGCGGCGAGGCGCGATGATCGCGCTCGGCATCGCAAGCCTTTCGGTCGGGCTCTTCGCCTTCTACCTCGCCCTGTCGCTCCACGGTGCCGGCAGCGACGCGTTCGTGATCGCCGCAGCCGTCGTGGTGGGGTTCGGGAGCGCCTTCTACCACCCGATCGGGGCCTCGGTGCTGCAACTCAACTTCGCAGACGCGTCTCGGGGCAGGGCGCTCGGCGTCAACGGCGCGTTCGGCAGCCTCGGGCGGACGGTGTACCCGGCGCTGTTCTTCGTCGTCGCCGCGCTCGGCCTGACGAAGGTCGACACGACCGCCGTCTTCGCCGCGCTCAGTCTGCTCGCGGCCGCAGGGATCGCGTACGGCCTCCGCACGAGCGCGACCCGCGCGAGCGCGACCGGCACGAGCGCGACCGGCGCGGATGCCGGCACGCCGGCGCCTCCCGAGCGCCCGACCCTCCGCAGCCTCTTGAGCCGCAACGTGGTCACCCTGATGCTGATCGCGTTCTTGCGCTCGCTCGCGTTCATCGGGATCGTGTCGTGGGTGCCCATCTACCTCACCACCCAGCGCCACGCCGGGGTGTCGGGCACCCTGGGCGTCGCGGTGACCGTCATGTACGCCGGGGGCATCGTCGGCCAGCCGGTCTTCGGGATGCTCGCCGACCGTTTCGACAAGCGCCTGGTCCTGGGCGTGGACAGCCTCGGCTCGGCCGGGGGCATCTTCGTCTTCCTCGGGACCTCGGGGCACGGCGCCGGGGCGCTGCTGTCGCTGGCGCTCTTCGGGTTCTTCACCTTCGCCAGCTTCCCGCTGCTGCTCTCGCTCGTGGCCGACTACGTGCCCAAGGAGCGCTCGACGACCGGCAATGCGCTCGTGTGGGGGCTGGGATCGACGGGCGGCCAGGCGTTGGGTCCCCTCACTGCCAGCGTGCTCATGCTCGGGTCGTACACCCACCTCGGGCTCGCATTCGGGGTCCTTGGCGGATTGGCCGCGGCGACGGTGCTCGGCACGCCGCTCCTCGCAAGGACGCCGCGTCGCGTGCGCACGGCCCTCTTCGGCTGAGAGGCCGAGGAGCTCCGCCGGCGCGATCGGCACGCAATGGGCGCGACACTGATCAGGACGTCGCGCCGCGACCCACCTGCACGACCTACTTGGAGGATCTGATGGACACCGAGAGCACCGAGCCCGAGAGCACCGAGTCGCCGGGGCGAGGATCCGAGGTGGTGGTCGGCGTCGACGGCTCGCACGCCTCACGAGCCGCGCTGCGCTTCGCCGCAAGTGAGGCGCGCATGCGCGGCGACGCCCTGGTGGTCCTCACGGCGACCGTCGGGGCCGCGCTCGCCGGCGCGGTCAGTGCCGGCGCGACTGCGCCCGCCGAAGGGATGTCGTCGCTCATGACAGGCCTGATGGCGCCGGTGGTGCACGCGACGCTCCGCCACTTCCCCGCCCCCGTCGAGCTCGCGCGTGAGCTCGCCCGCAAGGCCGTGCAGGACGAGCTCGGAGCTGCCGAGGTCACCGTGCGGATCGAGCCCTACGAGGGCCGGCCGGCCGAGGCCCTGGTCGAGCGGTCGGCCTCGGCCGATCTGCTCGTCGTCGGCGCGGCGGGCGAGGCGGGGCTCGGCTTCGGATCGGTCGCCGATCAGGTGAGGCGGCACGCGACCTGCACGGTGGTCGTGGTGCCACGCACGCTGCCCGCCGCCGCCTCGGAGCCCCCGGGGACCTCGGCCCGCTCGGTCGTCGTCGGCGTCGACGGATCAGCAGGCGCTCGCTTCGCGTTGCGCTTCGCGGCGCACGAGGCACGCCTGCGCGCCGCGAAGCTCGTCGTCGTGAGTGCCGGCCACCCGAGCGACCATCCCGCGGTCGAGACGCAGCCGACGCCGGCGTCCCACGAGCCACCGGACCAGGCGTCGCAGCCGACGCCCACGAGGAACGGCATCGAGCGAATGGTCGCCGAGGAGCCGGAGGCGGCTTCCGTCGACGCCACGGTGACGCTCGAACCGGGGAGAGCAGCAACCGTGCTGCTCGACACGGCACGCCGGCTCGGCGCCGAGCTCCTCGTGGTGGGATCCCGGGGGCTCGGCGGCTTCTCGGGCCTCCTGCTCGGCTCGGTCAGCGAGGCGGTCTCCCGCCACGCGCCGTGCCCGGTCGCCGTCGTCCGGGCCAGGGCCACGTAGAGGGCGCGGGCGACGTGACCGAGGCGCTGACGGAGGCGCTGCACCGTCTCGGCCGGGAGGGGTTCGCCCGGACGTTCGAGCGGTCCGGCGACGTCCTGGTGTGCAAGTCGTGCGAGGAGAGCTTCCCTCCAGAAGAGCTCCTCGTCGACCACGTCGTCGAGGTCGCGGGCGAGGGCACCCGCACGCGGGCGACGCTGTACGCACTGCGGTGCACCGATTGCGGGGCGAAGGGCGTGTGGATCCTCACCGACCCAGGAGAAGAGGACCGCGCGCTGCTCCACCGGCTCGGACGCGGCGGGCCTTTGGGCCGCGACCCTCAGTCGTCGGGGCACGTCGGCCCCACGCTCGGGACCTAGGCCCCTGTCCCGACCGGCAGCCTGCGACCAGCATGACCTCTGAAAGTGCTCGGAGCAGGAGAGTGCTCCGAGCAGGAGAGACCGAAGTGCGATCGCCGCCCTCGGTCGAAGAGAGGAGCTCGTCATGTCGACCGGTGACCCCACGTCGGTTCCCCCAGCACGCCGGCTGCGGCCGGGTGCGCCTGCCGGCGGCGCCGGAGGCAGCGAACCCGGTCACGCCCCGATCGTGCCGCTCTCCGCGCGCAACGAGGCGAAGGCGCGCGCCCTGGGCGTCCCGTCCGCGACGGGCCTCGTGATCGGCTCGATCGTCGGCACCGGCGTCTTCACGATGCCCGCGGTCCTGGCAGGCGCGGGCACCATGTCACTCGTCGTGCTCGGGGTCATCGCCATCGGCGCCATGGTGCTGGCCATGCTCTTCGGGCAGCTGACCAGACGGGTCCCGAACTCCGACGGCGGCATGTACGCCTACGCCCGGCACGAGTTCGGCGACTTCGCGGGCTATCTCACCGGCTGGTGCTACTGGATCCAGTCCTGGGCGGGCAACGCAGCGATCGTCTCGTCCTGGGTGTTCTACGTGACTGCGCTTTTCGGCTGGAAGGCCAACGGCACCGAGGAGTGGCTGATCGCCCTCGTCGGGCTGTGGGTGCCAGCTGCGATCAATCTCGCCGGGGTGCGCCAGATGGCCTGGTTCCAGAACGTGACCGTCGTCTTGAAGTTCCTGCCCCTCCTCTTCATCGGCATCGTCGGCTGGGCGTTCGTCCGAGCAGGCAACTTCGGCAACTTCAACATGTCGGGCGGCAGCCTCTACTCGGGCATCGGGATCGCAGCGGGCGTGGCGCTCTTCTCCTTCATCGGGGTGGAGGCCGCGGCGATCACCGCCAAGCGGGTGAAGGACCCCGAGCGCAACGTCGGGCGAGCCTCGCTCCTCGGCACGGGCCTGAGCGCCATCCTCTACCTCCTGACCGCGGCGGTCGTCATGGGGCTGGTCGCCCACCACACCCTCGTCGGCACCGGATCCCCCTTCGTGAACGCGTTCGACTCGATGTTCCCGGGGACGCCGTGGGCCGGCACGTTCATCGCCGCGGTGGCGGTCGCCTCGGGCATCGGCGCCCTCAACGGCTGGACGCTGCTCGTGACCGAGACCTCGAGGGCCATTGCCCAGGACGACCTCTTCCCGCGCCCGTTCGCCTGGGAGGACCGCAAGCACACGGCGTGGTTCGGGATCGTGGTCGGCACCATCCTGCCCTCGCTCCTCATGCTGTGGGCCTACGAGACCAAGACCGGTCTCACGGTCTTCACCTACCTGGTGGACCTCACCGTGGTGACGGTCGCCATCCCGTACTTCATGTCGGCCATCGCCCAGCTCACGTTCCTCGTCTCCA
Organism: Acidimicrobiaceae bacterium; assembly: GCA_027339205.1. Lineage (GTDB taxonomy): Bacteria > Actinomycetota > Acidimicrobiia > Acidimicrobiales > RAAP-2 > JAJYVT01. Next base: position 8,889 of record DAHWOV010000069.1, on the reverse strand, counting down.
AGCGGCGTCGCGTCCAGGGCTGGCTGCTCGCCCGTGACCTCTTGGTGGCGACCATCTCCGTCCTCTTCTCGATGTGGGTGACGTTCGCCTCGGGCTACCAGACCGTGTACCAGGCCCTGGTGGTCCTCATGGCCGGCTTGATCCTCTACGCGCTCTTGAACGCCCGTCGTGAACGCCTGGGCGAGGCGGCGAGCCCGGTCGACAACCCGCTCCCGGATGCCGGGCGCGGGCAGGCCGGCACCGGTGGCACCGCGGGGGCCCAGGGGGCGCCCGGTCTCTCCACCCCGCTCGCTACGTCCGACGTCACCAGCACCGACGTCCGGCCGACGACCTGAGCCTCGCGCGCCCGGATCCCTCGTCCGCCCCGACCTCTCCCAACCTCTCCCAACCTGACTCCCATCCTGAAAGGTACGGCTCGTCATGACCTTCCACGTCGACTCCGAGATCGGCCGGCTCCGCCAGGCCATCGTCCACCGGCCCGGGCTCGAGCTGTCCCGCCTCTCCCCGCGCAACATCGAAGAGCTCCTCTTCGACGACGTGATGTGGGCGAAGAGAGCGAAGGAGGAGCACGACGCCTTCGTCGAGTCGCTGCGCGAGCGGGGGGTGCGGGTGCACTACTTCGGCGAGCTGCTCGCCGAGACGCTGGCGATCCCCGAGGCACGGGAGTTCGTGCTCGACCGCGTGTGCACGCCCGCACAGCTGGGCCCTGCGCTCGTCGGGCCGGTGCGCTCGCTCCTCGAGGACCTCGACGGACAGGCGCTGGGGGAGCACCTCATCGGCGGCGTGCTCAAGGCGGACGTGCATCCGACCCGGGCCTCGAGGAGCCTCAAGTGGTCGATGATGGCGGCCGACGACTTCCTCCTGCCGCCGCTCCCCAATCATCTCTTCCAGCGGGACAACTCGTGCTGGATCTACGGCGGGGTCACGCTGAACCCGATGGCCAAGCCGGCGCGGCAGCGCGAGACCATCCACTCGCGCGCCATCTACCGCTACCACCCCCTGTTCGCCGACGAGAAGTTCACGGTCCTGTACGGAGACGACGACGAGCCGCACCAGCCGGCCACCCTCGAAGGCGGGGACGTGCACGTCATCGGGAACGGCGCCGTCCTGATCGGGATGGGCGAACGGACCACGCCGATGGCGGTCGAGACGGTGTCCGCACGCCTGTTCGAGACCGCGCAGGCGACGAGCGTGATCGCCGTCGAGCTGCCCAAGTCCCACGCCACCATGCACCTCGACACGGTCATGACCATGGTCGATCGGGCCACGTTCGTCGTGTACCCCTACCTCGACCGGCACCTGCGCAGCTGGACCGTGACCCCCGCAGACGAACCGGGACAGGTCCGGCTCACCCACAACCACTCCCTGTGGGAGTCGATCGCCGCCGCCCTCGGCGTCGACGCCGCGGAGCTCAGGGTGCTGTCCACCGACGAGGACGTCCGCGCAGCCGAGCGCGAGCAGTGGGACGACGGCACTAACTACCTCGCCGTCGCGCCCGGCGTGGTCTACGGCTACGAACGCAACGTCCCCACCAACACGATGCTTCGAAAGCACGGGATCGAGGTCGTGACCGTGGCTGGGTCGGAGCTCGGCAGGGGCCGAGGAGGCCCCCGCTGCATGACCTGCCCCATCGAGCGTGACGCGTAGGACGCGCGGGCGCGCCGGCAGGCGCGCTGCGAGGTCGCACCACAGAGACGAAGGAGACTGACGATGGACTTGCGCGGACGGAGCTACCTGAAGGACGCCGACTTGAGCGCGCAGGAGTACGGCGCTGTCCTGGACCTCGCCGCTCGGCTCCGCCAGGAGAAGCGCGACGGAACCGAGCGGCAGCGCCTGGCGGGCAAGGACATCGCCCTCTTGTTCGAGAAGACCTCGACGCGCACCCGGTCGGCGTTCGAGGTCGCCGCCCACGACCAGGGCGGGCACGCGACGTACCTCGGGCCCGGCGAGAGCCAGTTCGGGGTGAAGGAGTCGACGAAGGACACCGCGCGGGTGCTCGGACGCCTGTTCGACGGCATCGAGTTCCGCGGCTTCCGCCAGTCCGACGCAGAGATCCTGGCCGACTTCTCGGGGGTGCCCGTGTGGAACGGCCTCACCGACCGGTGGCACCCGACGCAGAGCCTGGCCGACCTGCTCACCATGCGCGACCACGCGGGCCGGCCGCTCACCGAGGTGTCGGTCTGCTTCCTCGGCGACGCCGCCAACAACACGTGCGCCTCCCTTCTCACCGCCGGAGCCCTCATGGGCATGGACGTACGCGTGGCCGCTCCCACCGCGCGCCGGCCGGCGCCGGAGGTCTGGCGCGACGCCGTCGGCCTCGCGGCGGCCTCCGGGGGCTCGCTGACCCTCACCGACGACCCGCGTGAAGGCGTCGACGGCGTCGACTTCCTCTACACCGACGTCTGGCTGTCCCTCGGCGAGCCGGACGAGCTGTGGGACGAGCGCATCGACCTCCTCCAGCCCTACCAGGTGAACGCCGCGCTGGTGGCGGCCACCCACAACTCTCAGGTGAAGCTGCTCCACTGCCTGCCGTCCTTGCACAACACCGACACCGACATCGGCCGGCGGATCTTCGAAAGGCGGGGGCTCGAGGCGATGGAGGTGACCGACGACGTGTTCGAGTCGCCGATCTCCGTCGTCTTCGACGAAGCCGAGAACCGGCTCCACACCATCAAGGCGATCATGGTCGCGACGCTCTTTGGACTGGACGCCTGACGTGCGCGTGGTCGTGGCGCTCGGGGGCAACGCCCTCCTCGAGCGCAGCGAGCGGCCCGACGCCGAGATCCAGGAGCGCCACGTCCTGCGCGCCGTGGACGCGCTGGCTCCGATCGCCCGCGACCACGAGCTCGTCGTCACCCACGGCAACGGCCCGCAGGTCGGCCTCCTGGCGGCAGAGAGCGAGAAGGACCCCGACCTGGAGCACCCCTATCCGTTCGACGTGCTCGGCGCGCAGACCCAGGGCATGATCGGCTACTGGCTCCTCCAGGCGCTCCAGAACGCGCTGGCAGGGAGAGGCGTCGCGGCCCTGCTCACCCAGACCCTGGTCGACGCCGGCGATCCGGCGTTCGGCGATCCGCAGAAGTTCGTGGGCCCCCTCTACGACGAGGCCACCGCAACGCGCCTGTCCGCGGAGCGCGGCTGGACGGTCCGGCCCGACGAGAAGGGCTTCCGCCGGGTCGTGGCGTCCCCCGAGCCCCGCGGGATCGTGGAGATCGCCCAGGTCGACGCCCTCCTCGCCGGCGGCTCGGTGGTGGTCTGCGCCGGCGGCGGCGGGATCCCCGTCGTCCGCCAGCCCGACGGCCGCCTCGCCGGGGTGGAGGCGGTGATCGACAAGGACCTCACGGCCGCCCTCCTCGCAGAGCACCTCCGAGCCGACGCCCTCGTGATCCTGACCGACGTGCCCGCGGTCGAGATCGACCACGGCACGCCTCACGCACGGCCGATCGGCCGGACCTCGGTCGCCGAGCTGCGTGCACGCGCCTTCCCCCCCGGCTCCATGGGGCCCAAGGTCGACGCCGTCTGCCGCTTCGTCACTGCCACCGGCGGTCTCGCAGCCATCGGCCGGCTCGACGACGCCCCACGCCTTCTTGCCGGGAGCGCCGGCACCGTCATCGAGCCGGACCGGAGCACCGGGCACCCCTGACCCCGGGCCGACCCGCACGGCCGTGTGGGGTACCACGGCGTCGCCGGGACCTTCGGCCCTTTCAGCGCGAACCGGGACGAACCAGGCTTCCGAGATGCTGGACCGGATGGATACCCACCCGGGTACCAGGTCGGAGGAGACGCAGATGGGCGCCGCCAACCCCACGCCGATCAGCCCCGAGAGCCCTCCGGCTCAGGCTCCGGCCCGGGCTCAGGCTCTGGCCCAGACTCCGGCTCCGGCTCCGGCTCCGAGCAACGACATCGCCCTGCTCGCCCGACTGCGGGGCTTCCATCCGGGATGGTTCGGCGCGGTGATGGGGACCGCCATCGTGGGGGTGGCCGCCTCGGCGAACCCAGGCGGGGTCGCCGCCCTCGCTCAGCCCGGCCGCACCCTCGGCCAGGTGATGGTGGCGCTCTCAGCGGCGCTCGCCGTCGTCCTCGGCGCCGGCTACGTCGGCAGGTTCCTCTGGCACCGCGACGCCGCCTTTTCGGACCTGCGCGACCCGGTGACCGGAGCGCTGTACGGCACCGTGCCCGGCGGGATCCTCGTCCTCGCGGCGGCGGCCGCCGCGATCGGGCCGACGTGGTTCTCCCCGCCGACGGTGCGCGACCTCGTCGAGGGCCTCGACTGGGTCGGAGTGCGGCTCGCCTTCGTGATGAGCGTGCTCTTCGCCTACCTGCTCTTCGTGCGCTCCGAGCTCGTCCCCGAGACGGTGAACGGCGGCTGGTTCATCCCGCCGGTCGTGAACATCGTCGTCCCGCTCGTGCTCGTGCCGCTCGTCCCCGGCGCCTCGCCCGCGGTCGCACGGGCGCTCCTGCTCGCCTCCTACGTCTTCTGGGGGATGGGCTTCTTGCTCTACCTGCTCGTCGTCGCGATGCTGCACCACCGTCTCGTGCTGCACCCGCTCCCCCACGCCGGGCTGGCTCCGTCTCTGTGGATCGGGCTGGGCCCGATCGGCGTGGGAGCCCTCGCCCTGGTCAAGATGGCCGGGGCGGGGGTCGGAGTGTTCGGGGCTGCCGAGCCGGCGGTCGCGACCCTCTCGAAGCTGGCTGCGACCGCACTGTGGGGCTTCGGGATCTGGTGGCTGGCCGCCGCGGTGCTGCTCCTCGTCCACTACCTGCGCACGGGGCCGCTCCCCTACGGGCTCGGCTGGTGGGGCTTCACCTTCCCCCTCGGCGCCTACACCGTCGCCACGCTCGCGCTCGCCCAATCCTGGAGCCTGAGCGGGCTCGACTGGGCCGGCGCCGCGCTGTTCGTCGCACTCGGGCTCTTCTGGCTGGTGGTCGCCGGTCGCACGGCGTGGGCAGTTCGCACGGGCGAGGCCTGGCAGGCGGCGCCGCCCACCGGCGGGCTCGACGCGGGTGGCGGGCCCCGGGTGGTGCCGGCCACCTCCGACGCGAGCGGTGCCGGCGAGCGCCGGACGTGACAGAGCGGACGGAGCTCCCCCCTCGTCACGGAGATGAGGCGCCGATGAACCCCGACGAAGGAGGACCTCCAGAGCCAGGTGGGTGATCACTCGCCGGGACCAGTGGCCCTGGCCCGTCGGCGGCACATCCGTCAGTCTGGATCACGACGAAGAGTGCCGACGGGACGAGGAGCGCAGGGATGGCCGGGCGACGAGACGCTGCAACCCAGGAGAGCGCCGCCGAGGGCGCGACCCAAGACGTTGCTCGGAGCGACGAGCAAGCTCCGCCAGCGGCACAGTCCGCGCCGACAGCGACGCCACGTCCGCCCTCGGAGAAGGCCGACATCGCCAAGCTGCTCGAGCACCTCCACACCGACGGCCAGGGGCTGACGGCCGCTGAAGCCGCCCGGCGTCTCGACGACGTGGGACCCAACGCCATCGCCGAGAAGCCCCGGAGCGTCCTGGCCGAGCTGGCCACGTTCGTCTGGGGTCCGATCCCGTGGATGATCGAGGTGGCCGACCTCCTCTCGGGGATCCTGCGGCACTGGGACGACGTGGCGATCGTGAGCATCCTGCTCGTGTTCAACGCCGCGGTCGGATTCTGGCAGGAGCACACGGCGGCAGACGCCGTCGCCGCCTTGAAGCGCCAGCTCGCGCTGCGCGCCACCGTCCGGCGGGACGGACGCTGGGACGAGGTCGACGCAGCCGCGCTCGTGCCCGGAGACCTCGTCCGCGTCACGCTCGGCGAGATCATCCCCGCTGACGTGGTCCTCCTCGACGGCGAGTACCTGCGCGTGGACCAGTCCGCGCTCACCGGCGAGTCGCTGCCCGTCGACAAGCAGCACGGCGAGGTGGCCTTCTCGGGGTCGGTCGCCGTCCAGGGCGAGATGACGGCGCTGGTGACCGACACCGGTGAGCGGACCTACTTCGGCAAGACGACGCGCCTGGTCGCCGCCGCGCAACCCGTCTCGCACTTCCAAAAGGCCGTGCTCACCATCGGCGACTACCTCATCTTCCTCAGCATCGCCCTCGTCGTCGTGCTCGTGCTCGTCGAGCTGTTCCGGGGCGCCAAGATCCTCACCCTCGTCCAATTCGCCCTCATCCTGACGGTGGCAGCCATCCCGGTGGCCATGCCGGCCGTGCTCTCCGTCACCATGGCCGTGGGGGCAGTGGCGCTCGCGAAGATGCGCGCCATCGTCACGCGCCTCGAGTCCATCGAGGAGATCGCCGGCGTCGACGTGCTGTGCTCGGACAAGACGGGGACGCTCACCAAGAACGAGCTGCAGCTCGGCGACCCGGTGGTCATCGAGGCGAAGGACCCGGGCGAGGTCATCCTCGCCGGCGCGCTGGCCTCGCGCGCAGACACCGGCGATGCCATCGACAGAGCGGTGGTCGCCGGGGTCGAGGACAAGGATGCGCTGTCTCGCTTCCACCAGGACCGCTTCGTCCCCTTCGATCCGGTGAGCAAGCGCACCACGGCCGACGTGACGGCCGACGGCACCAGCTTCACCGTCACCAAGGGCGCGCCCCAGGTCGTGCTCGGCTTGTGCCACCTGAGCGAGGAGGATGCCGAGGCCGCCAACTCCGCGGTGGCACGACTGGCCGCCGGGGGCTTTCGAACCCTGGGGGTGGCGCGCAGGTCACGACCCAGGGCTCCTGATGTCGCTCCCGCCGAGATCGAGCGCGCTGACGGCGGCGTCGAAGGCGGAGCCACCGGCGGAGAGACCGGTGACGGCGACTGGCACCTCCTCGGGCTCCTCTCGCTCTCCGACCCGCCGCGATCGGACTCGGCCGAGACGATCGCGAAGGCCAAGGCGCTGGGCATCGAGGTCAAGATGCTCACCGGCGACAACACCGCCATCGCCGCGCAGATCGCACGCGAGGTGGGCCTCGGGACCAACATCGTCCCCGCCGCCACCCTCCTCGGCGACGACCCGCACGAGGAGCTGACCCCGGGGCAGGTCCAGCGCGTCGAGGCTGCCGACGGGTTCGCCGAGGTGTTCCCCGAGCACAAGTACGCCATCGTGAAGGCGCTGCAGGCACGCGGCCACATCGTCGGCATGACCGGTGACGGGGTCAACGACGCCCCAGCGCTCAAGCAGGCGGACACCGGCGTGGCCGTGTCGGGAGCGACCGACGCCGCACGCGCGGCCGCCGCCCTCGTCCTCACCGCCCCGGGCCTGTCGGTGATCGTGACCGCCGTCGAGCAGGCCAGGCGGATCTTCGAGCGGATGACCTCCTACGCCATCTACCGGGTCACCGAGACCATCCGCATCGTCCTGTTCGTGGTCGCCGCCATGATCGTCTTCAACTTCTATCCGATCACCGCGATCTTGATCATCCTCCTCGCGCTCTTCAACGACCTGCCGATCATGACCATCGCGTTCGACAACACCGCTGTCGACCCCGAACCGGTGCGCTGGGACATGCGGCGGGTGCTCACCCTCGCGACCACCTTGGGCACGGTGGGCGTCATCGAGACGTTCTTTCTGCTCGTGCTGGCCAAGCTCTGGCTGCACCTGGACATCGCACAGATCCAGTCCTTCATCTTCTTGAAGCTCGCGATCGCCGGGCACCTCACCCTGTTCGTGGCCCGCGCCCGCGGCCCGTTCCTCGAGCGCCCCTGGCCGTCGCGCAGCGTGCTGTGGTCGGCCGTCGGCACGAAGGCCCTCGCCACCCTGCTCGTCGGCTTCGGCCTCGGGCTCGTCACGCCCATCGCGTGGTCCCAGATCGGCTTCGTCTGGATCTACTGCCTCGTCTGGGTGTTCGTCGAGGACTGGGCGAAGCTCGCCGTCTACCGCCACCTGGACCTCGCCGGGCGCCACCACCGGCGCTTCCTCCAGCGGGTGCACGAGCCGCTCCACCCGCCAGGACCGGTCAGCCACCGCTGACACGCCCTCCCGCTCGCCAACGCATGAGCACCGACCCCCACGGCGCGGCGCGAACGGGACCAACGGCCCTAGGGAGCCTCTGGAACAGGGGTCCATATTGGGCACGCCAGCGCGCCGGCACGAGCCCGCACGCACGCCCCGAGACGAAGGCGGCTCGAGACGGGATCGCCCGAGACCTGCTCGAGACCTGGAGGACCACCATGCCGACACCGGCAGGAGCCCGAACCATCGCACCTGGACCCGAGGCGGGTGCTGCCACGGCCGCCCTCGGCGGGCTGAGCAGCGCCGAAGCCGCCGAGCGTCTCGAGGCGTCGGGCCCCAACGCGGTCGCCGAGGCACGCCCGAACCGGGCGCTGACTCTCGCCCGCGGCTTCTGGGGACTCGTCCCCTGGATGCTCGAAGCAGCGATCGGCATCGAGCTGTACCTGGGCAACTGGGTGGAGGCGGTCGTGATCGCGGCGCTGCTCGTGTTCAACGCCGGGCTCTCGTTCTTCCAGCAGAACAAGGCGCAGCGCGCGCTCGGGCTGCTGCGCCAGCGGCTCAACGTGACCGCGCGGGTGCGCCGCGACGGCAGATGGCAGGAGGTCCCCGCCGCAGGGCTCGTGCCCGGCGACGTGGTCCACCTGCGGGTGGGAGACATCGTCCCCGCCGACGTCGAGCTCGCCGACGGCTCGATCGAGGTCGACCAGTCCCAGCTCACCGGGGAGTCGGCGCAGGTCGACAAGGGGCCGGGCGCCACCGCCTATTCCGGTTCGCTCGTGGCCCGGGGCGAGGCGAGCGGCGTGGTCAGCGCGACCGGGACGCACACCTACTTCGGCAAGACGGCCGAGCTGGTCCGGGTGGCCGAGGCGCCTCGGCGCCTCGAGATCCTGATCGTGCGCATCGCCAAGTACCTCGCGGCCGTGGTCGTCGCCCTCGCCGCCGCGGTGTTCGTGTACTGGGGCGTCGAA
>DAHWOV010000049.1:0-33160 GCA_027339205.1 Acidimicrobiaceae bacterium | reverse complement strand
GCGGCGGGCGTCGACGACCTCGACGTCGGAGCCCTCGAGCGCTGCCAGGGCGTCGGCAGGCTCCAAGAAGCGGCTGATCGAGGCGACGAGGCGGCGCAGCGCATCTCGGTCGACCTTGTCCGCCCGGCCGAAGTTGTGGATCACCTTGGCCACCGGGGAACCGGTCCTCGGGTGGCGTTCGTTGTGGGCGAGCTGGAGGTAGCTGACGACCGAGCCGTCGGCGTTGCGGCGCTTCGTCTCCCGCAGGTACACGCCTACGAACTCTAGTCGGCACTCCAGGTAGATTGACGGATTTAGCGGGCCCCCATGTGCCTACGCCTTCTCGGGCCCCGGCCACCTTCCAGCGTTCCTGCCTGGCACTTTGCTCGGCCGCGGGACCTCAAATGCCTACGAGCTCCGGAAGTCCGGTCAGGGGCCAGCCGCTCTTTGAGAGCAGTTCATCGAGGAGAGAGTCGAGGTCGTCGAGCTTGATCTGCTCTTCGAGCGCGTGCGCGACATAGGCGGAGACGTTGGGAGCCCGACCTTCGGCCACGGCGGCCCGTGCGGCGTCAACGAGGGGCGGCGGCAGGCTGACGGCGATGTTGGCCTTGGACGTCATACCAACCATCATGCCCACGGCTGGCCCCTGCCTGTTGGGCCCGACAAGCGCCCTGAGCCCGACCTCCCCCCGGTCTGCCTCCTCGAGCCACGACGTCAGAGCGGCCGCCACTCCTTCTTGATCAACCCGTAGACCCACGTGTCGGAGACCTCGCCGTTCACGATGCAGTCTTCCCGCAACGTCCCTTCACGCACGAACCCGAGCTTCTCCAGCACGCGGGCAGATGCGAGGTTGCGCGTGTCGGTCTCGGCCTGGACGCGGTTCAGGTCCAGCGCGTCGAATGCCCACCTCAGCACTGCACGCGCGGCCTCGGTCGCGTAGCCCTGGCCCCACACGGCATCGTCGAAGCAGTACCCGAGCGACGCGCTTCGGTACGCCGGGTTCCATCGGCTCACGCTGCACCAGCCGATGAGCGCCCCGTCGCAGTCACGCTCCACGGCCAATCGCACTCCGGAGCCCTCCTCGGACATCTGCCGGCAGGCCGCGATGAACCGTTCAGCGCGGTCGCGCTCGGTCCACAAGGGCGCGTCCCAATAGCGCATCACGTTCGCACTGCTGTGCATTGCAAACAGGTCGTCCGCATCGAGCTCATCGAAGGGACGCAGCCGCAGGCGGACCGTGTGCAACGTGGGGGTGGGCAGCGACATCGGCGTCTCCCATCGTCGGTGATCGTCAGCCAGGCGAGTGGAGTTGACCACGCGCCGGACGGCGCTGCAACGGCGGGGCGCGAGCACGAGGCGGGTCCCCTCGACGCTCGTAGCATCGGAGTGGCTGCCTGGCTGGGGGGCCAAGCGCGGCCAGCGAGACGGGAGCGGCGTGGAGCACGAGGGAGGGTCTCGGTTGGCGGGGTGCATCGGGTCTCGGACCTTCCGCGGACGGGGCTGCCCCGGAGCGGACGAGCGCGCCCGGTCCCTCCGACGCCGACTTCGCACGTCGAGCTCCCGGTAGAGGAGACAGCTCGTGGGCGGCGGTGACGAAGCCATCTCGATCGTGGCCGCGCTCTTCGCGGGTGCGAGCTTCGCCGCGGGCGGCGTGCTCCAGCAGCGTGCAGCGAGCACCCGCCCCGAAGGCGAGGCGCTGTCGTTCCGGCTCATCCTCGCCCTCGCCCAGGACCGGCTCTGGCTGCTCGGCATCGGGCTCGCCTTCTTCGCCACAGTCCTCGAGGCGCTCGCGCTCAGCTTCGGCCCGCTCGTGCTCGTCCAGCCCCTGGTCGTGAGCGAGCTGCTCTTCGCCTTGCCGATCTCGGTGCGTTGGCGTGGCATGCGCATGACGTGGCGCGAGTGGGCCGGGGCTGTCGCCGTCGGCGTCGGCCTCGCCGTGGGCATCGCGTCCGGCTCCCCGGGGGCGGGGCGGCCTTCTGCCCCGGTCGATCAGTGGATCCTGGCCCTTGGAGTCGCGGCCGGGCTCAGCGTGCTCGTCGTCACCGTCGGCCGCACCAGGGTGGGCCCGCTCCGTTCCTCCCTGTACGCGCTGGCCGCCGGGATCATGCTCGCGACCCAGGAGGCGCTCATCAAGGCGGTGATCCCTCGCTTCGAGCACGGGCTCGTCACGGGCCTCGAGAGCTGGGAGCTGTGGGCGATGGCTGCGACGGCGATCATCGGGCTCCTGCTCGTCCAGAGTGCCTACGAAGCCGGGCCGCTCGCCTCGAGCATGCCGGTGGTCGATGCCGTCGACCCCTCGGTGGCGATCGTCTTCGGCATCGTGCTGTTCCACGAGCACATCCGCACCGGCCCCTGGCTGATCGGCATCGGCGTGGGCATCGGCCTTCTCCTTGCCGGCATCGTCACGCTCGACACCTCTCCCCTCATCCACTGCCTGCAGCGCACGCAGCGCCGGGAGACAGGGCGCGCCTCCCAGCCGTCGGGGCAGACACCGTCGTAGGCGGCGCCCGACCTGGCAGAACCGGTGGCACCGCCCCCTGCCGCCGCCCCGCCCCTGGTCGGCACGGGTCTGGCCGGGTCTTGCACGTTGCCTCAGCAGGCTGTGGTGCATAGTTACGAGAGCGTGCGGGAGCTCTCCAACGGGTACGGCGTCGTCCTGTGGCACTGACGATCGCGCTCTCGCTCGGCGCCGCGCTGTTCCTCGCAGTGGGGTTCGTGGTGCAGCAGCGAGTCGCTGCCCAGGAGCCTCCGGACGAGCGGCTCTCGTTCCTCCTCCTCATCAAGCTCGTCCAGCGCCCCGTGTGGCTCGCCGGCATCGCGACGATGGTGGTGGGACAGGTGCTCGGAGCCTCCGCGCTGAAGACGGGAGACCTTGCGCTGGTCGAGCCGGTCATCGCGACCAACCTGCTCTTCGCCCTGCCGCTGGCCGCCATCTGGAGCCGCCGGCGCCTGGGGGTGCGCGAGTGGGTCGGGTGCGTCCTGCTGCTCGCAGGCCTGACCGTCTTCGTCGTCGCGGGAGATCCCCACGGCAGGTACAACGGCTACGTTCCGTGGACCAACTGGGTGCTCGGTGCCGGGGTGGTCGCCGTGCTGGCGAGCACGCTCGTCACGATCTCCCGGCGCCAGACCCCCTACCGGCAGGCGACCCTGCTTGCGAGCGCGGCGGGCTTCCTCTACGGCCTGCAGGATGCGCTCACCCAGCGCACCATGGCCTCGCTCGACCATGGCGTGCTGGCCATGCTGACCAGCTGGCCCGCGTACACCCTGCTCGGAGTGGCGATCGTCGCCATGCTGCTGGCACAGACCGCCTTCGAAGAGGCTCCGCTGTCCGCGTCGCTGCCCGCGTCGACCGCCATCGAACCGATCGCGGGCATCGCGTTCGGGGTCGGCCTCTACCACGACTACCTCGACCGGAGCGCCGTCGCACTGACGTTCGAGACCCTCGGCCTGGCGGTGGCGGTCGTGGGGGTCATCCTCGTAGCAGCCTCGCCGATCATGAGCGGCCACTTCGGCCACTTCAGCCACTTCAGGCACCCCGGGCATCATCATCGCCTCCGCGAGGACCTCCGCGAGGACCTCTCGGTCGACGACGAGGTGTCCCACTGAGCGTGCGCGCCGAGCCGGGACCGGGCGCGTTCTTGCCGAGACGTCCCAGCCCGTAGGAGGAGGCGGCGGGATCTGCGCCGGTGGGCCAGGGTCGGCGCGGCAGCACGAGGTCGGCTCTCCGCGCACCGTGAGCGGGTACCGGCCGCCGGACGCTCCCCAGCCCCTGGCACGTTCCCGCGGGAACGTGCGGGCCGGGACGGGACGAGGTCGGCTCTCCTCGTACCGGGCGCGGGTGGCGGCCGCCGGACGGTTGCGCCACTCGGGATCTGCGACCCAACGAGTGGCGGCACCCGCCCGCGTCCGTCACGCGCCAGAGCGCGGGGCGGGGCGCTGCCGGCCGCGCGTCGGCCTCCCCCGGCAAAGCCAGCAGAGCCGGCGGGCCTGCCTCTGCGGGCGCTGTTGCCCCTGGCGACGAGCGCGAGCGAAAGAGCTCGAGGGCCTAGCGCGTTCCCGCGGGAACGTGCCGGCCGGGACGGGATGAGGTCGGCTCTCCGCGTACCGGGCGCTGGTGGCGGCCGCCGGACGGTTGCGCCACTCGGGATCTGCGACCCAACGAGTGGCGGCACCCGCCCGCGTCCGTCACGCGCCGGAGCGCCGGGCGGGGCGCTGCCGGAGCCGCGCGTCGCCGCTCACGCGCACCGCTCGAAGGCCGGGAGCGCATGGACACGTGCGGCGGCACGGAGGTCGCCGAACGCTTTGACGAGGTCGGGGTGGACGGGGACTTCTGCGATGAGCCGGGCGTACAACGACACGAGGTGTGCTTCGGTTCGCGCGCCCAGCTGGCACGCCGCCTTGATCGTCGCCGGGGGCGCCGTGGCGGTGATCGGTCCAGTAGGGAGTGCCACGCCGTGCCGGGCGGCGAGGTGGTCCAGGATCTCGATGTGGCGGGTCTCTTGGGCGGCGATCGCGGGGAACGGCTCGACCACACCGAACTTCCCGATCACCGCCTCGTAGGCCGCCCTGGCGTCCTGCTCAGCCGTCGTCGCCGTGGCGAGGGCGGAGCCGACCGAGACGGTCGTGGGCGCAGGGGACGTGGCCGCGGTCGTGCTCGTTGTGCCTGCGCTCGGCACGCCGCCGCCGGTGCCGGTGCCGCAGCCGGCGAGCACGCATCCGCCGAGCGCCAAGACCACGACGGCGGTCCGCACCCCGCGCGTCTCGGACCGGCCTTTGCGCAGAGCCCCTCTTCCTTCGCCCGTCCTTCCTGCACGCGGCTCAGCGTGCACATCAGCCCGCCGATGTCCGCAGCGCGCTTGTGTCCGCTCCGCCAGCTGTGAGTGTGCCGCTCTTGACGACTGTGTGGAGCTTCTTGGGCAGCGTCCCGCCTGTGAATGTCGAGCCGCCCGGCGCCAGTGTCGCAGGCACTCCTGTCTTCGCGCCGCCGGCGCTGGACGTGCAGCCGGTCAGGACGACCGGGGCCACGACCGCCATCAGGACCCCGAGCAGTGCGCACGCAGCCCGCCGCCGCCGGCTCGGCCGGGCGGACGGCCTGCAGGTCTCTTCGTGCATGACCCCTTGCGCCACGGCGCCCCTCCGCTGCTCGCGCCCGAAGCCTAGAACGTTGGCGTTCCGAGCCGCCTAGCCTCCTGCTGATCCCGCTCCTCTTGCGCCCACGCGTGCCGCCGCGTTGCGGGCGAGGATCGGCGTCGCCGAAGGGGGGAACGGCCAGACCGCGCTGACATTGATCTCGCACAGGACGTAGCGCTCGTCCCCGCCGTCTTCGTTGCGTGTCCCGAAAAGGAAGTCGGCGTCCCAGATGGCCGGGAGGTCCGTGGTGTGGAGCCCGAGGACCCGGAGCATCTCGGGCACCCAGTCGTGCTCGGCGCGCGCCCGGAGCGCCCGGTAGGCCGGGGCGTCCGCGGGCTCCATCGCCGGCGCACGGCCGGGGAGCGAGGCCGCGCCGTCCGCATCGAGGAGCCCCTTCGGCCACTGCCGCGCAAAGCCGACGACCTCGTCGTGGGAGAAGTAGCAGCGGATCATCCCCTCGCCGAGGCGGCGCTGGTACGGCTGGTCGACGAGCACGCCGGACCACGGGAGCACCAGCGCGCAGCGCTCGACGAGCTCGCCGAGCCGCATCCGCTCGGTCGGTGCTTCCTCCTTGGCCCGCGCCTCGCGCACGAGCACGTCGGAGCCGAGCGTCGCCGGCACGCGCGGGTCGGCGAGCTGCACGCTCCACACGCCGTTGCCGCCGTTGCCGCGCCCCTGCTTGACCACGAGCCGCCCGTGGCGGGACAGCCGGGAGGGCAGTCGCTCGGCGAGCTCGTCGGCGGACCGGTAGAGCCCGGTGTCGGTGCCCCAGCCGAGGTGGCGGGTCTCGAAGAGCACCTGCTTCGTGCCCATCTTGCGGATCACCGCGGGATGGGCCGACACCCAGGTGCCGCGCGCGGCCGCCTCCTCGAGCAGCTCGTCGACGTGTCTCCGGGTGGCGCCGTCCTGGATCGGGTTCACCCAGACGAGCAGCCCGGCCAGGTCCCGCAGCTGTGCGCGCACCTCCTCGACACGCTCGTCGCCGAAGGGAACCGGCACGGCGTCGACCCCCGCCGCGCAGAGCGCGTCGAACAGCGGCCCGAGGCCCCGGTCCGCGGCGGGCCGCTCCGCTCCCCGCGCGCCGCGCCAGAGGATCCCTACCCGCGGCCGCACGCCTGCTCTCCGAGACGCAGAGATCGTCTCAGGCTCTCCGGTTCGCGAGGGGCCTGGGCAGTCCGCGCCGTCGGCGGTCGCCGGGCCACCGTCCGAACGCTTCACGGCAGCTGCACATTCCCGCTCCTCTCGTCTGCGCGAGCGCGCGCGTCCTCACCGACTCGCGTCGTCGCCCGGAGCAATCCGGGCGAGGGTAACACCGGGGTCGTCGAAGCTGCGAGATCCTCGGCACGCGCGCGGAGCCCAGCGCCCAGCGCCCACCGGAGCGCCCCGCGCCCCGGTGGCCTCGCGTGGTGCCGGTGTAATGTCGCCTGCAGGCGAGGGGCGTCCGCCGAGACCCGATGACGTGACGGTCACCTCGCCGAGGAGGGCCGGTCGATGGGCGCGTACGAGCAGGCATGGCAGACGAGCATCCAAGACCCAGATCGGTTCTGGGGTGAGGCGGCCAAGGCGATCAGCTGGTACCGCGAGCCCACCGTGGTGCTCGACGCGTCGTCGGCGCCCTTCTTCAAGTGGTTCCCCGACGGCGAGCTCAACACGTGCTTCAACGCGGTGGACCGCCACGTCGAGGACGGACGCGGATCGCAAGCCGCGCTCGTCTACGACAGCCCGGTGACCGGCACCAAGGCCACCTACACCTACGAGCAACTGCGTGACCGGGTGGCCCGCTTCGCCGGCGTGCTGCGCGGTCTCGGCGTCGGCCACGGCGACCGGGTCGTCATCTACATGCCGATGGTCCCCGAGGCGGTAGTCGCCATGCTCGCCTGCGCCAGGTTGGGGGCGGTGCACTCGGTCGTCTTCGGCGGCTTCGCCTCGCACGAGCTGGCGATCCGGATCGAGGACGCCCGGCCGAAGGTTGTCGTCTCGGCATCCTGCGGCATCGAGACGAACCGGGTCATCGAGTACAAGCCTCTGCTCGACGCGGCGATCGAGGAGTCGAGCCACAAGCCGGACCACTGCGTCATCGTCCAGCGACCGCAGGCCGAAGCCACCATGGTCGAGCACCGGGACGTCGACTGGGCGGAGGCGATGGATCGGGCCGAACCGGCCGACTGCGTGCCCGTGGCCGCCACCGATCCGCTCTACATCCTCTACACCTCGGGCACGACGGGACGGCCGAAGGGGGTGGTGCGCGACAACGGCGGCCACGCCGTGGCGCTGCGCTGGAGCATGGCCAACATCTACGACACCCACCCCGGGGAGGGCTACTGGGCCGCCTCGGACGTCGGATGGGTCGTGGGGCACTCCTACATCGTCTACGCCCCGCTCCTCACCGGTTGCGCAACGCTGCTCTACGAGGGCAAGCCGGTCGGGACTCCCGATGCCGGCGCCTTCTGGCGGGTGATCTCCGAGCACGGGATCAAGACGCTCTTCACCGCCCCGACGAGCTTCCGGGCCATTAAGCGGGAGGACCCAGAGGGTGCGCTCCTCGCCCGCTACGACTTGTCGACGCTCCGGTACCTGTTCCTCGCCGGCGAGCGCCTGGACCCCGAGACGTACTCGTGGGCGAGCGCGCACGTCGGGGTGCCGGTCATCGACCACTGGTGGCAGACCGAGACCGGGTGGCCGATTGTCGCCAACCTGATGGGGCTCGACCCCAAGCCGGTGAAGGCCGGGTCGCCGACCGTCCCGGTCCCCGGCTACGACGTCCGGGTCCTCGACCCGGAGGGCAACGAGGTCGACGCGGGCACCGAAGGTGCGATCATGATCCACACCCCGCTCCCCCCGGGCACCTTGACGACGTTGTGGGAGAACGACGACAACTACGTCGAGACCTACCTGTCCCGGGTCCCGGGGTACTACCTGACCGGTGACGGCGGCCACTTCGACGAGGACGGCTACCTGTTCGTCATGGGGCGGGTCGACGACGTGATCAACGTCGCGGGGCACCGCCTGTCCACCGGTGAGATGGAGGAGATCATCGCCGCGCACCCCGACGTCGCCGAGTGCGCCGTCATCGGCGTCGCCGACGACCTGAAGGGCCAGGTGCCCCGTGCCTTCGTCGTCCTGAAGGCGGGAGTCGGCCGTGACCCCGAGGTCATCAGCGCGGAGCTGGTGGAGCTGGTCCGGACCAAGGTCGGCGCGGTCGCCAGCCTTCGCCAGGCCGACGTCGTGGCTGCCCTGCCCAAGACCCGCTCGGGGAAGATCCTGCGAAAGACCATGCGCGCCATCGTCGACGGGGTCGATGAGCCGATCCCGTCGACGATCGACGACGCCTCGGTACTGGACGCCCTTCAGTCCGTCTTGCGCCGATCGAGCTGACCCGGCCAGGCCCGGCAGGACCCGACCGGGCCGCTGCCGGGTCGCTGCCAGAGCCTGCTTGGTCGGGCCGCTTCGTTACCGGCCGAGCGGCCAGGTCGGCAGAACCGACTTCTTCAGCGTCTCGTTGAGCACGCCCGCCGACGACGCGTACCACGCCAGTGCCGCCGTCGCCACGCCGAACCACCCCCCGACCTTGGTGATTGTCGCGTTCGAGTCGAACGCACCGATCGTGAGCAGGATGAAGGTGATCTCGAGCACCACGAAGACCGCGGCCACGGCCACGCTGATCCCCGCCGTCGCGATCATCATGTAGAAGGTGAAGATCGTCCAGCACAGGAGGAACACCCCGATCACCACTGGCAAGTCGCTGGGCTTCACGCCCGGGGCGATGAACTTGACCAGGACGAAGAAGGAGATCCAGAAGGCGCCGTAGGAGGTGAACGCCAGCGCCCCGAACGTGTTCTTCCTCTTGAATTCCCACATCCCGGCCAGCAACTGGGCCGTCCCTCCGTAGACGAGAGCCAGCGCTAAAGCCGTGTTGGAGGCAGCCCCCCAGATGTTGGTGTTGGCGATGCTCAACGCGAACGTCGTCATCGCGAAGGCAGCCAACCCCAGCGGCGCAGGATCTGCCACCGAGTGGGCCGGCGCAGCTCCGACGGGGGGCTCCTCCATCTCGACCGGCTCTTGCACTCCGCCCGTGAGCGAGGTCATCTTCGCTCCCCCTTTCTGTGTTACGCGCGCATGGATGCGTGCGCTCTGGGCCACGCTACCTTCTTCGGACACGGGGGTGGCGGAGTCTCGAATCGTGCGTGCCATATGCACACGACAGTCATCGAGGCGCACCTCGAGCGGCTACCTCCTCCGGCACGTGCATGATGCCCCGCGTCGAGGAATGTGAGTGAAGGACATCATCGTTTGAAGTGAAGAAACGCTCGGACTGCGACCCTCGCGAGCGACCAGCTATACGCCGTCACGGGCTGACGGTGTGATCTGAGCACGGCCCGCTCCTCGTGCCACCCACGAATTTCGCCGGTGGTGCGGGGAGCCGGTCCGGCTCGGATCGCTCTGCGGCCGCTGGTCGGGGCCGGTGGTCGTGTCGGGGGAACGCCTTGTGGGCCGGACACGCGGTCAGTGAAACGTCCGCGACGGCGACGGCGACGTCACGGTCGAGCAGCCGGTGCAACGCCTTACGCCTACCGCTCGGCAGCCTCGGCGGCTCGGAGCTTCTTCACCATCGCCTGGAGGAGCTTCCAGCCGATGACGCCGTTCGCCTCGACGAGCGGTCGGAAGTCCCAGATCGTCACTCCTCGGCAGACGAGGTCGCTCGCCGCGGCCACGGTCGCCGAGCGCGGCCCCTCGTCGATGAGTGCGATCTCCCCGAACCAGTCGCCAGGCCCGAGGGCGGCGCGCGCGACCCCGCCGACGAGGACGTTCGCCTCTCCCGAGTCGATCAGGTAGAAGGCCGCCCCGCCGGAGCCCTCGTGGATCACGGTGTCCCCCGCGGCGAACCGGCGCTCCTTGAAGAGCCGGGCGACCTCGGCGCGCTCGGCGTCGTCGAGGTCTGCGAACAGGGGGACGGCCCCCAGCTCGGCCCCTTGCACCTCCGCCGTCCCGGCCGCCCCTACCGCCTCCGACTGCCCACCCACGCCAGCCCCTCCCCCGCCGGCCCTCTTCCCGAGGGTCGTGACCGCGCGGCACTGCAGCAGGTAGAGCGTGCCCCCGGCGATCGCCCACTCGATGTCCCGGCCCTCCCCGTACACCTCCTCACAACGCGTGGCGAGCCGTCCCAGCGCCCCGAGCTGTGCCGGGTCGAGGCAGGGGCGCTCCACGAGGCCCGCCTCGACGGCCACCTCGACGGTGCCGCCCCCGGGGGCCGCGCGCACCGCGACCTGCTTTCGGCCGGGAGTGGAGCCGACGAGCGCCCCCGCGCGGTCCAGGACGTAGCTGTCGGGGATCACCAGCCCTGCGACCACCGCCTCGCCGAGCCCCCAGCTGGCCTCGACCATCCGCTGGTCGGCGCCGGTCACCGGGTGGCGCGTAAACATGACCCCCGCGACGTCGGGGTCGAGGAGCGACTGGACGACCACCCCGACGCTCGGCCGGGTGACGAGGCCGACCCGCTGGCGGTACGAGATCGCCGAGTCGGAGTTGGCCGACCACCAGATCTCACACAGCGCGTCCACGAGGTCGTCGACCGAGGCGACGTTGAGGAGGGTGACGTGCTGGCCGGCGAAGCTCGCCTCGGCGCCGTCTTCGTCCGCGGCCGAGGAGCGCACGGCGAGGGGCGCGGCGAGGGGCGTCGCGGCCTCGGTGATCTCGGCGGTCGCCGCCGCGTCGCCGGTCGCGACCGCCTCGACGGCCGCCCCCGACAGGGCGATCCCGGGGGGGACGGGGAGGCCGGCGCGGATCGCCTCGCCGAGCCCGACGGCCTTGGAGCCGTAGCGCGCGGGGTCGCGCGCCTCGGCGAGGGGGACGACCCCGGTCATCCGAGGACGGCGACCTCCCCGGCGCCGCCGTCGACGCGCACCCGCGCCCCGTCGGCGATCCGCGCGGTCGCCTCCCGGGTCCCCACCACCCCGGGGATGCCGTACTCGCGCGCCACGATCGCGGAGTGCGAGAGGAGGCCGCCGCTGTCGGTCACGATCGCCCCGAGGAGCGGGAGCAGGATGTTGAACGCCTCGGAGGTGGCCTGGGTGACGAGCACGTCGCCCTGGACGATCCGGCCGAACTCGCCCGGGGCCGACACCACCCGGGCCGGCCCCTCGTAGACGCCGGGGCTCGCCCCGAGGCCGCGCAGGAGCTGCGCCTCGTGCTCGAGCTGCCCTGCGCCGAACATCATCGCCATCCCCGCCGCCATCGCGCCGTAGAGCCGGGCGGCGCCCGGCGGCAGGCCCGCCATGTCGGGCGGCGGCTCGGGCGCTGGACCCAAGAGCGCGGGCGCGTCCTTGGCGCTGTGCGCGCCCCGGGAGGCCGCGCGCTGGGCGAGCTCGTCGGCGGACGGGCCCCCCTCGCCGGTCAGGAGCGCGCGCATCTCGTCGAGGCTCGCGTCGACCATGTGGACGGGCTCGTGGACCCGCCCCTCCGTCGCCGCCCGGCGCCCGGCCGCGAGCGCGGCCCTGCGCATGAGGCCCGACGCCCAGATGTCGCTGTAGACGCCCCGCTCGTCGCGCAGGTGGTGGGTGAGGCGGGCCTCGGCGACCAGCTCGTCGAACTCGGCGCGCCTGGCGGCGGGCACGTCGTCGCGGACCGCGGCGATCCGCTCCTCGACGTCGTGCCCGGCCCGTTCGGGTCCGCTGAGCGCGCCGCGCAGCGCGCGCAAGAGCGCGTCGGGCAGCTCGAGCGCGGCGGGCTCGGAGATGTCGAAGCCGTCGAGGGGCCGCCACCCGACGAGGTCGAGGTAGGCGGCGACCGCGGGCCCGGCCGCCCCGCCGAGGCCGCGCAGCTCGGCCAGCACCTCGGCGGCGTCGCCGTCGGACTCGAGGAGCGCCATCGCCGCCGGGTCTGCCCGCAGCGCGGTGAGCAGCTGCTCGTACTCCTCCGAGCTCCCCGCGGAGACCGCCGCCGCGCCGCTCGTGAGCACGAGGAGCTCTGCCGGCGGCCGCCCCGTCCACTCCCCCGCCTGGGTCACGAGCAGCATCGTCGGGGCGATCGCTGAGCCCGACAGGCTCATGTGCTGGGCGATCATCGCCGCGTGGTGGTCCCGGCAGCGCACGAGGTACCCGGCCAGCTCCTCTGCGCCGAGCCCGTCGGGGTCGACCGCCTGGATCGCCCGGTGCGCGGCGATCGAGGCGGGCTTCAGCCGCTCCTCCCACTCCGAGAGCTGCTCGCGCCACAGCCGCCCGCGCACCACCTCCTCCGCGCGCCCGATGCGCTCGGGCATCTCGTCGGGGGGGACCGGCTGGGGCTGGTTGTAGCAGAAGCCGTTCACGTACGCGGTCTTCATCCCGTCCATGGGCAGCCCGAGGAACCGTCCGAACGCCGCCGTCCCCCGTCTGAACGGGTCCGGGTGGGTCTCCGCCCAGTACCGGGTCACCGGCCGCGGGAAATGGACCGGGTCGAGCGTCCAGGGCCCGGGCCCCGGTGGGTCGAACCGAAGCTCGCCCGCTGCAGCAGCGCCTGTCATGGCCTGCCCCCCTCCGTGCGCGAGCACCGTGCTCATCCGCCGTTGCGGAGATTATCGGCGCGTGGTGCATCGCGAGCAAGAAGGACCGAGACGGGGGGTCTGCGTCGGTGGTGCAAAGACCCGGCGCGGCAGCCTGCACCGGCACCTGCACCCCTCACCGGGCCTGCCGGCCGCCGGACGCTGCGCCATCCGGCGTCTTGCGACGCAACGAATGGCGGCAGTCGTCCGCACCCGTCACGCCGCCGCGCACACCAAGGCGCTACCCGCATCGCTGCACCGAAGGCGAAACGCTGCTGCAACCGTTTGGAGACCTCGAGGGCCCGGATCATCGCATTGCGCGTGCATCGGCATCCCGATCGGGCAGCGCACGTCCTCGAAACGCCGCACGGTTGATCAACTGTTGACCTTTTTTGGAGAACGCGGTGAGCGCACTTCGCGACGATGGTGCCCGGCGGGACGGCTGGTGCCGCGGCGCTGCGGAAGCGAGGAGGGGGCGGGAGCCTTGGGAGCGATCGGGGACGGGCGGTGTCGGTGACCGCGCAGCACGCTGCCCACGCGGCCGGGGACAGTGGCTTCTCGGAGGGAGCCCGCGCGCCCCTGGGGCAGCTCCTCGTCGGCGCAGGCATGATCACCCACACCCAGCTCGCCGACGCGCTCGTCCAGCAGACCTCCTCGGGCCGGCGCCTGGGCACGATCCTCGTCGAGCAGGGCGCGCTGAGCGACGCCGACCTCGCGCTGGCGCTCTCCGAGCACCTGGGCTTCCCGATGGTCGATCTGTCGCACGCCACCCCCAGCGCCGACGCGGCGGACCTCCTCCCCGAGAGCATCGCAAGGAGCCATCTGGCGGTCCCTGTCTCGGCCGACGAGGACGGGGTGCTCGTCGCGGTGGCCGATCCGACGCCCGAGGTGACCGCCGCCGTCGAGAGCGCGGTCCCCCGGCCGGTGCGCATCGCCGTGGCGCCGCGCTCGGACGTCCGGCGGGCCATCGACACCTCGTACCGCGCGCTCGGGCACATCCAGCGCCACATCCAGGCATTCGAGGCGACCGAGGCCCCGCGCCGCCCCCAGGAGCTCACCACGACGGTCGCGGTCGCCGACGACGCGCCGGTCGTCCAGGTGGCCCAGCTCATCGTCACCCAGGCGCTGCGCGACCGCGCGTCCGACGTGCACATCGAGCCCCAGGGCGAGCATCTCCGGGTCCGGTTCCGCATCGACGGGGCGCTGCACGACGCGATCACGCTGCCGATCGCCATGGCCCCGGCGCTCACCAGCCGCTTCAAGATCATGGCCTCGATGAACATCGTCGAGCGCCGCCGTCCACAAGACGGGCAGCTCACGATGGAGGTCGACGGCCGGGAGATCGACATCCGGGTCTCGACCGTCGCCACGATCTGGGGCGAGTGCTGCGTGCTGCGGATCCTCGACAAGGGGCGCTCGCTCATCCGCCTGAGCGACCTCGGCATGCCGCCCGACACCCAGGAGCAGGTCTCCCAGCTCATCCGCTACCCCTTCGGCATGGTGCTGAGCGCGGGCCCGACCGGGAGCGGCAAGACCACCTCGCTCTACGCGGCCCTCGCCGAGATCGACGAGCCGCACCGCAACATCATGACGATCGAGGACCCCGTCGAGTACGTCTTCCCCACCATCAACCAGATCCAGACCCACGAGCAGGCCGGGATCACCTTCGCGACCGGGCTGCGCTCGATCCTCCGCCAGGACCCCGACGCGATCCTGGTCGGTGAGATCCGCGACGTCGACACCGCGCGCGTGGCGGTCCAGTCGGCGCTCACCGGCCACTTCGTCCTCTCCTCGATCCACGCGACCGACTGCGCTGCGGCGCTCCACCGCTTCTTGGACATGGTGATCGAATCCTTCCTGATCGCGTCGTCGGTCATCGCGATCGTCGCCCAGCGCCTGGTCCGCCGCACCTGCCCCAGCTGCAAGGTGCCCTACCGCCCGAGCGCGGACGAGCTCGCCTTCTACGAGGACAGCGGCGGCGAGCCCAAGTCGACCTTCTGGCGTGGCGAGGGGTGCAACTTCTGCGGGGGCACCGGCTACCGGGACCGCATCGGCGTGTTCGAGGTCATGCGGATCACCCCGGAGCTGAAGCGCCTGATCGTCGGGTGGGCCACCCAGGAGGAGCTCCAGCGCATGGCGGTCTCCCAGGGGATGCGCACCCTGCGCCAGGAGTCGGTCCACCTCGTCGAGCAGGACATCACCACGGTGGCCGAGGTCCTGCGCACGATCTACGCGCTCTAGGGGAAGGAGCGGCGATGCCCAAATTCAGCTACTCGGCGATAGGCGCCGACGGCGCCACGGTCTCGGGGGTGGAGGAGGCCCTGACGCTCGGCGCCGCCCGGCGCGCCCTCGTCGCGCGGGACCTCGCGCCGGTCGAGGTGAAGGAGAAGCGCAACGTCCTCGCGCTCGAGATCACCAAGAAGACGGTCAAGCGCCGCGACCTCATGCACTTCTCCCGCCAGATGGCGGTCTTCACGCGCTCGGGCATCCCCGTGCTCGAGGCGCTCGACGTGATGACCGAGGAGCTCGGCAACAGGCGGTTCGCCATCGTGCTCGCCGAGATGGCCGACGCGCTCCGGGGGGGAGACACCTTCGCGGGCGCCGCCTCCGCGCATCCCGACGTCTTCCCGCCCTACTACCTGGGCATCCTGCGGTCGGCGGAGCTGACCGGGAACCTCGACACGGTGCTCGACCAGCTCGCGGACTACATCGAGCGCGACATCGAGGCCCGCCGCAAGGTGGTCTCCGCCCTCATGTACCCGACGATTGTGATGTGCTTCGCGATCCTCGCGATCGCGGTCATCGTCGGCATCGCGCTCCCCCACTTCAAGACCTTCTTCGCCTCACTGACAGCGAAGCTGCCGCTCGTGACCCGGATGCTCATGGGGGCGGCGAACTTCTTCACCAACGACTACCTGCCCATCATCGGGTTCCTTGCACTGGTCGTGCTCCTCGTGCTCCTCGCCATGTTCACCGAGCGAGGGCGGCAAATTCGTGACAAGCTCCTCTTGAAGCTGCCGGTCGCAGGCGACCTCATCCTCACCGCGGTCATCGAGCGCTTCTGCCGGATCCTCTACTCGATGGTGGCCGCGGGCGTCCCGCTCCCCGACGCGCTCGCAGTCACGACCGACACCACGACCAACCGCGTGTTCCGCGACGGCTTGGGACGAGTCAGGCTGGCCCTGATGCGCGGCGAAGGGCTCGCAGGCCCGCTCATCGCCTCGGGTCTCTTCCCGGCGACCGCCCGCCATATGTTCTTGATCGGGGAGCGGACCGGCACGATGGACGACCAGCTCGAGACCGCTGCGACCTACTTCGACCGCGAGCTCGACTACAAGCTCAATCGGTTCACGGCCCTCTTCGAGCCCGCGGTGATCCTCTTCGTGGGGGTCGTGGTCGGCTTCGTCGCGATCGCGCTGATCGCCGCGATGTACGGAATTTATCGACAGGTGCACATCACGTGATCGTCCGTAGATATTCGTGGTTCACACTTGCGGCAGGTCGAGGCAAGGAGGTGTCGGCATAGACGACGGAGGGGAATCAATCGCGAACCGGTCCCTTCCTCCTGGCGGGACCGCACAACCACAGACAGGAGCCCGAAGCGGCTCGAAGACATCACGAAGGAGAAGAGCAGTGCAAGAAACCTTGGAGAGACTGAAGGCGAGGAGGGACGACGAGGGCTTCACCCTCATCGAGCTGCTCATCGTGATCATCATCCTGGCGATCCTCGCCACGATCGTGATCTTCGCCGTCGGCACGACGACGCACAACGCGGCCGCAGCCTCGTGCAAGTCCACAGTGAAGGAGATCCAGACCGCGGTCGAGGCCTACAAGGCCCAAACCGGTACATTCCCGGGGGCGCTGACGGTGCTTGCCGGCACGACCACAGGCCGGACAGGGACAACCGTCGGTCCGTGGCTCAAGAGCACGCCTCCGACGAGTGCGACTGCAAACAAGAATTACTGGTTCTCGAACACAGTCAGCACTACGGGTGCCATCAAGGTGTACACGCACGGAGACGCGACCGGGGCGACGACAACAACGACAATTTGCGGGAGCGCGTAGCGGGAGCGTTCAAGTCCAATGGCGTGGCAGTAAGCGGGCCGGGGCGAGGGCCTCGGCCCGCTTACTGCACCGATCCTCTGAACAATGACGGAACTTCCTTCTCCCATCGGTGACGCTGCGCAGGCAACGAGCGACCCGGCTCTTCCGACCAACGTCTGGTGGATCGTCTGGCTCACTGGTGCGGTGGTCGTCACCGGCATGGCTTACAGTCTCTGGTGGCTCCCGGTCGTCGGCCACGGCCCGGACTTCTGGACGTACCCCTCGGACATTTTCGGCACGATCCGCGCCTCTCGGTGGATCGAGTCGGGAGGATTCTCGTACCTCTATTCGTTGCACAGCGGGATCGTGACGCTTCCCGGCTTTGCGATCCTGCTCACGCCGTTCGTGAAGCTGTCCGAGCTCTTGAACCTGACCACCTCGATCCCGCCCGCGTTCGCCGTGCCGCGACCTTCGCAGTGGCTGCTCATCGGACCTGTCACGATGGCCACGTCGGCCGTCGCGCTCGCCGGGCTCGACGCGCTCGCACGGACGCTCGGCGCCTCGTTGCTCCGCCGCCGCATCATCTTGCTCGCCGAGGCGGCCGCAGTCTGGCCCGCCATCGTCGTATGGGGCCATCCCGAGGACGTGTTGGCCCTCGGACTGGCGGCACTGGCACTCAGCCGCGCGATCGAGGGCCGCACGGTGTCGGCGGCATGGCTGCTTGGCGGTGCCCTCGCGATGCAGCTCTACGTCGTCCTCTTGCTCCCGGTCTTCATCGGGCTGCTCGGCATCCGGAGGGGGGGCAGCCTGCTTGGCCGAGCAGCGGTGCTCCCAGGAGCGATCCTTCTCGCCCTCTTGATCCCGAACGCCCATGCGACCCTCCACGTGCTCCTCGACCAACCCACCTTCCCGAAGATCGACCACCCGACTCCCTGGGTCCTGGTCGCCCCACACATTGGCAACGGCGAGGTGGCCGGCGGTCCCGGACGCTTGGTGGGCCTGGCTGGGGCAGCCGCACTCGGCTTCGTAGCCGCTCGTCACCGCGAGGACCGGCTCACGATCGTCTGGCTCGCCGCAGCCGCCCTCGCCCTTCGTTGCCTCACGGAGGCTGTCATGACCCCGTACTACGTGGCGCCGGCGATCGCGCTGGTCCTGGTTGTCGTTACTTCGCGCTCCTGGTCTCGATGGGGAGTGGTCATCGCCTCGGCGTCCGCGCTGACCGTGCTCACCTACTACCGACCCGGGATCTGGTGGTATTGGCTCGAGATGGCGGCCGCATTCGGGCTGATGCTGGCGGTGGCCTGGCGACGGCCGTCGAGGGTCGTGGAGCCCTCCCTTGTCCTCGCTCTCGGCGCTCCTGGCGTGGAGCCACTCGTGGTTACCGGGACACCTGCCAGAGCCCAGGGCCACTGGCGTTCGCCACAGCAAGGACCACCGACTCCGGCGACTTCCAATGGACGGCGCTGAAGCCCCCGTCCAGCGCACCCTCACCGCGTTCAGAGCGCCACCGGTGAATCTGATGAGGACCCGCGACGAGTGGGGTTTCTCCGTGATCGAGTTGCTCGTCGCGATCGCGATCCTGGCGATCCTCGCAGCGAGTGCGGCCTTCGCACTTGGCACGACGTCCACGGGTCGCCACCGTCCGAGCGCACGCCTGGCCAGTGCCGCGGTCGCCTCGTGCCGGTCAACAGTGAAGTCGGTCCAGACCGCGCTCGAGGCGTACAAGGCGCAGGCGATGACAGGGAGCTATCCCGCAACCCTCGAGGATCTGACCGCTGCGACGACAACAGCAGGACCGTGGCTGAGGCAAGTCCCGCGAACGGTGACGACCACACTTTCCAGGTACGGCTGGGCGCTCGTCACATACCGCAACACGACGGGCACGTTCAAGGTCGCGACCGCGCACGGCGGGACGCGGCCCACACGCACACCCACAGCCTGCAAGGGAGCCTGAGCAGGCCGACGATTAGCGCCCCCCTCGCAACCCCTCGGCGGCGCGAGTCGGTCAGCGCACGAGCTCCATGCGGAGGCCCACCGAGTCCCATTCGGGATCCTCGGGCAATCTCGAAATGGCACGCGACACGATCCGGCGTGCAGTCCACAGGCACGCCGCAGCATCGATGAGCTGGGGCCGGGTGATCCTAGGTAGCGACGCGTCGATGATCCGCTCCACCCCGGGGAGGCGGGCCGAGAGCAAGGCACGCCGCTCCTCGATCCCGACCCCGGTGTGCTTGGGATAACGCACAGGCTGGTCCTCGTTCAGCTGGAAGAAGCTGAGCTCCGGGTGGACCTCGAAGACGGTCCGCTGCCAGTAGGGGGCGATCGCCTTGTCCACTTCGGCGATCCTTGGCATCTGCCGCCATCTCACCGGGCTCAGGTGCCCGCCGTTGGCTGCGACCGCATCCCCGTAGCTCGCGCACGACAGGACGGGCCTCACTGGCGCCGAGGCAATCGCGCCGGATCTCGGTCGTCCGAGCAGCACCCGCGCGGCCCGGTCGCAGCTCCGACCCTTTGGGACCGGCTCTTCGAGCAAGCCGATCGGTGCGAACAGCGCGATCACCTGGTACGCAGGCTTGTAGTCGAGCACGTCGATGAACTCTCTGAACACCTGAGGACTCTCAGGAGCGATCGTCACACCCTGGAGCTTCGCGGTCGCCGCCAGCCAACCCCCAGCACACGGGACGACGCCGGCGACGACCTTGTACGGGAGCTGCGCACCTCGATGACCGATCATGGACATCTCACGAACCGTCCCCGTGTGCTACCCCACGCACCTCGTCAGCGATTTGCCAGGGTGACGAGCCACTGGCTGATCGACATGGAGGTCCCGCACGTCTGCGAGCTCGATGCTGTGCACGCGTGCCCGAGGGGCGACGAGTCATTGAAATCGACGACCGCCATCACGATCGCGTTCGCGCTGGTGCACGGTGCCTTGGCAGCCAAACAGGTGTAGAAGGTCACAACGCGCTCGCGCGGTGGCAACAGCTCCAGCGACAAGCCGCTACCGGAGCTGTTCGCAGGCGTGGACAACGTCACGGTGCTCGTTGCGTTGTCCTCGCTCTCGATAACAGTTGTTCGCACGAAATGTGTCGGCTGCGACGGGTCGGTGACTTCCCATCCAACGAAAAAGTTGGGGGGTGTCACCGTGCTCAACGATGTTTCGAACTGGATCGTCAGCTCTGTCGAGAGAATTGAACCTCTGATCTGCACTGGCGCGGAGTTCGACGTTGTCTTCCCGCTGCAGTCGACAGCCATTGTGCGTGTGTCAATGGAGATGGACTGCGTCGTGGACGATCTCGGAGTGAGGCAGTTGCTCGGCGTAGGAAAGTAGCTGGGGCGGTAGCGTACGGACTGAATCGCAATGTCCGTCGCTCCGTCGGCTGCGTACTGGACGGACCTCTGAGCCCCGAGGTTGACCGTGTTCAACAGCGCGCCTCCTGCGAAGCTGACCAACGCGGTCAGTGCGAGCGCGCCGACCACGATGAACACGAGTGCAAGAACCAGGGTGACGCCAGAGTCGTCCCGGCGTGCAGCACTCGTACGCCGACCGATGAGCGATCGTGCAGCCGAGATGCGCGCTCGCGCAGACGTGTGCTGCCTGCGCAACGCGGATTGAAGCTCGCTATCCATGGATCTCGAGGGCCATGGTGCCCCACCAGTTCGGTGGAATGGAGATCGACTCGGACCGCGTCGCGAGTCCCGTGTAGACGGTATACGAGCCGTTTGTGCTGTGCCCGAAGCCGTTGGCGGTGGTACGGAAGCCCGGTAGCGACGGCGGAGTTGTTCCAAGGGAACCCTCGGCGCTCAGGAAGATGACCTCGGGGTCTGTGGCGCTCGAAGGGGCACGCGCGAGTGTCGCCAGGGCGGTCGTGCCTGTCGTCGTCGCGACATGGAAGCCCTTCGACGCTGTGACGTAGGGAGGTGTTCCGTTTCCGACGAGTCGGACGACCTCGAGGTAGGCGTCGTGAATCGTGTTGTGCAGCGTGACAGTGACCGTCCCCGAGCCCCCCGTCCCCTTCACATACCACAGCCACGCATGGTCCGATGTCGCGTTGAACTGCTGTGTACCGATCTTGGCGGGCGAGGGAGCGGAGCCGAAGCCGGAGAACGACAGGGACGCGCTGTCGCCGGATCCCGACAAGCTCGAAAATGCATACACAAGGTAGCTGGCCCCTGCCGTCATGGAGAACGATGGCGTGACGATCGTCTTCCCGCTCGTCGCGCCCGCCCCGGTCGTGACGGTGTCCGCCGCGGTCACGACGACCACCGGCGAGCCGTTATGGAGTCCGGTGAGCGTCGCGCCCGCGGTCGAGAACTCAAACGCTGTGAACGTGTTGCGTCCAAGCGCGCTTGGAGCGGTCAGATTCTTGACGATGATCGTGAGCTCCTGTCCCGCAGTCAACGTGACCCCGCTGACCTCGATTCTACGGCCTGTAATGGTGACTTGATCAACACCCGTTCCGCCGCTCGCAGTGACTGTGGTCGTCGAACCCGGTATGCTCCACCCTGTCGGGATGGCGACGTCGACCTGTCCATTTCCCGTTCCGCCGGGTGTTGGGGAATACGTGAACGTCAGGCTGTTGACGGACGACGCAAGGACCGCTGTAGGCGCGACCGTCATGGTTCCCGACCCGTCGGGTGAGTAGACCACTGCCGTGCCCGATCCGGATGATGCCTGGTTGTAGGCGTCGCCAGAATATGTCGCGTCGGCGGTGTAACTCCCGAACTGGCTGGATATCGTCAGCGGAAGCTTGCAGGTCGCAACCAGCGTTCGCTCCGACGTAATCTGGCTCTCTGTCGGGCAAGAGTGCGTGACCGTCGGGCTTGTCGGAAAGGTCAATTTCCACGTCACCGTCCCGGTGGGCGCGGGGTTGGTGGATGGCGGCGTCACCACTGCTGTGAAGACGAGGTACTCGATTGTGCTGCGTGTGTATGGACGCGGAGCGCTCTTGCCGGTCACCACCACGGTCGGCGTCGGGATCAGCGTCGCGAAGTAGCCGGAGTCCCGAAGGACGAACGACATGCGGACGCTCCCTCCTCCGGGAGGTGCCGCACCGAGCGTGATCATCTGGATGCCGGACCGACCCGTCTGGCCATTCTCTGTGCACGTTGGCTCGAAGGTGTCTGTGGTCGGATTCCAATACGTGATCCCCACGATTCCCAGCGTGTAGCCAGCGTCCGGCGATCGACCGGTCGTCGCAGTGCCCCCGGTGACGGTGAAGCCCTCGCCGGGCAGCGACGCGACTGACATGAGGGTGCCCGCTCGAGAAGGGCCACTGAGCGAGATCGTTCTCGGCGTCGGTGTCGGTGTCAGGCCCGAAGGGACCCTGAACGTGATCGCAATGTTGCCATGTGCGTCGCTCTTCGGTTGTGACTGGTCCGCCCACACGTGTGCCGGTGTCGTTGTTCGCAGCACCGGCTGTGTGCCGACGGTCACGCTGAATGTCTGAAGTGTGGCTGTATGACCGAAACCGGTGCCGAACACGGTCACCGTCGAACCCACCGGGCCGGCCAACTTCGACGGAAGGCTCAATATCCCATAGCTCTGTGCGCAGCGTCGAAACGGCACGATCGAAAGTGTCTCTGTAGGTTCCGCGGTGACGGTCTTCGACAACGTCGCAGTGTGCGTCGTGGGGTCCTCTGCCGCGATGGTCGTTGTGGCGGAGATCCCCGCGCCGTTGATGCCATCACCCACGAATGTCGTGCCAGCGGCGAACAGGATCGAGGAGGTGGCCGTGTCGCCTGTGAGCGAGCCATGACCAGCCGGTGGCGACAGCTCGATTCCTGACTTCGCCGTCTCTGCGAAGCTCTGGAGGAGGGTGTTGACGACGGCAAGCCCACGTTGCTCGGCAGAGCCCGCGATGGACTCGAGCAGCGCGCCGAACACCGGCCCAACCGCGAGCGCGATGATGACGAGAGCGATCAGAACTTCCAAAAGGCTATCGCCTGCCTCTCCACGGGTTCGCCGGTGCGCTCTCCCTCGAGCTTTCGCTCGCATTACGGCTCAACCACCTGTTATGGTTATTGTACTGTTCGTGACGGAGAATGTCAGGGCAATGAGTGACCCCACGGATGTTGTTTTGGCTTGCCCTTTAAGTGTCACCGTGGCCCCGGGAGCATAGAGAATTCCCAACAATGTCAAGGATCCGTGCCCTCTCAGCACGACCGGGTTGGAGTCGCCCTTGTTCTGCCAGAACCACAGCCCCGCGTAGGGGCCGCTCAGCGAGCGCTTGGCGTACAGATGCCCATTTGTGACCTTTAAGGTCTCTGTGCACTGCGTTGCCCACGCGTCGACGTTGTGTCCGGGACCTGGTTTGTTACAGGGAAGATAGATGAGCACGTCGCTCTTAGCTGTGAGGGTGCCGTTCCCGCCGAGCCTGATACCTGTGTCGAACTCGTAGATGCCAGAACTGAGGGTGACGACCTGCCCTGTTCCGGAGATTGTGAGAAGGCACTTGTACTGGCCGGGGCCGATGGTTGCGCTCCCGGACGGACAGGGTTGTGTGGTCTCCGGTGTCGGGTCCGACAAGCCCTGGAACGGGTCCGGCACCGGAGAAGTGATGTGAACTGGGGGTGTCGGAGTGATCGTGCCTGCACACGTATCCTTCTTTGCACCTGTCGCTGTCAAGTGGCAGATATCAGAGGGTGGTGTGTCGGTCGTCTTGATCTGCCCGGTGGCTGTCAGTGTGGTCACCTTGGACGCTGTCAGTGAGGTCCCATTGGACATTGTCACCCACCCGTGATTGAGGACAGCTGTGCCAATGACGGTGATGTGGGCATGGGCCCGCTCCGTGATGACCTGGAAACCGCCCAGCGCCAGCAGCGTAGGGGGCTTGGAGTAGCACCCGGCGCCTGCGCAGCCGCCGAATGCATTTCCAAGAGCGTTGGCAACCCTGGGCGCAGCGGACAGGTTGTAGTCGTACTTCCCCGCTGGTTCCGCGACGGCCAGCGTGACACTCGCCACGCCGAGAGTTGTGACCCACTGATGAGCGGCTGTCTTTGGAGTTGAGCCTGCTGTATGGCACTTCGGCGTTGTCGTGTTTGCGACGCAGGAGATGACCGCCGTGGTGAACGGGCTGAAGAAGTCGCGCGACGTCGTGATGCTCGAAGGGTTGCCAGGGCCTTTGCAGTACTCGCGAACGAGTCGCGGGCCGATCGCGAACTCGACACTTCCTCCAGTCAGCGCCGGTTTGGACATCGTCACCGTGCCTGCAACAGGTGTGACTCTCTTGACAATCGTTCCCAGCGGGATCACACCTGACCCGACCAGCTGCACGATCCCGTCGCCGCTCGTGCCCGATAGGCTCCCGGCTGTCAGCGTTGTGACGGTGAGCACCGTCCCGTTGCTCGCGATCGTGCCGTTGCCACTCGCGGCCTCGGTCGTCCAGTACGACACGACCGTCTCCTCAGTGCGTGTCCCGCTCGGCCATGCGAGCCCGAGGACGAAGGTCCTGCCCGTCCCGCAAGAGGCAGGGCCGGCTGTGTTGTTCCATGGGAGCGGGGTCCTGGGCGCTGAGGTCGTGGTCACGTATGCGGCGCTCTGCACGTCTCGGACGTAGAAGGCCGACGTCACCTGGGAGTCGACTGAGTCCGAGAGCCGGGTCTGGATCCCGTTGCTGTCCATGAAGGTGGTGATGAGCCCGAAGGCGATCGCCCCGATGACGAGCGGCAGGATGACGAGCGTGATCACGAGCTCGATGAGGGTGAAGCCGTCGTCGCCCGCGTCACGCAGGCGGCGGAGCGCGCCGGGGGTGCGGCAGGAAAGGAAGCGGCGGAGCGCCTTACGTGGACGCGACACGGGGTGGCTCTCCTCCCGTGGCGGTCGACGTGGCGCCGCCGAGCCCGTTGCCGCTCGATGAGCCGTCGGCGCCGTTGGCTGCCGCCATCGCTGCGGCGAGGGCGAAGTGGTCGGGCGTCTTCTTCTCGACCTCCTTGGGGTACATGCTGACCCCGAGGGCCTCTTCGTACTCGATGACGTCGTCCTGGACGAGCTGGGACAGGGCCATCTCGAGGGTCCGCATGCCTTCGGACTGGTGGGTGGTGATCACGTTGCGCAGCTGGCGGGTCTTCCCCTCGCGCACGAGGTTCCGCACCGCGTGGTTGGCCGTCAGGACTTCGTAGGCGGCTACGAGCCCGCCCTCCTTCCTGCGCACCAGGCGCTGGTAGATCACGCCTTCGAGCACGGAGGAGAGCTGGACCTGGATCTGGTCGCGGCGGTCAGAGGGGAAGATGTCGACGATCCGGTCGAGCGCCTGCGCGGAGTCGTTGGTGTGGAGGGTCGCGAAGACCAGGTGGCCGGTCTCGGCGATGGTGATCGCGGTCGCGATCGACTCGAGGTCGCGCATCTCGCCCACCAGCAGGACGTCGGGGTCCTCGCGGAGCACCGAGCGCAACGCCCGGTGGAAGGAGTGGGTGTCGCTTCCGACCTCGCGCTGGGAGACCGCAGAGAGGTGGTTCTGGTGGACGTACTCGATCGGGTCCTCGATGGTCACGATGTGGCACTGGCGGTTCTTGTTGATCCAGTCGAGCATCGCGGCGAGCGAGGTCGACTTCCCCGAGCCGGTCGGCCCGGTCACGATCACGAACCCCATTGGGAGGGCCACGAGCCGCTCGACCACCTCGGGCAGGCCCAGCTCGTCGAAGGTCGGGATCTCGTAGGGGATCATCCGCAGGGCCAGCGAGCAGGTCTCCCGCTGGTGGAAGGCGTTGCAGCGCAGCCGGGCGCGGTCCTGCCAGGAGAACGCGAAGTCGATCTCCCGGTCCTCGATGAAGCGCTCGACGAGGTGCTCCCCCATCACCGAGTGGACGAGGGACTCCACCAGGTCGGCCGAGAGCGGCGTGCCGCCGGTGACCGGCCGCATATTGCCGTCCACGCGGATCATCGGCGGGGTCTCCGAGGTGAGGAGGAGGTCGGTCCCGCGGTGGTCCCACAGCTCCTCGAGCCAGGGCTCGATGTCCTCGATGTGCCGGACGATCGCCTCTCGCATCCCCTGCCCTCCGCTCCGTGTCCGCCACGCGTCCCCACGCACGCGCATCCCAACCGCCGGGAACCGGACGAGCCGAGCTCAGTCTCTCAGACTTTGCTCACGGCTCGCGCTATGGTTTCTCAACGGACGATCAAATTTTGCGTTACACTTCCACTGCCAGGAGGGAAGGCCGCTCGAGAGGGCAAGGACCAAGGCGGTATGGGGATGACCGTGGCGACGATGGTACAGCAGCAGGGCCGGCGAGGAACGATGGGCCGGCTCCTCGTGGTGGACGACGATCCGGAGGTGCGCCGGGTCCTCGTGCGCATGCTCGAGGAGGAGGGCTACACGGCCGCCGAGGCCCAGAACGCGACGGAGGTGAAGGCGGCCCTCGCCAACGGCGCGCCCGAGCTGATCCTCCTCGACCTCATGCTGGCCGGCGAGGACGGCTTCGATGTCCTCGCCGACATCAGGCGGACGAGCGACGTGCCCGTGATCATCCTCTCGGCCAAGATGACCGAGTCGGACAGGGTGCTCGGGCTGCGGCTGGGCGCCGACGACTACGTGGTGAAGCCCTTCTCGGGCCCCGAGCTCGCGGCCCGGGTCGCGTCGGTCCTCCGCCGCTACGCGCACAACCCGAAGGCAGCGCCGGTCCTCGACTTCGGCGATCTCTACATCGACACGACGGCACGTGAGGTCCGGCTCTTCGGGGAGCTGATCGAGACCACGATGAAGGAGTTCGACCTGCTTGCCTTCCTCGCCTCCTCGCCGAGGCAGGTCTTCAGCCGCGAACAGCTGCTCGACCACGTGTGGGGCTCGTCGTCGGCGTGGCAGGACGACGGCACGGTGACCGAGCACATCCGGCGCATCCGCCAGAAGCTGCGCCGGAGCGACACCCGCGACCGCTGGATCCGCACGGTCCGGGGGGTGGGCTACCGCTTCGAACCCTGATCCGGGTCCCGCCGCGCAGAGGGGGGGTCCGCCGGCTCGGTTCCCTTCTCTCCCTTCTCTGCGATCGCCTCTCGGACCCGGCGGGTGAGCTCGTCGGGGCTGAAGGGCTTCGTGAGGAGGGAAGCCTCTTCGGGCAGCGGGCCCTTCACGGCCGCCTCCTCGTCGAGGTGGCCGGAGACGAACAGGACCCGGGTCCCGGGGTAGCTGAAGCGGACCGCGGCGGCGAGCTCGATCCCGCTCATGCCGGGCATGACCACGTCGGTCACCAGGAGGTCGACCGCGCCGCCCCGGGCCTGGAGGAGGTGGAGCGCCTCGCTCGCGTTGGCCGCCTCCAGGACCTCGAAGCCGGCGGACTCGAGCTCGCGCACCTCGAGGCGGAGGACCTCTCTCTCGTCGTCGACGACGAGCACGGTCCCGCCTGGCTCCCCGCCGGTGGCGCGTGCGGGGCTTGGTGCAGGGGCTGGTTCGGGACCGGGTGCCGAGCCCGGGCCCCGACCTCGTGCGCGCTCTGGTGCGGGGCCTGTCGCGGGTGCGGGCGCCTCCAGCGCCGGGGCGGCCGTGCGGGCGGCCGCGGCCGTGGGCCGGGGCTCCTCGGTGCCCGGCTCGGCGCGCGTGCGGACCGCGGGGAAGGTGAGCGTGAACCTCGCGCCCGAGCCCGGCGCGGTCTCGAGCCGGACGTCGCCCCCCGCCTGGACGACCATCGCGTGCGCGGCGGCGAGCCCGAGCCCGGTCCCCCGGGCCCGGCCCTTGGTCGTGAAGAACGGCTCGAAGCAGTGCGCCGCGGTCTCCTCGTCCATCCCGACGCCGGTGTCGGCGAAGACCACCTCGACGAACCCCGACCCGGACGAACGGCGGGCGCGGGCGAGCGAGGTCGCGATCGTGAAGGTGCCGCCGGCCGGCATGGCGTCTCGCGCGTTAATGGCGAAGTTGAGGATCGAGCGCTCGAGCTCGCCGCGGTCGATCAGCACCTCGGTGCTGCCGATGCCCCCTTCGATCCGGAGGCGGACGTCCTCCCCGAGCACGCCGGCCAGCATGGGCTGCATGGAGGAGACCACCTCGTCGACCGCGACCGGCTCGGGCTGGAGCGGGTGCTGCTGGCCGCCGATGCGCACGAGCTGGCTGGTGAGCGCCGCGGCCCGGGTCCCCGCGCGGTGGATCGCGCCGACGTCGGGGCCGAGCTCCTCGTCGTCGCCGACACGGCGCATGAGCACGTCGGCGCAGCCCAGGATCACCGTGAGCAGATTGTTGAAGTCGTGCGCGACGGCGCCCGCCATCCGGGACATCGCGTTCAGCCGCTCGGCCTGGTGGAACTGCTCGAGCATCCGGTGGCGCTCGGTCACGTCCTCTGCGACGAGGAGCACCCCGGTGACCTCGCCGGGCGGCCCCAGGGGTGAGGCGGAGACCGACAGCTCGAGCGGCTCCTCCCCTGCACCGGTGACGGGCACGGCGGCGCCGATGACGGGCTCGCCTCCGAAGGCGGACCCGAGCAGCCCGTCGAGGACGGCCTCGGAGCCCGGGCGCACCGGGACCGTCCGCGGCGCCGAGTGGTCGGGCCACCCGAAGAGCACGGCGGCCGCCCGGTTCCACCACTCCGCCTGGCCGTTCGCACGGACCTCTGCGATGGCGAGCGGCGACGAGTCGACCAGCGTCTGGAGCCGCTGCTCGTTGCCGCGCACCTCGGCGTAGAGGCGGGCGTTGCGCACGGCCCCCGAGGCCATCTGCGCGAGCAGCGTGATGACCGACTCGTCCTCGAAGGTGAACGCTGCCCCGTGCCGGCCGACCGCCACGATCACCCGGCGCACCTCGCCGGCGCCGTCGGTGATCGGGGCCGCCAGCCACCCTCGGACCCGCAGGGCGGCGGCCGCCGCGGCGGCGACCCCGCTCGGCGGGGTGCCGGCTCCGACGTCGGCCCCTTCGCGCGCGCCGCTCCACTCGTCGGGCCGGCGGACCACCTCACCCGAGCGCGTGACCAGATCGCTCGCGGTGAGCACCAGCCCGCTCAGGTCGTCGTCGCTGCCCGCGTGCGCGACCACGTGCCCTGCGGGCCAGACCCGCTCGGCGAGCGGCCCTCCGATCGGGAGCGCGCTCACGACCGTCACCTCCGCCCCGAGCGCGCGGTGGGCGTGCTCGACGAGCAGGTCGAGCACCTCCCCCTCGCGCAGGGGCGCGTTGACGACGAGCGAGGCGTCGACCAGGCGGCGCAGCCGCTCGGCGTACTCGAACGCCATCTCGCCGGACCGCTGGCTCTCGCGCCACGAGCGCACCCTGTCGACCGCCACGGCGACCCTCTCGGCGAGCTCGCCCGCGGTCGCGAGGTCCGATGGCCGGTAGCCGCGCCGTCCCGGACCCGTGACGAAGGAGAGGGTCGCGACCACCTCGCCGCGGACCTGGACGGGGACCACCAGGAGCGACGTCACGTCGGGCCACTCCCCGAGGGTCTCGGGGGTGTGGACCGACGCGCCGAGGGCCGCGTCGCCCAAGCGCTTGGTCGGAACGAGGAGCTGGGCCCGGCGCTCGGCGACAGCGAGCCGGACCAGGTCGTCGCCGCGCGGGTGGGGGTGGCCCGCCCGCTTGAAGCTGTGCCCGCCGAGCATCTTGGGCTGCGCCCTTGCCACCAGCCGCTGCACCTTCCCCGTGGCGTCGACGACGTGCACGCCGAACCAGTCGGCGAACTCGGGCACGACCACGGCGCCAAGCTCCTCGAGCGCCGTGTCGTAGCTCTCCAGCGCGTTGCCCAGGACCGTCCCGCCGCGGGCGAGGATGCGCAGGTGCATGTTGGCGTGCTCGGCGCCGTAGCGGCTCCGGTTCGCCACGTCGTCGAGCCGCGCGCGGGCCACGAGCGCAGCCAGGCGGTCCGCCACGACCTGGAGCAGGCGAAGGTCTGCAGGCCCGAAGCTGCGCTGCCTGAGCGACCCGACCTCCACGAGGCCCAGGTTGTTGCCGTGGACGATGAGCGGCGCGGCGAGCAGCGAGGCGATCCTGCGCTGGGACTCGGGGAGCGATCCCGCGCCGTCGCCGCGGGCGTCCGCCACGACCACCGGGCGCGCCCAGCGGGCCGCGGCCCCGAGCACGCCGTCGCCCACCCGGACTTCGCTCCCGACCGGGGCGAGCTCCTGGGCGCCCTGCGACGCGCGCACCGTCAGCACCGCGGGGTTGGCGGGGCGGGCGGGGTCGGTGTCGTCGGCGAGGAGGACGCAGACCACGTCGCCCCCGATCGCGTCCTTCGTCCGGGTGAGCACGGCGGCGAGGAGGTCCTGGAGGTCGAGGAAGGCGAGACCGGGGTCGGTGACCGCCTCGATCGAGCGGAGGATCTTCGACGCGCGCTGCAGCTCGGCGTCGAGGCGCTGCCTGGACGCCTCACGCTCGGCGGCGAAGGCGAACCCGAGCAGCGCCCCGAGGGCGGCGAGGATCGCCGCCGCGACCCCGAGCTCGAGGGGCTTCCCCGGGAGCTGTGTCGCGACCAGGTAGCACAGCCCTGCCGAGAGCAGCATCCAGGCGAAGAGGAGGCCGAGCGCCGACCGGGAGAAGCGCGGCAACTTGGGCGCCGCGTCGCTCCCCGAGAACGGATCGGAGACGTCTGCGGGGCGGACGTCCAAGGAGGGGGCCGGGGGGGTCTCGTCGGGCGAGGGGGCGGTGAACGCGGGCGGGCTCGGTGCTGCGTCGGAGGCGTGGGAGGTGGGGGCGGACCCGGGCGAGCCCTTCCCACCCTGCGTCGTGTCCTCCTCCGCGGCGACCGCGGAAGAGGTCCCCTCCGGACGCTCCTCGGCCACGACCGAAAGGCTAATCCAGCGCCGACCTGGGAGAAGGAAAAGAACTGTCGCGGTGCCCGGGTGCCCGGGTCAGGGCTGCCGGCGCGAGCGGAGGTCGTCGTGGCGGGGCCGGGTCAGGCGTCAGGGCTGTCGGCGAGAGAGGAGGTCGTCGATCTCGGCGAGCATCGACACGAGGAAGATCCGGTCCCCGTCGGTGAGCGGCTCCTCCCCTCCCCCCTCGAAGATCGTCGAGCGGCGGGCGAGATGGCCGAGCCGGGGAGAGCCGTAGGCGAGGACGAATGCGACGACGAGCGGGAAGAAGTCGCCCCAGTCCTCGTGGACGTGCTCGGGCACCACCAGGCCCTGGACGAGGGCGACCGCGTAGCACCGGACGTGGAGGATCGCCCCGGACGCGATGTCGCGCTCCTCGTCGAGGTAGCGCACGAGGCGCCCGTCGATCGAGCCGAGGTAGGCAGCCAGGTCGTCGCTCATCTCCTGGATTGTGCGGCAGCGTTGCCACAACGGCCGCTATGGGACCTCAACCTTCGCCCAACCCGAGGCATCCGGGGTGCAGCGGCGGCCGCCGAGGGCAGCGCGCCGGGGGAGGGCGGGCCGGCGGCAGGTCAGGGCAGGGTGGCAAGGAGCGCGGTCATCGCCGGCGCAGGGCCTGGTAGCGCGCCAGGATCTCGCGGCCGATCAGCCTGTAGCCCGCGCTGTTGGCGTGGATGTTCCCTTGTGTGCAGGACCAGGTGAGGCGGCACACCGAGGCGACGGCGACCGGGACGGTGCCGTAGTGGGCGAGCGAGGTCGTCTCGGCGAGGGGGACGTAGCCGCCGGTGTCCTTCGTGACATCCACGAACGACGCGCCCCCGGCCCGGTAGGCCTTCGCCAGCGCGGGGTTGAAGAGGTCCTTGAAGGCGGTCACCGACAGGGAAGCAAGCGCGGGGTCGCCGTGCCCGGCGGGGTACACCCAGCTTCCGAGGATCACGTCTGGGTACGAGAGGCCGATGATCGGCACCTTCGGCCCCGCCGCCCTCCGGAGGCCCTTCGCCAGAGCAGTCACGTGCTTGCGGACGAGGGGGACCGCCGAGAGCACGCAGGACGTCGGGTCTGCCGCGGCCGCGCACTGGGTCACGTCGTTGCCGCCGATGCTCACCGTGATGAGGCCGATGTGCCCCCGGTGCCGGCGGATGAACGCCTCCGCCGCTGCAGCCTGGGTCTCATGGGGGTAGTGCGCGACGTCCTCGCCCGCCGGGATCCCCTCGGGCGGGGCACACCCCTTTGTCTCGAGGATCGACGTGCTGGTCGCACCGCCACAGCCGAAATTGACGAGGCTCATGCCGGTTCGTCGCGCGACGAGCACGGTGTAGCCCGGGGTGGGGCCGGGAGACGGCGTGGGCTGGTAGCCGATCGCGTAGGAGTCCCCGAGCGACACGTAGTAGCGCGGCGGAGGTGTCCCGGCGCCCACCCCTCCGACCGCCTGGGCGCCGGGGCCGCTGAACGCGCCGAGGGCCGCGAGCAGCACGACGGTGACCACCGCTGCGGCGACGGTCGACGCCGCGACGATGCGGCGGACGCGCGGCTGAGGAGATCTTCGGTCCGGCACGTCGCCTACCGTAGCGACGGGCGGCGGCGGTCCCGGGGCGGCGGCGGTCTGTGGGCCGAAATGATCTGTGGGCCGAGGTGATCCCGGGACAGCGCGTTGCCCCGGGAGGCATGCTCAGCTCGTCTCGCGCTCAAAGTCGATGCCGACGCTCACCTGAGTGGTCGAGAACCCGAGCAGTGTGAACGTGACTGTGCCGAGGGTCATGTTGCCGTTCATCGTGAGGGTCTTGGCGTAGACCTTGCCCTCCTTGATCGGGCTCGTCCCTTGGATGGTGACCTTGCACGGCGAGTAGACGAGGGTCGCGATCCCTGTCCCGATCGTGCCGTGGATCGAGATGTTGCCGTTTGTGCCCGTACAGCTCGTCCCTGTGGGCACCACGAGGAACAGTGTCCTTCTCGCTGTCGACGAGTCGAGGACCTCGGCGTTGCTCGCAATTGTGATGGCCGACGTCGAGAACACGACCAGGCTCTGTTTGAGGACGAGCTTCTTTGTGATCTTTGTGAACTGGATGGCGCAGGCCGTGTGGAGCGCGACGCCGACGTACCCTGTGCTCGGGGTTGTCCTGGCGGACAGGACTGCCGTGCGCGCCGCTGTCTTTGCCGCCGTGGTGCATGTGGAGCCGGTTGTCACGACCTTGTAGTGCATTCCCGCCCAGTCGACGCTCGCCCAGGTGAGGTCGGGCCAGGGCTCTTCCGTCGGACGGACGAGCGCTGTCTCTGTCGGGTTGATCGTGTAGCTCACGCTGATGCCTGTGACTGTGTGTGTCGCGATGTAGCGCTGGTACCACGTGGTCGAGCTGATCGTGATCGACCCGCGGGCGTACATGCTTCCCGACACCGCGACGCCTGTGCCCTGGACCGAGATGCTCCCTGTCGTGGAGATGACTGTCCCGCCGATCGAGGCGGTGCCGCCGAGAGAGATCGATGTCGTCGCCTCGAGGGCGCCTGCGATCGAGCAGCTCCCGCTCGCTGTCACCTTCCCGAGCACCGTGACCGACCCGTCGATGGTCCCGCCGCCGTTGCATGTCAGGTTGCCTGTGTGGACGTAGACCGTCTGGCCCCCGATCGACGAGTTGCTCCCACGCAGTGTCATCGACCCGTTGACGAAGACCGAGT
Organism: Acidimicrobiaceae bacterium; assembly: GCA_027339205.1. Taxonomy (GTDB): domain Bacteria; phylum Actinomycetota; class Acidimicrobiia; order Acidimicrobiales; family RAAP-2; genus JAJYVT01. Next base: position 104 of record DAHWOV010000049.1, on the reverse strand, counting down.
TGGCGAAGGGGTTGACCGGGGCGATGTTCGCCTGGGACGTCACGTGCGCTGTCTGCGTGAGGTCCGCGCCGGTCGATGTGACCACGATGCGGACGAGGTCGACC
>DAHWOV010000042.1:0-4788 GCA_027339205.1 Acidimicrobiaceae bacterium | reverse complement strand
CTGTGCTGCGTGCAAAAGGACCTTTGGCCTCGAGCGCGACCACGTCGAGCCGATCGCCGCCAACGGGCGGACGTCGATCGACAACGTTCAGGACCTCTGCTACCCCTGCCACCAGGAGAAGACCGAGCGCGACCGGCGCGCGGGGCTGCTCGGCTCGCGAGCGAGGGCTCTGGCTCGGCGAGCGCCGGTCGACGGGAACGGCCGGAACGGCCGGAGTGGCCGCAACGCCCGGAACGGCCGGAACGGCCGGGAAGACGGGAGTGGCCGGGAAGACGGGAGTGGCCGGGCGCCAGACGGCGACCCCGACGCGAAGCAGATGCCCCCACGGGCGGGGCCAGATCCATGACGCCCGATTCACAGGGAACGAGCGACGTTCAAGGAAAGAGGTTGCTGAACTTGTCGCGCCTGTGGAGGCATGGCTTCTGAGGGTCCACGGTCTACGGGCCGTCCAGACCAAAGCAGTTGGCGAATGGGTCGATCAGCTGGCAGATCTTGCGTCTCGGCTCGATGACGAGCGGACCACGGTGCGGCGTGCAGCCGGCGTCGATGAGCTGCTGACGGCGCTCTTCGAGGTTGTCCGCGTGCCAGTAGACGACCGTGCTGCGACCCGGTGGGTTGCGTTCGGCGTCTTCCGGGTGGAACCCCACTTCGACACCTTCCTTCTCGAACCACCAGAAGGGTCCGTCGCGTCGTCGTTCGGACTCGGGTGCCAGATGTTCGATCCACCAGGAGCACGCCTCCTCGGGGTCCGCCACGAAGAACATCACAGCCCGTACCAGCGTCATGACCCCCAGTATTGGCCCGTTCCCGCTGGCGCCACCGCGCCGCTCGTCGCGCTGCGCTTTGGCGCGCGCCCTGGCTCGACAGTGCGGCGGAGAGACAAGCGAACCAGACGTGCCGGTTCCGCCATGGCTGAGCCCCGCCGAGCCCCGCCACGCCCCGCCACGCCCCTGCGCCCTCCTGTCCAACCGCGTCGCTCGACTCCGATGAGCGCCGGCCGAGGCGCATCGGCGGGATGTCGCCGGCACGGCGCAGCCGTTCGTTGGCATCCTCGGACGCCGAACGGCTCGCGGTGCGGCTGTGGCCCGTCGGGATCTGTTCAGCCTGTCGGGATGAGAGTGGCCCGTCGGGATCAGTGCAGCCCGTCGGGATGAGAGTGGCCCGTCGGGATCTGTTCAGCTCGGGCGAAGGTGGGCGCAGCGTCGCTTCGATTTGAGGCAGAGCGCGCCACGCTACCTTGTGCAGAATGGACGCAGGCACGAAGACGACATCGTCGGCGCTGCTCGAGGCGCATCGACGCGCGCAGGACGCATTCGGTCGAGTGCTCGCGAGGGTGACCGATGACCAGCTCGACGCGCCGACGCCTTGCACCGAGTGGACGGTGCGCGATCTCGTCGGGCACGTGATCGCGGGGAACCAGCGGCTCGCCACCGGCGCTGCGTCACACTCGCCGGGCAGTGAGCACGCTGCGGAGCTGGTCGAGCTGCATGCGCGCACCGCGGCGGACGCGCACGAAGCATTCGCAGCGCCGGGCGGGCTCGATCGCAGCTTCGAGCTTCCCTTCGGCTCAGTGCCCGGCACCACGGTGATCGGCATGCGGGCCACCGACGCCCTGGTCCACGCCTGGGACCTCGCCCGGGCGACGGGGCAGTCCACCCGGGACATCGACGAGGAGCTCGCCGCCGAGCTCCTGGAGGCGTCCCGGGCGCGCGTTCGGCCCGAGCTCAGGGGGCCCGGGAAGCCCTTCGGAGACGAGCAGCCCTGCGACGCTGGCGCCTCGGCGAGCGATCGGCTGGCCGCTTTCCTGGGTCGTCCCCAGGGCTGACGACCGCCTGACCCTGTGCGGGGCGCTGGGCATCTCGTGGGATCCCGCACGGCGAAGCCTCTCCCCGATAGCCTTGTCACCGGGTCCCATGCCCATCGTCTCCGAACCCATCGGCCGGGTGCTGGGGAACCGCTACCGGCTCGTGGCGGCCCTCGGGTCCGGCGCGTCCGCTCATGTCTTCTTGGCCGAGGACATGGTGCTGCAGCGCCGCGTGGCCGTGAAGGTCCTCCAGCCTGCGCTCGCGCGCGACGACGCCTTCCTACGCCGGTTCCGGGCCGAGGCGCGTTCGGTCGCTGCCCTCAACCACCCCCACGTGCTTCGGGTCTTCGACTGGGGCGAAGGGGAGGACGGTCCCTACCTGGTGCTCGAGTACCTGGAGGGCGGGAGCCTGCTGGACATGCTCGCGAGAGGCCGCCGACTCTCGCCGGGCCAGGCGGCCCGCGTCGGCGCGCAAGCGGCTGACGGGCTCGCCTACGCGCACGCTCGAGGAATCGTCCATCGGGACGTGAAGCCCGCCAACATCCTCTTCGACGAGGAGGGCCGGGTGCGCGTCGCGGACTTCGGCGTTGCCCGCGCGCTGTCGAGCGCGTCGACGACCGATCCGGGGACGATGCTCGGAACGGCCCGGTACACCTCTCCCGAGCAGGCCCGAGGGTTCCAGCTCGACGGGCGCTCGGACGTCTACTCCCTCGGCCTGGTCCTCTACGAGGCGGTGACCGGGACGGTTCCGTTCGCAGGAGAGACGCCGCACGCGACCCTCCAAGCGCGCATAGGCGGCCGCCTGCCCGACCACCCGGGTCTCGGCACGCTCGGCGAGGTGCTCGCCGCCGCCTGCGCCCCGGAGGTGGAGGACCGACCCAGCTCGGCCGAGCTTGCGGCGCGGCTCGATGCGGTCGCTGACTCGCTCGGGGCTGGAGGGCCGCTGCCCCTGGTCCGCCGCGGCCCGGTCGAGGACGCTGATCTCGGCACCCCAACGTTGCACGACCCGGGGGCTGCTACTGCGGTGACGGCGGTCGCTGGGGCTGGGGTTGCCGGTGTGGCGACGGCGGGTGATGGGGCTGGGGTTGCTGGATCCGGGGTGGCGCCGGCGGGTGATGGGGCTGGGGTTGCTGGGGGCGCGACCTCGGCCGCTGGGGATCTCACGTTGGTCGGAACCGCCTCGCTCGCAGGGTGGGGCGGCACCGCTGCGCCCTCTGCGCCCTCCGCGTCCGGGATGCCCGGGGCGCCCGGGCCGCCCGGGACGCCCGCGGCACGGGGTGGGGCCTACTTTCTCCCAGGTGCAGGACTCGCCGACACCGGAGAGCCGACGGCGACAATCCGCGTCGACGGCGCGCCCTCGGTCGTCTCCGTGCGCGCCCTGCGGAGGCACCGACCGCCACGTCGGTGGCCGTGGGTGGTCGCGCTTGTCTTCCTCGTGGCATGCATCATCGCCGGCGGTGCGGTGTACGTCGTGAGGAGCAACCTCCTCAAAGCCAAGCACCTCGTGCCCGGGGTGGTGGGGGAGACCGTCGCGAGCGCGAGCCGCGCGTTGCGTGCCGATCACTTCAAGGTGAGAGTCGACGCGGCGGTCACCTCCATCAAGGTTGGCGCAGGCGACGTTGTCCGCCAGGTTCCCGGCAAGGGCGTGACGCTCGTTGAGGGGAGCGTCGTCCGTATCGTGCCTTCTTCGGGCAAGCCGATGGAGCGGATCCCGCAACTCTCGTCGAGCATCGACTGCTCGATCGCGCGCCAGCTCCTTGCAGAGAAGCACCTCAACGTGAGGTGTCCGGCACTTTCGGCCTACTCGAAGACCGTGCCGAAGGGCGATGTCATCAATTGGTCGTACCAGGGGAAGCTCGATCCGACGTCGGCGCCGTACGGTGCCACCATCCTCGTGGCGATATCCGAGGGCAACCCGCCCGTGCAGATCCCGTCATTCGCGAATCAGAGCTACACACAGGCCGCGGCGACCCTGAGCGCCGATGGCCTCACTGTCAAGGAGGTTTTCGCATACTCCACAACGGTCCCTTCGGGAAGGGTGATCGCGACGACACCTCCTGCAGGAGCCACGATCCCCGTCGGCTTGCAGATCACGGTGACGGTCTCCAACGGGCCCCAGTACGCGGCGGTTCCGACAGTGATCGGCAAGACAGTCGCCAAGGCGACGGCTGCCATCCAGGCGGCCGGGCTCACGGTCGGCGCGGTTTACGGACCGGGGACAGGGGTCGTCTTCACGACGGACCCGCTCGCCGGCCAGAAGGAGAGGATTGGCACCCCCGTCGTCTTGTACACGGAGAAGTCGCCGGGGACAGGGAACGGGCCGAAGCCGTCTTCGGGGACAGGGTCGTCCTCGCCGGGTTCCGGCGGGACGTCCGGCACAGGAGGATCCTCGCCGCCGTCAGGTTGAGCGGGCGCGGCTGGCGCAGAGCCGGCGCAGGTGCCGAGGATGCGCCGTGGGGGTGGCTGAGGCGCCGGGGGCGGGTGAGCGCCGGGATGGCGCGGACGGGTTGGCCCAGGCGGGCGGATCGAGGAGCGACACGAACCGCCCACCGTCGGCCGGGACCATGGTAGGGGTCTCGAACGTCGAGCGGGCGATCGGCATCACGAACATCCGCTCTGTCACGTAGCGAAATGGTTCACATCCAGGTCGCCACTTGCGATCAGTTGTGGAGTGGAGAAGTGTCGAGCTCGCCGGGGTCGCAGGGGCTCAGCCGATCGTCTACGTGTGCTCGGCGCCGCCGTGGTTCGAGGTTGTGCCGGAATGGCCGGGCGCTGTGCCGGAATGGCCGGGCGCTGTCCCCGAGTGCCCCGGCGCTGTGCCGCCCGAACCGCCGGCGCCACCCTGGCCACCCTGACCACCTGCTCCACCTGTGCCGGAGTGCCCCGGCGCTGTCCCCGAGTGCCCGGGCGCTGTGCCGCCCGAACCGCCGGCGCCACCCTGGCCACCCTGACCGCCTGCCCCACTTGTACCGCCGTGCCCGGAC
>DAHWOV010000026.1:0-2312 GCA_027339205.1 Acidimicrobiaceae bacterium | reverse complement strand
CCACACTCTTGGAGGTGACAGGGCACAGCGGCATCGACGCCACAGCGTCCAAGGCAATCACCAAGCTCACCGTCCTCGGCGGGCCGCTCGCGCTGAGCACAGCAGCGGTCGCCTCCATGGAGACAGACCTGGGGCACTGAGTCCTCGGGCTCTGCGCGACAGCGAACCAGACGGCGAGCATCCCGCGCGCGGCGAGCGACCCTTGTCGCCCGCGGTGCGGGGTGGGAGAATTCCCACGTGGCGGATCCCGAGCTGGGGGCAGAGCTCGAAGCGACGCTGGCGGCCCGCCGGGAGCTGGGTGAGGACTACGACGCGGTACTGGTCGGCTCGTTCTTGGAGAAGCTCGAGCGAGAGGTCGACGCGAAGGTGAAGGCAGCGCTCGCCGCGCGGGATGCAGGCAAGGACAAGCATGCCTCGCGTTCCCGGCGCCGCGGCGGGGCGGGCCTCGCGATCCCGTCGATCGCACTCGGCATTCCGGTGAGCGCAGTCGTGGCGAGCAACCTGCACGGCACCGACTCGCTCATCGGCGTGATCGTCGCATGGGCCGCGATCGCGGTGATCAACGTCGCCAACACCTTCGAGCGCCGCGCGCGCTAGCGCCGAGCCGCAACCGGCAGATGCCGCATGCCTCCGGCGAGCTCGACGTCCACGTACGGCTCGCCGTCGGCGGAGGCAGGGATGTCGAGGCGCCGTCGCGCCAATGAGCCGGCCGGTCGCCTGGGCGCGCGTTGGACGGAGTGCCTGCGCGACCGCGGTGCAGGCGTGCGCCGGCCGGCGGGGCGCGTCCGTTCGTTGGCGTCGCAAGATGCCGAACGGTGCGCCCGGCGCCGGCGGTGCGCCGCCCCGGATGCCGGAGAGAACCCACCAGCTGTTGCCCCCGCAGGGCGCGGAGTACGCTCCGAAGCCGGTGACGGTGGTCGGGGGGTCGGTCCGGGGCAGCGCGCTCCGGGCGATCGCGGCGGAGGGCGGGCTCGAGCGTGTCCGCATCGTCGCCTGGCGCGACTTGGAGGACCCCGAGGCAGGCGGGTCCGAGCTGCACGCGCACCGCATCGCGAGCCTCTGGGCGGCCTCGGGGATCCGCGTCGAGCTGCGGACCTCGTCGGTGCCGGGCGGGGCGCGCGCCGTCGAGCGCGACGGCTACCGGGTCCTGCGGCGCGGCGGCCGCTACGGCGTCTTCGCGCGCGCGGGGGCCGAGGGGCTCGTCTTCGGTCGGCGGCAGGGGGAGGGGCTGGTCGAGATCTGGAACGGCATGCCGTTCTGGTCGCCGCTGTGGTTCGGCGGGCCGCGGGTGGTGTTCTTGCACCACGTCCACGCAGAGATGTGGCGGATGGTGCTCCCCCGATGGATGGCGCGCCTCGGCGAAGCCACCGAACGACGCCTCGCGCCGCCCATCTACCGCTCGACGCGCGTGGTGACGCTGTCGGAGTCCTCCCGTGGCGAGATCGTCGGGATGCTCGGCCTGGACCCGGCCAGGGTGTCCGTCGTGCCTCCTGGGGTGGATCCGCGCTTTACGCCGGGCGGGCCCGGCGCCCGGTCCCCTGTGCCGCTCGTCGTGGCGGTCGGCAGGCTGGTGCCGGTGAAGCGCTTCGACCTCCTCGTCGACGCGCTCGTGCGGGTGAGGGCGGCGGTGCCCGAGCTGCGTGCGGTGATCGCGGGCGAGGGGTACGACCGGCCGCGGCTCGAGGCGCTCCGCCGGGCGCACGGGGCGGCGTCGTGGCTCTCAATGCCCGGCCACGTGGGCGACGACGAGCTCGTGGACCTGTACCGGCGTGCGTGGACGGTGGCATCGGTGTCGCGCCGGGAAGGCTGGGGCATGACGCTCACCGAGGCGGGGGCGTGCGGGACCCCGTCCGTCGCTTCGGACATCGCGGGGCACCGCGACGCTGTCGTCGACGGGCGGACGGGGCTCCTCGCCGGCGACGGCGCGGACGGCGTCGCCGCTGCGATCCGTCGGATGCTCGGGGACGCCGCACTGCGCGCCAGGCTCGGCGCGGGCGCACTCGCCCATGCACAGCGCTTCACGTGGGAGGCCGCCGCGTCGTCGACGCTGCAGGCGCTCGCGGAGGAGGCTTGCTGGCTGGCGGGGGACTACCCGGTGCCTGTGGGCGCCGGCGTCGTCGCGTAGTCGACGATGGCGTCGGCGCCGAGGAACGCCACCGCCATCGCCGCGAGCGCGGCGGCGTCGCGGTAGGCGTTCGGCCAGTTGCCGCCGCCCGCTGCGGGGTGGAGCGCCTGGCCGACCACGACGAGCGCGGCCGCCGCGGCGAGCAGCCCGACCGCCGCGGCGGCGCCGAGGACCCGGAGCCGCCGCC
>DAHWOV010000023.1:0-2297 GCA_027339205.1 Acidimicrobiaceae bacterium | reverse complement strand
ATTGCCCCGTGCCTCGGCCCGGCGCATGAGCGCTGCCGCCTCACCGGTGATCTCGGCCATGTCGCACCTCCTTGTCCAATCACCGCGTTCGCGGGACGGACGAGGCAGTGTCCCGAACCGACGGCGCGAGGCCCCTCAGGTTCCCGGCCCGTCCTGGGTCAAAGGGCCCGACCGGCTCGCAGCGCGTCCCGGCAGTCCAGTCCGCACCGTCGCAGAACCGCAGCGCGGGATGCCTGGCCCGCTCAGGAACGAGCGCCGGGCCCCTGCTGACCTTGCACCACGACGGAGCGAGACCACCCGTCGATGACCGCGACGGCCACAGGGCCGCCTACCGGTGCGATCTCGCCCTCGAGCGCGTGGTAGGTGACGGCGGTCTCGACGAGCTGGCGGACGACGCGGGCCGCGACGCCAAGAGGAACTGCCTCCCACAGGACCTTGTACTCGACGGAGGACAGCACGCGCGCCAGGCCGGTGCGCTCGCCGTCGCTCAGCGAGCGGTCCGCGACCTCCGACCCCCAGGCTTCGAGCCGCTCGCGGAGACGGGCGTCCCGACCGTGCACGAGCCGGTCGAGCGCGTCGGTGGTCCCGCCCCACCAGAGCCCGGCCCCACCCCCTGGGAGGATCTCGGAGCGCACCACCCCCGACGGCTGGCAGCGCACCAGCCACAACGCCGCCCCGTCCCCCTCGTAGCCGGCCACGACCGCAGACAACCCGAAGCCGAGGCTGCCCGCGCGGCGCGAGCCGAGCTCTGCCTCGAGCGCGCACGCGAGCCCAGACGGTGACCGGACTGATGCCGCGCCCTCGCCGATGACGTGACGGATCAGGGCCGAGACGTCCTCGGTCCCGACTCGCGTCGTGCCGTAGGCAGCGACGGCGAGCGGGGCGTCGGGCACGACGAAGATCTTCTGTGCCAGGTCAAAGCCCCACGTCTGACTTCCTGCGGTCGCCATCGATCGGCTGTCCGCAGCCACGACCACACCCGAGGCGACGCGGGCGGCGACGACCAGGGTCACGTGCGCATCCTCGCGACTCGGCGCTGCGTCGGACAAGTGCCGCTCGTCGGGAGCAGGACTGACCAGATCGTGCGAAGCGCTGACAGAAAGCGACATCGACATGCGCTGCTCTCCCGTGTCCTCGCTCCGCAAGGCCGACGGCGACGACGACCAATCACTGCTCACGCCAACACATATCGGCATCGCCGAACGCCGTCAGCGAGCACCCGCCTTGCACCGAGCCTCCTGTGCCGGCCCTCGTGGCGACTGCGCGGCGCGCGCCTCAGGCCCCCGGGCCCGTCGTGGATCGGTCGGGCGCGAGTGAGATCGCAGCCCTTCCCGTCTGTCGGGTGCGCGCTGTCGCGGGATCGCAGCGTCGCCTCATCGCCACAACCGGCGCCGCTCGCTGCCGGCGCCTCTGCGACACGCCGGAGGTAGATCGAGAACGGCCCGCTCCAGTCCCGGATCCACGAAGGCGCCTCGTCGTCGGAACAGGACGCGTCGTACCGGTCGAGCGCCTCGCCCTCGGCGTCGATCCGGGCGAGCGACTCCTCCCGGTGCTCGCGCGACAGCGACGCGAAGAACGACGTCGCGTCCCACTCGACTGGGCCTTCTGGGTCGACCTCGATCGCCTGGCCATTCACCCACGCCTGCGGGACGAAGCGGGCGATGTACCGGACCCTGCACCCCGCTGGGCACAGCTGCTCGGCGGAGTCGGTACGCAGGTTCTCGCACCCCGCCCGCTCGCACAGCCACACCGGCCAGCCGTCGTCGTAGCCAAGCGACGGCCTGCCCTGAGCGACCGCCCGCACGAGCGCCGCCGCCCGCGCCCACGCGAGATCCGCCCGACCGGCGCCGTCGGCCCGATCGGCGTCTCGTGCCGCCGCGGACATGTCCTCGAAGAACGCCGCGAGCCGCTCCCACCGAGCGCGTCCGATCATCGGTGCGTCGTAGCTCGTCACCATCACCCTCGCCTCCTTGACCGCGACCGCGCGGACAGAACTCGCCCGGTCCCCTCTCGACAGCAGGCACGCGGCGGGCCAAGGCGCCAGTCTCGGACCGCCCGGCGAGCGCCGTGCACCCCGCCGCGCACCGAAAGTGCGGCGAGGAGCCCGGCGGGGCGACACCGGCCCACCCATCGCCGGCCTCTGCCGCCAAGCCCGCTCAGACCTAGATCCTCGAGTCAGCTGGGCAAACACGACCCGAAAGACGTGACGAGGTGCCTCTCACCTGGGACAATGGTGGTTGTGAAATCCCCATGATCCCGAGAGGAAAGGCACCCGTCAGGTGAGAAGGATACGCCGA
>DAHWOV010000003.1:0-27746 GCA_027339205.1 Acidimicrobiaceae bacterium | reverse complement strand
TTAACCTGGTAAGGCCCGTGGCTAGACGACCACGTTGATAGGCCGGAGGTGTACGCACAGCAATGTGTTCAGCCGACCGGTACTAATCGGCCGAGGGCTTGGGACTTGCTCGTGCTCGCTCTGGAACGCTCAGGGGCAGCGACCCGCTGCCGCCCGGCTCGGACAGCTCGCGCAAAGCTGCCGGCCGGAGAGCGTCGGTTTCCGGTGGCCATGGCGGCGGGGAAACACCCGTTCCCATTCCGAACACGGCAGTTAAGCCCGCCAGCGCCGATGGTACTTGGGGGGTGACCCCCTGGGAGAGTAGGACGCCGCCGGGATTTTTTCGAACGAAGGCCTGCCGCGCTCGCGGCAGGCCTTCGTCGCGGTGCGGCTCGGCTCGGTCGTGGCACTCCGGGTCGCACTTTGGCCCGCCGCCTTCGGGCCCCACCGGGCCGCGAGGAGGTCAGGTCAGTGCTCGCCTGCGCCGGCCTCGCCGGTGCCGCCCTCGCCGGTGCCGCCCTCGCCGGTGCCGCCCTCGCCGGTGCCGCCCTCTCCGGTGCCGCCCTCTCCGGTGCCGCCCTCGCCGGCTGCCAGCGGAGGGAGCTCGAAGAGCAGGTGGTGGCCCCAGCGAGCCATCGCGACCGGCCGGGCGGCGCTCCCGCTCCCGGCGAGCCACTCCTGGAGGGCGCGCCACTGGTGATCGCGATTGAAGAGGTCGTCGAAGTAGACGAGGGTGCCCGCACGGAGGTGGGGGGCGAGCCAGTCGAGCACGCTGCGGGTGCTCGAATACAGGTCGCAGTCGACGTTGACGATCAGCTGGTCGTGCGCGGGTGGCTCGTAGGAGGGGAGCGTCCTCTCGAACCAGCCGACCACGAAGGAGACCCGGGGATCGTCGATCTCGGGAGGTCTGCCGACCGAGAAGGCGCCCGCCTGCGCGTTGGGCTGCCAGTTCTCGGGAAGTCCCTCGAAGCTGTCGAACCCGACGAGGCGGGCCTGGGGAGAGGGGAGGTGGGAGGCCCAGTACCGCATGGTCCTGCCGCGGTACACGCCGAATTCGAGGTAGAGCGGCTTCGATCCGATGACCCGCCGGATGGCCACGTCGAAGACCGCGAACCGGTCGGGGAGGTTGGGGAGGTCCGGAGCGACGTCGGCGAGCCAGCGTCCCTGCTCGAGCCCCCCGAGTGCGTTCGTCAGCCGTGTCAAGGCGACCGGGGAGAGGTGGGCGCCCGTCGACACCAGCGCCCGGCGCGGTTGGAGGGGGGCGAGGGATCTGGCGATGCGGCGGAGGACGTCGCGAGATGTCATCGGCTGGCGAGCTTGCCCGCAGCGCAGTGCCGCTGTCGAATGCCTTGACCGCCCGTCGCCAGCACCTGCCATTCCGCCATCCGCTGCCGCCGCCCGCTGCCGCCGCCACCTGCCACCCGCCGCTCGCGACGTCGGTGTCCCCGCCGCCCGCGTGTGGATGCCAACATGGCGCCGTGAACCGTCTCGCCTCCAGGACCGTCCCGCGCCGGATCCGGTGCACCGGTGAGCACGCCGCGGGCGCTCGACGGCGCCTGCGGCGCAGCGCCGGGTCCATGCCGAGCAGAGGAGCGTCCGCGCGATGCGCATCCTGATCACCGGCCACGCAGGGCTGTTCATCGAGGCGAACGGGCGCAGCGTGCTGTGCGACCCGTGGTTCAACGGCGCCTACTTCGGCTCGTGGTTCCCCTTTCCCGACAACGCCGGGCTCGACCTCGAGCGGATCTCGTCCCCCGACTACCTCTATGTCTCCCACCTCCACAAGGACCACTTCGACGCCCGGTTCCTCGCCGAGCACGTCGACAAGTCGACCACCGTTCTGCTGCCGGACTTCCCCCTCGACGATCTCCGGCGCGCGCTCGAGGCGCTCGGATTCTCGAAGTTCGTCGAGACGCACTCCGGGCGGCGCGTCGAGCTCGACGGGCTGCGCGTGGCGATCGTGACGGTGACCTCGGTCGCCGACGGGCCGATCGGCGACTCAGCGATCGTCGTGGAGGACGCCAGCACCCGGATCCTCAACCAGAACGACTGCCACCCGCGCGACCTCTCCGCGTTGCGCGCGCTCGGCCCCTACGACGTCCATTTCCTCCAGTACTCCGGCGCCATCTGGTACCCGATGGTGTACCGGTGGGACGCGGCGGCAAAGGAAGAGCTGTCGCGCGAAAAGCGCGTCCGGCAGGGCCAGCGCGCCATGCAGTACATCCGGGAGCTCGATGCGGCGCACGTCGTGCCCTTCGCGGGACCGCCTGCGTTCCTCGACGACCCGCTCTACGGCCTCAACGACCTTCACGACGACCCCGCCAACATCTTTCAGGACCAGCCCAGCTTCCTGCGGGTCCTCGAGGAGAACGGGATCGACCGCGGGCATCTCGCGGTCGCCGGATCGCAGGTCGAGGTCTCGCCCGGACGCGTCGAGGTCACACACCGCCTCGTCGGCACCGATGTCGAGTCGATCTACCGGGACAAGGAGGGGTACCTTCGCAGCTACCAGGCACGGCGCCGGAAGGAGATCGCCGCCGCCCTTCCTCCGCTCCCGGGCGCTGTCGACCCCGACGTGGTGGTCGCCCGGATGGCTGCGTGGATCGAGCCGCTCCTCGCGCAAGCTCCCTCGGTGCGGCGGGCCCTCGGGGGCACCGTCGCCCTCGACGTGGGCCGCTTCGCGGTCGTGATCGACCCCGGCGTGGGACCTGCCAGCGAGCCGGGGGTGCCGCGCGTACGGCGTGGAGGCCCCGAGGAGGTCCAGGACGCGGGCCATGCCTTCTTCTTCGACGAGGCGCTCCTGTGCTCCCTCGTCGACCGGCAGGTGGAGGACTGGGTCAACGAGCTCTTCTTGTCCTGTCGCTTCGAGGCCACGAGGCGGGGCGAGTACAACGAGAACGTGTTCAGCTTCTTCAAGTGCCTCTCGCCGCGTCGCATGGCCTACCTCGAGGCTTCGCTGGCGCTCGCCGAGCGCCGTCACGCGCGCGGGGAGGCGGCGGTGGGAGAGCTGTGGCGCGCAGACGGGTACCTCGTCCAGCGGCACTGCCCGCATCTCGGCGCGGACCTGCTGCGCTTCGGGCACGTGGAGGACGGGGTGCTCACCTGCGCGCTCCACGGGAACCGCTACGACCTCGCGACCGGTCGTTGCCTCACGGCAGAGGGGTTCGAGCTCTTCACCGTGCCGGCCGGCGAGCTGCCCGAGCACCCGGCGGCGCCAGGAGACAGCCGGCCCCTTGGAGACGCCGGGCCGGCAGCTGACCCGACGACCATGCGGAGGGAGGACGCCCGATGAAGCGCCACGCCACGAGCGGTCACCGGTGAGCGGCGTGACCGCCGGGTTGGACCAGCCGGAGGGCCGCGACGTCGTCGCGGCGTTCGCCGACCGGCTGCGCCGGACCCGCGCCCGGATGTCGGAGCTCGGCGTGAAAGTGCTGCTCGTGTCCCACGGGGGCGATCTCCCGTGGCTGACCGGCTATGCGGCGATGCCGCTCGAGCGGATCACGATGCTCGTGGTCCGAGGCGACGAGGTGCCCGTGCTGGCGGTGCCTGCACTCGAGGAGGCCCGGGTGCACCGCTTCGAAGAAGAGCTCTTCGAGGTGCGGCCGTGGCTCGACTCCGAGGACCCGCTCGCCCTGATCTCAACGCTGGCCGCGAGCCCCGGCGCCGACCGGGTCGGCGTGTCCGACCAGGCCTGGGCGAGCACGCTGCTCGGGCTCCAAGAGCGGATGCCCAGAGCGACGTTCGTGGCCGCGTCGGTGGTGACGGGACCGCTCCGTGCGGTGAAGGACGACCTCGAGGTGGAGATGCTCGCCAGAGCGGGGAGCGCCGCGGATCGCGTGGCGCGCGCCGTCCAGGCGTCCGAGATCCCGTTCGTGGGCAGGACCGAAGCGGCCGTCGCAGAGGACATCGGCCGCCGGCTGATCGCCGAAGGACATCACAGGGTGGACTTCACGATCGTCGGGAGCGGCCCCAACAGCGCGAGCCCGCACCACGAGAGCGGCGCGCGCGTGATCCAAGAAGGGGAGACCGTCGTGTGCGACTTCGGCGGCCAGGTGCTCGTCCCGGGCACCAGCATGGGATACAGCTCTGACATCACGAGGACCGTGTGCACCGGTCGGCCCGGCGCCGAGGTGGAGGAGTCCTACGCGGTGCTGCGCGAGGCGCAGGACGCGGGGGTGCAGGCGGCCATCGCGGGGGCCCGAGCCCAGGACGTCGACCGCGCCGCGCGGGCCGTGATCGAAGCCGCGGGGCTCGGAGGCGCGTTCATCCATCGCACGGGTCACGGCATCGGGATCGAGACGCACGAGGAGCCCTACATCGTGGAGGGGAGCACCACCGCACTGGTCCCGGGCCACGCGTTCTCCGTCGAGCCGGGCATCTACCACCCAGGGCGCTTCGGGATGCGCCTGGAGGACATCGTCGTGGTCACCGCGACAGGGCCGAGGCGGCTCAACGACGCACCTCGCGAGCTGGTGAGCATCGAGAGCTGACCCCCCTTGGAGCTGAGCCGGACCCCCTTGGAATTGAGACCGATCCGTGACCGAGCTGAGACCGATCCGTCAGCGAGCTGTGACCGAGCTGTGACCGAGCCGTGAGCGAGCCCGACGCAGACCCCCGCGCGCCGATCCCCTTCGAGGAGATCGGCCGCCTCCCGCTCCCCGGGGCTGCCGAGCCGGTCGGCTTCTCCTTCGGCGCAGGCGACCGGGTCCTCGTCTACCGCTACGCGCCCGACGGAGCGCTCGACCAGCGGCTGTTCGCGCTCGAGCTGGAGGATCCCTCGTCGGGGCCGGTCGAGGTCCGCGTCGGCGGAGCGCCGGTGACCGAGCAGTCGCTCTCCATCGAGGACCAGCTACGCCGCGAGCGGGCTCGGGAGGTCGGCGTCGGGATCACGTCCGCGTCCTGGGCCGAGCGGGCCGACGCGCTCCTCGTACCCCTCCCCGACGGGCTCCATGTGCTGCGGGGGCTCGCCGGCGGACCCGAGCGCGCGACCGAGGAGGTCCTGCTCGCCGGCGCGGGCGGGCAGGACGCCAGGGACCAGCAGGGCGGCGGCGGCGGCGAGGTTCTCACACCGTGCCTGTCGCCGGACGGGACGGCGGTCGCGTTCGTGCGCGGCGGCGAGCTGCACGTGGCCGCGGCCGCGGCGGGGGCCGAGCCGGTCAGGCTCACCCGCACCGCGTGCGACGGCCTTCGCAACGGCGTGGCCGAGTACGTCGCGCAAGAGGAGATGGACCGATCGACCGGGTACTGGTGGTCGCCCGACTCCGCGTCCATCGCCTACTGCGAGGTCGACGAGCGCCACATCCCGGTGTACCGGATCGTCCACCAGGGGAGCGACGAGGTGGGACCGGTTGCCGAGGAGGACCACCGGTACCCGTTCGCCGGGAAGGACAACGCGAGGGTCCGCCTCGGCGTGGTCCCGGCCGCCGGGGGGGAGACCGTGTGGATGCGGACCGGGGACGGCGACGGGTATCTCGCCCGGGTCCGCTGGCTCCGGAGCGGACGGCTTATGGCGGAGATCGAGTCCCGGGACCAGACGCGCCTCGACCTCGTCTCCTTCGACGTGACGACGGGCGAGGGCACGCTCGTCCACTCCGAGCGATGCGTGCCGTACGTGAACCTGCACGACGACTTCCGCGAGCTCGCGACCGGAGAGTTCCTCTGGAGCTCCGAGCGCAGCGGCTTCCGCCACCTGGAGCTCCGGTCGGCCGCCGGCGAGCTCGTGCGCGGGCTCACCTTCGGGGAGTGGCAGGTCGACGCGCTCGAAGGCGTGGACGAGGCGGCCGGGGTGGTGTACTTCACCGCCACCAGGGACGGCCCCACCGAGCGGCACCTCTACGCCGTCCCGCTCGAAGGCGGCGAGGTGCGTCGCCTGACCGCGGACCCCGGCACGCACAGGGTCAAGGTGTCCGGCGACGGCCGCTGGTTCGTCGACCGCCACGGCTCGCTCGGCAGCCCGCCGACGGTGCGGCTCCGTGGTTGCGCCGCACCCGACGGCTGCGGCGAAGGACCGGAGGTCGTTGTCCTCCACGACCGGCGCGACCCGCGCATCGACGCGCTCGGTCTCGAGCCCCCCGAGCTCGTGACGATCCCTGCGGACGACGGGACCGAGTTGGTGGGCCTCTACTACCGTCCGCACCCGCACCCGCACCCGCACCCGCACCCGCCAGACGCGAGCGCACCGCCAGACGCGAGCGCACCGCCAGACGCGAGCGCACCGCCAGACGCGAGCGCACCGCCAGACGCGAGCGCACCGCCGCTTGTCGTGCAGGTCTACGGCGGGCCCCACGTGCAGCTGGCGGTGAACGACTGGGCGCCGACCGTCTCCATGCGCGCGCAGGCGCTCCGGCGGCTCGGCTTCGCGGTCCTCGTGGTCGACAACCGGGGCAGCGCGCGAAGGGGCCTCCGCTTCGAGTCCGCCGTCCACCTGCAGATGGGCGAGGTGGAGGTGCAGGACCAGGTGGCGGCGGTCCGCTGGGCGGTGGCGGCAGGTCTCGCAGATCCCGATCGCGTAGGGGTGTACGGCTGGAGCTACGGCGGCTACATGGCCCTCCGATGCCTGGGGCGCGCACCGGACGTCTTCCGAGCGGGGGTGGCCGGCGCGCCGGTGACCGACTGGGACGGCTACGACACCCACTACACGGAGCGCTACATGGGCACGCCGCAGTCCAACCCCGAGGGCTACCGTGCCGCCTCGGTCTTCGGCTGCGTGCCGGCCATTCGCGGCGACCTGCTGCTCGTGCACGGCCTCATCGACGAGAACGTGCACTTCCGCCACACGGCACGGCTCATCGACCGGCTCGTCACCGCGAGGAAGCCCTACCGGCTCTTGTGCTTCCCCTCCGAACGCCACCTCCCGCGCCGGCACGAGGACCGGGCGTACATGGAAGAGCAGGTGGTCGGCTTCCTCGTCGGCCGCCTCGGCGGCCTGGACGCGCCGGCCGCGCGAGGGGCCGAGCGCTGAGCCCTACGCGACCCCGCGTGCCTCCTCGACGCGGTGGCGCCACACGATGAGCGTTCCGAGCGCGAGCGTGTAGCCCGCGAGCACGAGCCAGTGGGACGCCGCCATCGCGTGGCCGTTCAGGACGTCGAGGCCGAGCGCGAGGTGGTGGAAGTTCGGCAGCGCGTGCGCGATCGCCTGGAGGACCCCGGGCATGTGGCTCACCGGGGTGAACAGGCCGCCGAAGTAGGCGAGGACGAAGAGCAGGCCCGTCACGACCGGGAAGACCGCCTCGGTCCCGACCGCGAAGCCGACGAGGACGCCGAGCGCGGCGAACGGCACGGCCGTGATCCACAGGAGCACGCTCAGTCCGATCCAGGTGGCAGGCGGCAGCGACACCCCGCCGAAGGTCGCGGCGACCAGCTCCACGAGCAGGACCACCGGCAGCACGACGAGCATGCTCGCGGTCATCTTCACCGCGACGTAGCTCCAGGCGGGCATCGGCGTGACGCGAAGCTGGCGTGCCCAGCCTCCGGCGCGCTCCATCGCGACCCTGCTGCCGCCCGCGTTGAGCGCGGCGATGAGCGCGCCAAACGAGCACATCGACACCATGAGGTACTCGCGCCAGGAGACCCCGTCGTAGACGATCTCCCCGGCGCGCCGGTCGCCGAGGAAGAGCATGTAGAAGAGGAGCGGGAAGCCCACCGTGATCGTGAGGAACTTCCAGCTCCGAAGGAGCCGCCCTACCTCGAAGCGCCCGAAGGCGTAGAGCGCGTTCACGACGGCGCGTCCTCCTCGGCTGCGGCCAGCGGCGTGGTGAGCGCCAGGAACGCCTCCTCGAGCCCGGCACCGGTGACCTCGA
Organism: Acidimicrobiaceae bacterium; assembly: GCA_027339205.1. GTDB lineage: Bacteria > Actinomycetota > Acidimicrobiia > Acidimicrobiales > RAAP-2 > JAJYVT01. The sequence continues at coordinate 19,968 of DAHWOV010000003.1, read as the reverse complement.
GGTCCTTGAATTCGACGTCGAGGCGGACCAGGGCTCGGATCGACGCGTCGGCATCGAGCGAGTCCAGGGTGACGGTCGTCCCGCGCACCTGCACGTCGGTGACCCCCTCGAGCGCGTTGAGGACGTCGAGGTCGGGGTCCGTCGACACGAAGCGCACCTGTCGGCTCGCGACCGCAGCCTTGAGGGTCGCGCCGGGGCCGTCGGCCACCACCCGCCCGTGGTGCAGCACGACCACGCGGTCGGCGACCTGATCGGCCTCGGCGAGATGGTGCGTGGCGAAGACGGTCGTCCGCCCCTCCTCGCCGAGGGAGCGGATCATCTTCCAGAAGGACCGGCGTGCCTCGACGTCCATCGCGGCGGTCGGCTCGTCGAGGAAGACGACGTCGGGGTCACCGGCGATCGCCAGGGCGAAGCGGACCCGCTGCGCCTGGCCGCCGGACAGCTGGTCCGTGCGGCGGTGGAGGAGGGTGGCGACGGCCGCGCGCTCGATCACCACGTCCAGCGCGGCGGGACTCGCGTAGAGCCGCCGGACCAGCTTCAGCACGTCGAGGACGCGCACGCCGGGAGGGAGCCCCGTTCCCGAGCCGGTCTGGAGCATCGCGCCGACGCGCCCGGACGCGACCGCCTCCCTCGGGGAGCGCCCGAGGACCTCGACCTCACCGGCGCCGGGCCGGACGAGCCCGAGGAGGACGGAGATCGTCGTCGACTTCCCCGCGCCGTTCGGGCCGAGCAGCGCGAGCGTCTGCCCCCGCTCGACGCGCAGGCAGAGGTCGTCGAGGGCGCGGTGCTCGCCGTAGAAGTGGGTGACGCCCGAGAACAGGAGGGCCGCCGCGGCGGGCACGGGCGACTCCGTTGTCGCGGCCCCGCCCGTCTGCGGCGAGGTGAACGCGTCGGGGCGCGCGTCGACCGGCTGCGGAGCCTCTTCGTACCCCTGGGACCTGGATGCCACGTGGCGCCTCCTCGCCGCAGCTCGCGGAGCGTCCGCTCGCGAGCTGATGGTACGAGCGAACGCGGGGCTGAGGGAGGTCGGAAGGACCCAATTTCCGCGGAGGTCCTCCTCGGTAGCGACCCGTACACTCACGGGATGCCGCCACAGCCCGACGACGGGGGCTCTCGCGTGCCGAAGCCGCCTCGCGCCAGGGCGCCACGGCGCGCCGGGGCTCCGACGGGCAGGGCGTCGACGGGCAGGGCGCCCGGTAGGTCGGGCTCGAAGACCGCGCGAGACGGGCGGGCACCCTGGAGCAGGGACGACGCCGGCGAGGGGAGAGCCGCGGATGCTCGCGGGCGTCGCACCCGGCGCGACGAGAGGCCCAGCCGGGAGGCCGGCGGCGGATATGCCGGCGGCCGGCGGGGAGAGCGCCCGCCAGGAGAACGAGCGCGGGGCGAGCGGGCGCCTGGAGAGCGGCGCCGGGGAGAGCGCCCGCCAGGAGAACGACCGCGGGGCGAGCGGCCGACTGGAGAACGACCGCGAGGCGAGCGTGGCGCCCAAGACCGCGACCGCCCGGACCGGAGGCCCCGCCAGGCACTGCCGCCCGCCGCCCGCCGCTGGGGTGGGGTCGCACGTCGGGGTGCCCACGAAGTCTCGAGGCAGCCGCTCGAGGAAGGCAGCGCGCGCAGGGAGCCGCGGCGCAATCTCGAGCCGCCGCCGCCGATGGAGGAGTGGGTGCGGGCGGACGCCGCGCCGGTCCGCGCACGCTCGGAGGTTCCGAGCCGCCCGCCGGCGAAGGTGCCCCCCCTGCCCGCCGACGTCGCTGCCGAGATCCGCCGCGCCGCCGACACGGCGACCGCCCGCCATCGGGAGGCGCTCGTCGGCCGAATGGAGAAGGCGGTCGCCGCATACGAGCGGGGGCGGTACCCCGAAGCCCTTCGCTACAGCAACGAGCTCACCCGCGAGGTGGGATCCGTGCCGGCGGTGCGACGGCTCGCGGGGTTGGCCGCCTACCGGCTCGGCCGCTGGCGCGACGCAGCCAGACATCTGCAGGCCTTCGCGCAGCTCGCGGACGAGCCCGAGGTGACCCCGGCGCTGATGGACTCGTTGCGGGCGCTCGGACGGCATGCCCAGGTCACCGCCGAATGGACCGAGCTCCGACACCGCTCGCCCGACGCCGACGTGCTCTCCGAGGCCCGGATCGTCGCGGCGGGCAGCCTCGCCGACAGGGGGCGGCTGTCCGAGGCGATCGAGCTGCTCGCCTCGGCCGGCGCGGCACGTGCGCTGCGGAACCCCTCGGACCGCCACCTCCGACAGTGGTACGCGCTCGGCGACCTCTACGAGCGCGCCGGCGACCTGCCGCGGGCCCGCGAGCTGTTCCTGCGGGTCGCCCGTGTGGATCCCGAGGCCTACGACGTCGCCGACCGGCTGGACGCGCTAGGCCAGGGCGGTCCGCCTCGCCGGCGGCGGAGGTCCCGACCGGCGTCCACGGCGTCCCGACCGGCGTCCGCGGCGCCGCCGGCGTCCGCACGGTCGTCGGAGCCGGCGCCGTCATGTCCCGACAGAGGCGGAGAGGGGTCCAAGTAGGCTCGCCCCATGTCCATCGATCTCCAGCAGCTGCTCGGCGAAGAGGCCGACTTCCTGTTGAACCACGAGGCGAAGGCGTTCCCGGCCGACGGGCTCGTCCTGCCGGGCCCGGACTTCCTCGACCGGACGTTCCGCGACTCGGACCGCTCGTCGGCCGTCCTGCGGGCGCTCGGGAGCGTGTACAGCCACGGCCGGCTGGGTGGCACCGGGTACCTCTCGATCCTCCCGGTCGACCAGGGGATCGAGCACTCCGCGGCCGCGAGCTTCGCCAAGAACCCCAAGTACTTCGACCCGGCCAACCTCTGCGAGCTCGCGCTCGCCGGGGAGTGCAGCGCGATCGCCACCACGCTCGGCGTGCTCGGCGCGGTGTCTCGCCGCTACGTGCACCGCATCCCGTTCATCGTCAAGCTCAACCACAACGACTTCCTCCACCTGCCCAACACCTACGACCAGGTGCTGTTCGGCTCCGTGCGCCAGGCGTTCGATCTCGGCGCACTCGGGGTCGGGGCGACCGTCTACTTCGGCTCCGACCTCGCCGACCGGCAGCTCCACGAGGTCTCGGAGGCCTTCGCGGAGGCGCACCGGCTCGGGATGTTCACGGTCCTGTGGTGCTACCTGCGCAATCCGGGCTTCAAGAAGGACGGCGTGAACTACGAGGTCTCGGCCGATCTCACGGGGCAGGCCAACCACCTCGGCGTCACCATCGAGGCCGACATCATCAAGCAGAAGCAGCCGGAGAACAACGGCGGCTACAACGTGCTCGGCTTCGGCAGGACCGATCCGCTCGTCTACGACCAGCTGACGACGGACCACCCGATCGACCTCACCCGCTGGCAGGTCGTGAACTGCTACGCGGGCCGGATCGGTCTCATCAACTCGGGCGGCGAGTCCCACGGTTCGGGGGACCTCGCGCAGGCGGTCCGCACTGCGGTCGTCAACAAGCGCGCGGGCGGGCAGGGCCTCATCGTCGGTCGCAAGTCCTTCCAGCGCCCGACGGACGAGGGGGCGGCCCTCATCCACGCGATCCAAGACGTCTACCTCGACCCCGAGGTGACCATCGCCTGAGCGCGCTCGCGGCGCGTCCCGGGCGCGTCCTCGGAGGCGTGTGCCGCGCCGGTAAGCTCTCGTGCGCGTGACGACCACCGAGCAGCACCCCCATGAGCACCGCGTCCTCGACCGTGTCGTCATCCGGTTCGCCGGCGACTCCGGCGACGGGATGCAGCTGACCGGCGACCGGTTCACCGCGTCGAGCGCGCTCTTCGGCAACGACCTTGCGACGTTCCCGGATTTCCCCGCCGAGATCCGGGCGCCCGCCGGGACGCTCGCCGGAGTCTCCGCCTTCCAGGTGCAGATCGCCGACTACGACATCCTGACGCCCGGCGACGCGCCCAACGTGCTGGTGGCGATGAACCCCGCGGCGCTCAAGGCGAACGTCGGCGTGCTCGAGACGGGTGCGACCCTCGTGGTCAACATCGACGCCTTCGACGATCGGAGCCTCGCCAAGGCCGGCTACGGCTCGAACCCGCTCACCGACGGCAGCCTCTCGGGCTTTGCGGTGTACGAGGTCCCGATGACCTCGATCACCCAGGAGGTCTGCAAGGAAGCGGGCGTGAAGCCCCGCGACGCCGAGCGCTCCAAGAACTTCTTCGCGCTCGGCCTCTTGAGCTGGTTGTACACCCGCCCGATCGAGCCGACGATCGAGTGGATCGAGCGGCGGTTCGCCGACCGCCCCGCCGTGCTGGAGGCGAACTCCCGGGCCTTCCGCGCCGGGTACCACTTCGGCGAGACCGCCGAGCTGTTCGAAGCGAACTACGAGGTGCGACCCGCGCCCTTCGCCGCGGGCGAGTACACGCAGGTCAGCGGCAACCAGGCGCTCGCGTGGGGGCTGATCGCCGCGTCGAAGCTGTCGGGCCTGCCGCTCTTCCTCGGCAGCTATCCGATCACCCCCGCCTCGGACATCCTCCACGAGCTCTCCAAGCGCAAGGAGTTCGGCGTCCGGACCTTCCAGGCCGAAGACGAGATCGCCGGCATCGGATCGGCGATCGGGGCGGCGTTCGGCGGCTCGCTGGGCGTCACGACGACGAGCGGGCCTGGCCTCGACCTCAAGTCCGAGGCGATCGGCCTCGCCGTCAACCTCGAGCTTCCCCTCCTCGTGGTCGACATCCAGCGCGGGGGACCCTCGACGGGGCTGCCGACCAAGGCCGAGCAGGCCGACCTCCTGCACGCCATGTACGGGCGGCACGGGGAGGCGCCCGTCCCGATCGTGGCGGCGAAGACCCCTTCTCACTGCTTCGAGGCCGCGATCGAGGCGGCGCGTCTCGCGATCAAGTACCGCACGCCGGTGATCCTGCTCTCCGACGGGTACCTGGCGAACGGGGCGGAGCCCTGGCTCCTGCCCGACGTCGACCGCCTCGAGCGGATCGACCCGGGGTTCGCCACCGAGACCAACCACGTCCGAGAGGACGGCACGCCGGTGTTCCTGCCCTATGTGCGCGACCCCGAGACTCTCGCGCGGCCGTGGGCCCCGCCGGGGGTGCCCGGGCTCGAGCACCGCATCGGCGGTCTCGAGAAGGCGGACGGCTCGGGCAACGTCTCCTACGACCCGGTCAACCACGAGCGCATGGTCCGCCTGCGCGCGGCGAAGATCGACGGGATCGCACGGGACGTCCCGCCGCTCGAGGTCGACGACGAGACCGGCGACGCCGAGCTGCTGGTGCTCGGGTGGGGGTCCACGTACGGGGCGATCGCGGCGGGCGTCCGCAGGGCCCGCGCCCGGGGCCACAGGGTGGCGCGCGCGCACCTCGTCCACCTGCACCCGTTCCCGCCGAACCTCGCAGAGGTGCTTGCCCGCTACCGGCAGGTGCTGGTCCCCGAGATGAACCTGGGGCAGCTCTCGCGCCTCGTGCGCGCCGAGTTCCTCGTCGACGCCCGGTCCCTCACCAAGGTCCAGGGCGTCCCGTTCCGTGCCGGCGAGATCGAAGCCGCGGTCGAGTCGCTCCTCGGAGGGGAGAAGTGACCACCGCGGCCGTCCCGGCGACCACGCGCAAGGACTGGGCGAGCGACCAGGAGGTCCGCTGGTGCCCTGGCTGCGGGGATTACTCGATCCTCGCGGCCGTCCAGATGCTCCTGCCCGAGCTGGGCGTGCGCCGTGAGAACACGGTGTTCCTCTCGGGCATCGGCTGCGCCGCGCGCTTCCCGTACTACATGTCGACCTACGGGCTGCACTCGATCCACGGGCGGGCACCGGCGATCGCGACGGGGCTCGCCGCCACGCGCCCGGACCTCGACGTGTGGGTTGTCACCGGCGACGGCGACGCGCTCTCCATCGGCGGGAACCATCTCATTCACGCGTTGCGCCGCAACGTCCGCATGACGATCCTCATGTTCAACAACCAGATCTACGGTCTGACCAAGGGGCAGTACTCGCCGACGTCGGAGGTCGCCAAGGTCACCAAGTCGACCCCGTTCGGCTCACTGGACACTCCGTTCAACCCGGTCAGCCTCGCGCTCGGCGCGGAGGCGAGCTTCGTGGCCCGCACCCACGACATGGACCGCCAGCACATGCAGGAGATGTTCCGTCGCGCCCATGAGCACGACGGCGCGGCGTTCGTCGAGGTCTACCAGAACTGCAACGTGTTCAACGACGGCGCGTTCGAGAAGATCACCGGGCGCGAGGCACGGGCGTCGATGCTGGTGCCTCTCGTGCACGGCGAGCCGATTCGTTTCGGGCCGGAGAAGGAGAAGGGCGTCGTCCAGCGTGCCGACGGTCGCCTGGAGATCGTCGACGTCGCGGACGTCGGCGAGGACGCCGTCCTCGTCCACGACGAGCGCCGCGAGGACCCGGGCCTCGCCTTCGCGCTCTCACGACTGTCGCGCGGCCCCTACGAGCCGACGCCGATCGGGGTCTTCCGCGCGGTGGAGCGGCCCGAGTACGGCGCGTCCATGGCACAGCAGGTGGCCGACGCCCAGGACCGGCGGGGGCTCGGCGACCTGAAGGCGCTCCTGCGTTCCGGTTCGACCTGGACCGTCGGGTAGGGCGCGCGAGGCGCAGTGCGCCGGGCGGGCCGGGCAGGGCGCGCCGTTTTCGAGGAGGTCGGGTCGGCGGCCTCGCCCGACGCAGGTCAGCGGCTCGAGAGCATCCGGAACACCATGCCGGTGCGGGGCTTGGGGCTGAAGTACGTGGTCTTCGGCGGCATCCGCCGCCGCGCCGCCGCCCAGGCCGAGATCTGGGCGATCGTCACCGGCTGGAGGACGATCGCCAGCTGCGCGCGGCCACCGGCGACCTCGGCGAGCGCCTCCTGCCACCGTGCCGTGTAGCTCACCGAGAGCCCCGGCACCTCGCGCACGGCGAGGTCGACGAGCCCCGCCACGAGGTCCGTGCCGGCCTCGTCGAACGCGCCGGCTCGCGGCGTGAGGAGCCACGCCCCGGCGTTCGTCACCGCGGCGAGAGAGCCCGAGCCCTCGAGCGCGCCGACCACCCGCTCGGTGGCCGGACCTGCGTGGACCGCGTCGAAGTACCTGCCGAGCAGCTCGACGGCGCCGGTGCCCGGGGGCAGCCCGTCGACGGTCCGGTGGATGGCCCGGACGTGCAGCTGGGACTCGGCGAGCTCCACCACGAACGCCATCACCAGGTCGTGGTCGCCGGGCCGGTCCCCGTTCGCCCGCCGGACCTCGTCGCGGTAGGTCCGCGCGGTCTCGTAGCGGTGGTGGCCGTCGGCGATGACGACCGGCGACCGGGCGACGGCCTCCCTTACCTCCGTCACGGCCGCGGGGTCGTCGAGCACCCAGAGCTGATGGCGCACGCCGTCGTCGTCGTGCACGTCCTCTGCCGGGGCCCCCTCGGGGAGCCCCCCGCGGGCAAAGGTCTCCGTGAGCCCGGCCGTGAGAGAGAGGCCCCAGATGGGCGACAGGTTGGCAGACGTCGCCCGGAGCAGGTCGAGCCGGTCGCTCTTCGGCTTGGGCATCGTCTCTTCGTGCGGCAGCACCTCGTCGCCGATGGCGAGCGCGCCAAGGACCCCCGTCGTCGTGGTGCCGTCCGGCGCGGTCATCCGGTAGGGGTAGAAGGCCGGCAGGGCGTCGTCGACGAGGACGCGGCGCCGGCGCCACGCGCCGAGGAGGTCGGCGGCGGCGAGGTAGCGGTCCCGCCCGGTCTCGGGGTCCGGCTCGGGCAGCTCGAGGTGGATCGCGTTGAGAGGGCTGCGGGCGGCGAGCACGGCGCGCTCGTCGACGCTCACCACGTCGTAGGGCGGGGCGATCACCTGGTCGAGGGCGACGGCGGTGACGTCGTAGCGCGCTCCTCGGAAGGGTTCGAAGCGTGGCACGGCCACAGACTGGCACACCGGCCACCCGTAGACTCCACTCCATGTCGGCCCCGGAGCTCGCGCCCGACGCCGGTGCCGGTACTGGCGCTGTGCCCGATGCGGCCGGTGCTGGTACCGGCGCTGTGCCCGACGCGGCCGGGGCGAGCGGCAACCGGGCGACAGAAGAGGACCGGGTCGTCACCCTCCCTAACCTGGTCAGCACTCTGCGTTTCCTCGGGGTGGGTGTGTTCCTCTGGCTGCTCTTCGGCGCCGGGCAGCAGACGGCCGCAGCCGTGCTCCTCGGAGTCCTCGGAGCCACCGACTGGGTGGACGGGCAGCTCGCACGCCGCCTGCACCAGGTGTCGCGGATCGGAAAGATGCTGGACCCGGCCGTCGACCGGGTGCTCGTGGGCACCGCCGTCATCGCCGTCATCGTGCACGGCGCCGTGCCGCTGTGGTTCGGCCTTCTCACCGTGGGGCGCGAGGTGCTGGTGTCGGCGACGGTGCTCGTGCTCGCAGCGCTCGGCGCGCGCCGCATCGACGTCCTGTGGATCGGAAAGGCGGGGACCTTCGGCTTGATGGTCGCCTACCCCGGGTTCCTCATCAGCGACGGCACCGCCGGGTGGCAGCAGCCGTTCCACGTCGCAGCCTGGGTCTTCGGGGGCGCGGGCATCGTGCTCGCCTGGGCCGCAGCGGTCGCGTACCTGGTCCCGGCGCGCCGGGCCCTCGCCGAGGGGCGGGCCGCACGACAGGGGGCCGCACGACAGGGGGCCGCACCACAGGGGGCCGCACCGCAGGGGGCCGCACCGCAGGGGGACGCCGTGTGAGCCGGGCGCGTGGAACACTGCGACAAGTGGAGGTAGGCGCATGAAGGCTGTGATCATGGCGGGGGGAGAGGGCACGCGGCTGCGGCCGCTCACGTCGAACCAGCCCAAGCCCATGCTGCCGATGGCGAACAGGCCCATGATGGAGCACGTCGTCAACCTCTTGCGCCGTCACGGGATGGATGAGGTCGTCGTCACCGTGGCGTTCATGGCGAACGCGATCCGCACCTACTTCGGCGACGGCTCCGAGCTCGGCGTGCGCATGGTGTACGCGACCGAGGAGACGCCGCTCGGGACCGCCGGCTCTGTGCTGAACGCCCGAGAAGAGCTCGACGAGCGCTTCCTCGTGATCTCGGGCGACGTGCTCACCGACATCGACCTGACCGCGGTGATCGAGTTCCACGAGCGCAAGGGCTCGCTCGCGACCCTGGCGCTCGCGGCCGTCGAGAACCCCCTCGAGTTCGGCATCGTGATCACCCGCGAGGACGGGACGATCGAGCGCTTCCTCGAGAAGCCGACGTGGGGGCAGGTCTTCAGCGACACCATCAACACCGGGATCTACGTCCTCGAGCCCGAGATCTTCGATTACATCCCTGCGGACCGCTCCGTGGACTTCTCCCAAGAGGTGTTCCCCGGCGTGCTCGCCGAGGGCCGTCCGCTCTACGGCTACGTGGCGCAGGGCTACTGGGAGGACGTGGGGACCACCGAGGCGTACCTCCGCGCGCACCAGGACATCCTCGACAGAAAGGTGCAGGTCGACATCGGCGGCTTCGAGATCCGTCCCGGCGTGTGGGTGGGGAAGGGCTGCACGATCGACCCGGCTGCACGCATCGAAGGGCCGGCGGCCATCGCCGACAACTGCACGATCGGCGCCAGCGTCGTCCTGGGGGAGTACTCGACGCTCGGCTCCAACGTGCGGGTGGCCGACGGCGCGGAGGTCCGACGTTCGGTCGTGCACGACAACGCGTACCTCGGGCCCGGCGTCCGGATCGCCGGGGCGGTCATCGGGAGGTCGTGCGACCTCCGGCGCGGCGCGACGTGCGATCCGGGGTCGGTGCTCGGCGAAGGATGCCTCGTCGGGTCGCACGCGCACCTGCGCGGGGGCGTGAAGGTCTACCCGTTCAAGACGGTGGAGACCGGTGCAGTGGTGAACTCGTCGATCGTCTGGGAGTCGCGGGGTGCCCGCGGCCTCTTCGGCCGGGACGGCGTGCGGGGCATCGCGAACGTCGACATCAGCCCCGAGCTCGTGGTGCGCCTCTCCATGGCCTGGGCGTCGACGCTCGACCGCGGGATGACCATCACCGCGTCTCGGGACACGAGCAGGGCGGCACGTGTGCTCAAGCGCGCGGCCATGATCGGCTGCAACGCGGCCGGGGTGAACGTCGAGGACCTCGAGGTGGCGACCGTGCCTGTCACCCGCCACCACATCCGCACCTCGGGGAACCAGGGCGGCTTCACCGTGCGCCTCGCCCAGGACGATCCCCAGTCGGTGATCATCCGGTTCTTCACCGAGGAGGGACTCGACCTCACAGAGGCGGGCCAGCGCAAGGTCGAGCGTCTCTACCACCGGGAGGACTTTCGCCGTGTCCTCGCCGGCCAGATCGGGGACATCGACTTCCCGGCACGCGCCGTCGAGCAGTACACGAAGGACATGGTGGGCGCGGTCGACCTCTCTGCGGCGCGTACGGCCAACATGAAGATCGTGCTCGACCTCGCGTACGGCTCCGCGAGCTTCGTCATGCCCAACCTGCTCGCCAAGCTCGACGCCGACGTGCTCGTCGTGAACCCGTACGCGCACACCACCGGGATGATGTCGGTGGACCTCGGGGTGCACGCCCGCCGGGTCTCCGACCTCGTACGCGCCTCGGGTGCGCAGCTCGGCGTGGTGGTCGACGCCGATTGCGAGCGGATCGTCATCGTCGACGACGCGGGCACCGTCCTCTCGGACGACCAGGCCCTCCTTGCGCTCTTGGCGCTCGTGGTGGAGACGCGCCGTGATCTCACGGTCGCGCTGCCCGTCGGTGTCAGCCGCTGGGCGGAGACCATCTGTGCGGAGGCAGGCGTGCCGATCGTCTTCACCAAGATGTCTCCGGGCAACGTGATGGAGGTCGCGGCGTCCGGGGAGGTGGGGTTCGCTGCCAGCCAAGCGGGCGGGTTCGTCTGGCCGGAGATCCTCCCCGCCTACGATGCCGCCGCGACGCTCGTGGAGCTGGTCTCGATGCTCTCGCTCACGAGCCAGCCGCTGTCCAAGATCGTCGACGACCTCCCGGCGGTGCACATCGTCCACGAGGCGGTGATGACGCCCTGGGAGCAGAAGGGCATGGTGATGCGGACCCTCGTCGAGCAGCTCGACGGGCAGGAGCTCGTCCTGATCGACGGAGTCAAGGTCCCTGCAGAGGACGGCTGGGCGCTGGTCCTCCCCGACCCCGAGGACCCGGTCACCCACGTCTGGGCCGAGGGACCGAGCGAGGCGCGGGCACGGGCCCGCGCCCAGCAGTACGCGGTGCGGCTCCGGCAGCTGCTCCGGTCTGGCGGATAGGGTTCCTTCGTGCTCGTTCCCGACGACCTCCGGTACTCGACCGACCACGAGTGGGCTCGGCCAGGCGGCCGACGCGTTCGCGTCGGCATCACCGACTACGCGCAGGACGCGCTCGGTGACGTCGTCTTCGTCGACCTCCCCGACGTGGGCAAGGCGGTCTCGGCTGGCGACGTCCTGGGCGAGGTCGAGTCGACCAAGTCGGTCTCCGAGGTGTACGCGCCCGTCGCGGGCACGGTCGTCGCGGTCAACGAGGCCCTTTCGGGAGCGCCCGAGAAGCTCAACCAGGACCCCTACGGGGACGGATGGCTCTGCGAGATCGAGGTCACCGGCGCCGACGCCCTCGGCGGGCTGATGGACGCCACCGCGTACCGCCAGCTGACCGAAGGCTGACCGGCGTCCTTTCGGCCCTGCACAGCCACGATCGGAAGCTGCGACCGCGGGGCGCCCCTGGGAAGGCTTCCCTCGAAACGGCTACCGTTGGGGGCGTGTTCTGCACCAACTGCGGGCACCGCAGCCCTGACGGCGGCAACTTCTGCTCCTCGTGCGGCGCGGCGTTGGCTCCCGAGCGCTCCGAGACCACGGTGTCCTTCACCCCCGTCGACGACCACGGCGAGAGCCCGGACGAGGAGCCCGTCGTCACGCAAGTCGGGGTGCCCTACGGCACGCCGACCCTCGTGGTGAAGCGGGGCCCGACGGTCGGCGCGAGCTACGCGCTCAAGTCGCACGTGACCAGCGCGGGGCGCCATCCCGAGAGCGACATCTTCCTCGATGACATCACGGTGTCGCGCCGGCACGCCGAGTTCACGCGCGGCGCAGACGGCAGGATGGTGGTGCGCGACCTCGGCTCGCTGAACGGCACGTACGGCAACCGCGAGCGGATCGAGGAGCACTTCTTGTCGACCGGGGACGAAGTCCAGATCGGGAAGTTCAAGCTCGTGTACCTGGTTGCAGGCACCGAGTGATCGACAACGATGGGGGGAGGGCGCCCATATGGCGGCGCGGACGATGAGCGGTCGGTCGTACCTGTCCATCGGGGACGTCCTGAGCCTGCTGCGAGAGGAATTCCCCGACGTCACGATCTCCAAGATCCGGTTCCTCGAGAGCCAGGGGCTGGTGAACCCCGAACGGTCGCCGTCGGGCTACCGCAAGTTCTATGACGACGACGTCGCCCGGCTGCGCTGGGTCCTGCGCAAGCAGCGGGACCACTTCCTGCCCCTCAAGGTGATCCGCGACCGGCTGGCGGCGGCGGGGAGCGGCGTTCCCCCTGACGACGAGCCGCTCGGCGACCAGCCGCTCGGCGACGGGGAACCGGTCGAGGACGGGGAACCGGCCCGCAACGGTGCGCCGGGTCGGAACGGCGCGCCGGCCGCAACCGGGGAGCCGACCGCAACCGGGGAGCCGGTCGCAACCGGGGAGCCGCCAGCGGACGCGGAGCCCCTCGGGAAGGGCGGCTCGGTCGGCGACGGAGAGCCGCCGTGGCGAGAGGAGCAGTCGTGGCGAGAAGAGCAGTCGTGGCGCGGCGGCGAGGACCTCGCCGCCGGTGCCCCACCGCTCCGAGAGAGCGGTGAGCGCCCTGCTGCAGCCTCGGCGCTGGCCGCCGGCGGCGCCGAGCCGGCGCCGCGCCAAGGGGCGCGCCTCCAGAGTGTCGAGCACCCTGCCGAGGCCGGGGGCGTCGCTGCATCCGTCCGTCCGTCCGAGCCCGGGTGGCTTTCCGAGCCCGGTGTCCCCCCCAGCAGGCGTGCCGAGGTCTCCCGGGCGGAGGACGAGGCGGGGGCACCCCCCGGCGCAGCCTCGGGAGCAGCGACACGGGGCCCCCGTCGCGCGGTCGTGGACCCCATTGGGCCAACGACCGGCGAGCGCCCACGCGACGTGCCCGCTCCGGGTGCGGGTCGAGAGGGCCGCCCCGCGTCGGACGTCCTGTCGCCGTCGATCTCCGGAGTGAGCCTCACGCGTGCAGAGCTGTGCGCGGCGACGGGCCTCACCCCCGAGACCGTGGCCTCCCTCGAGGGGCTGGGGCTCCTGGCTTCCATGGCCATCGCCGGCGGCACGTTCTACGACGAAGAGGCGCTCACGGTCGGCAAGCTGGTCGCCGAGTTCGGCCACTACGGCGTGGAGCCCCGCCACTTGCGGATGTACCGCAACGCCGCCGACCGCGAGGTCGGCCTCGTCGAGCAGGTGATCACGCCGCTGCTGCGCCAGCGCAACCCCGAGGCACGCCAGCGCGCCGTGGACACCGCGGCAGATCTGGCCAGGCTCGGCCAGTCCATGCGGGCGTCGCTCGTCCGCGTGCAGCTCCGGAGGCTGCTCGGCGGCTGAGCGAGTCGCCGCACACGCGTGCTTGGTCCACGCTACATTGCTCTGTATGGTCGAAGTCCGCCTGAGGGCTGTCCGGGTCGACCTGCAGTCGAACACCCCGGTGCTGTTGCTTCAGGAGACCGATGGGGAGGGGCGCACGCTACCGATCTTCATCGGGACCCCGGAGGCTGCCGCGATCGCGTACGAGCTGCAGGGCGTCGCGATGCCGAGACCGATGACCCATGACCTCATCCGTGACATCCTCTCCGCGCTCGACGTCGCGGTCGAACGAGTTGTGATCACCGAGCTCCGATCCTCGACGTACTTTGCCGAGCTGCAGCTGCGCCGGGGAGGGGAGCGCACCGTCGTCTCGAGCCGGCCCTCCGACGCGGTCGCTGTCGCTGTGCGCACGGGCAGCCCGCTGTACGTGGCGGACGACCTGATGGACTCAGAAGGCATCCTCCTTTCGATCGAGGCGTCCGACGACGAGGACGACGAGAGCCCCGAGGAGCTGGTGGGGCAGTTCCGGCAGTTCCTCGACTCGATCAAGCCTGAGGACTTCAGCAGCTGATCACACAGGCCGGACGAGGACGCGTCCGCGCACCTTGGCGGCGAGCACGTCGTCGAGGACCCCGCCGAGCTCGTGCAGGCCGACCTCCGCCGCGACCATCGAGTCGACCGCGGCCGGCGGGAGGGACTCTTCGATCGTGGACCACACCCGCCGGCGCTCTTCGATCGGGGTCTGGACCGAGTCCACCCCGAGCAGCGACACCGCACGGACGATGAAGGGGTAGACCGTCGTCTCCAACGTCGTGCCGCCCGTGAGGCCGCTCGCGGCGACGGCGCCGCCGTAGCGAAGTGACCGCAGCACCGCGGCCAGGGTCTCGCCGCCCACGCAGTCGACCGCTCCTGCCCAGCGCTCTGCGGAGAGCACTCGCCCGGGCTCGGCGATCTCGTCGCGACCCACGACCTCTGCGGCACCGAGCGCGCGCAGGTAGTCGTGCTCCTCCGACTTGCCCGTGCTCGCGACGACCTCGTACCCCCGGTGGGCGAGTGACGCGACCGCCATGCTCCCGACGCCGCCGGACGCGCCGGTCACGAGCACTCGGCCCTGGCCCGGGGTGACCCCTGCCCTGCGAAGCTTGTCGGCAGAGAGGACGGCGGTGAACCCCGCGGTCCCGATGGCGGCAGCGCGGCGCGTGGTGAGGCCCTCTGGGAGCGGGACCACCCATGTGGCAGGGACCCGCGCCCTGGTCGCGAAGCCTCCGTGCCGAGCGACCCCGAGGTCGTAGCCGTGGACGACGACCGCCGTGCCGACCTCCACGCGCGGGTCGGCGCTCTCGAGAACCCTCCCGGCCAGGTCCACACCGGGCACGAGGGGTGAGCGCCGTGCCACCCGGTTCCCCGGGACCGTCACCATCGCGTCCTTGTAGTTGACCGCCGACCAGTCGACTCCGACGAGGACGTCGCCGCCGGGGAGCTCGGAGTCCTCCAGCTCCGCCACCTCCGTGCGCACGGAGTCGTCGGAGCGGGTTGCCACGAACGCGAGCCAGGCCATCACGACACCTTAGGACAGCGGATCGGCGGCTAGGGTTGCCAGAGGTGGCACTCCTGCCCCGTCCGCGCGACGCCGTGACGATCATCCGTCGAGCGACCCGGCGTAGCCAGCGCGCCGTGTCGAGGCTCATGGGCGTCTGGGGGCCGGAGGGCGGAGACGCCGTGCTCTACGGCGTCGCGGCCGTCTTCTCGCTGGTGACCGCGCTCATCGCTGGGCTTCCCGCCTACCGGGACTGGGGCTGGTTCTCGCTCGGCCCCTACGCAGCGGGTGCGCTCGTCTCCGCGTGGATCGGCTGGCGCCGGACCACGCGCGCACGCGCCGCGACGGGCGGCTCGCAGTGGGGCCCCGCGCGCGTGTGGATCCTCCTCTTCCTCCTCGTCGGTGCGACCCTCGCGCCGCTGTCCGCGGAGGTCGCCCTGCGCAACGACGGGCCGGCGAGCTCGCACGTCCAGCCCGAGGTGGTGGTGATCGCGCAGGCCGGCGAGCGTGTCTTCCACGGAGAGCACCTCTATGCGGCCACCGTACGCGACGGGCACGTGCACGCGGCCACGCGCGGCGAGCCCACCTACGAGTCGTTCTTCCCCTACCTGCCGCTGATGGCGGCGTTCGGCCTGCCGAACCTCGGCAAGGGCCCCGTCCGGGTGACCGACACCCGCGTCCTGTTCAGCATCGTGACGCTCATCGTTGTGGGTGCCGCACTTCTGGTGCTGCGCGCCCCGAAGGACCGCAAGGTGCGTGCGCTGCAGTTCCTCACGGTCCTCCCGACTGCCGCGCTGCCCCTGGCGACGGGGGGAGACGACATGCCGATCGTCGCGTTCCTGCTCCTCGCGATGGTGCTCGCGCAGCGCCGCCGGCCCGGGTGGAGCGGGATCGTGCTCGGCGTGGTCTCCGCGATGAAGTTCACCGCCTGGCCGCTCGCCGCGGTCGCGCTCTGGTGCGCGCGCGACCGTGAAGGGCGACGTGCGCCCGGACGGATGCTGCTCGGCATCGTCGCGGTCGCGGGCCCGGTCGTTGCGCCGTTCGCCGTCTCCGAGGCGCGGGGGTTCTTCGACAACGTGATCCTCTTCCCGCTCGGGCTGTCAGGCGTCGCGTCACCCGCGGCGAGCAACCTTCCTGGCCACGTGCTCGTCACCGAGCTGCCGTGGCTGCACACGGCGCTGCCGCTCGCCGTCGCGCTCGTCGGCGGGACGCTCCTCGTGGGGCGGCTGTGGCGTCGGCCCCCGACCACGCCGGCGCAGGTGGTGAACCTCGCCGGCTGGGTGATGCTCGTGGCGATCCTCTTCGCTCCCGCTACGCGCGTCGGCTACCTCCTCTATCCCGCCGACTTCTTCGTGTGGGGCTCGATGCTCTCCGCCGCCGACCAGCCGGGTTGGGAGGCGAGCGAGCTCGCCGAGCTCCTTCCGGTCACCAGCGAGGCGGGAGCGCTCCAGCTCCTCGGCCCTCAGGTCGCGTCCGGCATCTCGTAGAGGTCGAGGCTGTAGCGGGTCTCTTCGGCGTGGCTCGAGGAGCGGCCGAAGGCGGTTGGGGAGACCACGACCCCGGCCTCCCAGAACCAACCGTCGGTGCTCGCGCGCTGGGCCAGGACCTCCGTCGCGCCTGGTTGGCCACGTGCAGGGCCGACGCTCTCGATCGACCACCCGCGGGCTCGCAGCTCGGTGCGGAAGAAGGCGACGATCCCCGCCTGCGACGCGCCGAGCTTGAAGGACATCTTCCCGGAGTACTGTGTCGATCCGCTCCACGGGGTGGCCGACACCCGGCGCGACCCCTTGGGCAGCGCCAGGGCGTCGAGGACGTCCGCTGGAGGTGTCCCGAGGATCTCGATCGGATGCAGCGGCGCGGACGCCGGTTCGGCGACGAGGCCGGTGCTGCCGACGCGCCGCTGTGGCGGCGGCTTCGACACCGGATTGCTCGTCAGCGCGGCCCCGACGCCGAAGATGAGGACCAGGAACAGCGCCACGCCCACCACGACGAGGGCTGGCCGGATGCTCGGACCGGTCGCACGGCGAGGCTGGGCCGGTGGGAGGGACGCTGTGGGATCAGGGCTCTCGGTCCCGGCCGTGTCTCGTGCGGCCTCCGCGTCGGAAGCGGTCTCCGCGTCAGAAGCGGTCTCCGCGTCCTTCATGACCGTCACAGCCTAGGACCCCGAGTGCGCCGGCGCGGCGGCACCCACGCCGCGCGCGGCCCGCGCGGCGCCTGGACGCCGACCCCGCGCGTGGCCTACGACGCCGGCACCTACGGCGCCGGGGTCGCCGCTGCGGGCTTGGCCCCGACCCGACGCCCCCTCAGGAAGAAGCCCACCGCGACCGCGAGGTAGGCAACGTAGACGGCGAGCTGGATGACGGTCGGACGGTCGGCGTAGCCGAAGAAGGTGTGGAACACGTCGCCGATCGAGCTGCTCTCCGACAGCGCGCTCGAGGTGTTCCAAAGGTGCGGTCCGACGACCGGCAGCCAGTGGAGCTGCTGGAGGTTCTCCACCGCGTCCGCGAGGATTCCCGCGGCGAACACCATCAAGAGGGCGCCGACGACGGTGAAGAACCGTCCGACGTTGATCCTGGTCCCGAGCCGGTACATGGCGAAGGCGATCGCGAGCGCGACGGCGAGCCCGCCCGCACCCCCGGCGATGACGCCCTTCCCGTGGGATGCGAACACGATCGCGAGCGTGAACACCGTGGTCTCCAGCCCTTCCCGGCCGACCGCCTGGAACGCGAGAAGCCCGAGGCTCCATCTGGCACGGCCGTCGAGCGCCTGCTCCGCCTTCGCACGCAGGTCGGAGGAGAGGCTGCGGGCATGGTGCTGCATCCAGAACGTCATGTACGTCAGCACCACGGCCGCGAGCAGGTAGGTCCCCGTCTCGAAGATCGTCTGGACCCGGGAGCCCGCATAGGTCTTGAGGAGCAGGTAGGCCGCCACGCCGCCGACGAGCATCAGGACGACTGCGGCGGCGACCCCGACGAGCACGTCGCGGAAGTGGCGCCGCTGTCCGATCCGGTCCAGGTAGGCGAGCAGGATCGTCACGATCATGGACGCCTCGACGCCTTCTCGAAGGAAGATCACGAAGGTCGGGAGCATGTGATTAGGGGTACCTAACTTGTACTCGAAGGCAAGCCTACATGATCCAGGGTATCGCGGGCGGCGGGTCCTCGCCAGGGTGCTCGCCAGGGTGCTGAGCCCGATGCCAGCGACCTGTGCACCGACGGGTGCCGTGTCTTGTGCAACCGCCCCGCGCGGCGGCCCGGCGCAGGGGACCGGCAGCCGGAGAGATCACCTCGACGTAACTACCCCTGTGTGACTCCGTCGGCTACCATCGCCGAGTCGGACGATTGCAGGGGAGAGCGCTATGGCCGAGACGGACAGGCATCGGAGCGGCAGCGGGCAGGTGTCGGACGCCGAGGGGTACCGGGGTCCCACGGTCTGCAAGATGATCGGGATCACTTACCGCCAGCTCGACTACTGGGCCAGGACCGGGCTGCTGCGCCCATCGGTCGCAGACGCCCGGGGGAGCGGCAGCAAGCGGCTCTACTCGTATCGGGACCTTCTCGAGCTGAAGGTCATCAAGCAACTGCTGGACGCCGGGGTCTCGCTGCAGTCCGCCCGCAGAGCCGTCGACTGCCTGCGACAGAACCTCGGAGTGGACCTCGCGTCTGCCAAGCTCGTGCTCACCGAGAGCCGCTCGGTGCTCGCGAAGACCAACGGCGAGGTCGTCGACCTGCTGGCGGGGGGTCAGGGCGTCTTCAACATCGTGCCGCTCTCCGGCGTCGTGGACGAGCTCGACGCCGCGATCGTGGAGCTGCACGGGCCGAGGGAGCCGTCGTTGCCGCTCGCCTGGGAGCGAGGAGAGCCCCGCCTGTCGCCGGCGCGCACGCCACAGCCGGCGCGCACGCACGCCGGAGGATGAAAGATCCCGAGCAACGGCACCCGTCGCTCACGCCGGCGGCCCGGGTCAGGTTCGCGCACCCCTCTGAGCGGCTGTTCGCCGCGTTGTTGGACCTGCACGGGATCCGCTGGGAGTACGAGCCCGTGGAGTTCACGCTCCGCTGGGACGAGGGGGGCAGACCCTGCGGAGGGTTCCGGCCCGACTTCTGGCTGCCCGAGCAGCAGTGCTTCGTGGAGCTCACGACCGCGGACCAGCGGCTGGTCACCCGCAAGAACGCCAAGGTCCGGCGGATGCGCGAGCTCTATCCCGAGGTCGAGGTGCAGGTGCTCTACCAGCGGGACTTCGTCGAGCTTCTCTCGCACCACGGCCTGGACGCCTCCGCGGTCGGCGCCGCGTAGCTGGCTCACGGGGCTGGCTCGGCTCACGGGGCTGGCTCGCCTCACAAGCCCGAAACGGCGCGGGATGCGGTGGCGCTCCCGACGTAGGCTGCACCTGATGAGCCCGGCCGAGGACGTGCTGCGTCGCACCCCCCTCTACGACGTGCACCTGTCGCTCGGCGCCAAGCTCGTGGAGTTCGGCGGGTGGGAGATGCCGCTCGCCTATCCCACGGGGACCGTCGCCGAGCACCTCGCCTGCAGGTCCGCAGCCGTGGCGTTCGACGTGAGCCACCTCGGCACGGTCCGCGTGGAGGGGCCAGGTGCGTTCGAGTCCCTCCAGCACACGCTCACCAACGACCTCTCGAAGGTCGCTCCGGGGCGCGCGCAGTACACGCACCTCCTCGACGACGACGGGTCGGTGGTGGACGACATCATCGTGTGGTGGGTCGCCGAGGACGTCTTCGACGTGATGCCCAACGCGTCGAACACCTCGCGGGTCCTTGGCGCGGTCGGCGGGATCGACACCACCGCAAAACGAGCGGTCATCGCGGTCCAGGGGCCCGACGCGCGGGCGCGGCTCGCGGCCGTCTCTCCGGAGGCGGCGGCCGTCGGCAGGTTCTGCGTCGCGGCCTTCGAGTGGAAGGGCGTCTCGTGCACGGCCGCAGGGACGGGCTACACGGGCGAGG
>DAHWOV010000122.1:0-11846 GCA_027339205.1 Acidimicrobiaceae bacterium | reverse complement strand
CGCGCGCAGGGCGCGGAGCGCGCGCAGGGAGCGGAGCGCGCACCGGGCGCGCAGGGCACGGCGGCTGCGAGGGCACGGCGGCGCCGGCGGCGCACCGTGCGCGAGGCCGCGCTCGGCTACCTCCTGGTGCTCCCGGCGCTGGCTGTCTTCGCGGTCTTCGTCTTCTACCCGTTCTTCGAGAATTTCCGCCTGGCGCTCTACCAGACTCCGCCGTACCCGGGACTTCCGAGCCACTACGTCGGCTTCCACCAGGTCTCCGGGGTGCTGACCTCGTCGAGCTTCCTCCAGAGCCTCGTCTCGACGCTGCTCTTCGTCGTGATGGTCGTGCCCGCGGGCCTTCTCGGCGGCCTGCTCCTCGCGGTCGCCGCCCACCGGCGCCTCCGGGGGATGGCCGTCTACCGGGTGGTCTTCTCCTCCACGGTGATCTCCTCGGTCGCCGTGTCGGCGCTCGTGTTCGGCACGCTCATGGACCCCGTGGTGGGGCTCTTGCCGTGGCTCGGGCTCAACCCCACCCCGCCGATCCTCCAGAACACGACCTGGGCGCTCCCGGCGATCGCGGTGATGGCGGTGTGGCAGTTCCTCGGGCTCTCCTTCATCGTCATGTCCGCAGGGCTCTCGGCGGTCCCCGAGGAGGTGCTCGAGGCGGCTCGCGTCGACGGCGCCTCGGAGCGGACCGTGTTCTGGCGGGTGACCGTCCCGCTCCTCTCCCCCACGATCTTCTTCGGCCTCGTCGTCGCCACGATCTACGCCTTCCAGACCTTCGGCCAGGTCGACATCCTCATCGGCTACTCGAACGCGGCCTTTGAGCACGTCAACCTCCTCGTCTACGACATCTTGAACACGATCGAGGTGGCGAAGACACCCGGCCAGGCCGCCGTGCTGTCCCTCGTCCTCTTCCTCCTCACCCTCGGCGTCACCCTGCTGCAGCTCCGCTTCCTCGAGCGTCGGGTCCACTATGCGGACTGACCCCGTCCCTTGCGTGCAACGCGGGCCCGCGGCGAGCTCGGGCGCGGGGCCCGGGGCGCGGGGAGCGCTGAGGTGACGGACGCAGCCCGCCGTCGCCGGCCGGCGCGCCGGCGCAGGACCCTGCGCAGGGCCGCGCGTTACGCGCTCCTCACCCTCGGCGCGCTCGTCGTGCTCGCGCCGCTCTACCTCACGGTCGTCAACTCGCTCCTGCCGCCCTCGGCGCTCGCGCAGCGCCCGCCGCCGCTCTTCCCCCTCGACCCGCAGTGGCACGACTACACGGTCGCCTGGAGTCAGGGCCATCTCGGCGTCTACCTGCGGAACTCCGCGATCCAGACGGGTCTCATCGTGTGCGGGCAGCTCGTGACGTCGGTGCTGGCGGGGTACGCCTTTGCCTTCGTGCGGTTCCCGCTGCGCCGCGCCCTCTTCGTCGTCTTCCTCGCGACGCTCATGATCCCCTTCGAGGTGACGCTCGTGACCAACACGCAGACCATCTCGAGCTTCGGCTGGTACAACACGTTCGAAGGGCTCGCAGTGCCCTTCCTGGCGACCGGGTTCGGGACGTTCCTCCTCCGCCAGGCCTTCCTCCAGATCCCCAGGGACCTGCGCGAGGCCGCGACGCTCGACGGCTACGGCCACCTCGCCTTCCTGGCGCGCGTCGCGGTCCCCCTGGCCCGGCCCGCCCTCGCCGCCCTCGGCGTCTTCTCGTTTCTCGGAGCGTGGAACCAGTACCTCTGGCCCCTCGTGGTCACCGGCAGCGGCAACAACGTCCGGACCGTCCAGATCGGCTTGAAGCTCCTCCAGGGGACCCAGGTCAGCCACACCGACGTCGCGTTGGCCGGGACGGTCATCGCGGTCCTCCCGCTTGCCGTCCTGCTCGTCGTGTTCCAAAAGCAGCTCGTCCGGAGCCTGACCGGCGGCGCGGTCAAGTGAGCACGTGGCAGGCTGGCTCCGTGCAGCGACTCGGGGGACGAACCGCGGCAAGCGGGGCGGCGAGGTCGAGCGGCGGACGAACCGCGGCGAGCGGGGAGGCGAGGATGCGCAGGGGGCGCGCCGGGGTCTCGGCGCTCGCAGCCTGCGCCGCGATCCTCGCCGGTGCGGCTGCCGGCGCCGGGACCGGGGCCGGAGCCTTGTTCCTCGGGTCGCCGGCCGCGTCTGCCGCGCCGTCGAAGGCAGGCGGCCCGCAGTGCAAACCCTCACTGCTCGCTGCCCACAAGGGGGCCGTCCACATCACCTTCTGGGAGTCGATGGTCACAGCCAACGGCAAGACGCTCCAGGCGCTCACCAATGCGTTCAACGCCTCGCAGCACAAGGTCCAGGTCACCCTCGTCCAGCAGCGCAGCTACACAACAACCTGGATCAAGTACCAGGCGGGCCTCAGCAACGGCCAGCTGCCTTCGGTCGTCCAGCTCACATCGACCGACCTGCAGGGCGTGGCCGACTCGCACTCGGTCACGCCGGTCCAGTCCTGCATGAAGGCCGCGCACTACCGCACCTCCGACTTCATCCCGCGCGTGCTTGCGGCCTACAAGCTGGACGGCGTCGAGGTCGGCATGCCCTTCGCCGTCTCGGGACCGGTCCTCTTCTACAACCAGCTCGCCTTCCAAAAGGACGGCATCGCCTCTCCCCCGGTCACACTCGGACAGTTCGTCCACGACGCCGCGATCCTGAAGGCCCATGGGAGCGGCGTCGGGCTCAAGCTCGACCCCTGGCACTTGGAGACGTGGCTCGCGACCGCGGGCAAGCTCTTCGTGAACCACGCCAACGGGCGCAAGGGCCGCGCGACCGCAGCGGTCTTCGACACGCCGGTCGCGAAGAGGATCTGGACCGACCTCGACACGATGGTGCGGTCGGGTGACGCGACCACCAACCCCGCGACCGGTACCGCAGAGTACGACAACCTCCTCGGGATCGGCTCGGGCAAGTACGCGATGACCATCGACACGACCGCGGTGCTCGGCACGGTCGAGGCTGTGCTCGCGACCGGCCAGTACCCGAACGTGAAGCTCGGCGTGGCGCCGTTCCCCGTCTACAGCACCAAGGTACGCGGCGGCATCGAGGTCGGCGGCTCCGCGCTGTACATCTCGAACCGCCAGTCCCCCGTCGACCGGGCCGCGGCGTGGGACTACATCGCCTTCCTCGACTCCACCAAGAGCCAGGCGGCCTGGGCGAAGGGAACGGGCTACATCCCGATCCGCAAGTCGTCTGCAAAGACGGCAGCGGTGAAGGCCCTGTGGAGCGCCGAGCCCGGCTACAAGGTCGCGTACGAGCAGCTCGTCCAAGGGGCGAACAACGACGCGACCGCGGGCGCGGTGATCGGGCCCTACACACAGGTCCGCACGGCCGAGCTCGACGCAGAGGAGTCGATGTTCCAAAGCGGCGTCAGCCCCTCGGCGGCCCTCGCCCACGCCACCGCGCAGGTCGACCAGATCCTCACCCAGTACGACCAGCGGATCGGGTCGTGAGCGCGACGCTCGCGACGCTCTGGCCATGACCCGCGTCGTCGCCCTCGGGGGCGGCCACGGGACTGCCGTGACGCTTCGCGCCGCCCGGCGGTACGCCGACGAGATCACGGCGATCGTCTCGGTGGCCGACGACGGAGGGTCGACCGGGCGCCTGCGCGAGCAGCTCGACGTCGTCGCCCTCGGCGACCTCCGCAAGTGCCTCGTCGCCCTGGCCGAGGAGGGCTCGGTGCTCGCGGCGGCGTTCGAGCATCGTTTTGCAGGGGGGGACCTCGCGGGGCACCCGCTCGGCAACGTCGTCCTCGCCGGGATGGTCGAGGCGGCCGGCGGCCTTGTCGCGGGGATCGACGAGACCGCCGCGCTCCTCGGCGCGGTCGGCCGCGTCCTGCCCGCCACCGCCGAGCGCGTGGTGCTGAAGGCCGTCGGCCACGGCGTCGAGGTCAACGGCCAGGTCGCCGTCTCCCGGTCTCCGAGGACCGAGCAGGTCTCCCTCGTCCCCGAAGGGTGCGCCCCTCCCGCCGAGGCGCTCGCGGCGATCGCCGCGGCCGACCAGATCGTGATCGGGCCGGGATCGCTTTACACGAGCGTCCTCGCCGCCGCCGCGGTCGAGGGCATCGCCCGTGCCATCTCGACCGCGCGGGCCCAGCGCGTCTACGTCTGCAACCTCCGCCCCCAGCTCCCGGAGACCGCGGGCTACAGCGTGGCCGACCACATCGCCGCGCTCGTGCGCCATGGGGTCGAGGTGGACGCGGTGCTGTGGGACCCCGCGTCGGAGATGGAGGTGGGGGCCGGTGCGGGCGGGGTCGATGTGGGCGAAGGCGTGGTTGGGGTCGGTGTGGGCGAGGGCGTGGTTGGGGTCGGTGTGGTCGAGGGCGTGGTTGGGGTCGGTGTGGTCGGCGGGGGGGTGCCTCTGGTGGCACGCCGGCTTGCAGGGCGAAACGGTCTGGTCCACGACCCGGCGCTGCTCGCTTCGGCACTCTCGGAGCTGCTCGCGTCGGGGGAGGCGGCCGGTCGGGCCGGGGAGGCGGGCGGACGCGGCATGTCCCCTTCCAACGTGTGAGCCGCGGCCAGTTCGGCGTAGAACGTAAAGAAACGTTCGGCAAGAGGAGCGAGGCGCCATGACGGTACGGGTCGGGATCAACGGGTTCGGGCGGATCGGACGGCAGTTCGTGCGGGCGGTGGTGGAGCGCTCGGCGGACATCGAAGTGGTGGGCGTGAACGACCTCACGTCGCCGGAGACCAACGCGCACCTCCTCCGCTACGACTCGACCCAGGGACACTTCGACACGCCGGTCGCCGTGGAGGGCGACGAGCTGGTGGTCGGCGGCCGGCACATCAAGGTGCTCGCCGAGAGGGACCCGGCCGACCTCCCCTGGAAGGAGCTCGGCGCCGACGTGGTGCTCGAGTCGACGGGCCGGTTCACCTCCCGCCAGGCGGCGGCCGCGCACCTCGATGCCGGCGCGTCGCGCGTGGTGATCTCCGCGCCCTCCTCCGACGCCGACGCGACCTTCGTGGTCGGGGTGAACGACGGCGACTTCGACCCGTCCCGTCACTTCGTCATCTCCAACGCGTCGTGCACGACCAACTGCTTCGTCCCGATGGTGAAGGTCATCGAGGACGCCTTCGGGATCGTGGCCGGGCTCATGACGACCGTCCACGCCTACACCAACGACCAGAACCTCCTCGACCTCACCCACCGGGACCTCCGGCGGGCGCGCGCCGCCGCGGTCAACATCGTCCCCGCCTCGACCGGCGCAGCACGGTCGACCGGCATGGTCCTCGAGGCGATGAAGGGCAAGCTCGACGGCCAGGCGCTGCGCGTGCCGGTGCCGGTCGGGTCGATCACGGACTTCAGCGTCGTCGTCGGCGCCGCCGTCACCGTGGACGACGTCAACGCGGCCTTCGCTGCGGCGGCCTCCTCGCCGCCGCTCGAGGGGATCGTGCTCTACAGCGACGAGCCGATCGTCTCCTCGGACATCGTCGGCAACCCGGCGTCGTGCATCTTCGACTCGCCGCTCACCATGGTCCAGCCGATCGGCGACGACCGCACGCTCGTGAAGGTGCAGGGCTGGTACGACAACGAGTGGGGCTACTCGAACCGCCTGGTCGACCTCGTGGCGATCGTCGGCGGCGAGGCAGCGCCTCCTGCGGCGAGCGGCACCAAGTGACGCCTGCCGCCTCTTCGCTGGCGTCCTCGCTCCCCCGGCTGGAGGACCTCCCCGAGGTCCGCGGGCGCCACGTGCTCGTGCGGGTCGACTTCAACGTGCCGCTGGAAGAGGACCCGGCCTCACCGGGAGCCCGGCGGGTCGCCGACGACTTCCGGATCCGCGCCGCGCTCCCGACCCTGCGGTGGCTCGTCGAGCGCGGGGCGCACGTCACGGCGTGCAGCCATCTGGGGCGTCCCAAGGGGGCACCGGATCCCCGCTTCGACATGGCGCCGGTGCGCGCCCACCTCGAGACGCTGGTGCCCGGGGTACAGCTCCTCGAGAACCTCCGGTTCTCCCCCGGGGAGACGGCCAACGACCCTGCATTCGTGGACCAGCTCGTTGCGGGGCAGGACGCCTACGTCAACGAGGCCTTCGGCGCGTCGCACCGCGCGCACGCTTCGATCGTCGGCCCGCCGGCACGCCTGCCGAGCGCCGCGGGTCGCCAGCTCGCACGCGAGGTCGAGGTCATAGGCGGCCTCCTCGAGTCGCCCGCGCACCCCTTCGTCGCGGTCGTCGGCGGCGCGAAGGTCGCCGACAAGCTCGGCGTCCTCGAAGTGCTCGCCAAGAAGGTCGACGTCCTGTGCGTGGGCGGCGCCATGGCGTTCACGTTCCTCGTCGCGACCGGCCACAGCGTCGGCGACTCGCTCGTCGACCCCGAGCACGTCGAGTCGTGCGCCAAGCTGCTCGCGTCCGGGGTGGAGATCGTCCTGCCGGTCGACACCGTCGCCTTGGAGAGCGGTGCGCCCTTCGGGGCGGGTGCCGGCGGCGGGCCGAGGGCCGGTGAGTCGAGCGGCGGCGGGCCGAGCGGCGGCGGGTCGAGCGGCGGGGAGGTCCGCGTGGTCGACCAGGACGTGCCCGACGGCTGGCGGGGGCTCGACATCGGGCCCAAGACCGCCGCCGCCTTCGGCGAGGTGGTGGCCGACGCGGCGACGGTCTTCTGGAACGGCCCCCTCGGGGTGACCGAGGACGATCGCTTCGCCTCCGGCACCCGCAAGGTCGCCCAGGCGGTCGCGACCTCGCGGGGCTTCAGCGTGGTCGGGGGCGGCGACATCGTGAGCGCGCTCGACCATCTCGGCCTCGCCGATCGCGTCGACTTCCTCTCGACCGGCGGCGGCGCCTCCCTCGAGCTTCTCGAGAAGGGGGACCTGCCCGGCCTCGCCGCGCTGCGCAACGCGCCCAACGCGCCGCACGCGCCGCACCCGTGAGCCCGGTGGACCCCGACCTGCCGGCGGAGGGCTCCCCCGCCTCTTCCCCCGCCTCCCCCGCCTCTGCTCGGACGTCCCGGCCCGGGCCCGACGGTGCGACGCGCCGGCCGCTCGTGAGCGGCAACTGGAAGATGCACCACGACCACATCGAGGCGCTCCACACGGTCCGTGACCTCGGGCTCCGCCTCAGGGCCGAGGACGTCGCGAAGGTGGACGTGTCGGTGCACCCGCCGTTCACCGACATCCGCACCGTGCAGACCCTCGTCGAGGGTGAGTCGATCCCGGTCTCCTTGGGCGCCCAACACTGCAACGACCACGACCGCGGGGCGTACACCGGCGAGGTCAGCCCCCAGATGCTCGCCCGCCTGGGCGTCCGCTACGTGATCGTCGGGCATTCCGAGCGGCGCCGGCATTTCGCCATGACCGACGAGGCGGTCGCCGCGACGCTGCGAGCGGTCCTGCGCCACGAGATGACGCCCATCCTCTGCGTGGGGGAATCGGAGTCCGAGCGCGCTGGGGGACGAACCGAGGCGCGGCTCTCGGCACAGCTCGATTCGGCGCTCCGCGGGCTGGAGGGCGCGCAGGTGGCCCGCGTCGTCGTCGCGTACGAGCCCCTCTGGGCGATCGGCACCGGCAACGCGGCGACGGCCGTCGACGCAGAGGACGCCTGCCTGTTCGTCCGACAGACCGTGGCGGGGCTCGCGGGGAGCGATGCCGCGGCCTCCCTGCGTGTGCAGTACGGCGGCTCGGTCAACCCGCAGAACGCGGCGGACCTCATGGCAGAGCCAGACGTCGACGGGCTGCTCGTGGGCGGCGCGAGCCTCAACGCGGCGGAGTTCCTCGAGATCGTCCGGGCCAGCCGCCCGGTGACGTCAGCCCGCCGGCACCGACCCGGTGGGCAACCGGTGCGGACCCCTGCTGCAGACCCCTGACCCCAGGTGCCGAGCCCGGGGACCGACTGCAGCAGCCGAGCTTGGGGACCGACCCCAGGAGCCGAGCGCCTGGACCGACCCCAGGAACCGAGCGCCGGGACCGACCCCAGGTGCCGACGATGCCCGCTGCGGGGGGCGGCCTGCTAGCTTCTTGGGGTCGAGCGGGCTGCGTCGCCCGACCGAACGTGACCGCATGCAGAGACCGCACGTCGTGAACGTCGTGGAGGAGCTGATCGGGTGCTGACCTGGCTCTACATCATCGTCGAGGTGCTGTCGGCGGTCGGGCTCGTCTTCCTCATCCTCATGCACAGCGGCAAGGGCGGGGGCCTGTCGGACATGTTCGGCGGCAGTGTCGGCGCGGTGGCGTCCGGGTCGACCGTGGTCGAGCGGAACCTCGACCGGATCACGGTGACGGTGGCGGTCATCTTCGCCCTGACGACGCTCACGCTGGACCTCCGGCTGCAGTGACCCACCCGGGCAAGGGCCCGGGCTTCGCACGCCGGGCGGCGTGCGCCGCCGTGGTGGTCGGCCTCCTCGCAGCGGGCGGCGCGATCGGTGCCGCGGTCACGACCGGGCCGAGACGCCCGGCCGCTTCCGCATCGACCACCACCACGACCAGTCCGTGGGTCCCGGGGGTCGGAGGGACCGTCACGGTCGGGATCGACCAGGCGCCCACCGGCTGCAACCCCAACACCGCGTCCGGCGACACCTGGGCGGACCGGCTCCTCCTCCAGCCGGTCCTGCCGAGCGCCTTCAGCATCAACAGCGACGGCCAGACGACCTACGACCCTGCGCTGATCACGCAGGCGGAGCTGCAGAGCACCAACCCGCAGACCGTGGTCTACACGATCAACCCGCGCGCGGTGTGGTCCGACGGAAAGCCCGTCACTGCGGCGGACTTCCTCTACACGTGGCGCCAGGAGCGCGGGACCGCCGGACCGGTGGGCGCGTTGCCGGCGACAGGCTCGGGCGCCACAAGCTCGGGCGCGGGCGGCTCGGTTTCGGGCGGCACAGGCACGGGCTCGGGCGGCTCAGGCGGCTCGGTCGCCACACCTCCGATCGCCGTCGCCCCGACACCCGCCGGCTCCACTGGGGTCGTCCAGACGACAACGCTGCCGGGGGCGACAGGCACCACAGGACCCCAGTTCGGCTACCGGCAGATCTCGTCGATGACCCCGAGCGCCAAGGGCCGCACGGTCACCGTCGTCTTCAAGACTCACTACGCCGACTGGCAGTCCCTCTTCGACTACCTCCTCCCCGCCCACGTCCTCGAGAAGACGGGGTGGAACCCGCCCTGCACCACGCTCGACCCGTCCATCGACCTGTCGGCGGGGCCGTACGTGCTGCGCAAGGTCGTCCCCGGCAAGGAGGTCGTCCTCGTACGCAACCCCAGATGGTGGGAGCCGACGCAGCCGCTCGCGAAGATCGTCGTGATGATCGCGTCGGGGCCGTCCGAGCTCTCGCAGTGGCTCAGCACCGGCAAAGTGGACGTCGCGCTCCCGATCGGCTACGACCAGCAGTACCTCCAGACGGTCACCTCGCAGCCGGGCCTCGCGAGCCAGAGCCAGCTCTCGACCACACTGCTCCAGCTCGAGTTCTCCACCACGGCGCCGTACGCCGCGTCCCTCGACATCCGCCTCGCCGTCGCGCATGCGATCGACCGCCAATCGCTCGTCAACACCCTGGTCGGCTGGGCGGACTCCACGATCGTTCCCGCCGCCAGCCACCTGTACGCCCAGAGCCAGCAGGGCTACCCGAGCCACAAGCCGCCTCCCCTCCAAGTGAGCGGCCAGCCCGGCTACACCCCGACGGGCGCCAAGTCCTCGCCGACAGCGACAGCGTTCCCGTCGCGCGCCGACCTCGCCGAGACCGCGCGGCTGCTCACGGCCGCCGGGGCGACCCGTCTGGGGAACGGTCCCTGGACGTTCCTCACAGGCACGGCTCTCGACCTGCGGATGGCGGTCGACACCGCGGACCCCTGGGCGGACCAGGCGGCCGCGGCCCTCAGCCGCCAGCTCGGCGCGGCGGGCATCGGTGTGACGCTCATCGACGAGCCCAGCGCCGAGGCCGCGGGGCTCCAGCTCGCCCAGGACATGGCCAGCATGGCGCTCCTGCCCATGCACTCGAGCGCCTACCCGAGCCAGGCGATCGCGTGGTACACGCCGCTGCTCGGCCCTCCGGGCACCGGAGGCTCGCAGGACTGGTCGAACTTCGACGACACAGCGGTGAACGGCCTCCTCGAGAAAGCCTCGCAGCAGCTGAACCCCGTCGACGCCGCACCGCTGTACGCGCAGGTGGACGCCGCGCTCTGGCAACAGATGGTCGCGCTGCCGCTCTTTGCGCAGCCGAGCATCCTTGCGTGGTCTGGCCTGGTGGCGGGTGTCTCTGCCAACCCCAACGGACCCTCGTTGCTGTCGAGCGTGCAGAGCTGGGCCCTGCGCGTGCCGCCCAACAGCCCGAAGGCGCAGTCCTGAGCCCGACAGGCTGGGAGAGCCGCACTGAGGGGCGCGCTAGGATCGGGCGTTCACGTCGGAGTGGCGGAATAGGCAGACGCGCCAGCTTGAGGGGCTGGTGACCGCAAGGTCGTGGGGGTTCAAGTCCCCCCTCCGACACTGACTTTCGCCCACGGCCTCGGTGCCTGGCGCTTCGATGGTGCTGGCCGTTGGCCCACCTGTTGGCTGTGGACCTCGTGTGAGCGGTTGCCCGCTCGGCCCGAGGCGCGACTCGACGGTCACCACCCGGCGGGCCGGGTCGTAGGTGAGCTGGAGCCCGAGCTTGCGGTAGACCTCGGCCTTGTCCTCCGGCGCGGCGGTGGCGAGCACGCCCAGGAGGTCGCCGAGGCCGCTCACCAGGGCGCCCAGCTGGTCGCGAGTCATGCGCTGGCTCCGCTGACCGGTCGACCGTTCCAGCTCGACCTCTGCGGCAAATCGCTCGGCTTGGACCTCGCCGATCCAGGCGCTCACGACCGCCGGGTCGGTGCCGGCCTCGAGGGCGGCTCGGTAGCGGGCGAGGCGGGCGTCGCACTCGGTCAACCGCCGACGAGCAGCCTGCGTCTTCGCCTGGTCGGCGTCGTCAGTCGATGAGGCCGCGGCCTCCAGCGCGTCGAGGGTGGTGTCGAGCTGGCCGGGGTCGAAGACTTGCGCGAGCCAGCCGTCGAGGGGTCCGAGGATCTGGTCCTCGCGCACGTAGACGTTCCTCGGATGGTCGAGCTCGTTGGCGATGGCGTACTCGCTCGGATAGCGGCAGCGGTAGTGGGCTCGTCCGTGGTTGGCGCTTCCCTGCATCTTGCGCTGGCAGAGAGCGCAGACGACGAGGCCGTGCAGCGCGAACGGCTGGGAGGCGGGACGCGGCTTGCGCACCACCGGGCGCCGCCGGCCCGCACCGGCGAGAGTGCGGACAGCTCGGAACTGCTCGTCGGACACGAGTGGCTCGTGGGTGAGCGTCTCGGAGACGATCCAGGCGTCCTCGTCGTTCCAGCGCATCTTGCTGACGTGGCCGAGCGCGATGTCCTCGACGTCGAGGAGCACCTCGTCGCGGCGCTGGCGGTTCCACACCTGGTGCCCGGTGTAGCGCGGGTTGGCGAGGATTGCCCGCACCGCCATCTTCGACCAGGCGAGGCCCTGCCGATGCGAGTTGCGGGCCCGGTCGTGGGCGGAGGGGCAGGCGATGCCGTCGCGGGTCAGCCCTTCGGCGATGGCGTACAAGCCACGACCTGCCACGTACTCGTCGAAGATGCGGCGCACCACTGGAGCCGCGTCCGGGTCCGGCTCCAGGCGGTGGAGGCGCTGGCCCACGGCCGCCTTGCCCGGGTTGGGGTGCGGTCCCACGTCGGCGAGCCGGTAGCCGTAGGGTGGGCGGCCACCGAGGAAGCGCCCCTCGGTGCGGGCCTGGGCGGCCATGGCAGCGCGAACGCGGATCTTGATCCGGTTGCGCTCACCCTTGGACATCCCGCCGTAGAGCGACATCACGAGGTCGTGCGCGTCCGAGCCCGGGTCGATGGCGCCTCCCACCTCGGGCACCCACAGCTCCACGCCGTAGTGGGCGAAGACGGGGAAGGTGAGGCCGAACTGGTTGCCG
>DAHWOV010000104.1:0-9679 GCA_027339205.1 Acidimicrobiaceae bacterium | reverse complement strand
GGAGCGGGCTCATCGCGAGCCCTGCGAAGGTGCGCGAGATGTGGGAGCTGGAGCTCGACGCGTTCTTCCGCGAGGGGTGCTGCTTCGTGCTGACGAACCACCCCTTCCTGAGCGGCCGCCCCTCGCGGGTCGCCGCGCTGGAGCAGCTGGTCGAGCGCATGAGCTCGCTCGACGGGCTCTGGGTCGCGACCCTCGGTGAGATCGCAGCCCATACGAGGAACGTCGGGCCGGTCCCGCGCGCCTTCCCCGCCCCGTCGAACGTCGACGGGAGCTGAACCGAGGAGCACTCAGGGCATGGACGAGAGCACGAACGAGACGAGCAAGGGCATCGTCGGGCCCGTCTCCGGCACGACCGTGCCGCGCTTTGCCGGCGCGGCGACGTTCGTCCGGCTTCCTACGATCGACGAGTGCCACGAGTACGACATCGCCGTGCTCGGTGCCCCGTTCGACGGCGGTACCTCGTACCGCCCGGGCGCCCGGTTCGGCCCGGTCGCCGTGCGGACGGCCTCGCGCAACATCCGTCCGGCTTACCATCCCGAGCTCGGCATCTCCCCCCTCCACCACGTCCAGGTTGTGGACGCGGGCGACGTTCCTGCCAACCCGTTCCAGCTGACAGTGGCGATCGACCAGATCCGGGACCACGCGCGCGAGGTGCTGGCCAACGGGTCCCGGCTCGTCACGATCGGTGGCGACCACACGGTCGCGCTGCCGCTGCTGCGCGCCGTGCACGAGCGCCACGGGCCGGTCGCGCTCGTGCACTTCGACGCGCACCTCGACACCTGGGACACCTACTTCGGCTCCCCGGTGACGCACGGCACGGTCTTTCGCCGGGCCTTCGAGGAGGGGCTGCTCATCGAGGACCGCTCCGTCCACGTGGGCACGAGGGGCCCGGTCTACGACGCCCTCGACCTGCGCGACGACGCGGCGTTCGGCTTCCAGATCGTGCGGGTCGGCGACATCGACCGCGTAGGCCTCGCAGAGACGGTGGCCACCATCAGGCGCCGCGTCGGCGACGCGCCCGTGTACCTCTCGGTGGACATCGACGTCCTCGACCCGGCGTTCGCGCCAGGGACCGGCACCCCCGAGATGGGCGGCATGACGAGCAGGGAGCTCCTCCACCTCCTGCGCGGGCTCGAGGGCATGGCGCTCGTGAGCGGCGACGTCGTCGAGGTGGCCCCCGCCTACGACCACGCGGAAGTCACTGCGCTCGCGGCGGCGACGATCGTCTTCGACGTGATCACCTTGATGGCGAAGGAAAAGGGGGGATCCTGATGTCGGACACCGTGAGGCTCGGCCGCCTCGGGGCACCGCCCACGGCCGTGATGGTCGACCCCCCGCTGACCGCCCCGCTGACCGCCCCATGAGCCGGGTCCTCGTCGAAGGCGGAACCGTCGTGACCGCGCAGGGCGCGGGGGCGGCCGACGTGGTCGTCGACGACGGGCGTGTCGCCGCTCTGCTCGCACCCGGCAGCTTCCCTGTGCCTGGGGAGATCCGGCGCATCGACGCGTCCGGGAAGCTCGTGGTGCCCGGCGGGGTCGACGTCCATACCCACATGGAGTCGCCCGTGGGCGGCACCCACTCCTCGGACACGTTCTTCACCGGCACCCGGGCGGCTGCCTACGGCGGCACGACCACGATCGTCGACTTCGCCATCCAGCCACGCAAAGGGTCCGCGCGCGAAGGCCTCGAGACCTGGATGGGACGCGCCGAGGGGCACTGCGCGATCGACTTCGGCTTCCACATGATCCTGTCGGACGTGAACGACGCCGTCTTGGAGGAGATGCACGGGCTCGTCGAAGACGGTGTCACGAGCTTCAAGCTGTTCATGGCCTATCCAGGGGTCTTCTACTCCGACGACGGGCAGATCCTCCGGGCGATGCAGGCGGCGTCCGCGAACGGGGCGGTGGTGATGATCCACGCCGAGAACGGCATCGCGATCGACGTGCTCGTGGCCCAGGCGCTCGCCCGTGGTCTCGGCGAGCCGCGGATGCACGGCGAGTCCCGCCCGCCGGCCCTGGAGGGGGAGGCGACCCACCGGGCGATCGTCCTCGCAAGTGTCGCGGACTGCCCGCTCTACATCGTCCACCTCTCGGCGATGGAGGCGCTCGCGGAGGTGGCGGCCGCGCGCGACGCCGGAAGACCGGTGTTCGCGGAGACCTGCCCGCAGTACCTGTTCCTCGACGCGTCGCTCATGGCGCAGCCCGGCTTCGAAGGAGCCAAGTACGTCTGCTCGCCGCCCATCCGCGAGGCTGCGCACCACGAGGCGCTCTGGCGCGGGCTCGGCACCGACGACCTGTCGGTCGTCGCCACCGACCACTGCCCCTTCTGCATGAAGGACCAAAAGGAGCTGGGTCGCGGCGACTTCTCCAAGATCCCCAACGGCCTCCCCGGGGTCGAGCACCGGATGGACCTCGTCTACCAGGGCGTGGTTGCCGGGAGGCTCTCGCTCGCGCGCTGGGTGGAGATCACCTCGACCGCCCCGGCCCGCCTGTTCGGCCTCTATCCCCAGAAGGGGTCGCTCCTGCCGGGGGCGGACGCAGACCTCGTCGTCTACGACCCCCAACGCCGCCACACGCTGTCCGTCGAGTCCCACCACATGGCCGTCGACTACTCCGCCTACGAGGGGACCGAGCTGACCGGCGGGGTGGACACGGTGCTCTCCCGCGGCGAGGTGGTGGTCGAGCACGGCGAGTTCAAAGGCCGCGAGGGCAGAGGGCGGTTCATCTCCCGGGGACCGTTCGTCGGGACCGACGTCCCGGTCGGCTCGGGGCAGCAAGTGGGCGGGCGACGAGATCCGGCCCCGCGATGATGCTCGGGCTCAGGCAGCGGTGTCCTCGACGACGGCCCCGCCGCTGATCGAGATCCGCCGGGTGAGCGCCACCGACTCGAGGAGGCGCCGGTCGTGGGTGACGAGCAGCAGGGTGCCCGGCCACGACGAGAGCGCCGCCTCCAGCTGCTCGATGGCCGGCAGGTCGAGGTGGTTGGTCGGCTCGTCGAGCACGAGGCAGTTGGTCCCCTCCGCCATGAGCAAGGCGAGCTCTGCGCGCGTGCGCTCCCCCGGAGACAGGGACGCCGCCGGCCGGCCGGTGTGGTCGGCGCCGAGGCCGAACTTCGCGAGCAACGACCGGCTCTCGGACCGGTCGAGGCCCGTCGTCGCGAGGAACTGCTCCCCGAGCGTGTGGGCGCCGGGCACGAAGCGCCCGCGCCCTTGGTGGAGCTCGCCGATCACCACCGAGGGCCCGAGCACGCGTGTGCCCTCGTCCAGCCGGGCCCGTCCGACCAGCGCGGCGAGGAGGGTCGACTTGCCCGCGCCGTTCGGCCCGAGCAGCGCGATGCGCTCACCGTACGAGACGAGGAGGTCCACAGGCCCGAGACGCCATTCGCCGCGAACGACGACGGCGCGCTCGAGGCGCGCGACCACGTCGCCCGACGGGGGTGCGGTCGCCAGATCGAGGTTGAGCCGCCACCCCTCCCATGGCTTCTCCACGACCTGGAGCCGCTCGATCGCGCGCTCGGTGATGCGGACCTTCGACGCCTGCTTCTCGGTCCGGTTGACGCGGAAGTCGCGCTGCGCCTTGTCGCCGTCGCTCGGCTTCTTGCGCTGGCGCCGGGCACCCTGCACCGCCCATTGGCGCTGCTCGCGCTCTCTGGCACGCAGGCGCTCACGAGCCGCGACGTAGGCCTCGTGACGCTGATCGGCGTGGCGGCGCGCGGTCGCCCGCGCCGCGAGATAGGCGGCAAACCCTCCTTCGTAGTGGACCGCCCGGTGGCTGCTCTCGTCGATCTCGAGGACCGAGGAGATCGCGCGATCGAGGAACGCGCGGTCGTGCGAGACGACGACGAGGCCGCCCGTACGCGCCCCGATGAACGCCTCGAGCCGTTCGAGCCCGTCGAAGTCCAGGTCGTTGGTCGGTTCGTCCAGGAGGAGCACGTCGAAGCGGGAGAGGAGCAGCGAGGCGAGCGCTGCTTTGGCGCGCTGGCCTCCGGAGAGCTCGGAGACCGGGACGTCGAGCAACCGGTCCCCGAGCCCCAGGTCGGCGAGGACCGCGCCGCGCCGAGCCTCGAAGTCGGCGACGCCCAGCGCTAGGTAGCGCTCGAGGGCGACCTCGTAGCGCACGTCGGCAGCCGGCGAGCCCTGCGCGAGGGCGGCGCCTGCTTCTGCGAGTTCCCGCTCGGCCTCTGCGACCCCGGCCCTCCGCGCGAGGTGGGCGGCCAACGACTCCCCGGCGCGGGTCTCCGGCTCCTGCGACAGGTAGCCGACCGTTGCGGTCGCCGGCGTGGCCCGCACGCTGCCCGAGTGCGGGCGCAGCTCGTTGGCCAGGATCTTGAGGAGCGTCGTCTTGCCGACGCCGTTCGGCCCCACCACTCCGATGCGGTCCGCGGGCCCCACGGTCACGTCGACGCCGACGAGCACCGGGGCGAGCCCCCGATGGAGGGTGACGCCTCGGGCGGCGAGGGTGGTGAGCTGGTTCGAACCGGGTGATGCGGGCACGTGTTCTCCTGGAGCCGGAACTGGACGGGCGCTCGGGAGGGATCAGTACCGCACGGCGGAGAGGCTAGCGCCTGGCGCAGGCGGCACAGGTCGCTCGTGCGCTCTTGGGGGCGCGTCGTCGCGGCCTCACCGCCGGCGCAGCCGTCAGTGGCTCCCGGGCGTGCCCTCCTCGGAACGGGAGGAGATGGTGAGCAGGCGGGCAGCCGCGCCTGCGGGCGGACGGCCCTGTGCCCAGATCGCACGGATCGCCCGGTGGAGCCGCGCGTCCTCGCACTCCACGGCGACGAGGTCACCGGAGCGGAGCTCGGCCCGGACCGCGAGGGCGGAGACGACGGCCGGTCCTCCGCCGCTCATCGCAGCCGCCTTGATCGCCGTGGTCGAGCCGAGCTCCATCGCAATGGTGACCCCGAGACCTGACGCCTGGAGGGCATCGGTGAGCACGGCGCGGGTCCCTGACCCGGGCTCGCGGAGGACCAACGGGGTGCTGGCGAGCTGCCGAGCGGTGATCGGCCGCCGCCGGCGGCTCCACGGGTGGCCCGGGGCGACGACGACGACCAGCTCGTCTGCGAGCAGCTCCTTCGACCGCAGCGGGGGCGAGGGTCGGCGTCCTTCGATGAAGCCGAGGTCGACGTCGCCTCCGGCGACGAGGTCGGCGACGTGCCGGGTGTTCCCCATCGTGAGGGAGACCGCGGTGTCGGGGTACTCGGCCGCGAAGAGATGGAGCCAGCGCGGCACGAGGTACTCGGCGACCGTGAGGCTCGCAGCGAGCCGCAGCTGCGAGTCCTGGCCCGCGCGCAGCGCGGAGGTGCCGGCGAGGAGGGTGCGCACGTCGCCGAGGACGGCGGTCGCCCACTCGACCGTCGCCATCCCACCGGGCGTCAGCCGGGCGCCTCGGGTCGACCGGTCGAGCAGGGGAATGCGCAGCAGCCGCTCGAGGGCTCGGAGCCGCATGCTCGCCGCGGGCTGGGACATCCCGTGCGCGGCGGCCGCCGCGCTGATGGACCCGAGCTCGCCCACGCTCACGAGCAGATCGAGTGACGAGAGGTCCGGATGGGGCTCCGGCAGCGGCATGCGCCGACGATAGGGCGCGGCGCCGTCGGCCCGTCCGCTGATCGTGCGCGATCTCAGAGGGTGCCCGTGAGGGCTTGGAGGCCAAGGCTCGCGACGCCCACGGTGAGCCAGAGGATCGCGCCAAGGGCGAGGGGGCGCAGGCCCGCACGACGGATGTGCCCCATGTCGGTCGAAAGGCCGATGGCCGCGAGCGCGACCGTGATCATCCACGTGGAGAGGTCCGAGAGGGGATGATGCAGTGCGGAGGGGACGAGGCCGACGGTGTTGGCCGCGACCGCAGCGAGGAACACGACGATGAAGAGAGGCACCACGCGGCGGAGCTCGATCCGCTTGCCGCTCACCTTGTCGGCGCCGGCTTCCTCCTTCTGCAAGCCGCGCCTCACGGCGAGGAAGAAGCTGATCGGGATGATCGCGAGGGTGCGCGTGAGCTTCACGATGACGCCGTACGCGGCGGCGGCGTGACCGTAGACGCTGGAGGCGGCGACCACCGAGGAGAGATCGTTGATCGCGGTGCCGGACCACAGCCCGAACGTGCGCTCGGAGAAGCCGAAGGCGTGGCCGAGCGTCGGGTAGAGCAGCACGGCAACGACGTTGAAGGTGAAGATCGTCGCGACGGCGTAGCTCACGTCGGCCTGGTCGGCATCGATGACGGCGTCGGTGGCGGCGATGGCAGACGCCCCGCAGATGGCAGTCCCGACTCCGATCAGGGTCCGCAGGTCGGCGGGGAGCTTGAGCAGGCGACCAGCCAGCCAGGTCATGGCGAAGGCGGCGGCGAGCGTCCCGAGCAGCACCGGGAGCGAGCGGGTCCCGGTGGAGAGGACCTGGCCGAGGGAGAGGCCGAGCCCGAGGAGGACGATCGAGCCCTGGAGCACTTTCTTCGACGCGAAGGAGATGCCCGGCTTCAATCGTGCGGACGGCTTGCGGACCATCGTGACGGCGATGCCGCAGACGATCGCGATGACCGGCGCGCCCACGACCGGGACGAACCCTCCCAGCACGGTGGCCGCCGCGGCGATGCCGACTGCGGCGGCGAGGCCGGGGACGAGCGAGGAGGAGCCCCCGATCGTCCTGGTCCACGAGGCCGCGGCGAGCCGAGCTGCGCCCGGCCACCGTTCGGCGCTCAATTCCTCGACGTCGTGAGCGGCGGGCACTTGCGCCTCCTTTCACCCCAAGTGTCCCGGCCACAGCTGATCGGTAGAAGACCCGTCCCGCTGATATGCCTCTAAGCCACGCTTATGAGCGGCGGGGTCCGTCGACCGGATCCTGCCTCCGACCCGGCGACCGAGCCGGCGTCCGAAGCGGCGTCTGACCCGGCGTGCGAGGCGGCGCGTCCACGCCTTGGCGCCCGATGGCTCGGTGACCATCGGCCCTACCCGGCGACCGATGCAACGAGCAATCTCGACCTATTGCGCACAAGGGTGCTCCCGCGAGCGCGGGCAGAGGCTTACCGAGAAGGAAGGAGCCCCGGCAGTGGCACAGCTCGAAGGTGTGTCACCCGACCGATCTGCCGGCGCACTGGCCGGTGAGGCCGAGGCCGGGGTCGGGGTCGCAGCTGAGGCCGGCGTCGCGACGGAGGTCGGGGCCGGGGCAGGAGCCCGGCTCGCGCCGGAGCGGGGGGTCGCGGCGGTGGAGACCCGAGCGCTGTCCAAGCGGTACGGGAGCCTCCAGGCGGTGCACGACGTGTCCTTCAGCGTCGCTGCGGGGGAGATCTTCGCGTTCCTCGGTCCCAACGGAGCGGGGAAGTCGACGACCATCAGCATGCTGTGCACGCTGCTGCGACCGAGCGGCGGTGCGGCGAGCGTGGCCGGCTTCGACGTGGCACGCCAGCCTGAAGCGGTGCGTCGCCACATCGGCCTGGTCTTCCAGGAGCAGACCCTCGACGACCACCTGACCGCCGAGGAGAACCTCCGTTTCCACGCGGTCCTCTACCACGTTCCCGCTGAGCGCGTCGCCGAGCGGATCAGCCGCGTGCTCGAGCTGGTGGCGCTCGGTGACCGGCGCCGGGACGTCGTCTCCACCTTCTCGGGGGGCATGGCCCGGCGCCTCGAGATCGCCCGGGCGATGCTGCACACTCCGGCGGTGCTCTTCCTGGACGAGCCCACGGTCGGGCTCGATCCCCAGACCCGGGCGCTCATCTGGGACGACATCCTCCGGATGCGAGAAGAGGAGGGGGTCACGGTCTTCCTCACCACGCACTACATGGACGAGGCCGACCACGCCGGCCGGGTCGCCATCATCGATCACGGTCAGATCGTGGCCCTCGACACCCCCGACGCCCTCCGGCGCAGCGTCGGCGAGGACACCGTCGAGCTCACCACCGCCGACGACGCCATGGCCGAGCAGCGGCTCCGGGAAGCGGGGTGGCAGGTGCGACGGGCGGAAGGCGCCGTGGTCGTCTTCACCGCGGACGGCGAGTCGCAGGTGGCGAAGCTCATCGACGTCGTGAAGGCGCCGGTCCGCAACGTCCATGTGCACCGTCCGACCCTCGACGACGTCTTCCTCCACTACACGGGCCGCCAGATCCGCGATGAGACCGCC
This sequence comes from Acidimicrobiaceae bacterium, assembly GCA_027339205.1. GTDB lineage: Bacteria > Actinomycetota > Acidimicrobiia > Acidimicrobiales > RAAP-2 > JAJYVT01. Next base: position 1,578 of record DAHWOV010000104.1, on the reverse strand, counting down.
GAGAGCTCGTTGTCGGCCCGCGGCCGGGCCTTCCACGCCCGAAGGAGGTAGGTGAGCGACATGACCGTCCTGCCCATTCGCACCGCAACGGCGCAAATCGTCGACCAGCCGCCCAGCCTGGGAGAGGAGCTGCGCACGATCGGCATGGTGTGGCAGCGCGAGCTCATCCGCTTCGAGCGCACCCGGTCCAGGATCCTCTCGGGCTTCATCCAGCCCTTCGTGTTCCTCTTCGTGCTCGGTTACGGGATGAGCACGCTCACGCCGACCATCCACGGGTTCGGCTTCACGAAGTTCGTGCTCCCCGGCGTCGTCGCGATGACCGTGAGCACGACGGCCATCGGCTCGGCGATCTCCATCGTGTGGGACCGCGAGTTCGGGTTCCTCCGGGAGATGCTGGTCGCGCCGGTGAGCCGCGCCGCACTGGTCGTGGGGAAGTGCCTGGGAGGCGCCACCATCGCTTCGACCCAGGGCACCATCATGCTGCTCCTCGCTCCGCTCGTGGGCGTGCACCTCACCGTCGCGGTGGTGTTCGAGGTGATCGGCTGCGAGCTGCTCATGGCGCTCACGCTCACGGCGTTCGGGATATCGGTGGCGAGCCGCATCCAGAGCATGGAGGGCTTCGCGGTGGTCATGCAGCTGATGCTGTTCCCGATGCTGTTCCTGTCGGGAGCCCTCTTCCCGCTCGCAGGCCTGCCCACGTGGCTCGGGGTCATCACCCGCCTCAATCCCCTCACCTACGCCGTCGACCCGGTCCGCCACATCGTGCAGGCGGCCCAGCATCTCACACCGCAAGCGGCGGCACGCTTCCCGGTCGGCGTCAGCCTCTTCGGCACCACCCTTCCGATGGGCGCCGAGCTCGGCATCGTCGCCGCGCTGGCGGTCGCCTTCCTCGCGCTCGCGGTGAGCGGGTTCCGGCGGACGGGCTAGTCGCGGGCTCGTCGGCGACGGGGCCCTGCGGTCACGACGGCTGGGCCAGCCGGTGGCGGAGCTGTCCGCCGCGTCCGAGCTGGTACGGGTGGCCCTGGATGAGCACGGTCGCCACGGCCGGCGGGCCGTCCCTGTCGTCGACGCGCACCTCGTGGTGGTCGATGCCGACGTCGAGCAGGTGCCCCCGGTACTCGATGGCGAAGCCGAGGCGTTCCAGCTCGCGCGGAAGCCTCGGGTTCAGCCAGAGCGCCTCGGCGCGCACCTCGAGGCCGCTGTAGCAGCGGGTGAGGATGTCGAGGGTGCCCGCCATCGCCCCGAGGTGGATCCCCTCCCTGGTCGTGCCTCCCTGTGAGTCGTGGATGTCGAGCGCGAGGGCCTCGGAGAAGTGCTGCCAGGAGGCCGCTCGGTCGCTCCTGGCCGCCACCCACGCGTGCACGACCCGTGACAGCGAGGAGCCGTGCGTCACCCTGGCCGAGTAGAACTCGACCATGCGGCGGATGGTCTCGGCGCTGAGCTCGTAGCCCAGACGCCCGAGCAGGTCGCGCAGCTCCTCGGCCGAGAACAAGTAGAGGAGCATGAGCACGTCGGGCTGCTTGGCGACCTGGTAGCGCCGGACGGTGTCGCCTTCCGCCTCCAAGATGAGGTCCAGGC
>DAHWOV010000077.1:0-29920 GCA_027339205.1 Acidimicrobiaceae bacterium | reverse complement strand
GACGAACGGGCGCGTCGACAAGCTCGCCTGCAGCAAGTGGAGGCGACCTTCGACGCCATTGCCTTCGATGCCCCCGCTGCCCGCAGCTACGGTCAGGTCGTCGCCGCAGTCGTGGCGATCGGTCGTTCCCACCGTCGCCGATTTGCCGACCTGCTCATCGCCGCGACGGCGCACGCCAACGGGCTGCCGCTCTACACGCGGAACCCGGACGACTTCGACGGCCTCGGGAGACTGATCGAGATCATCGGCGTTTGAGGTGGGACCGGTTCGGCTTTCCCGCCCGTGACGTGCGGTTCGAATAGCCACTTACGGTCGAAAACTTGGTGGGCCGGGGAGGATTCGAACCCCCGTAGGCTTTCGCCGGCAGGTTTACAGCCTGCTTCCTTTGGCCACTCGGACACCGACCCGGCACGGCAGGTTACTGCACCGGCGCAGCCGGGGTCCGCCTCCGACCCGATGCGCGTCTCGGTAGGGTGTGCCGCATGCCGAGCTTCGACATCGTGTCCCAGGTCGACATGCAAGAGGTGCGCAACGCCGTCGACCAGGCAAACCGTGAAGCCTCCACTCGCTTCGACTTCAAGGGGACCGATTCGCGGATCGACCTCGGTGCAGACGATCTCACGCTCCACTCCTCCACCGAGGACCGGCTCGCGGCTCTGCGCCAGGTGCTCGAGGAGAAGCTGGTCCGCCGGCACGTGTCGTTGAAGGCTCTCGAGCCGGGCAGGGTCGAGGAGGCCGCCAAGGGAAGTGCCAGGCAGCGCATCGCCATCCGCGCGGGGATCTCCCAGGAGAGCGCCAAGAAGCTGCACAAGTTCGTGAAGGACCTAGGCCTGAAGGGGGTCAGCTCCCAGACCCAGGGGGACCAGGTCCGCGTCTCGGGCAAGAAGCGCGACGACCTTCAAGCTGTCATCGCGGCGTGCAAGGAGGAAGACTTCGGCATCCCTCTGCAGTTCGAGAACTTCCGGGAATAGCCAGGATCGGGAAGGGAAAGAAGGAAAGAAAATGTGGTCAGCGGACGGCGGCGGCGTCGTCGTCCGGGCGCACGCCGGCGGCCCGAGCACGCTCTGCCTGCAGGTGCTCGTCGATCTCCTCGGCGAGGGTCGGCACCTTGAAGGTGCGGTTGAAGACCATCAGCTTCAGCACCCAGAAGATCCCGAACGACATCACGTTCGCGAACAGCACGAGGATCGTCTGGTCGAAATGGTCGAGTTGCAGTCGGTGGCCGAGGTACCGGGCCACGCTCGCGCCGATCATCGAGAAGGCGATGCTCGCCAACGACATCACCCAGAAGGGAAGCACCTCCTTCACGAGGTGAGAGCGCCCGCCCTTTCCCCATGCCCACCGGCGGTTCAGCCAATACGAGGGGAAGGCCGCGACCACGTTGGCGAAGATCGTGCTCGGCACCTCGGTCCACAACCGCAGCACCCCGAAGACCAGGCCCAGCACGAACAGGGAGACCCCGGTCGAGATGACCGAGGTCATCGTGTAGCGGAAGATCTTTCGCCCCTCCCGCGTGTGCAGCCACGCCCAGACGCTCAGGAGGAACTCGGACATCGGACCGCAACCTTACCCTCCGAGCCTCGTTGGGAACGTGGCTCCGCTCGCCATCAGGACAAAGAGAGCCTACGCCAGCCCGCTTGTGACCGTGACCACTGGATCAGGAGGGCTCTGGTCCGGCGGGGGCCCTGCACGCCCGCGCCCCAGGCGCCTGCCAACATAGCGACCGTGAGCGACGCCCTCGACCTTCTCGTCCACCTGCTCGACCTCGAACCAATCGAGGTCAACATCTTTCGCGGGGTCCAGCCCGCAGAAGAGCGCCAGCGGGTCTTCGGCGGACAGGTGGCGGCACAGGCACTGATGGCCGCCGGACGGACGGTCGAGCACGGAAGGGTCCACTCGCTCCACTCGTACTTCCTGCGACCAGGCGACCCCTCGGTGCCGATCCTCTACGAGGTGGACCGAATCCGCGACGGCCGCTCGTTCACGACCCGCCGCGTCGTCGCCATCCAGCACGGACGAGCGATCTTCAACCTCTCCACGTCGTTCCACGACGAGGAGCCCGGCTTCGAGCACCAGTTCCCGATGCCCGAGGCCCCCGATCCCGAGACCCTGCCGACCGTCACCGAACGCCTCGAGCCGTGGCGAGAGGAGCTCGGTGAGTGGTTCGACCACCCCCGACCGATCGACCAGCGCCACATCGGAGAGCTGCCCTGGCTGCGCAGCGAGCCGCGCGAGCCCTACCAGCGGCTGTGGATCCGAGCCGACGGCAAGCTCCCCGACGACCCGCTGCTGCACGCGTGCGTAGTCACCTACGCGTCGGACCTCTCGCTCTTCGACACGATCCTCCACCCGCACGCGGTCCGCTGGGGAGACCCCGACTTCATGGCGGCGAGCCTCGACCACTGCATGTGGTTCCACCGCCAGTTCCGCGCGGACGAATGGCTGCTCTTCGACACCGACTCGCCTGTCGCGGCCGGGGGCCGCGGCCTGTCGAGGGGGTTCCTCTTCGACCGAAGCGGCCTCCTCGTGGTCTCGATGGTCCAAGAGGGCCTGGTGAGGATGCGAAGGCGGTGAACGGGCGTCGGCGAGCGCCGTCGGTGGCCGGGCGTCGGCGAGCGCCGTCGGTGAACGGGCGTCGGTGGCTGTCAGGTCTCCCGGCGATCGCGCATCGGCACGTAGTCGCGGAGCTCTGGGCCGATGTAGAGCTGCCGCGGCCGTGCGATCTTCGAGTCCTGGTCGAGCATCTCCTGCCAATGGGCGAGCCAGCCTGACGTCCGCGGGATCGCGAACAGGACCGGGAACATCTCCAGCGGGAACCCCATGGCCTGATAGATGAGGCCCGAGTAGAAGTCGACGTTCGGGTACAGCTTGCGCGAGGTGAAGTACTCGTCGTCAAGCGCGATCTCCTCGAGCTTCAGGGCGATGTCGAGGAGCGGGTTCTTGCCGGTGACGGCGAAGACCTCGTCAGCCGCTCGCTTGATGATCTTCGCCCTCGGGTCGTAGTTCTTGTAGACGCGGTGGCCGAAGCCCTGGAGCCGGACGTGGCCGTGGCCCGCCTTCACCGCGTCGATGAAGGCGGGCACGTTCTCCATCGACCCGATCTCGGTCAGCATGCGGATGACCGCCTCGTTCGCGCCCCCGTGGCGTGGGCCGTAGAGCGCGGCGCACGCGGCCGCGCAGCACGAGTACGGGTCCGCGTGCGACGATCCGACCACCCGCATCGCGGTGGTCGAGCAATTCTGCTCGTGATCCGCGTGAAGGATGAACAGGATGTCCAGCGCGCGTGCGAGCGCCGGGTGCACCTGATAATGCGGCTCGGCGACCTTCCACATCATCGAGAGGAAGTTCGACGCGAAATCAAGCGAATTGTCGGGGTAGACGAATGGCATTCCGACGCTGAACCGGTGAGCTGCCGCGGCGAGCGTCGGCATCTTGGCGATCAGGCGGACGATCTGCTTCTGGCGCGAGACCGGGTTGAAGATGTCCTTCGCATCGAGGTAGAAGGTCGAAAGGGCGGCAACGGCCGACACGAGCATGCCCATCGGGTGGGCGTCATAGTGGAAGCCGTCGAGGAAGCGCTTGCGCACGTTCTCATGGATGAACGTGTGGTACGTGACGTCGTGGCGCCACTCCTCGAACTGGCTCTCGGTCGGCAGCTCGCCATGCAGGAGGAGGTAGGCGACCTCGAGGTAGGTCGACTCCTCTGCCAGCTGTTCGATGGGATAGCCCCGGTAGCGAAGGATTCCGGCTGTGCCGTCGAGATAGGTGATCGCGCTCTCGGCCGCGGCGGTGGACATGAAGCCCGGATCGAAGAACCAGATGCCGTGCAGGATCTTCGCCCACTCGGTCGCGCTGATTCCGCCGTTCACGATCGGGATCTCGTGGCTGTCACCGCTCCGGTTGTCGGTGATGGTGATGCTCTCGGTCACGGGCGAACGCCTCCTGTGGCTGTCCGGTCGGGTTCGATGCGGACGGGGTCCGCGAGGCACTGCATGGACCGCACCTCGTGCAGCACCCAGTCGATCCTACGGTTCGCGTGGACGGCGGTCGAACGCACACCTTCTACTTGCGGCGGTAGCGGAACCGGTCCCCGACGGAGGGCGCCGACGCACCGCCGGGGTTGGACACGCGCACCGAGACGGTCCCAGTGCCCGGGGGTGAGACAGCTGTGACCTGGGTGCTCGAGATGACCCTGAATCGTGCGGGCCTGGAGCCGAAGGTCACCGAGCTCACCCATGTGAACCCCGAGCCGAGAATCGTCACGTCGGTGCCCCCCCGTTCGCCACCCCTTGCGGGCAGGAGCTGGGCGACCACGGGCGGGCCCGGTGGCGCGATGCGGGCGGAGACCGTGTCCGAGGTGAGCGCGCCCACCGCGTCCGGCGACGGCGGTACGACCGCCACCGTGACGGTGTAGCGGTGCCCTGGCGCGACGGAGACCGGCGGCAGGCTCACCGTCCGCGAGCTTCGAGCGGAGAGGCTGACCCGCCGAGCTCTCCGCCGCTGCGCGGCGACCCTCCCCTGTGCCCCCCCGCTCGCGACCTCTCTGACCGTGACACGCACCACGATATTCCGCTCGGCCACGTTGCCGTCGTTCGCGACCACCACGGACACGCCGAGACGGCCGGTCGGCGGCACGACCGCGACCCCTTGTGTCGCCGTCGGAGCGGGCACCGGCGCGGGTGTGAACGCCAGAGTGTGGGCGAGGAGCTCGACCCGCCGGATCGGAGCCAGCGTGGCCGACCCGGTGAGCGAGTCGACCAACGCGAGCGCGCCTTCGGACGTCCAGACCCTCGTCCGGCCCGACCAGACCGAGGGCGGCAAGGTCGCGTGGCCGGGAGCCGACCGCAGCGCCTGGCGGCCGGCGTCGTAGCTTCGGTCGCTCTGCGCGAGGAGCCGGCCCACCTTCAGAAGTGCCGCTTGCGCGCCGGCGTCCGAGATCGGACGAGATCTCGCCTCAGGAAGCGATGCGGGAGTCGCACCGGCTGCGGGCAGCGGAGCCATGCCGAGCAGGCGGTCGACCGCAGTCCGCAACCCCGCCACCGCCGCCGCCCGGTCTGCCATCGCGGCGGCGATGTCGCGTCCCGCCCCGCCGGCCGGGGCAGGCTCTGCGGCTGTTTCGGCTTGGCGGGCCGCCGCCGCCGCCGAGCCAACCAGTGTGTCGAGCGAGAATTCGAGCGATGTACGCGTCTGAGCAGGCATGGAGGCGAGCAGCGCATGGAGTTCCCTCGCCTGGCGGTCGGACGCAGCTGCGACCAGTCTGATCTGTGCTGCGTAGGAGCGGTCGATGGCTCGCTGGTAGCCGCTCGACTGTGAGTGCACCTTCAGCAGCCCCCCGACGAGCACCGCGAGCACGAGCGCCGCGGCGGCCGCTGCGCCGGCGGTGGACAGCCTGGCTCGCGAGAGATGGCGCCGGCGTCTACGACGGTCGATGGGGGCCACCGGCGGGTGACGCTATCGCCGGCACCCTGCGCATGAGCGGCGGCAAGTGAGCGGCCACAAGCGCGGCGGCAAGCGCCCGGCGGCAGCGGGCGGCTCAAGCCTCCGAGGGTGCGGTCTCCACGTCGCTCTTGCGATCGGCGACGCCCGAGGTCGCAAGGACGCTCGCCGTGCTCCGCCACTCGACGGTGGGCTGGATCGCCCGCGCGTAGACCCGGTCACGATGGCGCTCCACCACGGACAAGAGCGACGACAAGGTGCGCGAGCTGAGCAGATGCGGGACGAGGCCGAGGTCGAGCAACTTGGTGTGCGCCGCCCGGTAGTAGTGCTCCTGCTTCTCGACGCGTGGGTCGTCGAGGTGGACGATCTCCGCTTTGCCCGGGTAGGCGTCCGCGACCATCTCCGCCAGTTGCATCACCGAGAACGACTCGGTGAACTGGTTGAACACCCGGTACTCACCCGGCTCCGGCGGATTGAGGCAGGCAAGCTCGACGCACGCGAGGGTGTCGCGGATGTCGAGCATCCCGCGCGTCTGGCCGCCCTTGCCGTACACGGTGAGGGGATGGCCGACCACGGCCTGCACGCAGAAGCGGTTGAGCACCGTGCCGAACACGCCGTCGTAGTCGAAGCGGGTGGCGAGCTCGGGGTGCAGCACCGTCTCGGGAGTCTCCTGACCGTAGACGATGCCCTGGTTGAGGTCGGTCGAACGGAGCCCCCAGATCCGGCAGGCGAACATGATGTTGTGGCTGTCGTGCACCTTGGACAGGTGGTAGAAGGAGCCTGGCTGCTTGGGGTACGGCAGGATGTCCGTCCGGCCCCGGTGGGTGATCTCGATGAAGCCTTCTTCGATATCGATGTTGGGCGTGCCGTACTCACCCATGGTCCCGAGCTTCACGAGATGGATCGAAGGGTCGACGTCGGCGATCGCGTAGAGGAGGTTGAGCGTCCCGACGACGTTGTTCACCTGGGTGTACACCGCGTGGTGCTGGTCGATCATCGAGTACGGCGCCGACCGCTGCTCGGCAAAGTGGACGACCGCGTCGGGCGCGAACTCCTTGATCGTCCGATGGACGAACGGGGCGTCGGTGAGGTCTCCCACGTAGGTCGAGACCCGAAGGCCCGACACCTCTTCCCACACACGCACCCGGTGCTGGAGGTGCCTGATGGGGACCAGGCTGTCCACGCCCATCTCGAAGTCGTACTGGCGCCGCGCGAAGTTGTCGACGATGCCCACGTCGTGGCCGCGGCCCGAAAGGTGCAGCGCGACCGGCCAGCCCAGGTACCCGTCGCCGCCCAGAACCAGGATCCTCACATCATCTCCTCTCGTCCGCACACAACGTGCCTGACAGAACGTGGTTGCTGCCGAGGGCGCGCAGAGACCCTCGCGTAGCGACCCGCGATCGGTATGGAAATGCTTTCGCAACCCTCACTTTGCCGGTTCTCCCTGGGAATACCCTGAGAAACTCGCCAAAAGTCCCTTACGACTTGCCTCTCATCGACTGGTCACGGCCGTTCGGCGGGGGTGCCGAGGGAGACCGGGTCAGCCGCGGGCGGCGACGAGCAGCTCCGCGATCTGGACGGCGTTCAGCGCGGCACCCTTGCGGAGATTGTCGGCAACCACGAACAGGGCGAGCCCCCCGCCGTCGGCGCGCCGGACACGCCCGACGAAGCAAGGGTCTCTGCCCGCAGCGAGCACAGGCGTCGGCAGGTCGGCGAGCACGACCCCGGGGGCGCGCCGGAGGGCCTCGGTCGCCTCGTCGGGCGTGAGCTCCCGGGAGAACTCCGCCACAATGGCGGCCGAGTGGCCGGTGAACACCGGGACGCTCACGCACGTGCAGGTGACGGCCAGATCGGGGATTCCCAGGATCTTGCGGCTCTCGTTGCGGTACTTCTGCTCCTCGTCCGTCTCGAGCGAGCCGTCGTCCACGAGCGCGCCGGCCAGCGGCACCACGTTGTGCGCGATCGGCGCCGCGAACGTGACCGGGCTGGGGAAGTCGACGGCGCGGCCGTCGAAGGTGAGGCCCGTGGCGTGGTCGGCCGTCTTTCCGAGCTGGTCCTCGAGCTCTGACACCCCTGCGCGCCCCGCCCCGGACACGGCCTGGTAGCTCGCGACGACGAGCCTCCGAAGACCGGCAAGGTCGTGGAGCGGCTTGAGCACGGGCATCGCCGCCATCGTCGTGCAATTCGGGTTCGCGACGATCCCCTTGGGGATCGACGACAGCGCCTCGGGGTTCACCTCGGCGACGACCAGGGGCACCTGGGGGTCCATGCGCCACGCCGACGTGTTGTCGACCACGGTGGCACCCGACGCCGCGATCCGAGGTGCGAGGTCCCTGGAGGCGGCTGCGCCGGTCGAGCACAGGGCGATCTCCAACCCGCGCAGGTCAGCCGTCGCGCTGTCCTCCACGACGACCGGCTCGCCGTGCCAGGAGAGCTTGGTGCCTGCCGAGCGGGCAGAGCCGAAGAAGCGGATCTCGTCGACAAGGAACGCGCGCTCGGCGAGGATCGACCGCATGACCTGCCCGACCTGCCCGGTCGCGCCGAAGACCCCGACCCTCGCCACGGGCGAAGCCTAACGTCGCAGCCGGGGGCCGGCGCGAGAGGAGGTGCGTCCAACCCTCACGCGAGCTCGAAGGCCTGGTGCAGCGCGCGCACCGCGCGCTCCACGTCCTCCTCGCGCACGATGCAGGAGATCCGGATCGTCGAGGTCGAGATCAGCTCGATGTTGATCCCCTCGCCCGCGAGCGTCTCGAACATCGTCGCCGTCACCCCAGGGTGCGACTTCATCCCTGCGCCGATGACGGAGACCTTCGCGACGCCCTGGTCCGACGACACGCCCGACGCTCCCAGCTCGTCGAGGAGCCCGGTCACCCCGTCGACCGCGGTCACCAGGTCGACCCGGGGCACGGTGAAGGAGATGTCGGTCGTCCCATGGAACGACACGTTCTGGACGATGTCGTCCACGTTGACCGAGCAGTCCGCGAGGGCACGGAAGAGCCTCGCCGCGATCCCCGGCTTGTCCGGAACGCCCGTCACGGTCACCTTCGCCTGCGAGCTGTCGTGGACGACAGCGGTGACGACCGCCTGCTCCATCGCCTGATCCTCCTCCACGATCCACGTTCCAGGCTCCCAGGTGAAGCTGCTTCGCACCTGGAGCGCGACGTGGTGATTGCGCGCAAACTCGGCGGAGCGCAGCTGCAGCACCCTCCCGCCCGCGGCTGAGATCTCGAGCATCTCCTCGAAGCTGACCCGCTGCAGCTTGTGCGCATCGGGCACGATCCTCGGGTCCGCGCTGAACACGCCGGTCACGTCGGTGTAGATCTCGCACGACTCGGCGCCGAGCACCGCTGCGAGAGCGACCGCAGTGAGGTCGGACGCGCCTCGCCCGAGCGTCGTCACGTCCCGCTCCGTCGACACCCCCTGGAACCCTGCGACGACCGGCACCCGGCCCGCTCCGAGCGCCTCGGTGATCCGTCCCGCCCTGATGTCGACGATCTTCGCCCTCGTGTGGTCCGTGTCGGTCACGATCCCCGCCTGGCTCCCGGTGAAGGAGGAGGCCGGGACGCCCAGCTCCGCGAGGGCCATGCACACCAGCGCCGTGGAGATCCGCTCGCCCGAGCTCACGAGCATGTCGTACTCGCGCGGAGGTTGCACCGAGCTGACCTCTCCCGCCAGGCGGATCAGGTCGTCGGTGGTCTTGCCCATCGCGCTCACCACCACGACCACGTCCTTGCCGCTGCGCCGCGTGCGCGCGACGTGGTCCGCCACCGCGCGGATGCGGTCGGCGTCCCCCACGGAGGTCCCGCCGTACTTGTGGACGACCAACGCCACGGGTCGAGACGCTATCCCGGCGCGCCGCGGCCCCGATAACGTGTGCGCCCGTGCCGACGGAGAAGCGAGCGAGGCAGAAGGCTGCGCGCCGGAAGAAGCGGGCTGCACAGGTCCGCAGGGTACGGCTGCGCCGCCGGCTGCGCGCCGGCGGCTTCGTCGTCGGCGGCGCGGCGATCGTGCTCGTCGTCGCCCTCGCCAGCGCGGGGGTGTTCTCGGGAGGCTCCCCGTCCGCGAAGACGGCCGACACCCAGAAGGCGAAGACCGCAAAGCACCTCAGCAAGGACCAGAGGCTGCAGGCTCAAGCCAACAGGCTTGCCGTCGCCGCCGGGTGTCCCTCCACACCCAAGACCCGGGTGAACACGAAGCACTGGTCCTCGCCGCCGCCGATGACGATCGACCCGACAAGGACCTACACCGCAACGGTGAAGACGACGGCAGGCACGTTCACCATCGGTCTCGACGCCAAGGCGGCTCCCCACACCGTCAACAACTTCGTGTTCCTCGCCGACCAGCACTTCTACAACTGCGTGATCTTCCATCGGGTGATCCCCGGCTTCATGGACCAGACCGGGGACCCGACGGGCACGGGCAGCGGGGGTCCCGGCTACGAATTCGCCAACGAGAACGTCCCTTCTGCCTACCAGGCAGGCGACGTCGCCATGGCCAATTCCGGGCCCAACACCAACGGCAGCCAGTTCTTCATCGTGGTGCCCGGAGGAGCGTCTCAGCTGAAGCCCACATACTCTCTGTTCGGGACGGTGACCTCTGGGATGCCGGTGGTGGAGAAGATCAACCGGGAGGGCAACCCGAACCCGTCTGCCAACGGCGTGCCGCCCGCCGTCATCCAGCGGATCCTGACCGTCACGATCCACGAAAGTTGAGGCGATGACCGACATCCCCGCCACCGACGGGTCGAGTCCCAAGCGCCAGCGGTTCGACGCGCCGCCGCCGATGGTGATCGACCCCCAGCGCCGCTACACCGCGACCATCGAGACCTCCAAGGGGACGATCGTCGCCGAGCTGGACGCTGCCGGCGCTCCGGCCACGGTGAACAGCTTCGTCTTCCTCTCGCGCTGGCACTACTTCGACGGGATCGCCTTCCACCGGATCATCCCCGGATTCGTGATCCAGGGAGGAGACCCCGAGGGAACCGGACGAGGCGGCCCCGGCTACCGGTTCGCCGACGAGCTGCCCAAGCCGGGCCGTTACCAGGTCGGCTCCCTCGCGATGGCCAACTCGGGACCCGACACGAACGGCAGCCAGTTCTTCATCGTGAGCGGTCCGAACGGCGTGAAGCTCCCGCCCCAGTACTCCCTCTTCGGCACGGTCATCCGCGGGGCGGACGTCGTCGGAGCGATCGACGCCGTCGGGACGCCGTCGGGGACGCCGAGAGAGCGGGTCGTCATCGAGTCGGTCACCATCGCCGAAGTGGAGTAGCGGCGCCCTTGAGACGGGTCGTCGCCGCCCTGGCGCTCGCCGCCCTGTCAGCAGGGGCGGCTGCCTGCGGCGGCACCGCCCTGCACGCGGGCGCACCCCTGCACGGCGTGGGAAACGCCCACGGAAACGCTCACGGAAACGCCCGCGGCCTGCACACGAGCCCCTCACGGCTCGGCTTCGCCGCCGCGGCCTTGCCCACCGCCCTTCCGGGGGTCGTCCGCGGCTCCACGACGACGACCAGCCCTCCGCCGTCCACCACCGTTCTCACGCCGCCGCCCGCGCCCGGGGGCGCCGATGCGATCCCGCCCGGGGGCACTGATGCGACCGCGCCCCCGGCGCCCTCCGCACCGGTTGCGGCGACCGGGCGGCACGGACCGATCACGGAGCCGCCCCTCCCCGCCCCGGGACCGGGCTTCGTCGCCGACCGCGTGACGGCCGTGGGTGACTCGGTGATGATCGACTACGAGGCGGCGCTGGCACAGGACATCCCCGGGGTCCAGGTGACAGCGCAGGTGAGCCGCTGGTGGACAACAGGCGAGACGGTCCTTCGGAGGCTCGAGGCGCAAGGGGCGCTCGGCGCCGTGGTGATCGTCGGCCTGGGGACCAACGGCACGGTGACCCCGGCGCAATTCGACTCGATGATGTCCGTGCTGTCCGGCGCCTCACGGGTCGTCTTCGTGAACGTCCGCGTCGACCGGACATGGCAGGGCCCCGACAACGCGGTGATCTCCCAGGGCGTCGGGCGCTTCCCGCGCACGGTGCTGGTGAACTGGTACCAGCTCGCGGTGGCGCACCCCACATGGCTCTATCCGACACAGACGCACATGCCGATCGACGGTCCAGGCGCCCAGGCGCTGGCGGGGCTCGTCGCCGCCGCGGCCTGAGGCGCTCGCCGCGCTCAGCGCCCGCTGAGCGCGTCGAGCCCCTCGGGCGCCCGCCGTCCGTCGACGAACACCCGAGGCACCCCCTGACCTGCGCTCCGCCAAGCACCATCGGGCTCCCGAATGACCGCAGTGCGGTCGGGGATCCCCACCACCGGCACACCGGGCGGCGCGAGCAGCACGGAACGGTGGAGCTTCTCGCCGTGTGCGTCGTCCAAGAGGTCCCCGGCCAGCGGCACGACGGCCAGACCCTCGACGAGCCCCAGCCCGACGGTGAGCGCGCCACCGCGCGGATCGACCATCGGGTCCGACAAGACCATCGCTCCCGCCCCCGCCCCGGCCACCACGGCTCCCCTGCGCCAAGCGTCGCTCAGCGCAGCCAAGACCTTGGACCCCTTCAGGACCGAGCGGAGGTGCAGCGGGGACCCCCCGCCGAGGTAGACGAACCGGGCGGCGCCGACGGTCGCCGCCGCGCCGTCGTCCTGAGCGTCGGCCCGGCTCGTCACCATGAGCCCCTCCACCTCCCCGCCCCAGCGCGCGAACCATTCGGCCGCGGCGAGCACCCGGCGCTCGGGGCGCTCGAAGGCGGCGGCGGTCGGCAGGACGAGGACCCGGCGGTCCCCAGACGCCGCGAGGAGCGCGGCGTCGAAGTCGCAGCCCGGGGTCCACTCGTCGCCTCCGACGAGCGCGAGCATCCCCGGGGTCGTCCGTCCGGCCGCCACGGGTCACACCCTTTCACACCGGGCGGACGGACCCCTGCAAGGCGCGCCCGCACCGCCAGCCCGCTCCCCAAAGGGGGGACGTCGGGTACCGTGGGCCATGGTGTTCAACCGAGTGGGCATCGTCGGCTCGGGGATCATGGGCGCCGGGATCGCCGAGGTCGCCGCCGCTCACGGACACGACGTGGTGCTCCGGAGCCGCAGCCAGTCCTCGGGCGACGCGATGCTCGCCAACCTCGAGAAGTCGCTCGACCGCCTCGTCGCAAAGGAGCGCTGCACCAGGGAGGAACGCGACGAGATCGTCTCGCGCGTCACCGTGACGACGGACTTCGGCGACCTGGCGGACGTCGAGCTCGTGATCGAGTCGATCATCGAGGACATGGGTGCCAAGCGGCACCTCTTCACCGAGCTCGACCGTGTCTGCGACGAACGTGCGGTGCTCGCGACCAACACCTCGACGCTTCCGGTCGTCGAGCTCGCGATGGAGACCGGCCGCCCGGACCGCGTCTGCGGGATCCACTTCTTCAACCCGGCACCGGTCATGCCGCTCGTCGAGGTGGTCCGCCCGATCACCGCGTCGGACGAGACGATCGCCGCCGCACGGGCATTCGCACAGGATTGCGGCAAGGAGCCGGTCGAGGTGCAAGACCGCGCCGGGTTCGTGGTGAACGCCCTGCTGTTCCCCTACCTGAACGAGGCGGTCCAGCTCTTGGAGCGCGGCGTGGCGACCAAGGAAGGCATCGACGCCGCCATGAAGGGAGGCTGCGGTTTCCCGATGGGACCGTTCGCGCTGCTCGACCTCGTGGGCCTCGACACGTCGGTCGCGATCCTCGACGCGCTCTACGCCGAGCACAAGGACCCGCACTACGCGCCGGCGCCGTTGCTGCGCCGGATGGTCGCCGCCGAGCAGCTGGGCCGGAAGTCCGGACAGGGTTTCTACAGCTACCGCTGAGCCCGCCGACGACGATGACCGAGGAGCGACCAGCCCGACCTGCGCCCTGGATGATGCGCACCTACTCCGGCCACTCCAGCGCGCGCGCCTCCAACGAGCTCTACCGCACCAACCTGGCAAAGGGGCAGACCGGCCTGTCGATCGCCTTCGACCTGCCGACCCAGACCGGTTACGACCCCGACGCCCCCGAGGCTGCAGGGGAGGTGGGCAGGGTCGGCGTGCCGGTGGTGCACCTCGGCCACATGCGCGAGCTCATGGCGGGCATCCCGGTCGCCGAGATGAACACGTCGATGACCATCAACGCCACCGCCGCGTGGCTGCTCGGCCTCTACGTCGCGTACGCACGCGAGCAGGGGGTCGCCGCGCACGAGCTCCAGGGCACGACGCAGAACGACATCCTGAAGGAGTACCTGAGCCGCGGCACCTTCATCTTCCCCCCCGGCCCGAGCCTGCGGCTCACCGTCGACACGATCGCGTACACGCTCCGGCACGTGCCCAAGTGGAACCCGGTCAACGTCTGCAGCTACCACCTCCAGGAGGCAGGAGCCACGCCGGTCCAGGAGATCGCCTACGCGCTGTCGAGCGCGATCGGGATCCTCGACGCGGTGCGGGGCTCGGGAAAGGTGGCGCCCGACGAGCTTCCCGAGGTGGTCGGCCGGATCAGCTTCTTCGTCAACTCCGGTGTCCGCTTCGTCGAGGAGACCTGCAAGATGCGGGCGTTCGCTCGGATGTGGGACCGGATCTGCCTCGAGCGCTACGGCGTGACGGATCCCCGGCTCCGGCGGTTCCGCTACGGAGTCCAGGTGAACTCGCTCGGGCTCACCGAGCAGCAGCCCGAGAACAACGTGGCGCGTATCGTGCTCGAGACCCTCGGCGCCACGCTCTCGGCGAGCGCCCGCGCCCGCGCCATCCAGCTCCCGGCGTGGAACGAGGCGCTCGGTCTCCCGCGACCGTGGGACCAGCAGTGGTCGCTTCGGATCCAGCAGATCCTCGCCTACGAGTCCGACCTCCTCGAGCACGGCGACATCTTCGAGGGCTCCGCGGCGATCGAGGCGAAGACCGCGTCCCTCGTCGAAGCCGCCGACGCGGAGCTCGACGACGTGCTGTCGCTCGGAGGGGCGTTCGAGGCGATCGAGGAGCTGAAGGCACGCCTCGTGCGCAGCCAGGCCGAGCGCCTCGCGCGGATCGAGTCGGGCGAGCAGAAGGTCGTCGGGGTCAACTGCTTCACCGAGACCGAGCCCTCGCCGCTCACTGCGGGCGCGGGCACGGCTGCCGGGGCCGGCGCGGTGCTGAAGGTCGACCCGGCCGCAGCGCACCAGCTGCAAGAGGACGTCAGGGCGTGGCGTGCCGGGAGGGATGCAGGTGCCGTGCGACGCGCGATCGACGAGTTGCGGCGCGTCGCGGCGGACCCGGCTGCCAACGTCATGGAGCCGACCATCGCGCTCGCCCTCGCCGGAGGGACGACCGGCGAGTGGGCAGGGGCCCTCCGGGAGGTCTTCGGCGAGTACAGGGCGCCGACCGGTCTGGCCGGTGTGTCCGGTGGCCGGCGCCGCACGCGCGGGGCTGCGAGCCGGGCCCCGCGCGCCGGCGCGGCGAACGGCCGCCTGGCCGCGCAGGCGGTGCGGGCCTTCAGCGCGGCGAACGGCGCGCCGCCGCGTCTCTTGGTCGCAAAGCCCGGGCTCGACGGCCATTCCAACGGCGCGGAGCAGATCGCCCTGGCTGCTCGCGACGCCGGGTTCGAGGTCGTCTACCAGGGGATCCGTCTGATGCCGGCCGAGATCGTCGCGGCCGCCCGCGACGAGGACGTCGACGTGGTCGGCCTCTCCGTCCTCTCGGGGTCGCATCTCGACGTCGTGCCCGAGGTGCTCGACCTCCTCAGCGCCGAAGGGGTGGACGCACCGGTCGTGGTGGGCGGCATCGTGCCCGCCGACGACGCGGACGTGCTCCGCAAGAAGGGCGTCGCCGCGGTGTACACCCCCAAGGACTTCGAGCTTGACCGCATCGTCGCAGAGCTCGCCGAGCTCGCAGGGAGCCGCCACGGGGGCAGGACGCGTCGGACCCGTCAGGGATAGGGGTCGTGCGGCGCCTCCCCCGACAGGACGCGCACGAGGTCCTCGGTCGCCCGCCTGCGCACCTCGGCCACCGACTCGACCGACGAGAACGCCACGTGGGGCGTGATGAGGACGTCGTCGCGACCCGCCAGCGCCGCAGGGATGCTCGGCTCGTCGGGGAGCACGTCGAGAGCCGCCGCGCCGGGTCGCCCCGCGTCGAGCGCGGCCGCCAGCGCGTCCACGTCCACCAGCCGGCCCCGCCCGGTGTTGACGAGCAGGGACCCGCGGCGCATCGAGGAGAGCGTCCTCTCGCCGACGATGCCGCGGGTCTCTTCGGTGAGCGGGAGGTGGACGCTCACGACGTCACTTCGGGCGAGCAGCTCGTCCACCGGCACCGGCGTGAGGTCGGTGCGCCCGGGATGGCGGTCGTCGACGAGCACCGAGCAGCCGAAGCCGGCCAGCTTCCTGCCCGTCGCGGTGCCGTTGCGACCCGCGCCCCAGATCCCCACGACGAGGTTGCGCACACGACGCAGCTCCCGTGCGCCCGGGTCGAACCGCCCCGCGCGGACCTCCCGGTCGAAGAAGGAGATGCCCCGCGCCCAGTCGAGCACCATCGCGACCGCATGGTCGGAGACCTCCTCGACGCAGTAGTCGGGGACCCTGGTCACGACCACGCCATGGGACGCGGCGGCCGCCACGTCGATGTTGTCGACGCCCACGCCGAGGCGCGCGACCACACGGAGCCGAGGGCACGAGTCGATGAGCGACGCGGTCACGGGAAACCAGTTGGTGAGGATCCCGACCGCGTCTCTCGCGAGGCGTCCGACCTCGGCGGCGCCCTGCGCGCTCGAGGCGTCGACCAGCTCGTAGCCGGCTGCGGCACAGATCGACGCCTCGACGTCGGTCCCCGGCCAGGGATGGTCGGTGATGACGACCCGGCCCCGGTTCAGCGCGTCCACGGCCGCTCCCTGCGCAGCACCGCCGGTCGCGTCCACCACCGCCCGCTGAAGCGCCAGGCCCGTGCCGCGCGCTCGACGCGCTCGACGCGCTCGTCAAGCCCGTCACGCCTGGCGCGCTCGGGCGAGAGCGCGAGCACCGCCGAGGCGACCAGTGCGACGACGAGAGGGTCGGCCTCCGGGCGCGGACGCAGCCCCACGGTGGCGGGCGAACCCGCTCCGGTGCGCACGCCGGGGGCCATGCCTCAGAGCGGGACGTTGCCGTGCTTGCGGTGCGGGAGCTCCGCTCGCTTGGACGCGAGCATCGCGAGGCTCCGAGCCAGCACTCTGCGGGTGTCGGCAGGGGAGATGACGTCGTCGACGTACCCGCGCTCCGCCGCGATGTAAGGCGTCGCGTACCGCTCCGTGTACTCCTCCACGAGCTCTGCGCGGCGGGCGACGGGGTCGGCTGCGGCAGCCAGCTCCCGCCGATAGAGGATCTCGACCGCCCCCTGGGGCCCCATCACGGCCAGCTCGGCGGAAGGCCACGCATAGGCGAGGTCCGCGCCGATCGACTTCGAGCTCATGACGACATAGGCGCCGCCGTACGCCTTGCGAGTGACGACCTGGATGCGCGGCACCGTCGCCTCGCAGTAGGCGTAGAGCAGCTTCGCCCCGTGACGGATGATCCCGCCGTACTCCTGATCGGTGCCGGGCATGAACCCGGGCACGTCCACAAACGTAACGAGCGGGATGTTGAAGGCGTCGCACGTCCGAACGAAGCGGGCCGCCTTTTCCGAGGAGTCGATGTCCAAGACGCCCGCGAGCACCGCCGGCTGGTTGCCCACAACGCCGACCACGCGTCCGGCGATCCTGGCGAAGCCGCAGGTGATCGACATCGCCCAGTGCGCGTGGACCTCGAGGTACTCCCCGTCGTCGACGACCGCGGTGATGACCCTCTTCATGTCGTAGGGCTGGTTCGGCGAGGGGGGCATCAGGTCCACGAGCTCGGGCGTCTCGCGCTCGGGGTCGTCGTCCGAGACGACCTCCGGCGGCTCGTCGAGGTTGTTGGAGGGCAGGAACGACAGGAGGTAGCGGACGTCGTCGAGGCAGGACTTCTCGTCCGCGGCGACGAAGGTCGCGACGCCCGACTTCGTGGCGTGGCTCATCGCGCCGCCGAGCTCCTCCAACGTCACGTCCTCACCCGTGACGGTCTTCACGACGTCGGGACCGGTGATGAACATGTGAGACGTGCCCTGGACCATGAAGATGAAGTCGGTGATGGCCGGCGAGTACACCGCTCCGCCTGCGCAGGGGCCGAGGATGACGCTGATCTGGGGGATCACGCCGGACGAGGCGACGTTGCGGTAGAAGATGCCGCCGTAGGAGTGGAGGGAGACGACGCCCTCTTGGATCCTCGCCCCTGCGCCGTCGTTGAGGCCGATCATCGGCACGCCGGTGGACGCCGCGAGGTCCATCACCGCGTGGATCTTCTCCGCGAACACCTCGCCGAGCGCGCCGCCGAAGACCGTGAAGTCCTGCGAGAAGATGCACACCCTGCGGCCGTCGATGGTGCCGAAGCCCGTCACCACGCCGTCGGTGTAGGGACGACTCCCGTCGAGCCCCATGCCGTGCGCGCGATGCCTGGAGAGCATGCCCAGCTCCTCGAACGACCCCTCGTCGAGCAGGTAGTCGATCCGCTCGCGCGCGGTCATCTTCCCCTTGGCGTGCTGGCGCTCCACCGCCTGGGGGCTTCCCGCGTGGAGTGCCTCCTCCTTGCGCGCCGCGAGGTCGGCAAGGCGGGCGGCCATGGTGTGCTCCATGCCGCTCGAGGCTAGTGCGGCGCCGGGGCGCCCTCCTCCACGAGCTCGACGAGGGTGCCGAAGGAGGACTTCGGGTGGACGAACGCGATCATCGTGTTGCGGGAGCCGGGTCTCGGCGTCTCGTCGAGGACCCTCGCGCCAGCCCGCTTCACCGCCTCGAGGGCCGCCGCGCAGTCCGCCACCCGGTAGCCGACGTGGTGGAGCCCCTCGCCGCGCACCGCGAGGAACTTGGCGACCGGCGAGTCCTCCCGGGTGGGCGAGACGAGCTGGACGTAGGAGTCGGCGACCGCGACCAACGCCTCTTCGACCCCGTCCGCCTCGACGAGCTCGCGGTGGGCGACCCGTGCGCCCAGGGCGTCCGCGTACCACGCGACCGCCGCATCGATGTCACGCACGGCGATCGCCACGTGGTCGATCTCGGTGAGGAGCGGCTCGGTCACGCGTCGTGCCTCCGATACAGCGTGATCCGCTCCTCGCCGACGCGGCGGCGCAGCTCGGGGTCGTCGATGCCCAGCCCCTCTTCCGGAGCGAGGCACAGCACGCCGATCTTTCCCTCGTGCAGATTGTGGTGCACCTGGTGGGCGGCCTCTCCCACGTCGGAGAGGTCGAAGACAGCGGACAGCGGCGGGAGGATCTTGCCTTCGCAGACCTGGCGGTTCGCGTCCCAAGCCTCGCGGTAGTTCGCGAAGTGGGACCCCTTGATCGTCTTCAGCCGCATCCACAGGTGCCGGTTGTCGTACTCGATCATGTAGCCCGACGTCGCCGCGCAGGTGACGATGGTGCCGCCGCGCTTGCAGACGAACACCGACGCGCCCATGGTCTGGCGGCCGGGGTGCTCGAAGACGATGTCGGGGTCTTCGCCGACGAGCGCGCGGATGTCCTTGCCGAGCCGCCGCCACTCGGACTCGTCCTGGGTGTGCTCGTCCCTCCAGAACCGGTATGCGGCCGCCCTCCGGTCGATCACGGCCTCCACGCCGAGGTCGCGCAGGGTGTCCGCCTTTTCCGGGGAGGAGACGACCCCGATCGGGATGCCGCCGGCGTTGAGCACGTACTGGACCGCGAAGCTCCCCAGCCCCCCCGTCGCCCCCCACACGAGCACCCGGTCGCCTTGGGTCACCGGCGCGCCGTTGCGGGAGACGAGCATGCGGTACGCGGTCGAGTTGCACAACGCGTTGACCGCCGCCTCCTCCCAGGAGAGGTGCGCGGGCTTGGGCATCAACTGGTTGGCCTTCACCACTGCGACGTCCGCGAGCCCGCCGAAGTTCGTCTCGAACCCCCAGATCCGCTGGTTGAGCGCGAGCATGGAGTCGTCGTGCGCCGTCGGGTCCTGGTCGTCGACGTGGTTGCAGTGGATGGTGACCTTGTCGCCCGGCTCCCAATGGCGGACGAGGGACCCGGTCCGAAGCACCACCCCCGACGCGTCGGAGCCGACGACGTGGTAGTCGAGCGCGTGGCGCGCCCCCCACACGCTCTCCCTGCCCAGCCGATCGAGGAACCCGAAGGTGGGCAGCGGCTCGAAGATCGAGGTCCAGACGGTGTTGAAGTTGATCGCGGACGCCATGACCGCGACGTATGCCTCGTCGGGCGCAAGCTCGGGAAGGGCGACCTCCCCGACGTGGAGCGACTTGCGGGGGTCCTTCTCCGAAGAGCCGAGTCCCTCGAACATGCCGGCCTCGTCGCGCCGGACGAACGCGGCCCGGTAGAACTCGGGCATGGGCATCGAGGCGAGGTCCTCGCCCCTCGCGCCCTCGATCGCGGCCCGGAGGATGTCACTCATTTTCGTGACCATACCTGAGCCCGTAGAATGGCCGGAGAGCCGGTAACCCCTGCTCCGTTCCCTGTCTCCGCCGGCGACGGACGCGCCGGCGTCACGCTGGAGGTCAGCCATGCCCGGATCTACGACCGGATCGGTCATCGTCGCAGGCGCTCGGACCCCGATCGGGAAGCTCTCGGGCGCGCTCGGCTCGTTCAGCGCGATGGAGCTGGGCGGCTTCGCCATCGCCGCCGCGCTCGAACGCGCCGGCCTCCGGCCCGACCAGGTCGACTACGTCCTCATGGGCCACGTGCTCCAAGCGGGCCAGGGCCAGATCACCGCACGCCAGGCCGCGGTCCGCGCCGGCATCCCGATGACGGTCCCCGCGACCACGGTGAACAAGGTCTGCCTGTCGGGCCTGAACGCCGTCTACCTCGCAGACCTCATGGTGAGGGCCGGGGACGCCGAGATCGTCGTCGCAGGAGGGATGGAGTCGATGACCCGGGCACCGCACCTGCTTCCCGGCGCCCGTGAGGGTTTCCGGCTCGGTGACGCCACGCTCGTGGACTCGATGATGCACGACGGCCTGACCTGCGCCTTCGACCAGTGTGCGATGGGTCTGGCCACCGAGCGCTACAACGGGCGGGCCGGCATCACCCGCGACCGTCAGGACGCCTTCGCCGCCGGCTCCCACGAGAAGGCCGCCGCGGCGGCGAAGGGCGGGCGCCTGGGTGAGGAGATCGTCCCGGTCGAGGTGCCCCAGCGCAAGGGAGACCCGATCGTCGTGGACAACGACGAGGGGGTGCGCCCTGGGACGACCGCCGAGTCGCTCGGGTCGCTCCGGCCGGCGTTCGACAAGGACGGCACGATCACCGCTGGCAACGCCTCACAGATCTCCGACGGCGGCTCGGCACTCGTGGTGATGTCGACCAGGAAGGCCGAGGAGCTCGGTGTGACCCCCCTCGGCGAGCTCGTCTCCTACGGGCAGGTCGCGGGGCCCGACCCCTCGCTGCTGCTCCAGCCGTCCCGGGCGATCTCCCAGGCGCTCGACAAGGCGAAGCTCGGCGTCGGCGACGTCGAGCTCTTCGAGATCAACGAGGCGTTCGCCGCGGTCGGGCTCGCCTCGGCCGACGACCTGGGCATCCCCGAGGAGAAGCTGAACGTGAACGGCGGCGCCATCGCGCTCGGGCACCCCATCGGCATGTCGGGCAATCGCCTCGTCCTCACCGCGCTCTACGAGCTGCGCCGGAGGGGCGGCGGTGTCGCCGCGGTCGGGCTCTGCGGCGGCGGGGGCCAGGGCGACGCGGCGGTCCTGCGATCGCTCTCCTGACGGGCCCCTCCCTCCCCGGGCGGTGGCGCCGAGGGCGGTGGCGCCGAGGTGATGGCGCCGAGGTGATGGCGTCGAGACGGCTCCCCTGCATGTGATACTCGGCCGATGAGCCGGCACCCAGGGACGAACCCGGTCGTCGTCGTCGACTTCGGGGCGCAGTACGCACAGCTGATCGCCCGGCGCGTCCGCGAAGCGCACGTGTACTCCGAGATCGTCCCGCACACGGCCTCCACCCTGGAGATCCTCGAACGACGACCCGCCGCGGTGATCCTCTCGGGCGGCCCCTCCAGCGTCTACGAGCCGGGCGCGCCGTCGATCGATGCCGAGCTGCTCCGTGCAGGGGTCCCCGTGCTCGGCATCTGCTACGGGTTCCAGGCGATCGCCCGCGCGCTCGGCGGCAAGGTCTCCCGCACCGACCGGCGCGAGTACGGCCGAACGAAGGCGGCGGTCGACCCGACCGCGACGCTCTTCGCTGGGCAGCCCACCTCCCAGGAGGTCTGGATGTCCCACGGCGACGCGGTGGTCGCGCTCCCCACCTCCCTGCGCGCGACGGCGTCGACGGACGACTCGCCGGTCGCCGCGTTCGAGTCGGCGGACGCAAAGCTGTGCGGCGTGCAGTGGCACCCTGAAGTGCACCACACGGCCCACGGCCAGGAGGTCCTCGAACGCTTCCTCTACCGGGCGGCGGGGATCGCGCCCACGTGGACGACCTCGAACGTCCTCGACGCCGCGGTCGCCGAGGCGCGTGACGCCGTGGGCGACGGAAGGGCGCTCTGCGGCCTCTCCGGAGGCGTCGACTCCGCGGTCGCCGCCGCGCTCGTGCACCGCGCGATCGGTGACCGGCTCACCTGCGTCTTCGTCGACCACGGGCTCCTGCGGCTCGGCGAGGCCGAGCAGGTCGAACGGGACTTCGTCGCCGCGACTGGCATCCGGCTGAAGACCGTCGACGCCCGTGCCCGTTTCCTCGACGCGCTGCGCGGCGTGGTCGACCCCGAGGAGAAGCGCAAGGTGATCGGGCGCGAGTTCATCCGCGTCTTCGAGGACGCCGCACGCGAGGTCGAGGCGGAGGGCGGAGGGCCCGAGCACCTCGTCCAAGGGACGCTCTACCCCGACGTGGTCGAGTCCGGAGGCGGGGGCGGGAGCCGCGGGGGCGGGAGCCGCGGGGGCGGGAGCCGCGGGGGCGGGAGCCGCGGGGGCGGGAGCCGCGGGGGCGGGAGCTCCACGATCAAGTCCCACCACAACGTGGGGGGGCTCCCCGAGGACCTGGGCTTCTCACTCGTCGAACCACTCCGGCGCCTCTTCAAGGACGAGGTCCGTGCGCTCGGCCTCGAGCTGGGCCTCCCTGAGGCGATCGTCTGGCGCCACCCCTTTCCCGGCCCGGGCCTCGCGGTCCGCATCGTCGGCGAGGTGACCGAGGAGCGGCTCGAGATCCTCCGCCAGGCCGACGCCGTCGCCCGAGAGGAGCTGACCGCAGCGGCCCTCGACCGGGCGGTCTGGCAGTTCCCGGTCGTGCTCCTCGCCGGCGTCCGATCGGTCGGCGTCCAGGGCGACGGCCGGAGCTACGGCCATCCGGTGGTGCTGCGTCCGGTCACGAGCGAGGACGCGATGACCGCGGACTGGGCGCGCCTGCCTTACGACGTGCTGGAACGGATCTCCACCCGGATCACCAACGAGGTCGCGCAGGTCAACCGCGTCGTGCTCGACGTCACGAGCAAGCCCCCGGGGACGATCGAGTGGGAGTAGCTCAGGAGTAGCTCAGCCGTCGTAGGGTGGCCGGGCGAAGCCGGCGAGCGTCGCCGTCCCCCACGCGAGCTGCGACCAGCGGGTGGCGGGGGTGAGGAGCAGGGCGATCGCGCACGTCGGGAACGAGCCGAGCGCAGCGCGGCCCGCTCCGTCGTCGGGGGAGAGGAGCCCGAGGGCGAGTGAGTGGGTCGCCGGGTTGTGCCCGACGATCATGACCGAGCAAAGGGAGTTGTCGAGCCCGCGCAGCTCGTCGAGCATGTCCGCCGTCGAGCCGTAGTAGAGCCGCCCGCGCCGGTCGACGGGCGTGCCGAGCGCCGAGGCGACCTTCTCTGCGGTCTCCGACGTGCGCGCCGCGCTCGACGCGAGCACGAGGTCCGGGAGCGCCGCAGTGCCGAAGCCGAGGTCGCCCGCGCTGAGCCGGCGGCCGAGCGCGGCGGCGTCCCGCCTTCCCCTCGGCGCGAGGTGCCGGTCGTGATCCGTCCCTCCCGCCGGCGGATCGGTCATCGCCTTGGCGTGCCGGAGCAGCCACACGACGAGGCCCTCGGGCTCGCCGCCCATCGTCACGGAACGACGGCGCGGCGGCCCTCGATCGCGCGGCCGAGCGTCAGCTCGTCCGCGTACTCGAGGTCGCCGCCGACAGGGAGGCCGCTCGCGATCCGGGTGACCGAGACCCCGAGCGGGGTGAGGAGGCGGGCGAGGTACATCGCCGTCGCCTCTCCCTCCAGGTTGGGGTTCGTGCAGAGGATCGTCTCCGTCACACCCTCGGCGTCGATGCGCGCGAGCAGCTCACGGACCCGCAGCTGGTCCGGACCGATGCCCTCGAGCGGGTTGAGCGCGCCGTGGAGCACGTGGTAGCGGCCCTGAAACTGGCGCGTCCGCTCGACCGCCACGATGTCGCGGGGGTCCTCCACCACGCACACCACGCAGGGGTCTCTTCGTGTGTCGGCACAGACGTCGCAGAGGTGGCCGAGCTCCGCCACGTTGAAGCAGCGCTCGCACAGCGTCGTCCGCTCCTTGAGGGCGACGACCGCCTCAGCGAGCCGGCGAGCATCCTCATTGGGGACCTCGAGCAAGTAGAACGCGATGCGCTGGGCGGACTTGGGACCGATTCCCGGCAGCCTGCCGAGCTCGTCGATGAGCGCCCGGAGGGAGCCCGTGTACATCGCTCAGACCTCTTGCGCGCCAGGGAAGGCCTCGAGGAGGCGCGCCTGCGCGACGGTCTCGAGCGATCCCGACGGCTGGTCGGGATCGACCTCGTCGTCGGAGTGGTCCCAGGCATCCGGCTCCGACGTGCCCGACGCATCGCCGGCATCGCGAGCATCGCTGGCAACGCTGCCTGACCCGGTCCGGCTCGTGCGCCCGATCGCCTGGGAGACTGAGGACTCCTCGACCGTGAGCGCGAGCGTCACGGTCGTCGCGAAGTACGAGCCGATCGACTGCTCGACAACAGGGCGCACCTCTTCACACCGGTCACGGTGCGCGGCATTGGGCAGGGCGAACGTTGCGACGTTGCGCTCGACCGAGACGAACCGGCCCGCGCTGTAGAGCGCCTTCGCCCGTGCGGGGAGACCGCGAAGGATGTGGTCGCCCCACGCCTCGACGATGCGATCGCGGTCGAGAACCGGGTGATCCTGCGGGGCCACGTCAGGACTCGCCGGGTCAAGAGCTGCGGCATCGGGAGGCGGGGTGTCGGGAGGCGGGGTGTCGGGAGCACGCGGCGGCGTCTCCGGCTCCACCGGGCGTGCAGCTGCCCGCTGCCGGCGCAGGGCTCCCAGGCCCGGGCGCTCTTCGAAGGGCGCCGGTGAAGGCTCCGAACCGGAGTCCGCCTGCCGTGCAGGAGGGGTCGGAAGTCCGGGCGAGGACAAGGCGTGCGCGGGCGGCGCGGCGAACGAGGGCGGCGCGGCGTGCACCGCTCCGAGCGCCCCGGGGTTAAGCATCTGCTCGAGGTGGGCGACCCGGTCGAGGAGCGCCGACGTCGAGTCGTCCAGCTCTGGCCGTGCCAGCCTCGCCAGCGTGACCTCCAGCACCGCCCGGGGATCGGGGGCGTCCCGCATGTCCACTTGGGCGCGACCGATCACCTCGATCGCCCGGACGACACGGGCAAGTCCGAGGCGGGTCGCACGGTCCGACAGGCGCTCGCGCTCGCTCCCAGCGGCGGCGCACAGGTCGGGCGCGAGCACCACGAGGAACGCCTGGCGCAGCTCATCCACGAGCTCGGTCGCGATCTGCTGAGGCCCCCACCCCGACTCGTGGAGGGAGGCGACAGCGACGAGGAGCCGGCGCGCGTCCTCTGCGGCCATCGCCTCGGTGAGCCCGACGACGTCGGGGCGGAGCGCCTCTGCCGACCCGGACGCCACCACCTGGTCGAGCGCGGACAAGGCGTCGCGTGCGGAGCCGCGCCCCTTGCGCACCGCCACGGCGATGTCGTCGTCGCCGAGGCCGAGGCCGGCCGCCGCGCTCACGTCGTGGAGCAGCCCATCCAAGGTGTCGGCGCCGATCAGGCCGAACTCGAGGTGCTGGGTGCGGCTACGAATCGTCGCCGGGACCTTCTGGGGGTCCGTCGTAGCGAGGACGAAGACGACGTGCCCTGGAGGCTCTTCAAGCGTCTTCAGCAGCGCGTTCGCCGCCGCATTGGAAAGCATGTGCACCTCGTCGACGATGTACACCTTCCAGCGGCCCGGCGTCGCGAGCGCCGCGTGGGCGATGAGCTCGCGCATCGCATCGACACCGTTGTTGGAGGCCGCGTCGAGCTCGTGCACGTCGAACGAGCTCCCCCGGGCGATCTCCACGCACGACATGCACTCCCCGCACGGCTCCCCGTCGACGGGCGCCGCGCAGTTGAGCGCGCGGGCCAGGATGCGCGCCGTGGACGTCTTGCCCGTGCCCCGGGGGCCGCTGAAGAGGTAGGCGTGCGCGACTCGACTGTCCCGCACGGCTCCCTGAAGGGCCCGCACGACGTGGGCCTGGCCCCGCAGCTCGCTGAACTTGCCCGGACGGAAGCGCCGGTAGAGAGAGACGAAGTCGGTTCCGCTTCCCGCCGACGGCGCCGTGTCGGAGGAACGAGGAGTCGGCTCTAGCACGAACGACGAGCCTATCGGCGGGTCGCGCGCACAGGGGCGAGTGTGCCGCCGGCGTGGCCGCGTCCCAAAGGCGGTGCTCCACAAGAGCCAGCGACCGAAGGCAAGACCGCAGGACTGCGAGCCGGGCGGACGAGTTGGAATCGCCGTCGCGGCGGACGCCGGCGGTCGGTGCGATGGCCAGGTTGGCTACGGCACACGGTCTGACCCGCTGAGAGCTGCTGCCTTCCGACCCTGACTCGGTTCACGAGCGACCGTTGCGCAGGACCCGGCCACCGCACCCAACGCCGGCTGCGCCAGGCGCAGTCCACCCAGGCTACCGGTTTGCCAGAGAGGTGCCCCGGCGGGGCGGATAGCCTGGCTCGGCCGCAGCTGCGAGCTGCGGGTCCGGAGGCGTGCGAGAGCGGCCGAATCGGCACGATTGGAAATCGTGTGTGGGGCAACCCACCGTGGGTTCAAATCCCACCGCCTCCGCTGCTGCGGGGTCCTGACGAAACCCGGGGCCCTCTTGTGACGAAACCCCCGCCCACAAGCACCGTGAGGGCCCTATGGGTCACCGACATGGGGTGGAAGTCACGCGACGGGAGCGTGTGGCAGTCGCTGTGATCGCCAAGCCCGCCGCCCCGAGGGGAGTCGGGCCCAAAGAGGTCCTCGCGGACGCGCAGGAGCAGCGTTCGCCGGGGATCAGGCGGCGGCCGGGTGTAGGAGAAGCCGGTCTCCCACTGCCACTGACTCTGCCGCGGTCAGCTCCTCGAAGCCGTGGTCGGGGTCGTCGGGCGCGCACAGCGGATCGGTGACGTCCCCGCCCCCTTGCGACGTGCGGTAGACGCCGACGGTACCTCTGTGCTCACCGCGCCGAAGGCACTCGGCCACGAAGGCGTCGATCGACGCTGGGGTCAACAGCGCAGCGAGGTCGGGCGTGACGTCGCCCGCCCAGGAGCGATGCGCGGCGAGGAACGTGCAGAGCCGGGAGAGGAGGCAGACGGTTCTCGTCTCGTCGCTCGGGCTGGTGGCAAGGACGGCACTCACGGCGGAGTCGCGGGCATTCGCCCAGCTCCGAGCGCTGAGTGCGCGAGGCGTGGACCGCTCGAGGCGCTCTTCGATGGTCACGTCCCGCTTGGTCACGGCAGGCACCGTCCGAAGCTCGGGTGCGCTGTCAGTCGCGCATTTCTCGACTTCGTCGCGTTCTTGTCCGAGACGTGAGACTTCGTCGATGCCCGCTGGGACCGACAATCCGTCCAGGCAGCTCATGCGGCGCTAGGGGCGTTGATCAGCCAGGCAAGGACCTCCTATCGGCGGATGCGTGTGCTCGTCGCCGACGCCGGGAACGCCCCTCGTATGCCCCGCAGCACCGGCGTGAGACAGGCAACTTGTCCCCTCGTCCTGCCCTTGACCTTCCATTCGAATAGAAGGTTTAGGGTGAACTTGGCGCTGCTCGGCAACCCCAAAGGCGTCGAGCAAGAGAGGTGACGGTGATGGCGGTGACGACCATTGCGGTGCAAGAGATCCACTGCGCGAGCTGTGAACACACGATTCGCTCAGCGCTGGGGCGCCTCGACGGCGTACGGTCGGTGCGGCCCGACGCGGCTCGCAACGAGGTCCGGGTCTCCTACGACGAGACCAAGATCGACGAAGCGGGCCTGCGCCGGCGGTTGGCCGAGGTCGGCTATGAACCGGTCGGCTGACACCGAAGCGCCGCCTCGAGTCGACGAGGGCACTGGCGGGTCGCGGGGCAGCCTGCAGGTGAAGATCGGCGGGATGTCCTGCTCCTTCTGTGTGTCGACGATCCAAAAGGCAGCGACCGGCCTCGACGGGGTGGCAGAGGCGTCGGTGAACCTGGCGCACGAGGAGGCGCTGGTCCGTTTCGACCCCGATCGGGTCTCACCACAGGCGATCGTCGACGCCATCCGAGACGTCGGCTACACGGTGCGAGACCCTCGCAAGGTCGCCGGCTTCGAAGCGCGCGAGAAAGACCTGCACCGCGAACTGGACCGACTGCGGATATCGGGGCTGCTGAGCGCGATCGCGCTCGGGCTGATGGTGGCTATGTGGGCAGGGGTGCGCGAGCAGATCTTCCCATGGATGGTGCTCACCTTGGCGCTCGTCCAGGTGTTCGTGGTGGGCCGCAACATCTTGGCCATGGCGTGGCCGTCGCTTCGGCGCGGGATCCTCAATCAGCACGTCCTGCTCGAGTTCGGCGCATTCGGCGGGCTGTTCGGCGGCATCCTCGGCTTCTTCGACAAGACGTTCAGCGTCCCGGACTTCCTCGGCGCGGCGTTGTTCATCACCACCTACCACCTGCTGTCGGGCTACACGTCGGGCTACCTGCGCACCCGCACCTCCAAGGCGGTGGCCAAGCTCATGGCGCTCCAGCCGCCGACCGCCCGCGTGATCCGCGAAGGCACCGAGATCGAGGTCCCCATCGAAACCGTCGTCGTCGGGGACCGGGTGCGGGTGCGTCCCGGCGAGGCGGTGCCGGTCGACGGCCGGGTGGTGGATGGCGCCTCGAGTGTGAACGAGGCGCTGGTGACCGGCGAGGCGGTGCCGACCGAGAAGACGGCTGGTGACCCGGTGATCGGCGGGTCGATCAACGAGTCAGGCAGCCTGGACGTCGAGGTCACCAAGGTGGGTGAGGACAGCTTCTTGTCCCAGGTCACCCGCTACGTGGAGGAAGCCCGGGCCCTCAAACCGGGCATCATCGCCCTCAGCGACGCCATCTCGGCCTGGTTCGTCCCCGCGGTGCTGGTGATCAGCTTCGGCGCGCTCATCTCGTGGTCGCTGGTGCCGCTCGTGGTGGTCGGCCACGCCGATGCAGCCCGGGGTCTGTTCGCCATGAGCGCGGTGGCGGTGATGGGCTACCCGTGCGCGCTGGGTATGGCAACCCCGCTGGCGATGATGCGCGGCGGGGGACGCGCCGCGGAGAAGGGCATCCTCGTGCGCTCTGGCCACGCCTTCGAGATCTTCGGACAGGTCCGACGCATCGTCTTGGACAAGACCGGGACCCTCACCGCCGGGAGGCCGTCGGTGGCGAGCGTGCTGGCAGCCCCAGGCATCGACGAGGTCGGCCTCGTGAATTTGGCGGCGGCGGTCGAGGCCCGTTCTGAGCACCCCCTGGCCCGGGCGATCGTCGATCGCGCCCTCGATGCCGGTCTCGACGTGGCCGACGTCGAGCAATTCGTTTCGTTCAGCGGCGACGGGGTCGAAGGCATCGTCGGCGGGCGGCGGGTCGTGGTCGGCAGACCCGGCTTCATTGCCGGTCGGCTCTCGGCGCCAGCACCTGATGCGTTCGGTGCCGAGGCGGAGGCCGCCACCCAGACGGTGGTGTGGGCCGCCGCCGGCGGCACGTTCCTCGGGGCGATCGGGATCGCCGATGCCCTACGCCCCGACGCCGCCGAGGCCGTCGCCGCCCTGCGAGCCCGGGGTATGGAGCCTTGCCTGGTGACCGGCGACAGCGAGACCGTCGCCGCCGCGGTGGCAGGCCAAGTCGGCATCGGCGAGGTCCGCGCCGGGGTGCTGCCCGGCGCCAAGGCGGACATCGTGCGAGCGCTGCAGGCAGACGGAACCCGGGTGGCGATGGTGGGCGACGGGATCAACGACGCCCCCGCACTCATGCAGGCCGACGTCGGCGTCGCCATCGGGGCGGGCACCGACATCGCCATCGACGCCGCTGACGTGATCCTCGTCTCCGAGCGGCTGGGAGCGGTCGCCGACGCCTATGACATCGCGACGGAGAGCTACCACAAGACCAAGCAGAACCTGGCCGTCGCGCTCGCGCTGAACTCGGTCGGGGTGCCGGCAGCGGCCACCGGGCTCGTCGACCCCGTCTTCGCGATGGTGGCGATGGTGGCGAGCGTCACCTTGGTGCTGTCGAACTCGTTCGGGGCCAACCTGCCGCTCACCCTATGGAGAGGCTTCAGGACGCTCCTCCTGCCCAAGCTGCTCACCGACGGCG
>DAHWOV010000066.1:0-17294 GCA_027339205.1 Acidimicrobiaceae bacterium | reverse complement strand
TGGAGCCAGCAGGCCGGATGGGGCCAGCCGACGGCCCCCCAACCCCAAGGGCGCGGGCGACGCAAGGGGGTGGTGGCGGTCGTGGCCGCCGGCCTGACGCTGCTGGCGCTGCTCGTCGGGGTCGGCATCGGCTACGGCGTCTGGAACGGTGGCAACGCGACGCCGACCGCTGGCCGCCTCATTCCCGGCGGCACAGCGAGGTCGACAGCGACAAGCACAACCGTGACCAGGACACCGAGCACAGGAAAGATCTCGTCAGCGACCGGCGCGCCCTCCGACATCGCGACAATCGCGGCCAAGGTGACGCCGGGCCTCGTCGACATCAACACGGTGCTGCGCTACGAGACAGAGGAGGCGGCCGGGACGGGGATGGTCCTCACTTCGACAGGCAAGGTCCTCACCAACAACCACGTGATCGAGGGCTCGACCAAGATCACGGCGACCGACCTTGGCAACGGCAAGGTCTACGCGGCGACCGTGCTCGGCTACACGCGGACACAGGACGTCGCGGTCATCCAGCTCAAGGGAGCGTCGGGGTTGAAGACCGTGCGCCTCGGCAACTCGTCGACCGTCAAGATCGGGCAGGCCATCGTCGGGATCGGCAACGCCGGTGGAACGGGCGGGCAGCCGAGCGCCGCCGGCGGATCGGTGACCAAGCTCGACCAGGCGATCACAGCGAGCGACCGGGGCTCGCTCGGCACAACGACCGAGCACCTGACCGGGCTCATCGAGACCAACGCGGACATCCAGCCGGGCGACTCCGGTGGCCCCCTCGTCACCACCTCGGGGAAGGTCGTGGGCATGGACACCGCCGCCTCGGCGGCCCAGGGGTACAGCTTCCAGGGCGCTGCGACAGGCCAGGGCTACTCCATCCCGATCAACGAGGCGATCTCGATCGCGCACCAGATCATCGCTGGGAGGCCGAGTGCGACGGTGCACATCGGTGGCACCCCGTTCCTCGGCGTCTACGTGCAGGCAGCGGGAGCCCCGACAGCGGTCGGCGGGCTCGGGTTCGGGAGCACAGTGACAAGCACAGGCACAACGTCGCCCACGAGCGGCGCGATCGTCCAGCAGGTCATCGCGGGGACTCCCGCGCAGACCTCCGGACTGGCACCGGGTGACGTCATCACCAACGTCGGCGGTACGCCGGTCACAAGCCCGAGCGGGTTGACCAAGATCATGATGCGCTACCACCCGGGCGACACGGTGAGGGTGGTCTGGACCACGCGCTCGGGTCAGACGCAGTCGGCCGCGGTCACCCTCGCCAGCGGCCCAGCCGATTGACGCAGGGCCGGCGCGGGGCCAAGGACCGCACCTTCGGCTCCCTGTAGCGTGGCCGTCGGTGGAACCAGACGCACGGAGGTCGCCGGGCGAGGGTCGCGAGGTCGTGCGCGCCCCCCGCGGCACGGCGCTCACCTGCAAGGCGTGGCCGCAGGAGGCCGCCTTCCGGATGCTGCGCAACAATCTGGACCCCGAGGTCGCCGAGCACCCCGAGCGGCTCGTGGTCTACGGCGGCTCGGGAAAGGCGGCTCGGGACTGGCCGTCGTTCCATGCGATCGAAAGGACCCTCGCGGCGCTCGGCACAGACGAGACCCTCCTCGTGCAGTCCGGACGTCCCGTCGGCGTGGTCACCACCCACGAGTGGGCGCCCCGGGTGCTCATCGCCAACTCCAATCTCGTTCCCGAATGGGCGACGTGGGAGGAATTCAGGAGGCTCGAAGCGCTCGGTCTCACGATGTTCGGCCAGATGACGGCGGGCTCGTGGATCTACATCGGCACCCAGGGGATCCTCCAGGGCACCTACGAGACGTTCGCCGCGGTCGCCGAGAAGCGCTTCGGAGGCTCGCTCGCGGGCACCCTGACCGTCACCTCGGGAGCCGGCGGCATGGGCGGGGCGCAGCCGCTCGCCGTGACCATCAACGGTGGGGTGGTGATCTGCTGCGACGTCGACCCGAGCCGGGTGGAACGCCGGCTGTCGACCGGTTACCTCGACACCCTGGCCCACAGCTTGGAGGAGGCGGTCGAGCTCGCCGAGCGGGCACGGCGCGACGCGCGCCCCCTCTCGGTCGGGCTCGTCGCCAACGGAGCGGAGGTGCTGCCCGAGCTGGTGCGCCGGGACGTGCCCGTCGACGTCGCCACCGACCAGACGCCCGCGCACGACCCGTTGAGCTACCTCCCGCCGGGGCTCACCCTCGAGGCGGCCGCGGACCTCCGGGTCCGGGACCCCGACGAGTACCTGCGGAGGGCACGCGCGGCGATGGCGACCCACTGCGAGGCCCTCGTCGCGCTCATGGACAAGGGCGCGGAGGTGTTCGACTACGGCAACAGCCTGCGAGCCGAGGCGCTGCTCGGCGGCTTCACCCGGGCGTTCGAGTATCCCGGCTTCGTCCCCGCCTACATCCGCCCGCTCTTCTGCGAGGGCAAGGGCCCGTTCCGCTGGGCGGCGCTCTCGGGGGACCCCAGGGACATCACGGCGACGGACAGCGCGGTGACGAGGCTCTTTCCCGACAACGACAAGCTCGCGCGCTGGATCCGCGTGGCCGGGGAACGGGTGCAATTCCAGGGGCTTCCGGCGCGGATCTGCTGGCTGGGCCTCGGCGAGCGCGACCGCGCAGGGCTCCGGTTCAACGAGATGGTCGCCTCCGGCGAGGTCTCGGCGCCGATCGTCATCGGTCGCGACCATCTCGACTGCGGCTCGGTCGCCTCGCCGTACCGGGAGACCGAGGCGATGCGCGACGGCTCGGACGCGATCGCCGACTGGCCGCTTCTGAACGCCCTCGTGGCGACGTCGAGCGGTGCCTCGTGGGTGTCGATCCACCACGGCGGGGGGGTGGGCATCGGGCGTTCCATCCACGCGGGCCAGGTGTGCGTCGCCGACGGCTCGGACCTCGCCGCCCAGAAGCTCGAGAGGGTGCTGACGAACGATCCGACCATGGGGGTCCTGCGCCACGTCGACGCGGGCTACGACGAAGCCGGGGCCGTGGCGAGCGCGCTCGGCGTCCGGGTGCCCATGACCGCCGCCGAGACGGCGTGAAGAGGTGAGCATCCTTTCGAGCGGCGGTGCCGGCGACGTCGAGGGCCACGTCGGGCGCCCGTCTGGGGGTGCGGCTCCCGTCGAGCTGGGGAGCGCTGGCACGACGATGGCCGAGGTCGTCGCGGTGGCGCGCCGGGACACCCCGGTCCGCCTCACCGAGCGCGCCTTCAGCGCCATGGAGGAGTCCAGAGCGGCGGTCGAGCGTCTCGGCGCGTCGGCAGAGCCCGCCTACGGGATCTCCACCGGCTTCGGCGCGCTCGCGACTCGCCACATCCCCCCGGGCCTGCGAGACGAGCTGCAGGTGAGCCTCATCCGCTCGCACGCCGCCGGAATGGGCGATCCCGTCGAGCGCGAGGTCGTGCGCGCGCTCATGTTCCTGCGCGCCAAGACGGTCGCGTCCGGGAGGACCGGAGCCCGGCCGGTGATCGCCGAGACCTTCGTTGCCCTGCTCAACGCGGGGATCACGCCCGTCGTGCCCGAGCACGGCTCGCTTGGCTGCAGCGGCGACCTCGCGCCGCTCGCGCACTGCGCGCTCGCGATGATGGGGGAAGGCGAGGTCCTCGGGCCGGGCGGGAGCGGCCGAGTGCCGGCCGCCCGGGCGCTCGCCGCCGCAGGGATCGCCCCGGTGCGCCTGGCCGCCAAGGAGGGGCTCGCGCTCATCAACGGCACCGACGGCATGCTCGGGATGCTGATCCTCGCGCTGGCCGACCTCGACCTCCTCTTGCGCACCGTCGACGTCACCGCGGCGATGAGCGTGGAGGCGCTCCTCGGCACCGACCAGGCGTACCGGCCGGAGCTCCACGCGCCGCTCCGACCCCACCCGGGCCAGTCGGTGAGCGCGGACAACATGTACCGCGTCATGGCGGGATCTGCCATCGTCGCCTCGCACCGCACGGGCGATCCACGCGTGCAGGACGCCTACTCCTGCCGCTGCGCCCCGCAGGTTGCCGGGGCCGGACGCGACACCGCGTCGCACGCCGCGGCGGTCGCCGAGCGCGAGCTCGCCGCGACGATCGACAACCCGGTCGTGCTGGACTCGGGGGAGGTGAGCTCCAACGGCAACTTCCACGGCGCGCCCCTCGGCTACGCGATGGACTTCCTTGCGATTGCGATCGCCGACCTCGGGTCGATGGCGGAGCGCCGCACCGACCGGCTGCTCGACCCCGCGCGGTCTCATGGGCTGCCGCCGTTCCTCGCTGCCGACCCCGGCGTCGACTCGGGGCTCATGCTCGCCCAGTACACGCAGGCGGCGATGGTCTCGGACAACAAGAGGCTGGCGGCGCCCGCGAGTGTCGATTCGATCCCGAGCTCGGCGATGCAGGAGGACCACGTGTCCATGGGCTGGAGCGCCGGGCGCAAGCTCCGGCTGGCCGTCGCGAACCTCCGGCGGATCCTGGCCGTGGAGCTTGTGACCGCGGCACGAGCGCTCGAGCTGCGACGGCCGCTCGCTCCGGCTCCGGCGACCGCTGCGGTCGTGGCGAGCCTGCGCGAGCACGTCGGTGGGATGGGGCGCGACAGGTTCACCTCGCCCGAGCTCGCCGCGGCGGAGAAGTTCATCGCGGCGGGCGGGGTGGTCGACGCGGCAGCCGCCGCAGCCGGCCCCATCCGGTGAGCCGGCGCGGGTGAGGGAGACGTGAGCGAGCTCGTCACACGCTTCCGCCGGCTCTGGGCCGAGCTCGTGCCGATCGGCCGGCGGAAGGAGGGAGGCTACGACCGGTTCGCGTGGGGCGAGGCGGACGCCGAGCTGCGGTCGTGGTTCCACAGCGAGGCGGCCGCGCGGGGCCTCGCGTTCGAGCAGGACCGGAACGGCAACCTGTGGGCGTGGTGGGGGCATGACCCCTCCGACGGCCCGCCGCGGGCGGGGTCGATCGCCGCAGGGAGCCACCTCGACAGCGTGCCGGGCGGTGGTGCCTACGACGGTCCGCTCGGGGTGGTGTCCGCATTCCTCGCGCTCGACGAGCTGCGCGGGGCTGGGCACGTACCGCAAAGACCGATCGCGGTCGTCGCCTTCACCGAGGAGGAGGGCGCGCGCTTCGGCGTCGCGTGCCTGGGCAGCCGGCTCTCGGTGGGTGAGCTGGACCCGGCGCGTGCCCGGGCGCTACGCGACGCCAGCGGGGTGAGCCTGGCCGACGCCATGCGCGCAGCGGGCGCGGACCCCGCGATGATCGGGGAGGACGGCGTGCGGCTGTCGAGGCTCGCCGCGTTCATCGAGGTCCACGTGGAGCAGGGCCGCTTCTTGGAGGCCGAGGGAGCGCCGATCGGCGTTGCGACCGGGATCTGGCCGCACGGGCGGTGGCGGCTCCGCTTCGGCGGGGAGCCTGACCACGCCGGGACCGCCGCGCTGGGCGAGCGCAGGGACCCGGTGCTCCCGTTCGCCGAGACCGTCCTGGCGGCTCGTGACGCGGCTCACGTGCACGGAGGGCTCGCCACGGTGGGCCGCGCCGTGCTCCACCCCAACGCGACCAACGCGGTCGCTGCGTCGGTGGAGGCCTGGCTGGACGCCCGCGCGCGGCACGAGCCGGTGCTCGAGTCGATCGTGGCTGACGTCGTCGCACGCGCGGAGTCCGCCGCGGCGCGCCATGGGGTCACGCTCGCGCAGTTCGAGGAGTCGCGGACCGCCGCGGTCGCCTTCGACGTGGCATTGCGCCGCCGGGTGGTGGACGCGGTGGGGGTCGGGGTGCCCGAGATTGAGACCGGTGCCGGCCACGACGCGGGCGTGCTCGCCGCAAAGGTGCCCACCGCCATGCTGTTCGTCCGGAACCCCTCGGGCGTGAGTCACAGCCCCGCGGAGCGCGCGGACGAGGTCGATTGCGTCGAGGGCGTCCGTGCGCTCACCCGCGTCCTGGCGGTGCTGTCGGCATGAGCCGGTACCACTGCGAGTTCGCCTACCTGGGCGGCGACGGCGCGGAGGCCGACGTCGCGATCGACGTCGAGGGGGCGGCGATCGCGACCGTCGAGCCCGGCGCGCGGCGCGAGCCCGGCGACGTCGTGCTCCCGGGGCTGACGCTGCCGGGCTTCGCCAACGCGCACAGCCACGCGTTCCACCGGGTGCTGCGCGGTCGGGCGGAGGGACCCGGGACCTTCTGGAGCTGGCGCGACCAGATGTACGCCGTGGCGGGCGTGCTCGACCCCGACCGCTACCGGAGGCTCGCGCGCGCCGTGTTCGCCGAGATGGTGCTGGCCGGCTTCGCCGCGGTCGGCGAGTTCCACTATCTCCACCACCCCCCGGGATGCGAGCGCTATGCGGACGCCAACGAGATGGGCCTCGCGCTGTGCGACGCCGCCCGGGACGCGGGGATCCGCCTGACGCTCCTCGACACGTGCTATCTCGAGCGGGCGCCGGGGGAGCCCGCAGCCGGCGTCCAGGAGCGCTTCTGCGACGGTGACGTCGGTTCGTGGGCGGAGCGGGCCGAGCGGCTCGTGTCGAGCGTCCCCTCCGTCGGGGTGCGGGTGGGCGCCGCTGCACATTCCCTGCGCGCGGTGCCGCCGGGGGCCGCGGGCGAGGTGGCGGCGTGGGCTGCAGGCCGGGGCCTCCCGTTCCACGTCCACGTCTCCGAGCAGCCCGCGGAGAACCACGTGGTGGAGGCTGCGTACGGCGCTTCCCCGGTCGAGCTCCTCGCACGTGCGAACGCGCTCGGTCCGATGACGACCGTGGTGCACGCGACGCACCTGGGTCCGGCGGACACCGGCAAGCTCTGCGCGACGGGCACGACCGTGTGCATGTGCCCGACGACCGAGCGCGCGCTCGCCGACGGGATCGGTCCTGGCGCGACCCTCGCCGACGGGGGCTGTGCGATCGCGCTCGGGAGCGACAGCCACGCGGTCATCGATCCCTTCGAAGAGGCGCGGGCGCTCGAGCTCGACGAGCGTCTGCGCTCGGGCGAGCGCGGGAGGTTCGCGACCGCGGCGCTCCTTCGTGCGGCGACCGCTGCGGGCCACGCGGCGATCGGATGGCCCGAGGCGGGATGCATCGCGCCGGGCGCCTGCGCCGACCTGGTGACCGTCGCGCTGTCCTCGGTGCGGCTGGCGGGCGCCAGCCCGGCGACGCTCCTCGAGCACGTGGTGTTCGCGGCGAGCCCGGCGGACGTCACCGACGTCGTGGTGTCCGGTCGCCGGGTCGTCGCCGGGGGCCGACACCAGCTGGTGGGCGACGTCGCGCACGAGCTCGCCGAGGTCGTCGAGGAGATCGTGCGGGCCGCAGGCGAGGATTGAGGGCGGAAGGGAGCTGGGGGCGGGCGTGGGATCGGTGCTGTTGCGCCACATCGGCGAGCTCGTGACCAACGACCCGCACGCGGGGGACGGAGCCCTCGGCGTCGTCCACGACGCCGCGCTGCTGGTCGGCACAGGGCGCGTCGTGTGGGCGGGCCCGGACGCCGCCGCGCCCGAGGGCGCGGGCGACGAGGTGGTGGAGGTCGCAGGCCGGGCAGTCGTCCCGGGGTTCGTCGATTCCCACACCCACATGGTGTTCGCAGGCGAGCGCGCAGAGGAGTTCGCGGCGCGCATGGCCGGGACCCCCTACACGGCGGGAGGCATCGCTTC
This sequence comes from Acidimicrobiaceae bacterium, assembly GCA_027339205.1. Lineage (GTDB taxonomy): Bacteria > Actinomycetota > Acidimicrobiia > Acidimicrobiales > RAAP-2 > JAJYVT01. The sequence continues at coordinate 9,721 of DAHWOV010000066.1, read as the reverse complement.
CACGGTCGCAGCGACGAGGGCGGCCTCTGATGCGGAGCTCGCCTCCACCCTCGGGAGGCTCCGGGACGAGTCGAGACGCGCGGGGACCACGACGTTCGAGTGCAAGTCGGGCTACGGGCTCGACGTCGCCGATGAGACTCGGCTCGTCCGGCTGGCGCGCGCGGTCACCGAGGAGGCGACGTTCCTCGGCGCCCACGTGGTGCCGGCCGAGTACGCCGCGCGCCCCGACGACTACGTCGCGCTCGTCTGTGGCCCCATGCTCGAGGCGTGCGCGCCCCACGCCCGCTGGGTGGACGTCTTCTGCGATCGGGGCGCTTTCGACGCAGAGCAGTCGGCGGCGGTGCTCGCGGCAGGCGCGGCGCGAGGTCTCGGGGCACGGGTCCATGCGAACCAGCTGGGACCCGGCCCGGGTGTGCGGGTCGCGGTCGAAGCGGGGGCCGCGTCCGCCGACCACTGCACCTACCTGGACGGCGGCGACATCGATCTGCTGGCGGCGTCCCAGACCGTCGCGACGCTCCTCCCTGCGTGCGACTTCTCGACGCGCTCGCCGTATCCCGACGCGCGCCGGCTCCTCGAGGCCGGCGCGGTCGTCGCCCTCGCCACCGACTGCAACCCCGGGACGAGCTACACGACGAGCATGCCGTTGTGCATCGCGCTCGCAGTGCGCGAGCTGCGGATGACGCCCGAAGAGGCCCTCGCGGCAGCGACGCTCGGCGGCGCGAGGTCGCTCCGGCGTGACGACGTGGGCCACCTCGGCCCGGGCGCCAGGGCGGATCTCGTGATCCTCGACGCACCGTCCTACGTCCATCTCGCGTACCGGCCGGGGGTCCCGCTCGTGGCCGCCACCTGGAAGGATGGCGCTCTGATCGACGGGCGGCAAGGTGCGAGCGCACGAGGACCACGAAGAAGGAGGAGCCTGTGACGGTTCCGGTGATCATCGGCAGCGAGCGGAGCGAAGTGGGCCTGCCCGCCGGCATGGCCGTCCTGCGCGAAGGCGGCGGCGCGCTCGACGCGGTGGAAGCGGCGATGCGGGTGTGCGAGGACAACGAGTCCGACCACTACGTCGGCACGGGGGGCCTCCCGAACGCCCGTGGTGAGGTGGAGCTCGACGCGTCGGTCATGGTCGGCTCCACCCGCGCCTTCGGGGCGGTGGGCGGCGTGAAGGGCTATCCCAACCCGATCTCGATCGCCAGAGCGGTCCTCGAGCGCATGCCCCAGCACTGCCTTCTCGTCGGCGCGGGCGCCGAGCTGTTCGCCGAGGAGTGCGGGTTCGAGCGAAGAGCGCTGCTCACCGCCGAGGCGAGACGGCTCTACGTCGAAGCGCTCGGTGCCGAGGACGAGCCCGTCGAGGGTGAGGGCGAAGGAGCCACCGACGGGGACCGACGCTACCGCGAGAGCGCTCGCGCCCTGATGCGCCGGCTCGCGCCGCACGAGGGGCCCTGGGGGACGATCAACGTCCTCGCACTCGACGGATCGGGCGAGCTGTGCGTCGGCGTGTCGACGAGCGGCTACCCCTGGAAGTACCCCGGGAGGGTGGGCGACTCCGCGGTGCCGGGTGCGGGCAACTACTGCGACCTCCGGTACGGGGGAGCGGCGTGCACCGGGCGCGGAGAGCTCGCGATGCGTTCGTGCGGCGCGCGGCGGATCGTCGACCTGTTGGCCACCGGCCTGGCGCCAGCGGACGCATGCGCCGAGATGCTGCGCGACGCGCGGTCGCTGCCCGATCCCTTCAGGTCCGAGCTGCGCGCGCTCGCGCTCACGCCCGACGGGCGCCACGGCGGCGCCGCAGGCAAGCCCGGGTCGGTGTACGCGGTCATGACCCCGGGCGACAGGGAGCCGACGCTGCGCCCGAGAGCGCTCGTCGAGGAGTGAGGGGGGCGGCGTGAAAGTCTTCATCTCGTCGGACATGGAGGGCACGGCTGGGGTCGTGGACTGGGAGCACGTCCGGCCCGGGTCGCCCGACTACCCGTACTTCGCGGGGCTCTTGCGCGCGGAGGTCAATGCCGCGATCAGCGGCGCGATGGAGGCCGGAGCCGACAGGTTCTTGGTCAACGACTCCCACGGACGCATGGCGAACCTCCATCCGGACGGGCTCGCCGGACGAGCGAGCTACCTCTCGGGCCGGTTCAAGCCGAGGTACATGATGCAGGGTCTCGACGAGAGCTTCGACGCGGTCTTCTTCGTCTCGTACCACGGGTCGATGTCGTCTCGGGGATCCGTCCTCTCGCACACGTACTTCCCCGCTGCGATCGCGCAGGTCACCCTCAACGGCGTGGTCGTCGGGGAAGCGGGGATCAACGCGCTGGCGGCCCTTGCTCATGGCGTGCCGGTCCTCCTCGTGACCGGCGACGACGTCACGGCTGCGGAGCTCGCGCCGCTGTGCCCGGATGCCCGAAGCGCGGTCGTGAAGCGGTCGCTGACGCGGTTCTGCGCGGAGTCGCTCCACCCCGAGGCGGCGTGCGAGCTGATCCGCGCGGAGGCCAGAGCGGCGATCGAGGGCGCGACGGCTGCCCGGCTGCCGGCGATCGCACTGCCCGCCAGCATCGGGATCCAGTTCCACAGCAGCGACTATGCGGAGCTGGCAGCCCGCGTCGCCGGCGTCGAGCGGACGGGGGACGTCACCGCGGCGCTCGTCGGGGACGGCCCGCTCGACCTGTTCGAGAGGTTCATCACGATCGTGCTCTTGTGCCGCGGCTTGGTGGAGTGACCGCCGGCGCACTCGCGGCGACGGGGGTCTCGGGCGACCTCTCGAGCGCAAGGATCGTCATGTGCCAGGGTGCGACCGTGCGAGCCGCCGCAGGGACTCGAGGAGCTCGAGCGCGGCCTTCTCGGTGGTCAGCCAGTTGATGACCCCGGCGCGCAGGTAGGTGCGGCCGCGCAGCCTCGTGGTCGAGACCCATGCCTCGCCGGAGACCTCCAGGGCCCGCTGCAGGCGGTCCTGGTGTACGTCGAGGTCGGCGTCGGACATGCCGGGCACGAGGTGACGGAAGCACACGATCGAGAGGTCGGGCTCGGCGACCGCAGCCTCGAAGTCGTCGGAGCGGCTGATCTCCGCGGCGAGGAACGCGGCGACGTCGTTGTCGTGCTCGACGAGCCGGGCGAAGCCCTCGCTGCCGACGTGCTTCCAGGACGTCCACAGCTTGAGCGCGCGCAGGCGGCGCGTGCCCTCCATGGAGTACTCGAGCCAGTTGAGCGGCTCGTGCTCGGGGACGGCGGAGCGGTAGTACTCGGGGGAGCGACGGAAGGTGAGGTGCAGGTCCTCGCGTCGGCGCACCACGAGGCCCCCGATGTCGTAGGCCTGGAACAGCCACTTGTGGGGGTCGACCGTGACCGAGTCGGCCAGCTCCAGGCCGGGCACGCGAGTGGCGTCGCGCGGCGAGATCCGCACCGCGCCGCCGTACGCGGCGTCCACATGGAGCCAGAGCCCCTCCCGTGCCGCCAGTTCGGCGAGCGCGGGGATGTCGTCTACCGAGCCGGTGTTGGTCGTGCCGCAGACGGCGGCGATGCAGAACGGGACGAGGCCCGCCGCCTTGTCCTGCTCGAGACGGCTCGCGACGGGCGCCGCCTGCAGGCGGTACCGCTCGTCGGGCTCGATGACGACGAGCGCGTCGGGCGGGAAGCCCAGGATGTCCAGAGCGCGGGCGATGGAGAAGTGCGCCTGGTCGGAGACGTAGACACGGCCGCGGTCGAGCAGCTCGCCTCGGGGAAGACGAGGTGACCCGGTGAGGCGGGCGAGGTGCCGGTCGCGTGCGACCGTCATCGCCATGATGTTCGCCATGACGCCGCCCGAGGTGAGGACGCCCCAGGCGTCGGGACCCGCGCCGACGAGGTCGGCGAGCCACCGGGTGACCTCCTCTTCGACGAGGGCACCGACCGGCCCGGAGTGGAAGACGTCGACTCCCTGGTGGAACACCTGGGAGAGCAGCTCGCCGACCACTGACATCGGCAGCGGCGGCGGGGTGAAGTAGGAGAACGACCCGGGGTGGTAGGCGTTGTAGCCGTAGGGCGCCACGCGCGCGCGGACCTCGTCGAGCACGGCGGCAGCCGTCCGCGGGGTCGTCGGCGCGGGCTCCGGGCGGAGCGCAGGGCCGAAGAAGCGCCTGCGGAGCTCGGTGTAGGAGTCGGGACCGACGGGGCGCACCAGCCCCTCTTCGTAGATGTAGTCGAGCGCCAGCTTCCACGCCTCTCGTCCGAGTTGCTCGAGCGCCTGGCGAGCACCCTGCGCGGGGAGGTCGAAGAGCCCCGGTTCGGGGTGCCAGTCGAAGCGAGAGGCAGCGCCGCTGGGCGCGCGACCGGGCGAACCCGTGGTGTCGTCCATGGCCCGATGCTCGCACGCGTGACACGGGGGCGCGTGACACGGGGCGCAACCCAGGGCCGCTTGGGTGCGGCTAGCGGCCGGGGGCCTTCACCTGTGCCCGCGCCCGGCTCCCGAGCAGGCGGTGGGCCGAGACCGCGAGCCACAGCTCCGCGAGGTCCGCGGTCTCGGCCAGGTCGCGCCCGGTGAGCTCGCTCACGCGCCGCATGCGGTAGACGACGGTCTGCCTGTGGACGCGGAGCGCGGCCGCTGCCCGGCTCCACGAGCGCCGGTGGGACAAGAAGGCGGCCAGCGATGTCACGAGGACCGTCCCATGCCGTTCGTCGTAGGAGAGCAGCGGGCCGAGGACGTCGTCGACCAGCGCCCGGGCGGCGGCCGGGTCTCGCAACGCGGGGATCTTGTCGCCGTCGCCGTAGCGGACGGCGCCGCCGCGCTCGGAGGCGACGCCGAGCGCGAACCGCGCCTCGCGAGCCGCCTCGGGCACGCGTGTCGGGCTCCGCACCGGGTCGCTCACCCCGAGCGGCGAGCGATCGGCGAGGCGCGCCTCCACCAGCCCGAGCGGCAGGCCGTGCGCGCCTGCCTCCTCGAGGAGGAGCCACGCAAGGCCGCCGGACTCCACCACGAGGTGGCGCACCTGCCGGCGGCGAAGGGCCGTGGTGATCCCGCGGAGGGCCGCCGGGCCTGGCGCCGGCGTCACGACGAGGCGGGAGCGCGCGAGAGCGACTCCGAGCGCCGGCTCCCCGTCCGTGGCCGCGGCGTCGCGCTCCTCGGCGAGCAGGGCGGTGAGCACCGACGCGCGGGCCTGCGCCTCGAGATCGGCTCGGAGGGACTCGTGCGTGAGCTCGACGGCGACCGCCGCAGCGGCGTGGTGGAGGATCGAGAGGTCGAGCCCGGCTCCCCGTCCTCGGGTTGCGAGGAGCACGGTCGGTTCCTCGAAGGGCACCGAGACCGCGACGGCCGGGTGCCCGCGGTCCCCCGGAAGGTGGACGACGGCGGGCACGACGGGAAGCCGGCGGTCGAGCTCGTCGCGCAGGGTGGCGACCAGCGCGTCGTCGAGGGGCGGCGAGCCGAGCAGGGGCAGCCCCGTGGCCGCGTCCGCGACGTGGAGCGGGTGGCCGAGCTCGGCACCGAGGCGGCGGACGAACGCGCCCGGCGCGGTCGAGTGGCGTGCCGAGCCGTGCTGGATGCCGCCGTAGATCCGCTCGATGCGCGCCAGGCGCCGGGACTGCTCGGCAGCGGAGTCGTCGGCGACCGCGCGGCTGATGGCGATGAAGCTCATCGAGTAGGGCACCGCCAGCACCGGCAGCGCGACCTCCTCCGCACGCGCGCGAGCGCGCCGGGTCAACGCGGGGGTCATCGGATCGTTGCCGATGACCAGCGCGGTGACGCCCGCGTCGGCGAGCCGCTCGAGGAACCGGACCTGACCGGCGGCCGTCCTCGCGAGGCTGCGGCCGTTCTTCATCAGGAGCTCGCCACCCGCCAGCCAGTTCCATGGCTCGGGCAGGTCCGATGCGTGCGCCCAGCGAACCTGGTGGCCGAGGCCGCCGGCTCCGGCGAGGAGCTCGAGCTGGAGGTGCGCCAGGTCGAGGAGGTCGGCGACGCGGATCGTCACGGACCGGTGCGCGGACGCATGCTCGACCCTAGCGCACGACCGTACGATCGTATAAAGGAAAGCTCGTCGCTTCGACGAACGTCCTATTCATAAGGCGCGCGGACTTCCTTATGATCTGGACGATCTGGTGAATGATCTGGTGACCCGGACGGTGATCCGGTGACCCGGACGGCTGCCTCGCAGGGGAGCCGGTGGGTCGCCCAGCGGCGCTGGGAGCCGGGGCACGGCACGTGGCACCGTCGGCCGCACGGTGCGAGGGAGGGAGGGCCGCGATGTCGAGCGAGATCTACCAGGGCAACCGGCCTCGCTACGAGGGCCACGCGACGCTCGAGATGCACGGCATGGCGCCGATCCCCGAGGACGAGCGGTACGGGCGGCTGCACCGGGTCTTCACCGTGTGGTTCACCCCCAACCTGGTCCCTGCGGGGTTCTTCATCGGAACGCTCGCGACGGCGAGCTTCGTCGGTGTCGGGTTCTCTCTCGGGGTCACGGCGATCGTGGTCGGAACCGTGCTCGGCGGCCTCCTCGTGGCGGTGCTCGGGACCTGGGGACCCAAGACGGGGCTCGGGCAGCTTCCGGTGGGGCGGCTCTCGTTCGGCAAGTCGATCGCGCTGCCCGGCGTGCTGCAGTGGTTGTCCACGATCGCATGGGACGCCATCAACGCGATCTTCGGCGCAGAGGCCATCCACATCCTGATCCACGTGCCGTTCTGGGTCGGTCTGCTCATCGTCCTCGCCATGCAGGGCGTGCTGGGCCTCTTCGGCTACGAGGTCATGCACCTGTTCCAGAAGTGGATGTCGATCGTGCTCGGGGCGATGTTCATCGCGGTGACCGTGAAGGTGGCGTCGGTCGGGAACTGGCACGTCGCCGCCACCTCGCACGGTGGCGACCTCGCCGGGGGCTTCATCCTGATGGTCACGCTCTCGGCGAGCTTCGTCATCTCGTGGGGCGCGTACGCGTCGGACTACAGCCGGTACATGAAGCCGGACTCGTCCGTCGCGGGGATCTTCTTCCTCAGCCTCGCCGGGGTCTCCCTCTCCTCGATCTGGGTGGAGATCCTCGGGCTCGCCGCCGCCTCCGCCGTCGCCCAGAGCACGTCGGGGGGCATCGACCGTCTCATGGGCGGGGGCGTGCTCGGCGGGATGGCCATGGTCGCCATCTGGATCGGCACGGTCTCGGTGAACGCGATGAACGACTACTCGGGCTCCCTCGCGCTCCAGGCAGCCGGCGCGCGCGTCAAGAGACCCTACGTGGCGGTGGTGGTCACCGCGGTCGCGTTCGCCCTCACCTTGTGGCTCCACACGGGGAACCTCACCTCGAAGTTCGAAGAGGTGCTGCTCTTCGTGACCTACTGGGTGCCGCCCTTCGCGGCGATCGAGATCGTCCACTGGTTGCGGAACCGAGGCCGGGTCGAACCAGAGAGCGTCATGGACTACGCGAGGCTGCCCTTTGGCGGTGCCGCGCTGGTGGCGCAGCTCGTCGGCTTCGGTGCCGCGGTGCCGTTCATGGACACGACATTGTTCATCGGCCCCGCATCCTCGAGCTGGCTCCACGGCGGCGACATCGCCTTCTACGTCGGCTTCGTCGTCGGCGGCCTCGTCTACTTCGTGCTCCGCGCCCTCGAGACCGGGTCCGTGCGTGATGCCGCGCCGCAGCGGGTGGACCGCAAGGTCGGGACGACGGTCGGCGCCGGCGAGCCGATCGCTGCTGCGGGCGCAAGCCGGCGCTGATCGCTCGCCAGGAAGGCGCGGACGGGAGCAGAGGGAGGACTCGGGTGCTCGACCTTCTCGTTCGTGCGGCGCGCCTCGTGGACACCGAGACGATGGCCGGCGTGGACCTCCTCGTGAGCGGGGGGACCATCGTGGAGATCGTCCCGGCGTCCGCCGACCCGCCCCAGGCGCGCCAGGTGGTCGACGGGCGCGGCTGCCTCGTGTCGCCGGCCTACGTCGAACCGCACGTCCACCTCGACAGCGTGCTCACCGCGGGCGAGCCCCGGCCCAACGAGAGCGGCACGCTCTGGGAGGGCATCGCCCGCTGGGCCGAGCGCAAGCCCATGCTCTCCCGCGACGACGTCCTCCAACGGGTCGAAGAGGTGCTGCGGTGGTACGTGGCCAACGGGGTGCTCTACGTGCGCAGCCACGTGGACGTCACCGACCCGGGGCTCGTCGCGCTCGACGCGCTGGTCGAGCTGCGCGCGAGGGTGCGCGACGTCCTCGACCTCCAGCTCGTCGCCTTTCCCCAGGAGGGCATCTGCTCGTATCCAGGCGGTCAGGAGCTGCTCGAGGAGGCGGCACGCCGGGGTGTCGACGCGATCGGCGCCATCCCCCACTACGAGGACACCCGCGAAGACGGAGTCCGTTCGCTCGAGATCGCAGTGGACCTCGCCGTTCGCCACGGGCTCTTCGTGGACGTCCACTGCGACGAGATCGACGACGAGCAGTCGAGGTTCTCCGAGGTACTGGCGACCCGCGCGCTGCAAAGCGGCCTCGGAGACCGCGTCACCGCGAGCCACGCGACCGCGATGGGCTCCTACAACCCCGCGTACAGCTACAAGCTGCACAGGATCCTCCAGCGGTCGGGTCTGAACGTCGTCTGCAACCCGCTCGTCAACCTTCACCTCCAGGGCCGCTTCGACGGCTATCCGAAGCGGCGGGGTCTCACCCAGGTGAAGGAGCTCCTGGCCGCGGGCGTGAACGTCGCCTTCGGCCACGACGACGTGATGGACCCGTGGTACCCGCTCGGGACCGCCGACCCGGTCCTCGTGGCCCACGTCGGCGCGCATGCGGCCCAGCTGATGGCGCCATCGGAGGTGGCGCAGTGCTTCCGCATGGTCACGGACCGGGCGGCGAAGGTCCTCGGGATCGGCGCGAGGTACGGAGTGCGGCCCGGTGCTGCGGCGAACTTCCTCCTCCTCCCAGCCTCGGACCCCGCCGACGTCATCCGGCGTCTCGTCCGGCCGTCGGTCGTGGTGTCGCGCGGGCGGATCGTCGCCCGGCGCGACCCGTCGGTGGCGCTGGTCCGGTGGCCGGGCGCGGACGACGCGACAGGGGGGACGGAGGAAGCGGTCGACTTCGTCCGGGTGCGCGATGCCGCGGGCGCCACCTGGCGGCGGGGACCCGAGGTCATGGAGGGGTCGGCGGGGGGAGCGGGGGTACCAGGGTGAACGGGCAGGACACCACCGCGCCGCCGGCACCGATGCGCTGGCCGGAGGGCAAGGCGGCGGCGGCCGCGCTCACCTTCGACCTCGACGCCGAGTCCGCGCTGCTCGCGTGCGATCCGCTGAGCGCCCGGCGGCTCACGGTCATGTCGCACCAGGCCTACGGCCCGCTCACCGGCGTCCCGCGCCTCCTCGGGCTCCTGGAGCGCCAGCGCGTGCGAGGGACCTTCTTCGTCCCCGGCTACACCGCGGAGCGCTACCCCTCGGTCGTGAACCGCATCGCGGAGGCCGGCCACGAGATCGCGCACCACGGCTATCTGCACGAGTCCACGATCGGGATGACGCACGACGAGGAGGCCCGCATGATCGACCGCGGGCTCGTGGCCCTCGACAAGGTCGCCGGGCTCCGGCCGCTCGGCTACCGCGCCCCTTTGTGGGAGCTCAACTACCACACGCCCGCGCTGCTGATCGACCGGGGCTTCCTCTACGACAGCTCGATGATGGACTGCGAAGTGCCCTACGTGCTCGCCGAGCACGACGGGCCCGGCGCGCGCGGCATCGTGGAGGTCCCCGTGCACTGGGCGCTCGACGACTGGGAGCAGTATGCCTTCGTGCCCGGCATCACGGGGAGCGGGCT
>DAHWOV010000061.1:0-2807 GCA_027339205.1 Acidimicrobiaceae bacterium | reverse complement strand
CCGAAGCTCCAGCGGACCGCGAGCACGACTGAGCACGGCCTGCGCTGACGCGTTCTGCCTACGTGCCTGCGGGTGAGAGCCCGAGGAGTTCGAAGGCGCGGGCCTGGAGCGGGGTCGGCGTGGCGGCGATCTCGAAGGCGGCCTCGTCGGGGGCACCGGGCAGCACGACCCGGTTGCGGGTCAGGGTGGCGAGCTCGGCGAGCAGGGTCCGCACGGAATGGGCCGGCGTCCCGTCGGCCAGGGTGTGGGTCCGCACCTTGAGGAGGGCAGCCTCCGAGCGGCGGGCCGGGGCCACCGGGTCGGGCAGGTCGGCCGGCTCCTCGTCGCGGAACAGGAGGGGTGCCCAGGCACGCTCGAGGTGCCACCCGACGTAGTAGGCGAGCATGCACAGGAAGACGTGCGCGCGGACCCGGTCCTCCGTCCAGTGGCGGATCGGGCGGATCGCGAGGTCCGCCGCCTTGAAGCCGCGGAACGCCCGTTCGACCCGGCTGAGGCGCTTGTAGCTGCGGACGACGTCGGGCGCGTCGAGGCGCTCGGCCGGCACGCTCGTGCGCAGGACGTAGATGCCGTCGAGGGCCGCCTCGGCGGCGATCGCCTCGCTCCGCCGGCTGATCGCGAGCTGGTCGTCAGCGATCTCGAGCTCGAAGTGCTTGGCCATCTTGAAGCGGTCGACGACCCGCCCGAGAGCCAGGCCGATGCGGGCCGCACCCCGCAGGGTGCCCGCCTCGACCCGGGCGACGACCTTGGCGAGGGCCGCCTCAGTCGCGGCCAGGAGCTCGTCGCGCTTGCGGGCCCGCTCGAGGGCGAGGGCCGGATTGCGGCACACGACGAGGCGCTCGCCCGGGAAGTCGGGATGGCTGATCTCGGCGAGGTTGCGCTCGTCGAACAAGCCGAGCTGGAGGGCCCCGTCCTCTGCGAGGGTCCGGATGGCGGGACCCCGCAGGGCGCTGATCCAGTCGAGGCCCTGCTCACGCAGCCCCTCGATCCGGGCCGAGGTGAGCATCCCCCGGTCGCCGACGAGGACGAGCCGCTCGAGGCCGAAGCGGGTCCGCAGGGTCTCCACCGTGGCCGGCACGGTCGCCGGATCGCCGGTGTTGCCGGGCACGACCGCGACCGCGACCGGCCGGCCGTCAGCGTCGGTGAGGAGGCCGTACTCGATCTGGAGGGTGCCCTTCTTGCCGTCCCGGGAGTAGCCCAGATGGGCGAGCGGGCAGTGGGTGCCCTCGAAATAGCTCGACGAGAGGTCGTAGTAGACGAGGCCGCCGGGTGTGAGGTGGCGGGCCGCGAGGCGGGCCTCGATCCGGGGCTGGCGCGCGAGGAGCCAGTCGAGCGCCCCGTACAGCTCGTCCTCGCTCGCCCCCGTGATGCCGAGCGTCGCGCCCAGGGTCGTCTGGGCGAGCTGCCGGGCGGTGGCGAGCTTGGACGCCGGTGCGATCAGGCGGGCGACCAGCATCCCGACGACGAGGTCGCGCTCGTGGGAGTGGCGCGGGTCGATCAGGCGCTCGAGGCCGATCGCGCGCAGCACGCCCAGCGCTGCCGCCACGTGGCCGTGGGGCACGCTGCGGCGGATCTCAAAGCCCGACGCGGGCAGGAACCGCTCGCCCGCCAGCATGCGTCGGATGACCTCGATGACCTCGGGCGGCAGGTGGCTGAGGTTGCCGACCGTCTCGGTCTTGACCGTGCCGCCCTCGCGGTAGCTGCGGCGCAGCAGGTGGGTCTCGTACACCCGGTCCTTGTAGTGCCGACGCGTCGTCGCGACATGGACGGCGCCGCCTCTTGTGCTCACCCACGCATCATCGCCGATCCCGGCTCCGACGTCAACCTATTTAGTGCCTACGCCTCACACCGTGAGACGAACGCCAATCGTGCTCAGACCAGGATCGATTCGTGCTCACGGCCGAGCGGACGGCCGTAGGAGCTTCGGGCTAACTTCGCGCTATGCCACCACATGGCGCAGGCCGAAGTTGTCCACGTGGGACCCGCCAGCGTTCGTGGCCGAGCTGGGCGCCGCGCAACCGGGCGCCGCGCAAGGGGACGCGTCCCATTCGCTGCCGCGTCCCAGGAACGCACCCACGACCGGAGGCTACGGAACAGTCACCCGGGGACTGCTATGCCACGCATTGCGTCCCGCCGGTCGCGATTCACGAGCTGGACGGCCGGCGCGCACGCCGACAGGGCAACCGGGGCGCGCCTCCACGCTCGGATCGTGCGCGGATCACCGCGGTCATCGATGATCCGCGCCTCGTGACGAGCCGCGCGGCGAGGCCAGGTGGCTCGGTCGTCGGCTACGAGTCCCTGGATGACAGTTGCGTGAAAGATCTCGGCCCAGGGACAGATACCATGCCGGGGGTGCATACGGCGCAAGCACGGGGGACGCACGGCGCAAGCACGGGGGACGCACGGCGACGCACGGGGCGTCCGAGGCGTCCGAGGCGTCCGATGCACCGCGCGAGGAGCCGTGGGCAGCGGACGAGGACAGGCGCCGCGGCTCTCCCGTCAGTCCTGCGGCTCGATGTCCCAGATCGACGCGTCCACGACCGACTTCAGGAGCGTCTGGCTCCAGTCGGCCCTGGGATCCGGATCCATGAACTGCATGGCCTCCCGCCACACCTTCGCGTACGCGCTGTTCGGGTCCTTCTGCGCCGCCGCGGCCACATCGAGCGCGGCGTAGGAGTCGAGGCCTTCGAGCACACGGTACCGGCCCGCGTTCTTCTCGGACGTGAAGGCGGTGACGAACGTCCCGATGTACGACGCCCCCGGAGGGTACGCGGCGGCGATCCGCTCCTCGTTCGCCGCCAGCCACTTCT
>DAHWOV010000057.1:0-19103 GCA_027339205.1 Acidimicrobiaceae bacterium | reverse complement strand
CCCGCCACCGTCCTCCGTCCGACCGGCCTTGGCCGGTTGCTCTTGGGAGCCCGATGCCATGACCCGCTTCGCCCACGGGTGTGGGGGAAGGAGCCAGAGCAGCGCGATCCCGAGAAGTGCGCCCACCACCCAGCGGTTGTGCAAGGCAGCGAAGATGTCGACGTGCCGTGTGGGCTTGAGAGCGTGGATGACCGCACCGCCTGCGAGCATCACCACGAGCCCGAGGCCGAAAACCAGGACGAGGCTGCCAAGCGCGAGCCCGAAGCTCTGCCAGCGCGAGAGGCGGACCTCCGCCTTGGCGGCGGACTCGACAGTCGGGAGCACGGTCACCGGCTCGACGGCGGTGTCGGTCATCGCTGGGTCTCTCCTTCGATGGTGATCGGTCCCTCGGTCACCCGGCGCCCGTCTCGGACGGAACGTCGGGGACCAAGGAACTCGGTTCTCCCGATGACAGAACTGGCCACAACACCCCCCAGGCTCCGCGCCGACGGACTAGGACTGCGCCGTGTTCGGGATTGTCGGGTCGTTCCCGTTGGGGTTCTTCACGAAGTACGAGACGCAGTCACCCTGGTTCTGGAACGGTCCAGGCGCCGTCGTCCAATCCCTCCACCCTGTCTTCTTGCACAGGTTCGTTGGTGTCGACGTGGAGACGACTGTGAGCTTGGCGATGACTCCCGCGGGGTTGTAGCCGCTGGATGTCTCGTTCGTCCCGATGATCGTGATCGTGTTCGTGCCCTGACGGAACGCTGTAGCTGCGATTGTCGTGTGGTGCTTCGTGTTGAAGTTTGAGGCTGTTGTGCTCGGTCCCACTGAGGCCACGCCAGTTGTGTTGATGCGCACTGTGGCGCCGTTGTCAGCGGCCAGTGTGAGGGTCGCGCCCTGTGGGATGCCGGGGATTGTGAACGTCGTCGTCAGCGTGACAGTCCCGGCTGTCACACTGCCTGGGCCGTGGGGTGTTGACTGGCATGGTGCCTGTCCTTTGTTCGCCCAGATCCATGTGGCGCCTGTGATGGTGACATATGTGTACCCGCCGGTTGTGGTGACCGGGCACTCGACGAGCACCTTGCCTGTAGCGCTTTGAGGAGACGTCCATGTGCCGTTCGTGACGACCGTGGTGGTCGTCGTGACAGGCGTGGGAGTTGTCGCGCCAGCCTGGCCGACTCCCACCGCCAACGGTGCGAGCGTGAGCGCCCCCGCCGTGCCGATACCGGCCAGCAGCACCCAGGCGCCCCGGGTGCTGCTCTTGAATAACAACCCTGGAAGTTTCATTTGCTCTCCTTGTCCTCAGCGGTTCTCACTGCGACTCCTGGGATGCTCACCGGTGGCGCCGGCCATTCGTTGGCGGGGAAACCGGGGCACGGTGCGCGGACTGGTCGGGATGCCCCACATGGGGGCGTCCGGAAGCGATCGCTTCCACGCCCAGCGAACGGGGTGGCCGGTGAGACGGGCGCGCCGCCCCGGTGCCGCGTCGCGCGGCCGCTCCCCAGGCGGCACTCAACCACCTCACCGGCCACCATGGTCGGTCCCTCCGCCGTCGGGCGAGCCAGTGCGACCCGTCGCCTGGGACCGAGACCTGAGAGCGCAGGGCCATTCCCGCCGCAAAGCGCGTCGCCGTCAGTGACGCTGGCGCCACGTGACGTGCGTGACGCGTGTGGCGGGAGTGACGCGTGTGGCGGGTGTGGTGAGGCGCACCTGGTGGTCGTCAGGCCCGACGTCTTGACGACGAGGCGCTCTGCCCCGGGCTCCCTTTCCGGGCACCGCGGGCTGCACACTGCCCTGACCTGGGCGGATGTTCGGGGCGTCATCGGGAGTCCCCCCGCGAACTCCCGATGAATGGCTTCTTCAGTTGCACCGCGTGCGAGTGCAACGTGACGAGCGAGTCCGACGGCGTGAACACGCGTGACGCGCGCTCCGCGCGTGGCCAGGCGGCCACCGCACCTGGGGAACGCGTGCTGACGACCGCCGTAGCGCTCGTCAGCCTCTCGCGCGCCTCCTGGCGTCGCTCCATCGGCTGCTCCCTGCTCCGACGAGAAGCGGTCGCGACAGCATCAAGTCGCCGTCGTGATCGTCCTCCACCCTCGGTGACACAAGTCCACCCTTCGGCTGACCATGCTTTTCCCGCAAGAACACTGCAGCCACTATCGGCGATCAACTTTTCGTCAATTGCGCAGGCGCGCGCGGCGGCGGTCAGGCGCGCGGCACGCTCGCGTTCGAGGGGATCGCGCGCGTCACTCGCGGGTCATGGCTGTGACGAGCTGCGACACACGACACCCGGCCTCTCGTCACAGCGCGCGCGGAGCACCGAGCGCGCGGACTGTAGCGAGGGCGCAAAAGGCAGCGGTCCTTTACGGATCGGGCGCGGCCTTGCCGGGACCGCCCGATCGCGTGCCGGGCCTGCGCTGCGTCAGGCGCTGAGAGCGCCGAGGACGCCGAGGGCGGCCTTCGCGACCTCCATGTCCTGGGTGTAGTGGCCGCCGCTCACGCCGACACCCCCGACCACCCGGCCGTCGACGATGATCGGGTAGCCCCCGCCGAAGACGATCAGCCGGTCGATCCCGGTCGCCGCCCCGGCCGCGAGCGGCGGGTCGTTCTTGATGAATTCGTGCCAGGCGTCGGTCGCCATGCCGAACCCCGCCGCCGTGTACGCCTTGTCCTGGGCGATCTGCACGGAGAGGAGCGGCGCGCCGTCCATCCGGCCGAATGCCTTGAGCACGCCGCTCTCGTCGACCACCGCGACCGCGAAGGCGTGACCCATCTTGCCGGCCTTCGCCTCTGCGGCCGAGAGCATCCGCTGCGCGAGCTCCCAAGTGACGCTCTGCTTGTCGAACGTGGTGGCCATCAGCCCTCCGTCTCCTCTTTCTCTCCGGCTTGCGCCGACGCGAACCGTTCCTCGAGCGCGTGGATCTCGGGCAGCCCGACGAGCTCGAGGAAGCCGCCGAAGGACACCATCCGATCCATCACCTGCGCCGGGGTGCCCGTCTCGGCAATCGACGCCAGCAGCGTCCGGACGGCCGTCGTGGCTGCCAGCAGCGCGCCCACAGGGAAGATCACGATGCGGAAGCCCAGTTCGGCGAGCCGCTCCCTCGTGACCGGCGGGGTCTTGCCTCCTTCGGCCCAATTGAAGAGGAGCGGAACCCCCGCGAGCGCGGCCGCGACCGTCTCGATCTCAGCCTCGCTCTCCGGCGCTTCGACAAAGAGGACGTCCGCGCCCGCGTCCCGGTAGCGGCGTGCCCGCTCGAGCGCGGCCGAAAGCCCCTCGACCGCCCGGGCGTCGGTGCGGGCGATCAGGACCACGTCGGGGTCGCGCCGTGCGGCGACCGCAGCCTCGATCTTGGCGACCATGTCGCCGGTCGGCACGAGCCGCTTCCCCTCGAGGTGGCCGCAGCGCTTGGGCGCCTCCTGGTCCTCGAGGTGGAGGGCGGCGACGCCGGCGCGCTCGTACTCGTGGACCGTGCGGATCACGTTGATCGGGTTGCCGTAGCCGGTGTCGGCGTCCGCGATCACCGGGATGCCCACCGCCCCGACGATCCGGCGCGCCTGGTCGGCCATCTCGCTCATCGAGAGAAGGCCAACGTCGGGGCGGCCGAGGTACGACGCGGCCGTGCCGAACCCGGTCATGTACACGGCGGGGAACCCCGCCTCCTCGACGAGCCGCGCGCTGAGCGCGTCGTAGGCGCCGGGCGCGACGACGAGCTCGTCGCGCCCGAGCAGCTCCCGCAGGCGCGCCGCGCCGCTCGGAGCCGACGCAGAAGGAGAAAGGAAGGTGCTCACATCCCCTCGCCGGCCCTTGGCCCCGGACCGCTCGCATCGCGCACGTCACGAGCTTACGAGGGGCGGCGCGATCGAGCCCAGCTCACCCCAGGGCGAACACGACCCTCACCTGCGCGGCCACGGTCTCGGACCCCGTCTCGAGCGGCACGGGGGCCCGGTTCGGCAATGCGGCCGCCCCGAAGGCGATCGGCACTGTCGAGACTGTGGGCGCTGTGGCCGTGAGGTCGCGCATCGCGCAGATCCCGCCCAGGCGCCGGTTGGCGGCCGCCGCCATCGCCTTGGCGTCGCCGACCGCCTGGCGGACGGCCTCGTCCCGCGCCCGCGCCTGCGCGCGGAGGGGACGTGTGAGGGAGAACGACAGCGAGTCGATCCTCGTCGCGTTCCCGCCGGCGGCGACCGCGTCGTCAATCAGTGTCCCTGCCGACGAGAGCGCCCGGATCTTGGCCACGACCGTGTCGTCGACGCCGTAGCCCGACACTTTCTGGCCTGTGGCGGCGTAGACCGGCTGGATGGAGAGGCCCGTCGTCTGCAGGTCGCGATGCGCGACGCCACCCGCGGACAGCGCGTGGAGGACCGCGGCCGTGAGGGTGTTGTCCTGCGCGAGCGCGCTGCTCGCGTCGGCCGCTGTCGTGTGGACGTCGAGGCGCACGGTGAGCAGGTCGGGAGTGATCGACAGGGACGCCCGCCCCGTCACCGTGAGCGTGGGCGCACCTCCGCCGCAGCGCGGCGGATCGGTCCCGGCGCGCCGGGTCGCCGCGCCGGCGATCGCCCCTCCGGCGCGCGACGCGAGCGCAGCCCCTGCCCCGGCCCCGCCCAGCACCACGACCAGCGCAGCCGCGGCCAGCCCGACCCGGGCCCATCCGTCTCCGGCGCTCCTCATCTGCCCACCACCTTCAGCTCGAGGACCCACACGGGCGAGGTGCCTGCCGTCCGGGTCGTCCCTGTCGTCCCTGGCGTCCCGGTCCCGATCGACGGGGGGGTGCCGCGCCCAGAGGACGCGTCCTCTCGCGCCAACAGGACGACCGTGAGCGGGTCCTTCCCCCGGACGAGGAACCGTTGGAGGCCTCTCGGTGCCCGGACCTCGCGCACGACCACCGGCGGTCCCGACCCGTGGTACACGTATGTCCCGGCGATGCTCGGGCTCCCCCACCGCCAGTCGGCCGTGAGCCGGGGCAGCGTCACGAGGAGCGCCGCCCCCTCGCGCACGATGAGGGGGCTCCCGAGCGCGCGAGCGGCGGGTGCGGCCGTGACGATCCCCATCGGCGCGTTGGCCGCGTCGGCCGCCATCGCCAGCCGTCGCGCGCCCGCCCCGGTCTCGAGCTTGCCGCAGGCCGTCGTCTTTCCCCCATGCAGTCGGCACGTCGCGACGCGACGGGCGGGGGTACGGACCGGCGCGAAGGCCCCGTGCCCAGCGGCGGGACCGGCGGACTGGGCGACGCCGCTGGCCGCGCGTCCCTGGGTCGGGAGGGCCGGGCTGCCGGCGAGCACCTGGGGCAGGCCGATCGCAAGCCCGATCGCCACGACCACCGCCGCGCCCAGCCCCTCGAGCTTGCGCAGCCGGCGCCGGCGGATGCCGGCGAGCACCCGCGCCTTCGCCCCTGCGGGTCCGCTCCCCCGGCCCCCGCGTGCCGGGCCGAGCGGCCCGTCGGCACCCATCGCGGCGCGCAGGCGCTCCTCGAGGCGTGCGGGATCACTCATCGACGACCGCCTCTTCGACCGCAGCCTCTTTCACCGCGGTGTCTGTCGCCGCAGCCTCCCCCACCGCAGCCTCCCCCACCGCAGCCTCCCTCACCGCAGCGTCCGTCGCCGCCGCGTCTTCGACCGCCGCCTCGCTGCCGGGCTCGGCGAGGCGCAGGAGCAGGGTCGCACGGGCCTTGGCCAGCTGGGACTTGACCGTGCCGACCGCACAACTCAGTGCCAGCGCGACCTCGGCTTCCGAGAGGTCGGCGTAGTAGCGGAGCACGACCGCCTCCCGCTGGCGCTGGGGAAGCGCGCGCACCGCGTCGAGCACTGCCAGCGCGTCGCCGGTGCGCTCGACCGCCGAGGTGTCGTCGTCCCGGCTCCCGACCCAGTGCGTGCGGTTCGCGCGCTGCTCGCTCGACCGGCGCCGGCCGCGAGAGCGGCACTGGTTCACCACCGCCGCCCGCAGGTAGGCGCCTGCGCGCCCCGGGTCGTGCAGCCGGCGCCAGCCTGCGAAGGTCCGGAGGAACGCCTCTTGGACCGCCTCCTCCGCCTGCCCGGCGTCGCCGAGGAGGAGCGTCGCGAGGCGACAGAGGCTCGCGTAGTGGGCGTCGAAGAGGGCCGCGACTGCGTCGTCGCGCCGGTCGGTCACCGCCGGCACGCTGAGGACGGGCAGCCTTGCGGCGACGAGCGCACCTTCACCCACACCCCTCTCAGACGCACGGGCGGGCGCCGAGGTTGCCCTGCGCACCGAGATTCACCTGCGCGCCGAGGTTCGCCTGCGCGCCGAGGTTCGCCTGCGCCCCGAGGTTCTCCAGCGCCCCGAGGTTCTCCAGCGCGCCGAGGTCCCCCGCGCAACACCGCTCAAGCGGGGGCCCGGAAGGACCCCCGGTCCTGGCGGACGCTCAGATGTGGTGGGCGACCCATGTGATCCCCTGGAAGGCGCGGTAGCCGAGGTAGATCACCGAGGCGACCAGCATGAGCTTGAAGTACCAGGGGACGGGCTTCTTCACCTCTTCGACGAGCGGCGTGCCGCAGGACGGGCACTCGCCCTCCTCGGTGAGCGCCTCGTCTTCGACCAGCTCTTCGCACTCCTCACACCACGGCACGGCAACCCCCAATGACACTCCCGGGCGCCCCCGGATGCCAGTCGCCCCCGGTCCCCCTCCTCACCGGCCGCCGACCCGCACGCGCAGCTTGATGGGCGTCGGCCCGAGCGCGAAGCGCTCCCGGAGCCCGCGTTCGAGATAGCGCAGGTAGGTCTGGGGCAGCCTTCCGGTGGCGAAGAGCGTGAAGGTCGGCGGGTCGACGGCGCCCTGGACGCCGTAGCGGACGCGTGCGCCGGGGGCAGGGTGCGCCTGCTGGATGTCCTGGAGCGCCCGGTTGAGCGCGCCGGTGGGCACCCGGTGGTGGTAGGCGTCGACGGCAGCGTGGAGCGCCGGGAGGATCTTGTGCACCCCGCGACCGCTCCTTGCGCTCACCCGCAGCACCGGCGCCATGCCCAGGAAGGCGAGCCGGTCCGCGACGCCTGCGAGCACGTCCTCGCGGTCGCCGGTCGCGACGAGGTCCCACTTGTTGAGCACGACGACCGCGGGGCACCCGGCCGCGTTCACGCGCTCTGCGAGCCGCTGGTCCTGGTGGGTGGCACCGACCGTTGCGTCGATCACCAGCAACGCGATGTCCGCGCGGTCGAGGGACTCCAGCGCGCGAAGCGTCGAGTACGCCTCCACCCCGCGGTCGGTGCGCGACGGCCGGCGCATCCCGGCGGTGTCCACGAAGCACAGCGGCCCGTCGTCGGTGGTGATCACCGTGTCGATCGAGTCGCGCGTCGTGCCGGGCATGTCGTGGACGATCGAGCGCTCTTCGCCGATGAGCCGGTTGAAGAGCGTGGACTTGCCCGCGTTGGGCCGTCCCACGAGCGCGACGCGCGGCACGTCGGCGCCCTCTTCGGGCTCGTGCCACTCCTCTACCACTGTCGCGCCCTGTGCCTGGACCGGCCCCCGGCCACCGGAACCCGCCCCCGCCCCCGGCTCCAGCTCCAGCGCTGCCTCCAGCCCTGCCACTCCCTCTGGTGCTGCGTCCCCCTGCCCCTCGGCCGGCTCTTCGGGGCGGATCCGGCGGACCACTTCGTCGAGCAGGTCGCCGGCCCCGCGCCCGTGGAGCGCGCTCACCGGCCAGGGGTCGCCGGCGCCGAGCGTGAGCAGCTCCCACGCACCCGGCTCGCGTGAGGCGTCGTCCACCTTGTTCGCGACGAGGAGCATCGGCGTCCCGGCCCTGCGCACGGCGCGCACGGTCGCCTCGTCCTCTCGGGTCGCGCCGACCGTCACGTCGACCACGAGGAGGACGAGGTCGGCGTCGGCGAACGCCCGCTCGGCCTGGGCGCTCACCTTGGCGTCGAGCACGTCGCCGGCTGCGAGCCACCCGCCGGTGTCCACCACGACGAAGGGCACTCCCGCCCACTCCGCATCGAGCTCCTTGCGGTCGCGGGTGACGCCAGGCTCGTGCTGGACCACCGCCGCGCGCCGCCCGACGATGCGGTTCACGAGGGACGACTTCCCGACGTTGGGACGCCCCGCCACCACCACGACCGGCCGCGTGCGGCGGGCGGCGGCACCGCGCCGCCGAGTGCCAGCGCCTCGCGTGACGTCAACGCCCGGCGCGCTGCCAGCGCTCCGCCGCGCGCTCATCGGCTCGGCTCGAGCGCCTCGCGCAGCGCGGCGCCGTCGGAGGCGACCACCTCGACCGCGCGCGGGAGGTCGGCGAGCGTCTTGCCGTCGAGGAAGCGGCCCTCCGAGAGGCACGCGTCGGGGAGCAGGTAGCGCCGCCCCTCGGGCTCGTGCTCGAGCGCGCGGATGAGGTCGTGGCCGGTGAGGAGGCCCGCGACCCCGATGTTGCCCCCGAAGAAGTCGTGCTCGACCGCGAGCACCCGCACGTGGGGGCGGCCCTGGAGGAGCGGGCCGAGCACTCGGGCGCCATAGGCGCCGGTGAGGACCGTGGTCGGGCGGCCGAGCCGCTCGGGGGTGCTCCCCGCACCCGGCCCCGTTCGCGGAGCGCGGTAGCCGGCGGCCGGCGCGCCGTCCACCCAGGCGAAGAAGCCGGGCCGCACGCCCCTGGCCGCGTCGTCGTCCCCGCGGAACGCGGCCTCGAAGGCGCGGGCCATGCCGATCCCGTTCTCGTGCTGGGGGAAGCCGTCGTAGGCGTCCAACGGGGGGAAGTCGAGGCCGGCGAGGAGGTAGTACTCGTCGGCCGCGTGCACCAGGCGCCGCCCCAGCACCTCGAGGTACGTCGCCTGCCACTCGGCGACCGCCTCGCACACCGCCCGGGCTTCCTCGGGGGTGTGGTCGCGCATCTCGGGCTCGTGCGAGTAGCGCGACAGACCGAGGGGCACCACGCCGATCGAGGCGAGCTGCGGGTAGCGGTCGAGCACGGTGAGCAGCGTGTCGGCGAGGACCGGGCCGTCGTTCACCCCCGGGCACACGACGATCTGCCCGTGCACCTCGATCCCCCCTTCGAGGAGGACGCGCAGCCACCGGAGGCTCGTCGCGCCCTTGGGGTTGCGCAGCATGCGCGCCCGCACCTCGGGGTCGGTCGCGTGGATCGAGACGAAGAGCGGCCCCAGCCGCTCGCCGAGCACCCGCTCGGCGTCGAGCTCGGTGAAGCGGGTGAGCGTGGTGAAGTTGCCGTAGAGGAAGGAGAGACGGTAGTCGTCGTCCTTCAGGTAGAGGCTCCGGCGCATCCCCTTGGGCAGCTGGTGGATGAAGCAGAACGCGCAGTGGTTGTCGCAGGTCCGCACCCGGTCGAAGACGGCGGACTCGACGGCGACCCCGAGCGGCTCGCCGGCGGCCTTCTGGACGCGCACCTCGAGCTCGGCGCTCGCCCCGCCGGCGGCGCCCTGCCGGCGGACGCGCACCTCCAGCACCTCGTCGTCGACGAGGGCCTGGTACTCGATCACGTCGCGCGGGCGCCGACCGTTGAGCGAGAGGAGCTCGTCGCCGACGGCGAGGCCGGCACGCTCCGCCGGAGACGCCTCGGCGACTGCCGTCACCTTGGGCGCCGACACGCCCCCAAGGCTACCTGCGTCCGCACCTCTCCGGTCCCCTGGGATCGAGCAGGATCGCACGTCCGGCCCCGGCGGCGCCGGTGGGCCGCGGCCGGCGGCCGCCGTGCGTTGTGTCGCAGACACCGCAGGGCGACCCGGCCCGCGGGCCGACGGTGCTGCGGTCCGCCCCTGCGAGTTTCTGCTACCAGTCGGCCGCCGAGCCTCCCGCACAGAGGGGGCGTCTCACCGACGTGGGCCGCCGCGCCCGCTGACCGCTGCAGAGCGCGGCACCCTCAGAGGGACCGTGGGCCGGTAACCTGAGCGTATGCCCGTGGAGCGCGTGATCCTGGCAGAGCCGCGGGGCTTCTGCGCGGGCGTGGAGAAGGCGATCAAGGCCCTGGCCTGGATGGTGAGGGTCTTCGAGCCGCCCGTGTACTGCTACCACGAGATCGTCCACAACCAGCTGGTGGTCGACCAGTTCCGGGTCCAGGGGGTCGTGTTCGTCGACGACGTCTCGGAGGTGCCGCCGGGCTCCCCGGTGATGCTGAGCGCGCACGGGACCGCCCCCGAGGTCGTAGAGGAGGCGCGGCGGCGCGGCGGGGTGGTCGTCGACGCGGTGTGCCCGCTCGTGACCAAGGTCCACCACGAGGTGAAAGTCAGGAGCCGCAAGGGGTACACGGTCCTCTACATCGGCCACGCCGGCCACGAGGAGGCCATCGGGACCATGGCGGTGGCTCCCGACGCGGTGCGCCTGATCGAGACCGAAGAGGACCTCGAGACGCTCTCGGACCTGGACGACGGGGCGCCGGTGGCGCTCCTCGCCCAGACCACGCTCAGCCACGACGAGTGGCACGGGCTCATGGAGGAGGCCAAGCGCCGCTTCCCCGACCTGTGGCTCCCGGGCCGCAGCGACCTGTGCTTCGCGACCACCAACCGCCAGGCCGCGCTCAAGGCGATCGCCGGCGGGGTGGACGCGATCGTGGTGATCGGCTCGGCCAACTCCTCCAACACGGTCGCCCTCGAGAAGGTCGCGCGCGCGTCGGGCTGCGAGCGGGTCGTGCGCGTGAACACGCCCGAGGAGCTCCCCTGCGACCTCTCCGGCACGGTCGGGGTGACCGCGGGCGCGTCCGCTCCCGAGGCGGTCGTGGAGGCCGTCGTTGCGCGGCTCGCGCCGCGAAAGGGCGTGACCGTTGTCCCGGTCACCACCGAGGACGAGTACTTCCCGCCCCCGCCGGAGCTGCGCGAGCTGCTCCGCGCGCTCGCCGGCGCGCTCGCGCTCACGACCGCGGCCCCCCCGGGAGCTGCCATCGACCCGGTCGGCCAGGACCGGGGGACCTCGGCGGCCGAGCTCCTCTCCGTGGCCGACGCGCTCCCCGCCGCGTGAGCCCCGGCCGTCGCTCCACCCCCGCTCCGGCTCCGCCCACACCCCTGCTCACCTGACGAAGGAGGGAGGACCCCCGACATGTCCAGTGTCTCGGACGGCCGCCGCTCGCGCCTCGTCGCGCTCCAGCGCCTGGCGATCGACGTGGGCCGCAAGGACTTCGAGGCCCGCTACCCGGACCTCTCCCTCTCGCCCGTCGTCGCGCTCGTCTGCGCCTACGAGGAGGAGGCGAACCTCGGCGCGGTGCTCGCCAAGATCCCTGCCGAGGCCTGCGGCCTCGAGGTGACCCCGCTCGTCGTGGTCGACGGCGGGGAGGACGCGACCGACCGGGTCGCCCAGGAGGCCGGCGCGGTCACCTTCGTCTTCCCGACCAACCTCGGCCACGGGGTGGCGCTGCGCGTCGGCTACGACCTGTGCGTCACGGGCGGCGCCCGCTACGTGGTCACCCTCGACGCCGACGGGCAGAACGACCCCGCAGAGATGGAGACCATGCTCCAGCCGCTCGTCGACGACGAGGCGGACTTCGTGGTCGCGTCCCGGCGCCTCGGGGTGGACGAGACCGCGGACAGCTACCGCAAGCTCGGCGTACGGTGGTTCTCCTGGCTCATGAACCTCCTCATGGGCTCGAGGCTCACCGACACCTCCAACGGCTACCGGGCGCTCCGGGTCACGATGCTCGCCGACATCGCTTCGCGCCTCGAGCAGGACCAGTACCAGACCGCCGAGCTGCTCATCACCGCGATGAGCCGCGGCTGGCGGGTGACCGAGCGGCCGACCGTCTGGCACGAGCGCCTCTCGGGCACCTCCAAGAAGGGCGCCAACTGGATCTACGGCTTCCGCTACGCAGCGGTGATCCTCAGGACCTGGCGGCGCGAGCAGAAGAGCCTGGCGAGCCTCGGACGCTCCAGGCACTGATTCGCGCGGTCCAGGCGGCCCCGGCCGGCGCGGCCGCTCCCGCTCGCGACGACGCGTCCTGCGCCCACACGCGCAGAGGGGGGCGGCCGGAGCCGCCCCCCTCTGGCAGGGCCTCGTGCTGCGTGGCGCTCAGCCTGTGGCTGGGAGCATGTTCACGCTCGTGCCCCAGTTGGCTGTCCGGTCGCGGGTCCCGCCGCAGGTGAATGTTGTGCCGAACGTCCCCGGGCTGCAGCTCTGGTTGATCATCTCGCTCGCGAAGAAGAACGTTGTCCCCGCAGCGAGCGCCGTCGAGTAGTCGCCCCAACGCGGCCGGTAGAAGGCCGCTGTCGGGGTTGTCTCGTACTGGTACTCCGTGAAGCCGTCCTCCGGGCCAGCACCCATCCGCGCCACGTGGATCCCTGTCGGCATTGTGCCTGTCAAGAGCGAGTACGCGGTGCTCGGGAAGTATGTGGTCCCCGTCAGGGCGTAGTCCATCAAGCCCTTCCCACTCGACGTGAAGGTGATCGACGGGAAGAACACGTTCGCGCCTGTCGTCGCGGAGAGGACCCCCGAGGTCACTGTCGACACCTTCAGTGTTGCCCCCACGCCGCGCGGAACTCCAGAGAACCACGCGATGCCGGTCTGTGTCGTATGTGTGACTGCGGTGTTGATCCCAGCCCACACCGCACCGGTGGCCGGGTCATAGGCCGCGGTCGTCACCCGGTCTGTGTTGGTCGCGATCTTCCCCTCGGGCATGGGCTTAGTTGTCGAGTAGGGGTGCTTCGCTGTCGTGGCATCCGCGAGCAGGCGCCAGAAGTGCCCCAGCGGGACTGGCCCTGCCTTCTGGGTCGCAAGTCCCGGCTCAGAGTAGGCGACCGTTGTCACCACGGCGACCGAGCCTGTGATGTGGGGTGCCAACCCTGTCACTGCGGCGGTGTTGGTGAACTGCCACACGGCGCCTTGGGTCCCCCCCGTTGTCGTGAATGTCACGTTGGAGAGCCCGTACAGCGTGCCTGTGTTTGTCGACACGTATGTCCCCGCAGAGACAGCCGGCACGATGGAGTACCACGGGTAGTGGAGCGCTGTGTGTGTCGCTGGTGCGCCGGGACGTGCAACGGTGTCACCGGGGTGCGCCCAGAAGATCGGCGACGCCTCGCCCTTCACCAGGTCCGACTTGCTCAAGAAGTACACGTTCGCGGCACCACCGAGGGTGCCCGAGTAGATCGAGTACTCGTTGGTCGAGATGTACACGCTGTTGCCGTTCACGCCGAGCAGCGGTTGGTCGCCGAAGCAAGGATTGGCCCGCCCGTGCTTCTTCTTCACGCCCGGGAGTGTTGTGAAGGGAAGGTTGTTACAGGTTGTCGTTGCCTTCGCATCGCTCATGTCGGGGATGAAGAACACGTACCATCTCCCCATCGGTGTGGCGGTCTCACTCACTGCGACGAAGACACCCGCCCAGCCGTACTGTGTGACCAGACCCGACTCGTCGAGCCAGATCTGGGACGCGAACCACCGGCCACTTGCGGGGTCGTAGAAGCAGCGCGGGTCACCTTGGACGTTGATGCCGGAGTGGCCTGTCCCGCCGAAGATCTCCGGGGTCTTGAAGAGCCGCTCCAGGGCCATGCCGTTCCCGCCCAGCGCCTTCAGGTTCTTCGCTGTGAAGACCTGCATGACCTCGTTGTTCACCTCCATGACCTTTGTGCCGTTCGAGCAGAGTCCCTGGTCCGGCGGCTCCACGTCGACTCCCGGAAGCGGCTGTGCCACTCCTGTGACGGTCACCGGGTGCAACACCCCCTCGGCGTAGGCGTCGATGCCCGCCGTCGAGGCGAGGCTGGGGTTCGCCGAAGTTGTCACTTGGGCAGAGACTGTCTTGGTCGTCGCTGCGGTCGTGACCGCCTTGATCGCGGCTGCACTCGGCTTTGGCTGACGCCCCTTCCCGCGGGGTCCCGGCGCGCCCGCGACGTTCTCGCCCGTCCCGATATCTGGCACGTGTCCCGCGGGGATGCGCGAGGACGCCGTCAGACCATGTGTCCCCGTGCCTGTCGCGTGTGTTCCCGTCGCCGTCTCTGTTTTCAAAAACGAGGAGGTGCCAAGGGAGAGCACGTTTGTGCCCGTGTTTGTCACCGTGAACGTGTAGCCCGGTGCCGGCCCGCGTGCGGGCTTGTGCGGTGAGGCCGCCTGGGCCGTGGCGCCAGGCAGGCCGAGCAAGACGAGGCCCAGCGCGGCAGCACCGCCGATCAGGCCTCCGATCCTTCGCTTCATCGACATCCCCTTCCTTCTGTGGTGGTGATGTGCCTCACGAGGTCGGGTGACGACGACCGGTCAGACCGCGCGCGCCGGGATGTCACGACGAGAATCCCTCCGCATCTCGGTCCCCCCACTGTCCTCCGCCCTCCGCTCCTCTCGCTACTGGCGGCAGTTCTAGTACCCCGGACCGGTCGAGGGAAAACGGTCATCGGTCACCGTGCCTGCCGGCGGCATTGAGCTCTTCACGAACGGAGCCGAAGCGCACGTCAGCAGTCTCGATGCGGGGCGCGCACGGGGGCGAGCACGGCCCGCGCAAGCGCGCAGGCGAGGAAGGCCCGGCGGGACCGCTCCTGTAGGGGATGGGGATGGGGATACAGGAGCGGCCCCCCTCCGGATCGCAGTGGAACTACCCACGCGATGTTGCGAAAGTATAACGTTCAGATGCCATTCCTGTTACAGTCGAGTGCGGCCGGCAACGTTGCGGTGCTCTCGGGGCCGGGGCGTGCGGTCGCCGGCACGGCGCCCCGCTCGTTGGCGTCTCCGACGCCCGACGGGCGCCGTCCGCGCGGCCGTGCGCCTGCGGCACTGCGGCTGCGGCCGTGCGGCTGCGGCAGTGCAGGTGCAGCAGTGCGGCTGCGGCACCGCCGCTGTCAGCCCTGCTCGAAGTCCCCGCGTGCCTCGTCGTAGACGGCCTGGATCGCCGCGCGCAGCGCCTCGGTCGTCGCGTGCAGGTGGCTGCGCGGCACGCGTCCGTGGGCCGAGCGGGCCGGCGGGGGGATGGGCTCGCCGACCACGACCCTGATCCGCAGCCGCTTGGGGATGCGCCGCCCCTTGGGCATCGAGACGTCCGAGCCGCCAATCCCGACCGGCACGATCGGCGCGCCGGTCCGCGCCGCCAGGAACGCGGCGCCCTCGTGGAGCTCGGCGACGGTCTCGCCCGACCGCCGGGTGCCCTCGGGGAAGAGCACGAGCAGCTGGCCGCGGCAGAGCACCTCCTGGGCGCGCCGGAGCGCTTCGCGGTCGGCCGCCTCGCGGTGGACCGGGAAGGCGCCGAGGGCGGCGAGGAGCCTGCCGAGCGCGCGGCTGCGCCACAGCTCGTCCTTGGCCATGAAGAAGAGCTTGCGCCGGGTGAGGAAGGCCGAGAACGCGAAGTCGGCGAAGGAGCGGTGGACCGGGGCGATGATCGCGGGGCCCTCGAGCGGGACGTGGTCTCGCCCGGTCACGATCGGGCGAAACCACCCCCCCACGATCGTCGTGAAGACGAGGCGCGCGAGCAGGTAGGGAAGGGTCCGGCGCGTGTCGAGCGCGAACGGGAACTCCCGCGCGGCACCCTCCGGCCTAGCGGCCTCCCGCCCGGCGCCTTCCCGCCCGGCGCCCTCTTTCGCGGCGCCCTCCCGCCCGGCGCCCTCCGGCGCCGCGCTCATCGGATCCACCCGAGGATCTCGTCAATCACGTCGTCCACGCTGCGCCCGGTCGTGTCGACGAGCCTCGCGTCCTCGGCGCGGGCGAGCGGGGACGCCGAGCGGGTGGAGTCGAGCTCGTCTCGGCGCGCGAGCCCTTCCTCGTCGCGCCGCCGGCGCGCGCGCTCCTCGGGGGCGGCGGTGAGGAAGACCTTGAGGTCGGCATCCGGGAAGACCACCGTCCCGATGTCGCGCCCTTCGACCACGCCGCCGCCGTGTGCGGCCGCCCACGCCCGCTGGCGCTCGACGAGCGCCTTGCGCACCGAGGGGTTGGCCGCGACGGCGGAGACCGCGCGGTTGACCTCGGGGGTGCGGATGGCGCCGGTCACGACCTCGCCGTCGATCACCACGTCGGGCGGTCCGGGATCGATGGCGGCTGTGTGCGCGAGCTCGCCGACCGCGGGCGCGTCGGCGGGGTCGATCCCGCGTGCGAGCGCCGCCCAGGCGACCGCCCGGTACATGGCGCCGGTGTCGAGCCGTTCGAGGCCGAGCCGCTCGGCGATCCCCTGCGACACCGTGGACTTCCCCGAGCCAGCCGGGCCGTCGATGGCGACGAGCCAGACGCGGGCCCGGCCCCCCACGTGGCGCAGGTCGCCGAGAAACCCCGGGTAGCTCGTGGCCACGCCGCCGAAGCCGTCGATCCGGCTCTCCCCCGGGCCCGCCGCCAGCGCCGCGACCGCCGCGGCCATCGCCATCCGGTGGTCCCCCTCGGCGTCGAAGCGGAAGTGGGAGAGGCGGCCCGCGGCGCCGACGCCCTCGACGACCAGGTCGTCCCCCTCGACGGCCGCGCCGGCCCCCGTCGCGCGCACGAGCCGGGCGCAGGCCTCGAGCCGGTCGCTCTCCTTCACCCGCAGCTCCCCCATCCCGACGAAGCGCGTGGTCCCCTCGGCGCACGCGGCGCCGACCGCGAGCGCCGGCACCTCGTCGAGCGAGGGGATCTCGGCGGCCTCGACGACCGTGGCGGCGAGCGCAGAGGTGCGCGCCGAGACGTCGGCCGTCGGCCCGGCTCCCTCGTGGGGCTGCGCCCCTGGCTGTGTGCCGACCGGCGCCAGCTCGACGAGGGCCCCCATGCGGCGCAGGACTCCGAGGTAGCCGGTGCGGGTCTCTCCCGCGTAGACGTGGCGGATCCGCAGCGCGCTGTTCGGGGTCACGCACGCGGCGACCACCCAGAAGGCGGCCTGCGACGGGTCGCCAGGGACCACGAGGTCGAGCGGGGCGAGCGGCGTGCCGCTTGAGAGCCGGACGGTCGCGCCCGGGCCATCTGCGGCGACCTCGACCTCGATCTTGGCGCCGGCGAGCGCGAGGAGCTCTTCGGTGTGCGGGCGCGTGCGGACCGGCTCGTGCACGACGGTCTCCCCCTCTGCGAACAGCCCCGCCAGGAGCACGGCCGACTTCACCTGCGCGCTCGCCACCTCGGGGGTCCACTCGATCCCGTGCAGCCTCCCGCCCTTCACCCTGAGCGGCGGCAGGCAACTCGGCCCCCGCCCCGCCACACCCGCACCCATCGCCGCGAGCGGCGACGCGATCCGGTCCATCGGCCGGGCGGAGAGCGACGCGTCGCCGGTGAGGACGGTCTCCCCGTCGATCCCGGACGCGAGCCCCGCGAGGAGCCGCATGCCGGTGCCCGAGTTGCCGCAGTCGATCGGCGCACGAGGTGCGCGCAGTATGCCGCGCCCGCCGGTCACGGTCACGACCTCGCCGTCGTCGTGGACCTCGGCGCCGAGCGCGCGGACCGCCGCGAGGGTCCGGCGGACGTCGTCGCCGTCGGAGGCGCCGTGCACGAGCGTCGTGCCTTCGCAGACCGCGCCGATGAGGAAGGCGCGGTGCGAGATCGACTTGTCGCCGGGCACGGTGAGCTCGCCGCCGAGCGGCGCGCCGCCCGAGACGAACACCGTCTCGGGCACCGCCGGCGTGCGCCGGGCCGGCGGCCGGGGCGGGCTCACGAGATCGCCTGCGCGGTCGCGCGGTAGCCGTGCCGGCCGACCGCGTCGCGCAGCTTCCCGGCGTCCGCGGCGTCGACCACGAGGAGGAGCACGCCGCGCGGGCCCTCCGCGGAGTGCGCGATCTCGATGTCGTAGATGTTGATCCCGAGATCGCCCGCCACGCTCGTAAGCTCCGCGAGGACTCCCTCTCGGTCGGGGACCGGCACACGCACCTCGGTCAGCGCCTCGGGCCGCGCACCACGGGCCGGGAGGTGCCGGCGCGCCCTGCTCGCGCGCTCGAGCGCGTCGTAGACACCGCCGCGGTCCGCCGCGCGCACCCGGTCGCGCATGGCGGCGAGGTCGGCGATCACGCGGTCGAGCGCGGCCTCGATCGCCTGCGCGTTGTCGGCGCACACGTCGGGCCAGATCCCCGGGTGGCCCGCCGCGACCCGGGTCATGTCGCGAAAGCCCCCCGCTGCGAGCCGGAGCAGCACCGCGTCCTGGGCGGCGGTGTCGGCCGCCGCGTTCATGAGGGTGGCGGCGACGAGGTGCGGGACGTGGGAGACGACCGCCACCAGCCGGTCGTGGTCGGCGGGGCTCAGCGCGACCACGTCCGACCCAAGGCCGGCCACGACGCCGCGCACCCGCGCAAAGGCGCCGAGGTCCGTCTCGGGCGTCGGGGTGAGCACCCACAGGGCCCCGGTGAACAGGTCGGGGTCCGCGCCGTCGAGGCCCACCTGCTCGGAGCCCGCCATCGGGTGGCCGCCCACGAAGCGCGGATGGCCGACCGCGCCGACGACCGCCGCCTTCACCCCGCTCACGTCGGTGACGACGAGGTCCGCCCGGCGAGAGGGGTCCGAGAGGAGCGACCGAGCGATCCCCGCCACGGCCGAGGAGGGCGTCGCCACGAAGGCGACCGTCGCCTCGGGGTCGTCTCCCACCTCGTCCAGTGCGCCGCGCGCGAGGGCGGACTCGGCGCGGGCGCGATCGGCGTCGTGGCCGTGCACCACCCACCCCCGGCTCCGGAGCGCGAGGCCGAGGGAGCCTCCGATGAGCCCGGTCCCCACGACGAGGGCCCGCCCGGCGCGCTCCTCGCCGCCGGTCCCGGGCCGAGGGCGCTCCCCGCCGCCGGTCCCGGACGGAGGGCGCTCCCCGCCGCCGGTCCCGGGCGGCTCAGACGGGGAGGTCATCGCGCAGCACCTGGGCGCCGTGGAGGTAGACGTGGCGGAGGTCTGCGGGAGGCCGCTCGGTGCTCACGTGCATGAGCACCCGGATGCAGCGCGGCATGGAGCCGGGGACCGGGATCTCCGAGGCGCACAGGAGCGGCACCGCCCCGAAGCCGATGCCGCGTGCGGCGGTCGCGGGGAACATCGAGACCACGTCGGCGGTCGCCGTGAAGATCGCGCTGATCACGTCGTCGAGCCCCAGGCCGTTTCGCGCCAGGAGCTCTCCGAGGAGCTCTTGGACCCGCGCGGTCACCTGCTCCTCGGTGTCCTCTCCGACGGTGGTCGCGCCGCGAAGCGCGCGGACGTGCCCTGGCATGGGGCGGAATGCTACCGGCCGGCCCGGCCCTGCTCGGGAGGCGGGGGCGGCGCGGGCGGGCCGGAGCGACCGGGGGGCGCGGGGCGACCGGGGGGCTTGGGGCGACCGGGGAGGGCCGCCGCGCGGGCTTTGGGGCGCGAGGCTCGGCCCCCTGCTCCCTCGCGCTC
>DAHWOV010000048.1:0-1624 GCA_027339205.1 Acidimicrobiaceae bacterium | reverse complement strand
GGCGCTCGGGCCGGGCATGCGCCGGTGACCTGCCCCGGGTAGCCTTGGCCCCCGAGAGCCCGTCGTGCTGCAGCTGACAACGCCGCCCACCGCGCCCCTCACGCGCACCGTCCGCCGGCGGCACCTCCGCAGCCGAAGAGGGTGGCCCAGAGGGTCAAAGGGGCGCTTCGCCGGGGTGTGGGGGCTGTTCGCGGCCTGCCTCGTGCTCACCTTCGTGAACTTCGCGGCGTGGTCCCTCGCCACCCCGCTGTTCGCCTCGCCCGACGAGCCGACCCAGGTGGCCTACGCCGCAGCCGCGGTGCGCGGGGAGGTGGTCGGCTACACAATCGACGGGCCCGCGAGCGCCTACACCGCGGTGCACATCCCCGAGGTCTTCGCCGCCGGGACGACCTACGGGCTGTGCGACAAGTTCCACCCGGCGATCCCGGCGTCGTGCGCGTCGGCGCTCAGCACCTCGACCAAGACGGTCCACGTCGCCACCTACGTCGGGCGGTACCCGCCGCTGTACTACCTCGTCGTCGGGCTCCCCTCCCTTGTGTTCGTCTCGAGGACCGGCATCTATCTCATGCGGCTCACGAGCGCGCTGTTGAACGCGGCGCTCGTCTCCCTTGCGCTCCTTGCGGTCGTCGTGTGGTCGCGCCGCAAGCTGCTCTTGCTCGGGGTGATGGTGGCGACGACGCCGATGACCTGGTTCATCGGAGGCATGGTCAACCCGAGCGGCTTCGAGATCTGCGCCGCGATCCTGGTTTGGACCGCAGGGCTCGTGCTCGTCCTCGAGCACCCCGACCACCCGCCGCCGGGCCTCGTCGCGCTCTTTGCCGTCGCGATCGGGCTCTTGTCGCTCGCTCGCCCCATCTCCTTGCTGTGGGTGGGCATCGCGCTGGTCGTCTTGAGCCTCTTGGGCGGCTGGCGCGCCCTCGTCGGGGTGCTCGGCACCCGGGCGGCTCGCCTCTCGGTGGCCCCGCTCGTGGCCTGTTGCGCGTTCGCACTGTGGTGGGTCCTCGCCCAGCACTCCTTGGACCTCGTGCCCGGCGCGCCTGCGGCCCCCGGCGAGTCCAGCCTCCGGCTGCTCGGCACCGTCGCCGGGAGCACGGGGAGCTGGCTCCGGCAGATGGTGGGGGTCTTCGGATGGAACGCCACGCGGTCCCCCCTGCTCACCTACGTCGTGTGGCTCGTGATGGTCGCCTTCGTCTTCCTCCTCGCCGTGTCGAGTGCACGGGCACGCCGGGCGTGGACCCTGCTCCTCTTGCTCGCCACCGTCGTCGTCCTGCCGGTCGTCCTCGACTACTCGGTCGAGCACAGGCTGGGCATCGACGGCCAAGGCCGCTACTGGCTCCCCATCGCGGTGGGGGTGCCGCTCGTCTCGGTCGCGCTCCTCGACCGCTTCGCGGCCCACGCGCGCTTCCGCACGCACACCGCGTCGCTCCTGGCGATCGGCGTCGGCGTGGCCTCCGCCGCGGCGTACCTCGGGACGCTCCGCCGCTACGCCGTGGGCGTCAACGGACCGATCGACTTCCTCCACGGGTCCTGGCACCCGCCCGACGGGCTCCTCGGCGCCGCGGTCGGCGGGTGCGCGTGCATCGCGCTGCTGCTCGTAGCCGTGCTGGTCGAGCTGCGCAGGCCG
>DAHWOV010000038.1:0-37308 GCA_027339205.1 Acidimicrobiaceae bacterium | reverse complement strand
ACGAAGGTCAGGATCGGCAGGTTGAACGTGTCGCAGAGACGGACGAACCGCGCCCCTTTCTGGGACGCAGCGATGTCCAGC
This sequence comes from Acidimicrobiaceae bacterium, assembly GCA_027339205.1. Classification (GTDB taxonomy): domain Bacteria; phylum Actinomycetota; class Acidimicrobiia; order Acidimicrobiales; family RAAP-2; genus JAJYVT01. Next base: position 37,227 of record DAHWOV010000038.1, on the reverse strand, counting down.
GTCCCGGCGAGCGACCGGGGCTGGTTGGCGACGATCCCCACCGCGCTCCCGCCGAGCCGGCCGAACGCGGTCACGATCTGCGGAGCCCAGCGCCGCCACAGCTCGCAAACGACCCCGTCGTCGACCACAAGACCGACCACGTCGCGCACGTCGTAGGACGCTCGCTCCTGGTCGGGCACCACAGACCGGAGCTCCGGGGTGAGGCGGTCCGCCGGGTCGTCGGTGGCGACCGGCGGCGCGTGTGCGTCGGTGTGGTCGGGCAGAAAGCCGAGCAGCTCCGTCATCGCCTCGGTCACGTCGCCGGCTTCGAGCGCGCACACCCCGCTCGTCGTAGCGTGCACCCCCGTACCGCCGAGCGCCTGGGGGCTGAGCCGCACGCCGGTGAACGCCTCGACCATCGCGGGTCCCGAGACGAACGCCACCGCCGATGGGCTCATCACGACGAGGTCGCTCACGCCGAGGAGCAGGGCGGGTCCCGAGATCACCGGCCCGACCGCTGCGGCGAGGACCGGCACCACCCCCGAGCACGCGGCGACCGCGGCGGCCGCGGTCCCCCAGCCGTGGAGCGCGTCGAGGCCCACGGCGATGTCGGCGCCGCTCGAGGAGAGCTCGATGAGGAGCGGCACCCGGGACTCTCGGGCGAGCTGCGCCGCTCGGGCGAGCGACTCCCCGTCCTCCCTGGCGAGCGCGCCGCGACGGCGGTCCGAGGCGGTGCGCGCCCGCACGACGCGACGCCCATCCACCTCGTCGAGCCGGACCTCGACGGTGCCGTCGATGCCGCCGCGCACGCGCACTCCACGGCTCAGGGTCTCGACGGCGCTCACCGCCCGCGGATCCTACGGCGCCGGCCCGGCGGGCGGACCGAATTGCATCCCTTTTGACAACCCAGCTGACAGCGCAGGCGGATCGCGCTATGATTCGTCCACGTCGCGCCAGCTGGCGCGACCGGATGGGGACGCACCCGCCGGTGGGGACCGGCGGCCGCCTCGGGAAGCCGCACCGGCGGCCCGGGCGGAGCGAGGGGAGTGACGGGGATGGGTGATCGAATCGTCGGTCTCGACATCGGCACGAGCGCGCTGCGCGCGGTCGAGGTCGTGGTCGAAGAGGGCCGCCCGCCGGTGCTCGAGGCGTTCGGCCAGGTCGGCTTGCCGCTGGGCATCATCGTCGACGGGGAGATCCGGGACCGCGCAGAGGTCGTCGCGGCGATCCGGCGCCTGTGGCGCAAGGGGGGGTTCAAGACCAACCGGGTGCGGCTTGGCGTGGCCGGGCTGCGGGCGATCACCCGGGAGATCGAGCTGCCGCCGGTCCCCCCCGAGGAGGTCGACGCGGCGGTGAGCCTGCAGGCAGAGGACATCGTCCCGTTCCCGATCGAAGAGGCATCGGTGTCCTCGGCGGTCATCTCGCGCACCGAGGACGGCGACGGGCTCCCGCTCATCCGGGTCCTGGTGGCGGCGGCGCACCGGGACCTCGTCGACGGCGCGGTCGCGGCGGTCGAGGAGGCGGGGCTCGAGCCCGAGGCGATCGACTTGGACACCGCGGCGCTCTCGCGGGCGTTCACGCTGCCGGGCAGCGGGAGCGAGCCCGAGGCGGTGGTGTCGGTCGGCGCCGGGCTCACCATGCTCGTCGTGCACGACGGCGGCACGCTCCAGTTCGTCCGGACCATCGACATCGGCGGCGACACGGTGACCCGCGCCATCGCGTCGGCGCTCGACCTCCCCCTCGCCGACGCCGAGAACGTGAAGCGGCGCCTCGGCGAGCCGGGACCGCACGACACGACCGCAGCCCACACGGTCGCGGACGTCGTCCACCAGCTCACCGACGAGGTGCGCGACTCGTTGCGCTTCTACACGACCCTGCCGGGACGCACACGACCGGTCCGCGTGCTCCTCACCGGCGGCGCGGCGCGCACGGCCGGTCTGTTGGAGCAGCTCCAAGCCACCATCGACGTGCCGGTCCTCGAGGCCTCACCCCTCTCCTTCGTCGACACGAGCCGGATCGAGGTCTCCTACGACGAGGCGGAGTCGATCAACCAGACGATCGCGGTGCCCCTCGGGCTGGCGCTCAACGGGCCGACGCGAACCCGCTTCGAGCTCATGCCCCCAGAGGTCGAGCGGCGACGGGTGGCGCGCCGGCGCAAGCGGCTCTTCACGATCGCCCTGGTCGGGCTCGTGGTCGTGCTGCTCGCCGCGTCCGCCTGGCGCGTGCTCGCCGTCCGGAGGGCAGAGCACCAGGTCGCGGTGCTCCAGTCGACGATCCACACGATCAACACGGTCGAGATGCCCCGCTACGACAAGGCGGTGCAGCTGGGCGACCGGGTCACCGCGCTCGAGCACCAGCTCTCGCCGCTCGTGTCCCACGAGGTCGACTGGCTCGTCGTCTTGAACCAGCTCGGCCAGTACCTGCCCCCGAGCGCGGTGCTCAACGGGGTGCAGCTCACCGCGAGCTCGCCGACGGGAACCACGAGCGGCGCCCCGGCCACGGGGCGCAGTGCGACCACCATCGGCACCGGGACCACGACCGTCTACACGCAAACGCTCACAGAGGTGACCCAATTCGGCCTCGAGATGGCGAAGTCGCCGGCCCTTGCGGGTGTGAACCTGAGTGGCTCGGTCGCTGCCGCCTCGACACAGGTGACCTTCCCGGTCTCCTTCTCCATCACCACCGCGGCGCACAGCCAGCGGGCGCAGCTCTTCGAGGAGCAGGTCCCATGAGCCCAATGAGCCCCAAGCCCACCCGCATCACGATCACCCGCCGGTCGGTGCTCGTCACCCTCGGCACGCTCGCAGTCCTCGTCGCGTGGGTCCTCGCGTTGTACCTGCCGCAGACCCACAAGCTGGCCGCGCTCGACTCCCAGCAGTCCTCGCTCCGCTCGACGCTCGCCGCCGACCAGGCACGCCTCCAGCAGCTGCAGAAGGAGGCGCACCACGTCACCGAGATCCGGGCGATGTACGACCGCCTCAACGGCTACGTCCCGGCGACAGAGAAGCTCTACACATACGTCCAGACGATCTCGCACAGCGCCAAGGCAGCGGGCGTCACGATCACATCGCTCGCTCCGAGCACCCTCGTCGCGATCACCGGCACGCCGTACTCCGCGATCCCGGTCACCGCCTCGGTGAAGGGCACCTACGACCAGCTGCTCGCCTTCATCAAGAGCCTCTACGACCTGCCCCGCCTCACCGACGTGAACGCGCTCAGCGTCTCCGGCGGGGGCCCGGGCACCAACCGCGCCACGGTCCTCTCGGCCTCCTTCCAGCTCGCCATCTTCACCTCGCAGAAGCCATCGTCGGGAGGCGCGTCATGAGACAGCGTCACCGCAAGGCACTCGCAGCCGCCGCGCTGATCGCTGCGGCTGCGACCCTGGCAGGTTGCCACGGCGCGGCAGCCCGCGCGACGACCCCGTCGCCGGCCGCGCACACGCTGTCGACAGTCTCTCCGAGGACCCCGAGCTCGCCGAACGCTCCGACGAAGGCTGCGAGCACGAAGACGCAGGCGACGCGCACACTGCCGGGCTGCGGGGCAGCTCGTGATCCGTTCGACCCGAGCGCGACGCCCCCGCCGGCCGGCTCCGCCGCCCGCTGCTGAGCGCTCAGACGGAGGGCTCTGCGAGAAGGTCCTTCGCCTGCGCGCAGCCGGTGGCGCCGGTCGTGCCTTCCTCGAGGACGCGGGTGCGCCCCTCCGGTGCTCCCTTCCTTCCCGGCGCACCAAGCGCAGCTGCACCGAGCAGAAGAGCGGTGACGGCGAGGTAGTAGGTCCACGGACCCGCGTGGAGGTACGCCACACTCGCGCATGCACCCGCCGCGACCGTTGACGACACGAGGCGTCGCCGGCTCACGCCAGCCGCCGCGACCACGCCGACGAGCAGGGCCGGCACCACGTAGTAGGGAAACATCACCGACTCGAAGACGCAGCGCAGGGCAAGGCACAGCGCGGCGAGCGCCACCAGGGTCTTGTCGGAGGTCCCTCGGAGGGCCACGACGAGCCCGATCGCCAGGGCGATCCCGATCGCGATGAGCCGTCCGGGGCCTCCCGCGGTCACCTCGGTCGTGGCGCCCAAGAGCCGCCCTGCCGCCGCAGTGCGCGCGGCGGCGTGGGTATCGAGCGCGTGGGCGCGCTGGATGATCGGCGCCAGCGCGACCCACGGAGTCGCACGTCCGATCCTCGGGTACGTCGGCTGATCGACGATCGCGTGGAGCGTTGTGCGCCATGCGTGGAGGAGCGGCGCGATCAGGAGCAGCGCGCTCGGCAGGACGGCGATCCCCGCTGCCCTGGCCCACGTCCTCCAGGGCATTCGCGCGATCAGGAGCGGAGCGCAGAGCACGACGAGCGGCTGGAACGCCAGGCCCACGCCGAGCAGCGCTGCGCTCCTTGTCCAACGCGCGTCAAAGGCGGCCAAGAGCGCGTAGAGGGTGCAGCCGAGGGCGAGGAGGTCTTCGGGATGCCCCCAGATCACGAGCAGCGGCACCGCGAGCACCGCGCTCGCCCACATCGCTCCGAGCCGCCGGCCCCGCGGGACGCCGAGCCGGCGGGCAAGCGCGTCGATGGGGAACAGGACCCATGCGCCGCAGGCGAGCTCCACCGGTCCGAGGAGCAGCCATGCGGTCGGATGGTGCAGGTAGAACGGGAACGACTCGCTGAGATGGAGCGCGCCCGACAGCATCGCGACCGGTGCGAGGAGCACCGGGAAGGCCGGCGGGCTGAGGTAGCCGGTTCGCGCTTGGTAGATGTCGGCCTCTCCTCCCCAGCCGACGAGGTGGGCGTCGCGAAAGGTCCCCCACAGGTCCGCAGGGGTCAGCCACCCGCCCCCATGTCCCACGATCGGCCAGAGCAGCGACACCGCCATACCCGAGATCACAATGAACAGCGCGCCCCACAGCGGTGCCGCGTGCTGCCGGGACCACGAGACGACTGATGATCTGAGTGGATCGACGGTCTCGGTCCTGGCGCATGCGACGCGAACCTGCAAGTTGAGTGCCACGTTTCTCTCCCAATCAGGGGCGGTTTGGTCGGCGCGCCAGCTCGCGGTGGAAACGGCAGCGGGGCCCCGCTGATCGGGGCCCCGCTGCGTTGGAACATCCGGCGCCCGCTCCCACGAGCGCGACGCCTTTACCTCAAGCTGCGATCAGTGGCCTGTCGGAGCCAACGGCCACGCGTTGCCCTTGCCCCACGTGACGGTCGTCGCTGTGTACGTGATTGTTGCCGCCGAGCACGTTGTCGACTTCGTTCCGGCGCCAGACGTGACGTAGCCGTACTTGATGCCCTTCTGGGCTGTGTCCACCGCCACCCAGCAGACGAAGGTCTTTGTCATGTAGTCGGCTGCGGCGAAGAATGTTCCGCCTGTCGCCGACGTGGTGGTGAGGATCGACAGTGTGTGCTGCGCCTTGGTCGCACCTGCCGTGAAGCCGAACTCAGGCTCGTCCTTGCCCAACGCGGTCACCATCTTCGTCGTTGTCAGGTAGGACCCGGTCTTCGCGTAGATCGCCTTCGCCGCGGTGACCACGTTGGCCAGGTTGGACTGCGTCGACGTGTCGTTGGCCGTAGACGTCACCCCGAGGAAGGTCGGGATGGCGATCGCCATCAGGATGCCCATGATCACCAGCACGACCATGAGCTCGATGAGCGTGAAGCCCGACTCGTCGGTCAGCTCCGCTTCCTCGCCTTCGGCGAGACGGCGCCGACGTCCGAGGGCTGTGGCCGCGCGCCGAAGCGCGCCGCTCCAGGATGTACTCATGTGGTTTCCCCTTCTCGTTCGCACGTCCTAGGACGTGTCGCTCACGAGTCCCCATCGACCCGTGCCGACATCATAGCGCAAGATCCGCGTTGCGCAAGTGGAGTTTTCCTCGAGAGCGCAAACGACGCGCCTCGTCACCGGCGGGGCTGTGCACGAAGAAGCTCGATTTCCTCCCCGGCGCGAGCTACGCTGGCGCGCGGGAGCGCATCGAGGCGACGGCGAGCACGTGAGGAAAGGCTGCGTCGTGCGTCGAGCGCAGAGAGATGGGGAAGCGGTGAGCGGCAGGGGGATGCCATGACCATGCACGGTCCGTACGGCGACGACTACGGGCAGGACGACACGACGGACCTGTTCCGCTCGCTCGCCCTCGCGTCGGCGAGGCTCTGGGAGGAGCTCTTTCAACGACTGGGCCGGATCGAGCGCGCGCAGTCCGAGCTGCACGAGCTCGTCGCCAGGATCCAAGGAGCGCTGCCGGCCGCAATCGGGAGCGACGCTCTCGGGAGCAACGCGCTGGGGAGCGGGGCGCTCGGGAGCGGGGCGAACGACGTCGCCGGTGCCGCGCTCCCCCCGGCGACGTCGGCGCCGTACGAGGGCGCGTCGCTCGAGGGCGCGTCGCTCGAGCCTCCCGCGCTCTCGTGGCTCACGAACCCCGCGGCTGCGTCGGCGCCGCTCCTCGGAACGACAGGGGTCGGCGAGGGCGCAGACGAGCTCTCCTTCACCTGGCACGTGCCCGAGGCCGAGCCCGACGGCGCGGACAACCCGCGGGCCGCCTTACCGCAGATCTTGAACGGGGTGGACGCCGGACCCGCGTCCGAGCCACCCCCGCCCCCGCCGCCTCCGGGCTTCCATGCGGACACGTCGTCGTCGACCGACTTCCAGCTCGGGCGACAAGGGGGACAAGGGGAACAAGGGGCGTGGTTCGAAGAGCCGCCGCCGGCCGGCTTCCAGGTTGACGGCCCCCTCGGCGCATCCGCGCCGCCTCCGCCCCCCCCGCCACCTCCGCCCGTGGCCCCTTTGGGGTTCCACGTCGAGGACCCGTTCGGCGGATCGGTGCCCCCGCCCCCGCCGGCGGGCTTCACTGCCGTGGGGGCGCCGACCGACCCGGCCCCGAGCGCGGGCCTGTCCCCGTTCGGCAGCGGCCTCGACGCAGCGCCACCGCCCCCGCCGCTCGGCTACACGATCGTCCGCCCTGTCGACGCGCAGCAGGCCACGGTCCAACCCCCGGACGCAGGCGCCAGTGCCTTCGACGCCGCGCGTGCGTTCGAGAGCCTTCGCCAGGACCACGCCTCGGCGAGCGTCCCGGGCGCCGGGCTGGCGATCGACCAACAGCCTGGCGGGGTCACAGAGGAGGAGCCGCCGCCGCCGGCGATCACGCCGGACTTCTTCGCCCGGGCGGGCTGGCGCCGGCGCTGATCGATCCCGCGCCGGTCAGCGGGCGTGGGCGTCGCCGGAGAGGTCGCTGCGCCGCCACGGTCCGGAGCGCCCACCCGACTTCTCCCACAACGCGACGTCGGCGATCGTCATCGACCGGTCCGCCGACTTGCACATGTCGTAGACGGTGAGCGCTGCCACGGTGCACGCCGTCAGCGCCTCCATCTCGACCCCGGTCCGGTCGACGGTCTCCACCTGGGCCTCCACCTCCACGTAGTCGTCGCCGATCGAGAAGTTGACCGCGACCGAGCCCACGAGGACCGGGTGGCACATCGGGATCATGTCGGCGGTCCGCTTCGCTGCCTGGATCCCGGCGATGCGGGCGGCCGCCAGCACGTCCCCCTTGGTGATCGCGTTGTTCGCCACCTGGGTCGTCGTCTCCGGGAGCATCCACACGCGGCAGCGGGCGAGCGCGCGGCGATGGGTCGGCTCCCTCGGGCTGACGTCGACCATGCGGGCGCCGCCGAGGGGGTCCAGATGGGTCAGGCTGCGTTCGGCCACAGGCGAAGTCTAGGACGAGGGCGGAGGCACCTCGCAGCCGCAGTGCCGCGTGGCACCTCGAGTGGGGTTGGCGGCGCCCTCTTCGCACGCCGGATGCGACCGGAGACGACGCACCAGCCGCTAGGATTGGCACTCGAAGGCAGAGAGTGCCAACATGGTCGATGCCGGCGGCGCCGGCGGAGTGGACGGCGAGGGAGAGGTCCATGCCAACGTACGAGTACGCGTGCACGAGCTGCGGGCACCATGTCGAGATCTTCCAGTCGTTCTCCGACGAGCCGCTCTCCACGTGCCCGAGCTGCGGCGGCAGCCTCCGCAAGGTGTTCGGCTCCATCGGCATCGTCTTGAAGGGCAGCGGCTTCTACCGCACCGACAACCGGAACGGCTCCAGCGCCAAGAGCACGTCGGGCGAGAAGGCCGCCGGGGAGAACGGCAAGGACAAGGCAGACGCGCCCAAGAAGGACGCAGCCTCGTCGTCCTCTGGGGGCGACTCCGCCGCAGCAGGGTCGAGCACCCCCACCTCGGCCCCCATCTCCTCGGGCGCCTCGGGCGCCTCGAGCGCGGCGGCAGCCGCGGGCTGAGCGGCGCGACCTCCCCGACCGCCTGCGCCGGCGGGTGAGGGTCGTGGGCTCGGGTCAGCTCCCGCTGACCTGCATGTCCCCGATCGCGAGCGTCTGGCCGGCCGCGTTCCCCGGGAGCCACTCCAGGTCCGAGCCGACGTGGAGCACGGAGCGGAGCATGCGCTGGAGCGTCGAGGCGACCGTCACCTCGCGCACCGGCTCGGCCAGCGCGCCTGTGCGGATCATGAGACCCTCTGCACCGACCGAGAAGTCGCCGCTCACCGGGTTGACGCCCGAGTGGACGCCGGTGACCGACTGGACGAACAGGCCCTCGCCCACCGCCTTCAGGATCCCCGTCTGGTCCAGCGCCCCTGGCGAGAGGACGAGCGCCCGGCAACCAGCCCCGGGCGTGCCCGCGTACCCGCCGCGCACCGCGGACCCAGTCGACAGCGTGCCGGCGCGCCGCGCCGACACGCTGTCGTAGACGAAGGCGCGCAGCACGCCTTCGTCGATGAGGACGTTGCGACGGCATGCGAGCCCCTCTCCGTCGAACGCCGATGCGCCGAAGGCGCGGGGGTCGGTGGGGTCGTCGACGAGCGTCACGCCCGGGCTGGCGACCTCCTCCCCCAGCCTCCCGGCGAAGAAGGACCGCCCCTTCACGACGGCCTCTCCGGAAAGGGCGCCGGCCACGATCGAGAGGAGGGTCGTCACCACCCGCGGGTCGAAGACGGCGACGACGCGTCCCGAGCGGATCTTGCCCGCGCCGAGGAGGCGCACCGCGCGCACGACGGCGTCGTCTGCGGCCCGCCCCAGGTCGAGCGCCGTCGCGGACCTGCCCACGCTGAAGCCGCTGCCGGTCTGGGACTGCGCCCCGTCGCCCGCGATCGCCGACACCGAGACGTACGCGGAGGTCCGCCGGCTCACCGCGCGGATCCCGGTCGTCGACGCGAGCGCCACCTCCACGCTCGCGTCGCCGTAGTCCGCAGAGTCCACCTGGCGCACGCGGGGGTCCGCGCCCCGGGCCATCCGCTCGAGCTCGAGGGCCATCTGCACCTTCTCGTCGGTCGACACGGTCCCAAAGGAGGGGTCCCACAGGTCGAGCACGGCAGGCTCCACCCCGTCGGGGACGGCGAGCGCCACGTGCGGGTCGGGCGTGGCGTAGGTCGCGTTGTCGCGGGCGTCGTCGAGCACCGCTTCGACGACCTGGGGCTCGAGGGAGCCCGCCCACGCGAAGCCGACGCGGCTTCCCTCGCCGTCCGCGCCGTCGAGCACCACCCGGACGCCGATGCCCGCGGAGCTCGCCGACGAGAGCTGCTCGATCTCCCCGCCGTACGCGCGCACGTCGGTGTCGTGGCCGCGCGCGACGTAGGCCTCGACGCCTTCGCCGGGACGCGCCCGGTCGACGACCGACCTGGCAAGGTCGAGGAGCTCGCTCACGCAGCCGTCCCGCCGATGGTCACCCCCGTGATGCGGAGCGTCGCCTGACCGCATCCCACGGGCACGCTCTGGCCGTCCTTGCCGCACGTCCCCGGGGTCATCGAGAAGTCGTGGGCGACCGCGTCGATCCGCCGCAGCACCTCGGGGCCGTTCCCGATAAGGTTCGCGTCACGGAGCGGCTCGGTGATCCGGCCGTCCTCGATGAGGTACGCCTCGGTCGTCCCGAAGACGAAGTCTCCCGTCGCGGTGTTGACCTGTCCGCCGCCGAGCTTCGCCACGTACACGCCGTGGCGAGTCTGGGCGACGATCTCTTCAGGATCCTCGTCGCCCGCCAAGAGGAAGGTGTTCGTCATCCGGACCATCGGGAGGTGCTGGTAGCTCTGACGCCGGCCGTTCCCCGACGACCGGCGCCCCTCCTTGCGCGCCCGCAGCCAGTCCCACATGTAGTCGGTGAGCACGCCGTGGTCGATGAGCACGTTTCGCGCCGCGCGGCGCCCTTCGTCGTCCACCGCGTAGTTGCCCCACTCGCCGGCGATCGTCCCGTCGTCGACCAGCGTCACGAGCGGGCTCGCGACCTGCTCGCCGATCCGGCCGGTGTAGACCGAGGAGTCCTTTGCGATGTGGTCCGCCTCGAGTCCGTGGCCGCACGCCTCGTGGAACAGGATCCCGCCGGACCCCCCGGCGAGGACGACGGGGACCTCGCCCGAGGGCGCGGGCCGGGCGGACAGCTTTCCGAGGGCACGGCGGGCGGCGGTGCGGGCGATCTCGTCGACGTCCACCTGGTCGAACAGCTCGAAGCCCACCGTGCGGGCGACGCTCTCGTAGCCGGTCTGCATCCCGGTGTCGCCCGACGCGATGCACACGACGTTGAGCCTGGTCCGGACCTGGTCGTCCTCGGCGAGCACGCCCTCGGTGCTGGCGACGAGCACGCGCCGGCGCGAGTCGCCGTAGCCGACCTGGACCTGGGTGATCTGGCCGCCTGCCGCACGCGCGGCGTCGTCGGCGCGCGCGAGCAGCTCGAGCTTGCGCGCTTTGGCCACGCTCGCCGGCAGCACCTCTGCGCGCGACGGCTCAGCTCGGCGGGGTCCCAGCGCGACACGCCTGACCCCGCCGCCGCCCCGCCTCGCCACCGCGGCCGCGGCCTCAGCCGCCCGGAGGAGCCCGGGCTCGCTCAGGTCGGCGGTATGGGCGAAGCCGGTCGTCTCTCCGACGACGACCCGGATTCCCGCGCCGCGCTCTCTCCCCGAGGAAAGCTCTTCGACCTTGCGGTCGTCGAGCGAGGCGCCCGACAGCTCGCGATCCTCGACGAACACCTCCGCCATGTCGCCGCCCCGGCGTACGGCGGCCGCGAGGACCCGCTCCAAGACGGCGGGATCGACAAGCGGCGCGACAGGCCTGCGGTCGCCCGATGCGTTCGCACGCGATGCGTTCGCACGCGATGCGTTCTCAGGGGTCTGGGGCACGGGCGGTATCGTACTGGTCATGCCTCGCACCGCAGCCCGGACGGCAGCGCCCCGCACGCTCCCCGCGCTGCACGCGGGACTGAGCGCGTCGTCGTCGCTGACGGTGACCGAGGCCGACACCGCGATGAGCCTCCACTCGGGGGACGTGCCGGTGCTCGGCACGCCGAGGCTCGTCGCGCTCTGCGAGGAAGCCAGCTGCCGAGCGCTCGACGGCCGCCTCCTTTCCGGCACGACGAGCGTCGCCTCGCGCGTGCAGTTCGACCATCTCCTGCCGGTGTCGGTGGGCTCCACCGTGCGGGCTGAGGCGACGCTCGAGAAGGTCGAGGGCCGGCGCCTCGTCTTCACGCTCTCGGTCGCGCTGGTGGCGGACGACCGGGCCGCCCTCGTCGCGGCCGGAAGGCTCACCCGGGTCGTGGTGCAGCGCCTGGCGTTCCTGGCGAAGGCACGCTGCGTCGACCAGCCCGTCCCCACCGAAGAGTGCCCCCCCGGCACGGGCGCCACCCGCGCCGCCGGCCCCACTCCCGGGGACGCCCGGGCCGCCGGACCACAGACCTGCGCCTCCGAGTGAGCGTGACGCGGCCCGGAAGCGCAGAACAGCTAGCGTGGACGCTGCGGCCGGACTTTCCCCGGCACGGTGCTCGCTCGTGATGACGATCCTTCCCCGCATCGAGACCCCAGCCGACCTCCGGTCCCTCACCCCCGAGGAGCTCGCGACCCTCGCCGGGGAGATCCGCGCCTTCATCGTCGAGTCGGTCACGACCACCGGCGGCCACCTGGGATCGAACCTTGGGGTCGTCGAGCTGACGCTCGCGCTCCACCGGGTCTTCGAGTCGCCCCGGGACGCGGTCCTCTGGGACACCGGCCACCAGGCGTACATCCACAAGCTCGTCACGGGCCGCCGCTACGGCTTCCGCTCGCTGCGCCAGAAGGGGGGTCTGTCGGGCTACCCGAACCGCAATGAGTCGGACCACGACTGGATCGAGAACAGCCACGCGTCCACCGTCCTTTCGTACGCGCACGGTCTCGCGAGCGCCTGGGCGCTCGACGGTCAGCTCGTCGGCTCAGGTGGGGACCGGCACGTCGTCGCCGTCGTCGGCGACGGGGCCCTCACCGGCGGCATGGCGTACGAGGCGCTCAACAACCTCGGCCACTCGGGCCGGCGGGTGCTCGTGGTGCTCAATGACAACGGACGGTCGTACGCGCCGACGGTCTCGCTGCTCTCGCGCGGGGTGACGTCCCTGCGGCTCAACCCGACCTATGTCCAGACGCGCGAGCGGCTGCGCCACATGCTGCGCGACCTCCCCGGCGTCGGCGACCTCGCCTACAGCGGCGTGCACGGCCTCACCACGGCGCTGCGCGAGGTCGTCTCCCCGCACACCTTCTTCGAGGCCCTGGGCGTCCGGTACGCGGGCCCGATCGACGGCCACGACGTCGCGCAGACCGAGCAGGCGCTCCTGCACGCCGCCGGGTGGGACGGGCCGATCGTGGTGCACGTGCTCACCCAGAAGGGCAGGGGCTACGCACCGGCCGAAGAGGACGAAGTGCAGTGCCTCCACGACGTGAAGGCGACTGGGCGCGCACAGGCCGGGGCTCCGGCTCCAAGCCCCCCGACCCCAGCTGTGGGAAGCGTGCGCACGCCCCCCCCGGCCACGTCTGCTCCGGACGGCTCGGCGTCCCCGGCGCCCACCTACACCGACGCCTTCGCGCGGGCCCTCATCCGCATCGCCGAGCGGCGGCCGGACGTGGTCGCGCTCACCGCGGCGATGCCCGGGCCGACCGGCTTGCTCGCCTTCCAGGCGCGCTTCCCCGATCGCTTCTTCGACGTGGGGATCGCCGAGCAGCACGAGGTCACCGCCGCCGCCGGCATGGCGATGGGGGGCCTGCACCCGGTCGTGGCGGTCTACTCGACCTTCTTGTCGCGCGCCTTCGACCAGATGAACCTCGACGTCGGGCTGCACCGCTTGCCGGTGGTCTTCGCCCTCGACCGGGCGGGGATCACGGGGGAGAACGGCCCGAGCCACCACGGGATCTTCGACCTCGTGCTGTCGCTCGCGGTCCCCGGCATGACCGTGCTCGCGCCCTCGAGCGCCGAGGACCTCGAGGCGATGCTCGAGACGGCCGTCGAGCTTGACGGTCCGGCGACCATCCGCTTCCCTGCCACCGCCCCGGCACGCCACGCGGAAGCCGGCTGCGGGCTCGACGCCCGCCTCGTGCGCCAAGGCGACGGGTCGGTGTGCCTCCTTGGGGTCGGCAAGCTCCTCGAGGCGTGCGCGGCCGCGGCGGAGGAGCTCGCGGCCACAGGGATCGACGCGACGGTCTGGGACGTGCGGGCGGTCAGCCCGCCCGACGAGGCCATGATCGACGACGCTGCGCGTCACCGGCTCGTCGTGACCGCAGAGGACGGGCTGGCGACGGGCGGCGCGGGGTCCTTCCTCGCCGACGCCGTCGGCCGCGCGGCCGACGAGACGGACCGTGAGGCGCCGGCGATCAGGATCCTCGGGATCCCCCGCGCCTACCTCCCCCACGACAAGCCCGACGCGATCCTCGCGGAGCTCGGGCTCGACGGCCCCGGGGTGGCGGCGAGCGTGCGGCAGGCGATGCGGCGAGCAGCGCCGCTCCACGACAGGACGCTCTTCACGCCCTGAGCGGTCAGGACTTGTTGGCCCCGTAGGTGCGCACGAAGTCGTTGACGGAGTAGTAGGCCTCGATCGACTCGCCTGCATCCCCCCAGAAGCCCTCGAGGACGTCGTAGCCCATCGAACCCGCCGACACGTAGTAGTTGTTGACGTCGGTGATCTCGAGCTCGCCGCGGCCGGAGGGTTCGAGCGTCTTGATCACCTCGAAGACGCCGGCGTCGTAGCAGTAGATGCCCGTGACGCCGAAGTGCGAGGGCGGGTCCTCCGGCTTCTCGACGATCCGGGTGACCCGCCCTTCTGCGTCGAGCTCGGGAACGCCCAGATGGCGGAGGTGCTCGGGCTCGTCCACCCGCGTGAGGAGGATCCGCGCCCCGTGGGGCTCGGCCAGGAAGCTCTCGACCATCGGGCGGATCGAGCGCTCGACCACGTTGTCGGCGAGCATCACGAGGACCGGGTCGCCGTCGCAGAAGCGCTCCGCGAGGCCGAGCGCCTCGGCGATCCCGCCCGGGCGCTCCTGATAGGCGTAGCTGAGCCGGTCGATGCCGAACTCGTGGCCGTTCCCGAGCAGCCGGAGGAACTCGCCGGCGTGCGTCCCGCCGGTGACGAGCATGATGTCGGCGATCCCGGCGTTCACCACGGCCTCGATCGCCCACTGCACCATCGGCCGGTCGTAGATGGGCAGCAGGTGCTTGTTGGTGATGCGGGTGAGCGGGTAGAGGCGCGAGCCCGTCCCGCCGGCGAGGAGGACGCCTTTCACGGGCCACCACCCTACGTGGCGGCGGCACGGGGCGGGCACGCCGCCCCGCTACGGTGGCGGGCCATGGGCGCCGATGACCTCGTCGCGCTCCTCGAGAAGGTGACGGCCGGCCTGCCCGACGGCGGAGAGGAGCGGCCGGGCCAGGTCGAGATGGCGCGTGCAGCGGCGCGTGCGATCGCCTCGGGACGCCACCTTGTCGTCCAAGCCGGCACCGGGACCGGGAAGTCCCTGGCGTACCTCGTCGCGGCCGTCGCGTCGGGCGAGCGAACGGTGGTCGCCACCGCGACCAAGGCGCTCCAGGACCAGCTCGCGGGCAAGGACCTCCCGCAGGTGGCCCGCGCGCTCGGGCGGCCGCTGTCGTTCGCCGTGCTCAAGGGACGGAGCAACTACCTCTGCCTTCAGCGGGCGGCCGAGGTCGCCGGCCGCGGCGTCCAGCCCGACCTCGGCGCGGCGGCCGGCGGGCAGTGGACGGACGTGGAGCTGGCCGGCGATCGCGGAGCCGCGAGCCCGACCGGCGCGTCCGGCGCCGGACGTCTCGCCGGCGATCTCCAGCGCCTCCTCGCATGGTCGGTGACGACCGAGAGCGGCGACCGGGGGGACCTCGACTTCGAGCCCCACGAGCGCGCCTGGGCGGCGGTGAGCGTCGGCGCGCGCGAGTGCCCCGGCGCGCACCGCTGCCCCGAGGGTGCGCGGTGCTTCGCCGAGCGGGCGCGCCAGCGCGCGGCCGAAGCTGACGTGGTGATCGTGAACACCCACCTCTACGGAGCCCACCTCGCGAGCGGCGGCGCGGTCCTCCCCCCGCACAACGTTGTGATCTTCGACGAAGCGCACGAGGTCGAAGAGGTCATGACCCAGAGCCTCGGCGTCGACCTCGCCCCGGGGAGGCTCCGCGCGCTCCACGCCTCGGTTCGGGCCGCGCTCGGTGATCCCGCAAATTCCCCCGGCCTCGACGACGTGGCCGAGAGCCTGCGCGCGCTCCTCGCTGCGCGCGCCGGGCGGCGCGTGCTGCGACCCGAGGAGCCGGCGCGACACGCCGGTGGCCAGGGCCCGGCACCCCGCGCGCCGGCCGGCGGAGCCCCCCTCAGAGCACGCGACTTCTTCGGGATCGACAGCACTGGCGCTCCGGTGCGCCGACGACCGTCCACCGCAGGCGGCGCAGGCGGCGAAGGCGGCGCAGGCGGCACGGACGCCGGGCTCGACGCGGAGCTTCGCCGCCTTCTCGAGCTCGCACGCACGCGGCTCGAGCGGCTACGCGGCCGCCTCGCCGACGCGGGGAACCCCGCAGGAGGCCACGACGGCGCGGGCCACGACGGCGCGGGCACCGCGGCCCGGAGCACCCGGGCGCTCACCGCAGCAGCCCACCTCGAAGAGGACGTGAGGCGGCTGCTCTCGCCCGGCGAGGGCGACGTCTGCTGGATCGACGCCACGGCCAACGGGCCGGTGCTCCGGCTCTCGCCGGTCGACGTGGGGCCGGTGCTCGCCGGGACGCTGTGGGGCTCGGTGAGCGCGGTGCTCACCAGCGCGACCGTCCCGCCGCACCTGGCGGCCCGGCTGCAGCTGGACCATTTCGACGTCGACCACCTCGACGTCGGGAGCCCGTTCGACTACCGGACCCACGCGCTGCTCTACGTCGCCCGCCACCTCCCCGACCCTCGCCGCCCCGGCGCGCAGGGCGCGGTCCTCGACGAGCTCGAGGCCCTGATCTCGGCCGCCGGCGGGCGGACGCTCGCCTTGTTCACGAGCCGGCGGGCGGCCGACGAGGCCGCCGAAGCGCTCGCGGCACGCCTGCCCTTCGAGGTGCTTGCCCAAGGAGGGCTTCCCAAGGCGCAGCTGCTCGAGCGGTTCACGCGCGCAGAGACGTCCTGTCTCTTCGCGACGCTCGGGTTCTGGCAAGGCGTCGACGTGCCGGGCCGCGCCCTCAGCCTTGTGACGCTGGACCGGCTCCCCTTCGGCCGTCCCGACGACCCGTTGCTCGAGGCGCGACGCGCGCGCGCCGGGGAGCGGGCGTTCGCGCTCGTCGACCTGCCGAGGGCCGCCGCGCTGCTCGCTCAGGGCGTCGGGCGGCTCATCCGCAGCTCCACCGACCAGGGGGTGGTCGCCGTCCTCGATCCCCGCCTGGCGACGGCTCCGTACCGAAAGACGCTCCTCGACGCGCTGCCCCCCATGCGCCGCACCGTCCAGCGCGCCGAGGTTGAGGCATTCCTCGAGCGGCTCTTCGTCCCCCAGGGTCCTGGCTGATCGTGGTCGGGCACTGGCCTCGCTCAGGCTGCCCGGCGGCGCGCCGGCGGGGGGACGGCCGGCGGGGGGACGGCCGGCGGGGGGAGCGCCCCGTCGCCGCCGAGCCGCCAGCCTGCGGCCACCAGCGCCCTGCCGGCGGCGAGCGCCACCGTGCCCGGCTTCCCCTCCGCTCGGGGCGCCGAGCGGCGGCGACGCGACGCCGCCAGGTGAGAGAGGTCGGAGCTCCGCTGCGCAGCGAGCTTGCTCGCCGTCGTCCATGGTTGGTGCAACATGCCACCAGTGTAGCAGCTCTAGTTTGAGTTCGAACGATAGAGGGATATAGTCATCTCGCTATGCCTATCTTCGAAGAGCCGGGAGAGGCGGTCGAGCCCAAGGTGGCCGTCCGAGGCTCAGCAGCCATCGAGCTCGAGTGGGTGCTCCACTCGGCCGTCCGCGAGGACTTCCGCGCCGACCACCCAGCCCTCCACGCCCTCTACGACGAAGAGCGGCCCGACCTTCGCGAGGAGGTGCGCGCGCTGTGGGCCGGCGAGGAGCCCGCTGAGGAGACTCGGGCACCGGGGGCCTTCACCGAGCTGGTGCTCCTCGCCCACCACGGGGGGCTCCTCTTCGAAGAGGAGCCGTCGGCGTTGCTCGCGGCGCTCGGCGGTCTCTGCTCGTCGGTGCCCACCGCCCCGTCGGACTGGCCGCTCCTGGCGGAGAGCGACGTCGACCGGCGGACCGCGCTCTTGCGCCTGGCCCGCCTCCGCCGCTCGGCACAGGTGCGCCGCCGGTTCGTCGACGTCGTCTCGCGGGTCTGGGAGGCCGCGGGGCCCAGCTGGGAGCAGCACGGCCGCGCCGCGGTGGCCGACGCGATCGCGTCGAAACAGGCGATGTTGTCCAGGGGCGCAGGATGGCGTGACCTCGTGAGGGGCTCGTGGCACTTCGGTGAGCACGCGGAGAGGGTGGTGGCCGCCCTCGCGCCCGACGTGGAGATCGTGGTCGTGCCCGCCTACTTCGCCCACCTGGGCCTGCTCTACGACGTCCCGGGACACGTCGTGCTCGGCATCCGCGCCGAGGAGCCGGCAAGCGCTGCGCGCGAGCGCAACGAGGACCTCGCCAAGAGGCTGCGCGCGCTCTCGGACCCGACGAGGCTCGCGATCGTCGACAGCCTGCGCGCTCGGGCACTCACGGTGACCGAGCTGGCCACGCGCTTCGGCCTCGCCCAGCCGACGGTGAGCAACCACGTGAAGCTGCTCCGCGACGCCGGCCTCGTCGCCGAGGTCCGCGAAGGCACGCGCAAGAAGTTGGCGGTCCGCCCCGACGCCGCCGGCGCGCTCGTCGACGACCTCGCGCGCGTGCTGGACGCGGTCTCCCCTCTTCGGCCTGCGGGTCAGTAACCGAGCCGGTCGAGGGCGTCGGGACGCTGCTGCCAGCGCTTCTCCACCCGCACGTAGAGCTCGAGGTAGGCACCCGGCGGCAGCTGCGCTCGGACAGCCGTCCCGACCTCCTTCAGCACCGCGCCCTTGCGGCCGATGACGATGCCCTTCTGCGAGTCGCGCTCCACCACGATCTCGCAGCGGATCCGCGGCCAGTCCCACTCGGTCACCCGACAGGCGATCGAGTGGGGAAGCTCCTCCCGGGCGCGCCGCAGGAGCTGCTCGCGCACGAGCTCTGCCACCGAGAGCGCCTCGGGCGTGTCGGTCGTCATGTCGGAGGGGTAGTACGCGGGTCCTTCGGGCAGCCGGTCGACGATCGAGCCGACGAGCGCGTCGACACCCTCACCGGTGCGCGCCGACACGGGGAAATATTCCGCCGAGCCGCTCCCACCCAGCTCGTCGACCGCGGCGGCCGCGGCGGCCAGCTGGCCGAGGAGCTGCGCGGGGCGGACGCGGTCGACCTTGTTGACGACGACGAGGAGGCGGCCGCCGGCGTCGGGAGCCCGCGGCGCCTCCCTCCCGGCGATCGCACGGGCGAGGACGATCCGGTCCCCGGGCCCGACCGGGGCGGTGGCATCGAGCACGGCGACCGCGACGTCCACGTCGTCGAGCGACGCGTCGGCCGCCTCGACGAGACGGGCGCCGAGCGCGCTGCGGGGCCGGTGGAAGCCCGGGGTGTCCACGAGCACGAGCTGGGCACCGGGACGGTGGAGCACGCCGCGCACGACGTGGCGCGTGGTGTTGGGCCGCGACGAGACGATCGTGACCTTCGCGCCGACGATCCGGTTGACGAGCGTCGACTTGCCGACGTTCGGACGGCCGACGACCGCGGCGAACCCCGTCTTCATCGGCGAGCTCACTCCTCGGCGTCGTCGGCGGGCCCGGCCGGGGCCGTGCGCTCGATCCGCACCCGGGAGATGCGCCGTCCCTGGACCCGCTCGGCGACGAGGCGCACCCCGTCGACGTCGACCGACTCGCCCTGTGCGGGGACATGGCCGCCGACGGCGAGCATGAGACCGCCGACCGTGTCCCAGCCCTCCTGGGGGAGCTCGGTCCCGAGCAGATCGTCGACGTCGTCGATCGCCATGCGCCCCGTCACCACGACGCTCCCGTCGGGCAGGGACTCCACCACCGGCTCCTCGACGTCGTACTCGTCCACGATCTCGCCGACGAGCTCCTCGATGAGGTCCTCGAGGGTGACGAGGCCGACCGTGCTCCCGTACTCGTCGACGACGATCGACATGTGGAACTTCTTCTCCTGCATCTCCCGCAGGAGCGTCGTGAGCCTCTTGGTCTCGGGGACGAAGTGCGCCGGGCGCAGATGCGCGCGCACGACCTCGTCACCGCGCCCCTCGTGTTCCGCGCGCATGAGGTCCTTGGCGTAGGCGATGCCCACCACGTCGTCGACGTCCCCTTCGTGCACCGGCACGCGGCTGCGACCTGCAGCGAGCACCTCTTCGAGCGCGTCGTGGACGGTGACACCCGCGTCCAGCGTGAGCATGTCGAGGCGCGGCACCATGACCTCGCGCACGACCGCGTCCCCGAAGTCGATGATCGAGTGGATCAGCGTCCGCTCCTGAAGCTCGATCACATCCTCGGCCTGGGCCACGTCGGCCATCGCCAAGAGCTCCGACTCGGTCACCCTCGGGGCGGGGGCGCCGCCCCCGCCGAACCGGCCGATGAGCAGGTTGGCGAGGCCGATCAGGACCGTCGAGATGGCACGGACCGGTGGGAAGCGGACGATCGCGGTGACGACCGGCGCGGTGAGCAGGGCGGCTCGCTCGTGATTGTGCACGGCCCAGTTCTTCGGCACGGCTTCGAACAAGACGAAGATCACGACCACCTCGAACACCGTCCCGACCACGACGCCCCACGCGCCCAGCCATGCCGAGGCGAGCACGCCGACGAGCGTCGCCGAGACGAGCTGGCAGATCAGCACGAGGAGGAGCACGGGATTGAGGAACTGCTCGGGGTGCTCGACGAGCCGCACGAGCTGGCGCGCGCCGCGGCGATGCTCGTCCAAGAGCGCCTTCGCCTTCACGCGGCTGGTCCGCACGAGGCCGGTCTCCGCGAGGGCGAGGAGGCCGGACGCGGCGAGGAGCACGACGATGACCGCGATCAGCACCCAGTCGGTCGCGCGGAACCCCGCGGCCGCGACGACGGGTGCGCCGGTCACGGCGAGCCGCCGGCGCCGTGCTGACCGCTTCTGTGGTGGCGAGCCAGGAGCTCGCGCTCGAGGCGCTCCATCTCCTCTGCCTCGAGGTCTGTCTCGTGGTCCATCCCGAGGAGGTGCAGGACGCCGTGGACCACGAGCAGGGCCAGCTCGTCTTCGACCGTCGCGCCGTGCTCGTCGGCATTCCGAGCAGCGACCGCGGGGCAGATCACCACGTCGCCGAGGAGGGTCAGCGGCTCCTCGCCGACGTCCACGCCCGGGCCGGTCCCGCCCGAGTCCGGGGAGCGGCCACCGGGGAGGGGTTCGTCCTCGATAGGGAACGCAAGGACGTCGGTCGGGCCCTCTCGCCCGAGGAATTGCTCGTTGAGCGCGGCGATCGACGGCTCGTCGACGAAGAGGAGCGACACCTCGACCTCGCCGCGCACCCGGCGGTCCTCGAGCACCGCGCGAGCGAGCGCCGCCCACCGGTCGAGGTCGACCGCATGCTCCGCCTGCTCGTCGGCGGCGTAGACGTCAGCGGCCATTGGCGGCGCGCTCAGCCTCCTCGTACGCGTGGATGATGTCCCCCACGATCTGGTGCCGCACGACGTCACGACGCGTCAGCTGCACGAAGGAGACCCCGGGCACCGCGCCGAGCACCTCCTCGAGGCCCACGAGGCCCGATCGGCCGCCGGGGACGTCGATCTGCGTGACGTCGCCGGTCACCACGCACTTGGAGCCGAAGCCGATGCGGGTGAGGAACATCTTCATCTGCTCGGGCGTCGTGTTCTGCGCCTCGTCGAGGATCATGAACGAGCTGTTCAACGTCCGTCCCCGCATGAACGCGAGCGGTGCGACCTCGATCGTCCCGCGGTCCAAGAGCCGCTGGGCGCCGTCGGGCTCGAGGAGGTCGTAAAGGGCGTCGTAGAGGGGGCGCAGGTAGGGGTCGACCTTGGCCATCAGGTCGCCCGGCAGGAACCCGAGCCGCTCCCCCGCCTCGACCGCCGGGCGCGTGAGGATGATGCGGTTGACGGCCCGGGTCTGGAGCGCCTGCACGGCGAGCGCGACCGCGAGGTAGGACTTGCCGGTCCCCGCCGGGCCGATGCCGAAGGTGACGGTGCTCGCGCCGATCGCGTCGGTGTAGCGCTTCTGGCCGGCGGTGTAGGGGCGGATCGAGCGTCCTCGCGCGCCGCGCACGACCTCGGCGTTGAGCACCTCGGAGGGGCGGACGTCGTCGCGCACCATGTCGATGGTCCGGCGAACTTTCGCCGCGTCCAGCGCCTGCCCGGACTCGAGCACGAGGACCAGCTCTTCGAACAGACGCGACAGCTTCTCGGCGTCGGGCCCGTCGACCGCGATCCGGTTGCCCTGCACGGCGATCCGATCTTCGGTAAAGGCGCGCTCGACGAGCCGCAGCAGCTCGTCGTGCGGTCCGAGGAGGCTCGCCATGAGGTGCGTGTTGGGCACCAAGGTCTCCCGGCGCGAGGTCGTGGGGACCCCCCTCTGGGGCTCGCCTGGCCCGCCTGCCGTGCCGGCCTCGCCGTGCCCGCCAGCCGTGCCGGGCGCCTGCAACCCCGGCGCGCGGTCGGCTGCCGTCACCCGGGGGGCCACGTCATCGGCCTGCCGCCGAGCACGTGGAGGTGGAGGTGGGGCACGGAGTTCAAAGAGTCCTTCCCGACGTTGAGCACCAGGCGGTACCCGCGCTCGGGGGCGCCGATCCCTTCGGCCTCGGCGACCGCGCGGGCGGTCGTGAACATCTCCGCGACGTCCGGGGCGTCCTCCGGCGAGACGACGCCGGCGTGGTCGATGTGGCGCCGGGGCACGACGAGCACGTGGACTGGCGCCTGGGGGTGGATGTCACGGAACGCGACGGTGCGTGCGGTGGTGCAGACCACCTCGGCGGGCACCTCGCCGGCCACGATCCCGCAGAAGAGGCAGCCGGCCGGCGTCAGGGTTCCCGTCCGTCGGTCGATCGGCGGGGCGGCAGGAGGTGCTCCAGATCGCCGGGGGCGATCCTGCAGGACTCGATGAACCGGTCGACGTCCTCCTCCTTCAGGCGGATCACCCGGCCGAACTTATAGGCCGCGAGGTCGCCGCCGTCAATGAACCGGTACAGGCTCCGCAGCGTCACGCCGAGGCGCGCCGACGCATCCTTGGTGCTGAGCCAGCGCACCTGCTCCGCCATCACGTTCATACTCCCACTGCGATGTGCCGTCGGAGACTCATTCTCCGTGGCCTGACACCGTACCGGCGCGCCGGGCGCCGAGGAGCACCCCGGCAGCGATCGCGGCGGTCTCGGTGCGAAGCACGTACGCCGCGAGCCCGACCGTCGGCCAGCCCGACGAGAGCTCGTCGGCGCTCCACCCGCCTTCGGGCCCGACGGCGATGCCGGTGACCTCCGCGGCGAGCGCAGGGCCGCCGGGCTCGGCGAGGGCCGTGCCTGCGGGTTCGAGGTCGTCGAGGCCGACGACGCCGACGACCTCTGGGAGCCACACCCGCCGGGACTGGGCTGACGCCTCGGCCGCCACCCGGCGAAGGCGGCCGAGGAGGGCGCCGGCACGGTCCGCGTCCCAACGGACGACCGAGCGGGCCGACGAGAGGATGACGATCCGGTCGATGCCGAGCTCGGTGAGCTTCTGGACCACCCACTCGGGGCGAGCAGCCTTCACAGGGGTGAAGGCGACGGTAAGGGCCGGGACCGGCGCGGCTTCGAGCTCCGTCGTCCCGTCCAGCTCGAGGGTGCCCTGCCGGCGATAGCGGCACCGCGTCCATCGGCCGCGTCCGTCGGTCGCCACGACCGTCTCGCCGTCGGCCAACCGCAGGACTCGCTCCAGGTGGTGGGCGGACTCGCTCGCGAGGACCGGGGCGCCTGGGTCGCCGACGAGCACCTGCGCGGCGGCGCGGCGGCGCGCGACGAGCCCCGGTGGCATGCCTGCCCGGGGATCAGCCGAGCGCGGAGCGGATCCGGGAGAGGACGCCGTCGTGTCCGTGGACCTCCTCGCCGCGCTCAGCGGCGAGCTCGGCCAAGAGCTCACGCTGGCGGGGCGAGAGCTCGGTCGGCGTGTCGACCGCGAGGTGGACGTAGAGGTCGCCCCGGCCGCGTCCTCGGAGGTGGGGCACGCCGAGCCCTCGGATCCGCACCACCGTCCCGGTCTGGGTGCCCTGCGCGACCGCGATCTGGCGAGGCTCCTCGAGCGTCTCCACCTCGACCGACGTGCCGAGCGCCGCTTGTGCCATGCCGATGTGCAGGGTCGTGTGCAGGTCGTCGCCTGCGCGCTCGAAACGCTCGTCGGGCTCCACCACGAGGTGGACGAAGAGCGACCCGTTGGGCCCGCCGCGCGGCCCTGCCGGGCCCCGGCCCGCGAGGCGGAGCGTCGACCCGTCGTCCACGCCGGCGGGCACTTCGACCATGAAGTCCCTGTCCTCCATCCGCCGTCCGTCGCCGCGACAGGCCCTGCAGGGGTCGGCGATCACCTCGCCGGTCCCCTGGCACCTCGAGCAGCCGATCGTGGTCATCACCTGGCCCAGCAGGGAGTTGCGGAGGCGGCGGATCTCGCCCGTCCCCTGGCAGTCGGTGCACGCGACGGGCTGGGTCCCCGGCGCCGCCCCGCTGCCGCCGCACTCGCTGCAGGTGACCGGCAGCCGCACCGAGAGCTGCTTGTGCGCCCCGAAGACCGCCTCGGCGAATTCGAGGTGCAAGGTGACCTCGGCGTCGCTGCCCTGCTGGGGGCCACGCTGCCTCCCGCGGGGTGCGCCGGTCATCGTCCCGAAGAACATCTCGAAGAGGTCCGAGAGCCCGCCGTCGAACCCGAAGCCGGCGCCGCCTGCGGCGCCTGCGCCGCCGAAGCTCGCGGGGCCGAGCCGGTCGTAGCGGGCGCGGCGCTCGGGGTCGCGCAGCACCTCGTAGGCGAAGGAGATCTCCTTGAACTTGGCCTCGAGCTCCGGGTCGCCTCCGTTCGCGTCCGGGTGGTACTCGCGCGCCCGGCGCCGGTAGGCGCGCTTGATCTCCTCTTCGGTCGCGTCCGGCCGGACCCCGAGAAGCTCGTAGAGGTCGCCCATCGTCTCAGCGCCTGCCACGTGCACGCCTCCTTGGAGCGGCCCTCCCGGCCGGCCGGCGCGCCGACCCGGGATCGAACGATTCGCCGAGCCGCCGGCCGAGGTGCTCCGAGACGACCCGGGCTGCGGCGAGCGCCTGCGGATAATTCATGCGGGTCGGCCCGAGCAGCCCCACGGCACCCGCCGCATGCCCGTCGACGTTGACCGGCGTCACTACCACGGCGCACGAGGAGAGCGGCTCGTAGCCGTGCTCCGCCCCGATCGCCACGGACAGGCCCCGCTCGATCACGTCGCGAAGGAGGGAGACCACGACGAGCTGCTTCTCGAGCGTGGCGAGCACTGCGCGGACGGTGTCGACCGCGTCGAAGGCCGCAGCAAGCTTGGAGGGGCCTCCGACGAACACGCGGTCGTGGGCCTCCGAGGCGAGGTCCGCGAGCACCGGCTGCGCGAGCGACACCACCTTGTCGACCGCAGGGTCGCCGCTCGGCTCCGGCGCGATGACCGCACCGAGCGAACGCGACTTCGCGGCCGCCTGCAACCGGGCCGACGCCGTTGCCAGCACCTCGTCGGAGACCTCTTCGGCGAAGTCGATCGAGCGCTTCTCGACCGTGCCGTCGGCGAGGACCGCCACGAGCAGGGCCAACCTCGGCCCGAGCCCCACGAGCTGCACGGAGCGCACCGCGGCGGCTTCGTGGCTCGGCGGGAGCACCACCGACGCGTAGGAGGTGAGCTCGCAGAGCAGCCCAGAGGTCCGCTCGAGCATCTCCTCCATCTCCCCGTGGACCTGGTCGAAGAACCGGCTCACCTTGTGGCGCTGCGACGGGCTGAGCACGCCGGGCTCGGTCAGCTGGTCGACGAAGAACCGGTAGCCCTTGTCGGTCGGGATCCGCCCGGCGCTCGTGTGCGGCTGCGCGAGGTACCCCTCGCGCTCCAGCGCCACCATCTCGGAGCGGATCGTCGCCGACGAGACGTTGATGCCGGCGGCCTGGGCCACGTGGTGGGACCCGACCGGCTGGGCCGTGCCGATGTACTCGGTCACGACGGCCTCGAGGATCGCGGCCTTGCGGGGGTCGAGGTCCTGGGTGTCGGGCATGGGTGCGTCTCCGTCGGCAACGTCGTCCTTGGCACTCGATTCTACCGAGTGCCAGGCTCGCGCGGGCGGTCGTGCGCCGGTCAATCGTCGAGGCGGAGCGCCGAGATGAACGCCTCCTGGGGCACCTCGACGCGTCCGATGCTCTTCATCCGCTTCTTCCCCTCCTTCTGGCGCTCGAGCAGCTTGCGCTTGCGCGTGATGTCACCCCCATAGCACTTCGCCAGCACATCCTTGCGCCTCGCCTTCACGGTCTCGCGCGCGACGACCCGCCCGCCGATCGCCGCCTGGATCGGGACGTCGAAGAGCTGGCGGGGGATCAGCTCGCGCAGCTTCTCGGTCATCCGCCGCCCGTAGGCGTCGGCCGCCGAGCGGTGGACGATCGTCGAGAAGGCGTCCACCGGGACGTGGTTGATGAGCAGGTCGACGCGCACGAGGTCGGCCGTCGCGTAGCCCGCAGGCTCGTAGTCGAGGCTCGCATAGCCCTTCGTCCGGCTCTTCAGCTGGTCGAAGAAGTCGACGACGACCTCGGCGAGCGGGATCGAGTAGACGAGCTCGACCCGCTCGGGCGAGAGGTACTCCATGCGTTGCATCTCGCCGCGGCGGCTCTGGCACAGGTCCATGACCGTGCCGGTGTACTCCGAGGGCGTGAGGACGGTGGCGGTCAGCATCGGCTCGTCGACATGGTCGATCCGTGCGGCATCGGGGAGACCGGTGGGGTTGTCCACCTCTGCGACCGTCCCGTCGGTCAGGTACGCCCGGTACTCGACAGACGGCGCGGTGGCGATGAGCGAGAGATCGAACTCCCGCTCGAGCCGCTCCCTGATGATCTCCATGTGCAAGAGCCCGAGGAAGCCGCAGCGGAAGCCGAAGCCGAGCGCGTGCGACGACTCGGGCTCGTAGGTGAAGCTGGCGTCGTTGAGCTTCAGCTTGTCGAGCGCGTCGCGCAGCTCGGGGAGCTCGTCGCCGTCGATCGGGTACAGGCCGCAGAAGACCATCGGCTTCGGGTCGCGGTAACCCGCAAGCGGGGCGGGCGCCGGGGACGCGGCGTCGGTCACCGTCTCGCCCGAGCGGGCCTCCCCGACGTTCTTGATCCCTGCGATGAGGTAGCCCACCTCTCCGGGGCCGAGCTCCTCGGCGCGCTGGGGGTCGGGCGTGCGCACGCCGATCTCCTCGACGTCATGCACCGCCCCCGCCTGCATGAACCGCAGGCGGCTCGCGTTGGACAGCACACCGTCGACCACCCGCACCGAGGAGACCACTCCCCGGTACTGGTCGTAGGACGAGTCGAAGATCAGCGCTCGCAGCGGGGCGTCGCGCCGCCCCTCGGGCGGGGGGATCCGTTCGACGATTGCGTCGAGCAGCTCGGGCACGCCCTCGCCCGTCTTCGCCGAGATGCGCAGGATCTGGTCCGCCGCGATCCCGAGGACCTGCTCGATCTCCTTCGCCGCCCGCTCGGGGTCCGCCGCGGGCAGGTCGATCTTGTTCAGCACGGCCACGATCTCGAGGTCGTGCTCGATGGCCTGGTAGCTGTTGGCGAGGGTCTGCGCCTGGATCCCCTGCGACGCGTCGACGAGCAGCACCGCCCCTTCGCAGGCCGCGAGCGACCGGCTCACCTCGTAGCCGAAGTCGACGTGGCCAGGGGTGTCGATCAGGTGCAGCACGTGGTCCCGGTAGACGACCCGCACGTTCTGCGCCTTGATCGTGATGCCGCGCTCGCGCTCGATGTCCATCGAGTCCAGGTACTGCTCGCGCATCAGGCGGGGGTCGACCGCGCCGGTCAGCTCGAGGATACGGTCCGAGAGCGTCGACTTGCCGTGGTCGACGTGGCTGATGATCGAGAAGTTGCGGATGCGCGCGGTCGGCACCTTCCCGGGTGCCGGCCCGCCAGACGAGGGCACGGTCCATCGATCGTAGCGGCGGCGACTCCCTTGCCCGAGCACGTGGCGCGACCGGGCGACCGCGCCAGGTCGCCTGCTACGATGGGCGCCCGCCGCGTCCCGGGACGAGCCCGGGCCCGCGCGCCATTGGCATGCCGGTGGCACCCTGACCGCAGATCCGAGGAATTCGCACCGTGGCGAACATCAAGTCCCAGATCAAGCGCAATCTCCAGAACGAGCGCCGGCGGCTGCGCAACCGGTCTGTCCGCTCCGAGATGCGCACCCGGGCCAAGACCGCTGTCGCAGCAGCCGAGTCCGGCGCGGAGGACGCGATCGACGCGCTCCGTGCCGCGGTGAAGCGGATCGACAAGGCCGCCTCACAGGGCGTGATCCACAAGAACCAGGCCGCGAACCGCAAGTCGCGGCTGATGCGGCGCATCGCGAAGCTCTCGTCCTGAGGCTGCGCGCCTCGACGTCGGGGTCAGCGGCGCGCCCGGCCGCCCCGAGGAGCGGGCGCGCTGCGCTGCGCGTGCGGGGCTGCGGCCCGGGTCCGGGCGAGGCGGGCCAGCCGCGCGACGAGCACCTCGAGCACCACCTCGGCCGGCAGTGCCGTCCTCCCCTTCACGTCGAGGTCTGCGTCCGCGATCAAGGTGACGGCCTGGCCGATGCGCTCGCTGCCAAGCTGGCGGGCCCGCTCCAGCGCCTTCTTGGCGACGAACGGGCTCTTCACGCCGAGGAGGGCGGCGGCGGCGTCTGCGGTGACGACCGCAGCCCCGTCCAGGCGCAGCATGTTGGAGAAGTGGCTGTGCAGGGTGGCGAGGACCAGCGGGGCCGGCCGGCCGGACCCGACCAGTCGGTGGAGCGCGCGGAGGGCGGCACGGGCGTCGCCCTGGTCGACCGCGTCGGTGAGCTCCCAGGGAGGGACCGCGCCGGCTTCCCCGAGGAACGGCTCGAGCGCCGCGAGGCTCACGGACGCGCCCTTTCCGTAGGCGGCGGCGAGCGACTCGAGAAGGCCCGCCAGCCGACCGAGATCCTCGCCGAGGTGCTCCTCCAGCCGGCGGCTCGCGGCGGCGTCGAGCCGCACGGGCGCGTGGCGGAGCTGCTCGGCCATCCAGCGCCCGCGTTCACGGCCGCGGCCGGCCGCCGCCTCGACCACCTCGCCGGATGCGGCCGCGAGCTTCACCAGCGGAGCGGGGATCGACCCGCCCCCTGCGACGAGCACGAGGTGGACCGAGGGGACGGCGTGGTCGAGGGCCTGCGCGAGGCGCGCCGCGTCCGACGCGCCAAGCCTGCCGGCCTCGCGCACGACGACCACCCGTCGGTCGGCCAGGAGGGGCGGCGTCGTGCACGCGTCCACGATCGCTCCGACGTCGAGCTCGTCGGCGGCACCGTGCTCTTCGACCGCCAGCGACTGGTCGACGCCGCCGGACAGCCGTTCGACGAGCGCGCGCGCCGCCTGGACGACGAGCGCCGGATCATCCCCACGGACCACGTGGACGGTGCCGGGGGAGCCGGCGCGCGAGGTGCCGGCTGGGCCGGCGCGCGAGGTCCCGGCGGCGCGCGGGGTTCCCTCCCCCTCCTCACCCAGGGCGCGGCCCGTCATCGGAGCCGGCGTATGGGCACCGGCGAGCTCCCGCGCGCGGAGAGGATCTCTGCGAGGGCGTCACGGACGCGCACGGTCCCCGCGACGTCGTGGACGCGCAGGACCCTGCACCCCAAGGCGATGCCGAGGGCGGCGGCGGAGAGGGACGCCTCCCGCCGCTCGTCGAGCCCGAGCCCGAGCACGACGCCCAGGAACGTCTTGTTGGACGCCGAGAGGAGGAGGGGGAAGCCCAGCCCGGCGAGCACGTCGGACGCCCGCAGCAGCGCGAGGGACTGGTCGGCGGTCTTGCCGAGGTCGAGGCCGGCATCGAGCACCACCCTCTCGGCAGGCACCCCCGCCGCGATGGCGCGTCGCGCCCGCTCTGCGAGGAATGCGGCGACCGTGGCGACGACGTCGTCATAAAGGGGGGCGGGATCGGGGACGCGGGGCGCGAGCCGGATGTGAGTCGCGACGACCGACGCCCCCGCGCCGGCGGCGGCGAGGAGGTAGTCGGGGTCGGCGAAGCCGCTGATGTCGTTGCCGACGACCGCGCCCGCCTGGTAGGCCGCCCGAGCGACGTTCGCCCGCCACGTGTCCACCGACACGGGCACCTCGAAACGCGCCGTGATCGCTCCCACTGCGGGGACGACGCGGTCGAGCTCCTCTTGCTCGGTCACCTCCGGACCGGGTCCGGCCTTTACGCCCCCGACGTCGAGAATGTCCGCGCCCTGCGCGACGAGCTCGTCGGCGCGGCGGAGCAGCGCGTCGAGCCCGAACGTGGCGCCGTGGTCGTAGAAGGAGTCAGGCGTGCGGTTCAAGATTCCCATCACGAGCGCGCGGTGTGCGATGTCGTAGCGGCGAGCGCCGAGTGCCAGCCGGGAGACCGAACGGCCCAGCGGCGTCGCCGCCTGCACACCACGCATGTGGGTCGCGATCCCCCCGCCCGGCACAGCGCCCTCCTCCACGGACGCCGACCCTACCGAAGCCGACCCTACCGAAGCCGACCCTGCCGAAGAGGCGGCGGACGGCCGTCGGGAAACTCCACTTGCGCGCCGGTCCGGCAGCGGCGTATAGTGCTTGGGTCTCGGTGCGCTCGTGCAGGCGCCGACGAAAGGGCAAACCCACCGTGAGGTGGGGACGCAAAGTCACGGGGCTCCTGGAGCTAGCCGGACCGCCGAATCGGCCCGCCGTAGGCGTGCCATCTCCGGCGTTCCCCGGACGGCTCTTGGAGCTTCGAAGCGGAGGGGAACCGTACGGATGAGAGAGAGCACCAGCCGCCTGCGGGGCGGCCAGGCTTGTCGCTCGGCTCGTCGTGGACCAGCGCCTGTCCGACTGCGTGTCGGTCGGGAGCGCGGCGCGGGTTCCCCCCAAGTTCGCCTCAGGGGATAGGGAGCCGAGCGGCGGAGCCCCCCGCCCCCCGCCAGGGGGCTCCGCCGCCGCCGGTCTCAACGGCCTGGCAGCCGCGACACCGCTTCTCTCAGCAGCTCGTCTGCGTCGCGACGGCCACCGGGCTCTGCCACGACGTAGGCGGTGTGGACCTCCTGCTCCTTCTCGACGATCGAGCGCACCGCTGCGGCGAGCCGGCGCTCCACCACCTCGCCACGGTCGGCGGGCGACACGAGGAGGGCCGCGCCGAGCAGCGTGGTGTCGAGCCGGGCCACCGAGTCGGTGACCCGGAGGGCCGAGCGCAGTGCACTGGCGGCCGCAGCGGTCGACCGCTCGTCGGGCACCTCGACGACGACGAGCACGAACGCTGCTGTCGAACCGCCGTCGGACGCGAGCATCCGCCCTGCCCTGCTGAAGAACTGCCCGGCACCGGGAAGGCCGGTGAGCTGATCGGGGAGCACCCACGGCGGCGCCGAAGGTCCGGGTGGTGCCGAGGGCTCGGTCGGCGAGGGCCCCGGCGGTGCGGAGGGCTCGGTCGGCAGGGGCTCCGGCGGCGGGGGCATCGTGCTCGGTGAGCGCGGCGCGCTCGACGGCGACCCGGTCACGGTGACGGCTCCGTGCTCGACATCTTGCGCCACGTCGCGGGGCAGTTCGACCGACGAGACGATCGGGTTGCTCCATGGAGCCGAGACAGCGGGCACGTGCCCCGATCCGGGCGACTGCGCGGCCGATCCGGCGGCGCTCGCGCTCACACCCTCCGAACGGTCTTCTGATCGGATTGTCCACCAGGGTCGCTCGTCGAGGACGCCCTCGGAGTGGAATCCTCCAGCGGAGGCGTCGGCGGCGGGCGCCGTCGTCCCACTTCCCCTTCCCTCGCCGCGCCCGTTCATCTGCTCGACGACCCTGACATGGCGTGCCAATCGCTCGCCAAGCCGCTGGAGGACGTCGAGCTGCGCGGTCTCGAAGCGACGGTCGGGCTCTGCGACGGCGCCGATCATGTCCCGGCTGCCGTCACGCAGCGGCACGACCGCGACCGTGAGGGCGCGTCGCAGCTGGACCCGTCTCACGAACACCCGGGCGTGCAGGAATTCGGGATCGACGGATGCCTGGAGGACCAGCTCGTCGAGCTCGTCTTCGGTGAGCCCCTCTGAAGACCCCACCTCGGGCACCGCGATGATCCGTGCCGGCCTGCCGACCGCCTGGAACGCCGCGAAGGCGGCGATCGCCGCCGCGTCGCGCCGGGCGACACGAAGCAGGTTCTCCACGGTGGTCGCACCGACAGGCATGGCGAGCTCGAGCTCAGACCGTCCGGCGCCGTGCCGCTGCACGGTCACGCTTGTGGCGGTACATGGCGCGGTCCGCTCGAGCGAGCAGCGCGTCGGGGCCGTCGTCGCCCCGGTCCGTGCTCACCCAGCCGATGGAGGCCCCGAGGTCGAAGACGATGCCGCGCACCGTGAACGGCGCGGACAGCACCTTGCGCAGCCGGGAGACGACGAGGTCGCCGTCGGGAGGCCGCTCGGCCGTCGCGTGGGCGATGACGAACTCGTCCCCGCCGAGCCTGGCGACGACGTCGTCGCTGCGCACCGCCCCGCGAAGGCGCCGGGCGAAGGCACTGAGCACCTCGTCGCCCATGTCGTGCCCGTGCTCGTCGTTGATCAACTTGAAGTCGTCGAGGTCCATGTAGATGAGGGCGACCGCCCCCCCGCGCCGACCAAGACCCTGCAGCATGCGCCGGAGCTCCTCCAGCAGCAGATAGCGGTTGGCAAGTCCGGTCAACGGGTCGTAGAGGGCGTAGTGGGTGAGGCGCTGCTGCTCCATCCACTCCGCAGTCGTGTCGCGCAGCACGACGAGCACGCCTCTCTCCCCCTCGACGAGGAACGGTCTCGCGGAGATGGTCACGTGACGTTGTCCCTCGCCTTCCTCGCCCACGGTGAGGCGGACCTCGCGTGGGACGCCGTCTCGGAGCGCCAGGGTTGCAGGATGGAGGTCGTTGGCCAGCAGCTGGCCGTCTTCCGACCTGAGCCTGCTCGCTGCGGGGAGCGGCGACCCGACGAGCGTGCGCTCCGGCGCCAGCCCGTGCATGGCGTCGGCGGCCCGGTTCGACAGCACCACGATCCCCGCCTCGTCGAGGTACATGATCCCGTCGTCGAGACCCGCGATCAGCTGCGCTGCGTCGATCCGGGTCGACACTCGGTCGTTGTCGGGCGCCGCGGCGGGACGCGCCCGCTCCGCTCGGGGGTACGTGTCGGAGGCCCGCGAGGCGGCCGCTGCCTCCGCCGTCTGCCCTGTGGCGCCTCGGAGGAGCGGCGCGAGCCCCGTCGCGAGCCGGGCGAGCTGAGCCCGCTGGTACTCGTCAGGCTCGGGCAACCAGGTGTCGACCACTCCGAGGAGCCCCAATTCGGCGCTCCCCATCCATACGGGCACCACGACGCACGCGAGCGAAGCGTCCGCGGCGCCCGCCTCTGTGGACACCTCTGCGTTCCAAAAGAGGTCGCGGCCGTGGGCGGCCGGATGCGAAAGGCAGTTGCGAGCGAGCACCTCGACGCGATGCCACCCGTCGACCGGTGGCATCTCGTCGGAGAGGACCCGGTGCACCACGCCTGCCATGTCGACCGCGAACGAGCCGAGCCCCAGGCAGAGATCGAGCGCGGTGCGAAGCACCTCCTCGATCGAATCGCTCTCCAGCGCCGGGTCCCCCATCGCTACCGTTCCCACGACACTGCAACCGTAGTGCGCGACCAAAACGGTCTGCAGACTGCCCCGGCGCGCGCAGTCGCGGCGGACGCACGCCAACGCGATACCTCTCGTCGATGGAGATCCACCACCCTTCGCGGCACGCGACCTACCATTGTCGGTACAGCCCAGTGCGACAAGGCCTCACGGCACAACACGCGCTCAACTTGCCGTCAACGGGTCGTGCGTGCCACGAGAGTGAATGCGATCGAGCGAGTGACAGCACCCGTGGAACCTGGGGAGGCGAAGAGAAGCGTGGCCGACTTTCCCTGCACCTTCCGAGAAGACGTCACCGCGGCCGCCGAGATCCTTCGTCACGGAAGCGGCGTCTCTTGGGCTTACCGCTTGCTCGGAGAGCTCGAGTCGCGTCACGAGCTCTCCGACCTCTGGCTCGTCCTCGAGCCGAGCGTGGTGCCCGGGAACCCGAGCGTGGTGCCCGGACCACGAAGCGCGGGGCAGGTGGGAGGGGGCTTCCAGCTGTTCGCGCTGCGCGCCAGCGCGGCGTCCCTCGACGCTGTTCGCTCACTCCTCCACCGGCCCCCCGGGGTGCACCGCACCCCGGGGGACGTGCACCGCGAGCCGGCCGGGGTGCACGACGAGCCGACCGGGATCGACGCCGTCACGAACGCGGCGCTCGGCACCATGTGCAGTGCCACCTTCCGCGCGTGGGCGGCGTCCCTCGGCAGCGCCATCGACCCCGCGACGGGCATCTCGAGCAGCCCGGTGATCCGAGAGGGGATCAGCCGGGCTGCGGCATGCGGGGCACGCTACGGATGGTCCAGTACGCTCGTCGTCCTCACGACGGGTGGGGAGGCGCCCCCAGAGGCGCGCTGGCTTGCACTCGCGGCAGCGCTCGGCAAGGCGCTGCGGAGCGGCGACGAGGTCGGGGTGACAACCCCGGGAGTGGCGCTCGCCCTCCTCGGGAACGCCGGCCCCGACGCCGTCCGGCCCTTCATCGCCCGGGTCCGCGCCGCGCTGAGCGCAGCTGGGTGGGAGGACGTCGACCTGCACGCGGCGACCGCGAGGACCCCCGAGGAGACCGTCGACCCGGCGGAGCTCGCCCGACTCGCGGCCGAGCGGCTGGCAGACGCAGGGCTCGACGCGCCGGCGATGCCGGCCGACCCGTCTCTTGTCGAGCTCGAGCTGCGCGTCCTTCCTGGGGTCGTGTGCGTGACGATGGCCACACCGATCCTGGTCTTCTCGGCGTCGCCCTCTGCATCCCTCCATGAGCGAGTCCTCGACCTGGTCCGCGCCCGTCTCCCGCACGCCTCGGTCCGCATGCTCGCGGTCGCCGACGAGGCGTGGGCCCCCGAGCGTGCACCAGAGGTGTCGGGCGCGCGCGCGGGCAACGGGCGCGAGCACGGCAACGGCAATGGAGGCAGCAACGGGCGCGAGCACGGCAACGGCAATGGCGGCAGCAACGGCAACGGCGGCGACAGCGGCTACGAGAGCGAGCACGGCAGAGCGCGCGAGCACGGTTACAGGAACGGTTACGGGAACGCCGGAGCGGCGCAGGGGAGCACCGGGGGGAAGGGCGCCGCTCTGCCAGAGGAATCGGCTCCCCGGGCCATCTTGGCGACCGCGCCGGGCAGCGAGCGGGTCACAGCGCAAAGGGAAGGGTCGCGGGTGGAGCTCCTCAGCACCGCATTCGATGCGTCGCGCGGCACGAGCGAAGTGACCTTGGCGCTCGGCGCGCGACGCGGGACCGGGCGAGCGCCTGCCGGTCCCCTCGCCGGCGGGGCGCAGGCGACGCTCAACGCGCTCAGCGCGCTCTCCATCGACGTCCCCTTCTACCTCGTGTCCGCTGAGCACGCGCACGGCGTGCCCGGTGAGCCGGTCGTCGTCGTGCTCGCGCCCAAGCGTGACGGCGGCAGCGCTGCGCCTCCCGGCCAGATCGTGGAGCGCCTCGGCGTCGCGACGGGCAGGGAGGACGTGGAGGCCGCAAGCCGTGCGACGCTCGGCGCGCTGAACCGACATCTGACGAGGGGCTCCTCCTCCGGATGAGCGCGTTCCGCTACGGCGCGTCGTTCTACGACCGCGCGAGCGGGCTGCGCTTCGAGGGGCACCATCCCCTGAGCAGGCCTGACCGCTGGCGCGCGTATCTCAAGGGCGCAGCTCGGGAGTACTCCCGCTACGGGATCGCCGGTCTGGTCGACCAGCGCGCCCTCGAAAGGGGGGACGGGGTGTCCCTCTTCTTCGTCGGCGTCGACGCGAACGACCGCGTGGTCGCCGGGCTGCGTTGCCATGGGCCGCTGGACGACGCGGCAGCGGCACAGGCGCTCGCGGAGATGGCTGCGTCGCCCGAGTGGGAAGAGCACCGGGCCGCCATGGAGGAGGTCTCGGCGTACGGGGTGATCGAGATGAAGGGCGCATGGCGCGAGCTGAGCGGTGACGGCAGCCGTCTTGTCGCGTCGGCAATGGTCCGCTGCTGCGCCCACGCGATCGACTGGCTCGGCGCGGAGGTCCTCCTCGCCGCGGTCGCCGACCGCATGGAGCCGATCATGGCGTCGGTCGGCAGCATGATGCTGGGCACGGAGTCCGCACCGTACCCCTCTGAGCAGTACCGCACGATCCTCACGGGCATGCGGCGACCCCGCTACCGGGGGCTCCTCGACCCAGCCCAAGCTCGCCTCGTGCGCGAGGACCAGGAGCAGCTGAGCCGTCCACCCGCGAGCTCCCTCACGACCGGATGGCGGCCGATCGTCTTGGACGTCCGGAAGCGGGCGGACCGCCATGTCCTCACGAACCTGCGATCCGACCCCGGCATCGACGTCCTCGACGTGGT
This sequence comes from Acidimicrobiaceae bacterium, assembly GCA_027339205.1. Classification (GTDB taxonomy): domain Bacteria; phylum Actinomycetota; class Acidimicrobiia; order Acidimicrobiales; family RAAP-2; genus JAJYVT01. Next base: position 1,397 of record DAHWOV010000038.1, on the reverse strand, counting down.
CGAACGCCAGCGCGCCGAGCTGCAACGGCTCATCCCTCCGGCGACGCCAGAGGTCCTCGAGGAGCCGACGTGCCACGTGTACCTTCCGTGGCGCCGCGCGGTCGTCCACATGCTGGGACCGCGCGCCTACGCGGTCCTGCGGTTGGACAGGAACCGTCACCGGATCACCCGCGAGGAGCAGGAGCGGCTCGCCCGCCAGCGGGTGGGGATCGTCGGGCTGAGCGCGGGCCACGCCGCTGCGGTGACGATCGCGCTCGAGGGGCTCTGCGGGGAGCTCCGCGTCGCCGACTACGACGAGCTCGAGGCGTCGAACCTCAACCGGCTTCCCGCCTCCTTGCTCGACATCGGCACCAACAAGGCGGTGGTGGCAGCCCGCCGGGTGGCAGAGCTTGACCCCTACCTTCCTGTCCACGTGGTCCCCGAGGGCATCGACCCTGACAATGTCGACGAGTTCATCGCGGGCCTCGACGTGGTCGTCGAGGAGTGCGACGACCTCGCGATGAAGCTGCTCGTGCGTGAAGCTGCCCGTCGCCAGCGCGTGACCGTCGTGATGGAGACCAGCGACAGAGGGATGCTCGACGTGGAGCGCTTCGACCTCGAGCCCGACCGTCCCGCGTTCCACGGGTTGCTCGGCGACGTCAGCGCCGACGAGCTCGACTCGCTCACGGTCGCCCAGAAGGTTCCCTACGTCCTCGCGATCGTCGACGCGCCGCAGGGGTCGGCGCGTGGCACCGCGTCGCTCGCGGAGATCGGACGGACGGTGTCGAGCTGGCCCCAGCTCGGCTCCGACGTCACGCTCGGCGGAGCGGCGGTCGCCGCGGTCGTCCGGCGCCTCGGGCTCGGTGACGACGTCCCCTCTGGCAGGACGCGCATCGACCTCGACGCGGCCGTCTCGTCGCTCGAGCCGCCCGTGCAGGTGAGCGGTGCGCCGAAGCCGCGGGTGCCGCCGGTGCCGCCGTCGGGAGCCGCCGACGTCGGGCGGGCGATCGTCCACGCGGCCACCCTCGCGCCGTCGTGCGGCAACGGCCAGCCTTGGCGGTTCGAGCTGAGCAGCCGGGACCTCGTGATCGCGCTCGACCGCTCGAGGAGCTGCGGGACGATGGACCTCAGCTCACGGGCGAGCTACGTCGCGTTGGGCGCGGCGCTCTTCAACGCCCGCGTCGCAGCGGCAGCGGCCGGCCGCCTCGGCGGATACCGCCTGTTCCCAGAAGGCCCGAGCTCGGACATCGTCGCCTCCTTGGAGTTCGAGACGGCCTCGAACCCCGGGCTCGCAGAGCTCCACGACGCCATGCTCGAGCGGTGCTCGAACCGGCGCCACGGCACGCCGGCGCCGCTCGACCTCGCCGTCGTGAGCCGGATGTCGCGTGCCGCGTCGGAAGAGCAGGCTCGGCTGCACC
>DAHWOV010000037.1:0-4487 GCA_027339205.1 Acidimicrobiaceae bacterium | reverse complement strand
CTCGAGCACCACGACCTCCCAGCCGCGCCGGGCGAGCAGCGCCGCGCACACGAGCGAGTTGATGCCGCTGCCCACCACGACCACGTCCGCTGCGCGCCGCAGCTGTGCCGATCCGGTGCTCACCGCCCCACGACCTCCTTCCGCAGGCCTTGCGCGGGCCTTGCGCGGGCCTTGCCCGGGCCCTGGGCGGGCCCTTTGGGCCAGGCCCTTGCACGGTCACGCAAAGTCTGATCAAATATAGCCCGCAGTCAACCTGGGCGAGGGGCCCAGGAGACCGACCTGACGATGGAGGCCAGCGCGTGGCGCTTCCCCTGCGCATTGGGATGATGCAGCTCACGATGGAACCGGTGGACGACATCCTCGCCCACGCGATGGAGCTCGACCGGGGGGGGTTCGACACGATCTGGCTCGCCGAAGCCTATCCGTGGTGGCGGCTCCACTCGATGGAGGCGCGGTCGTCCACCGCGCTGTCCGCTCTCATCGGCCGTTCGACGGAGCGGCTCACGGTCGGGTGGGGCATCATCTCGCCGTACACGCGCCACCCGATCCAGGTGGCCATGGAGGCGCGGGTCACCCAGGAGGCGGCGGGACCGGGCCGCCTGCTGATCGGCTTCGGCGCCTCGAAGATCTTCATGAAGGAGGCCGGGGTCGGGACACGCTCCCCGGCGCTCGCGCTCCAGACGATCCGCGAGAGCGTGGAGATCGTGCGGGGCGTGCTCGCCGGCGACGAGCTCGACCATCACGGCACCGTCTTCGACGCGGTCGTCCCGGCGCTGCGCCCCGACGCCGCGGCGCCCCGCGAGCGCGTGCCGATCTACGTCGCCGGCACCGGGCCCCGTCTCCAGCAGCTGGCCGGTGAGCAGGCGGACGGGCTGCTGACGCCGAGCATCACGACGCCCGAGTTCGTCAGGCGCTCCCGGCGGAACCTCGAGGCGGGGGCCGCCCGAGCGGGCCGGGACGCGTCGGCGATCGACCTGGGCTGCACCATCGTCGCCTCGATCGACGAGGACCGGGCCAAGGGGCGGGAGGGGGCGAGGGAGATCGCGGGGATGTACCTCGCCAACAAGGTGGAGAACATCCAGGCGTCTGCAGACGACCTGCTCGAGTGCGCGGGCCTGGACCGGGAGGAGATCCGCCCGGTCGCCCAGGCGATGCGCGAGGGTGGCCGGCTGGCGGCCGCCGCAGCCGTGAGCGACTCGATCCTCGACAGGACCCGCCCGATCGCGGGCACGCCCGCGGACTGCATCGAGGCGATCGAGGCCTACGCGGACGCCGGCTGCACCCACATCATGCTCGAGCTGTGGGGCGCTGACCGCAGCGCCCAGCTCGAGCTGTTCGCGAAGCGGGTGCTCCCGCACTTCCGCAAGTGAGCGGGGCCTTCCCTGCCCTCGACCAGGGGACGGTCGAGGCGGTCACCGGCTCGGTGGACGAGACCCGCCTGGTCGACCTCGCCAGCAAGCTCGTCGGCACGCCGAGCCCGACGGGCGACGAGGAGGCGATGGGCCGGGTGGTGGCCGAGACCTGCGAGGGGATCGGGCTCGTCACCGCCTGGCAGGAGGTGGAGCCCGGCAGGCCGAACGTCGTCGGGACGCTCGGGGGGTCCGGCGGCGGGCAGTCGCTCATGTTCAACGGTCACATGGACACCTCGTACTCGGGGAGGGAACCGCACCTGAGGGGCCGCGTCGGGTTCCAGCCCGCGGCGACGATCGCCGACGGTCGCATCTGGGGCCTCGGGATCGCCAACATGAAGGGCGCGATCGCGTGCTACATCGAGGCGGTGAGCGCGCTCCGCGACGCCGGGGTGCGCCTCAGGGGCGACGTCCTGGTCGCGGCGGTGGCGGGGGAGATCGAGAAGTCCCAGTGGGGCGAGGAGTTCCGGGGCGCCGAGTACCGCGGGTACTCGGCCGGGAGCCACTACCTGGTGTCCCACGGCGGTGCGGTCGCGGATGTCTGCATCCTGGGCGAGCCCACCGAGAACCGCGTGGTCACCGGCCATTACGGTGCCCTGTGGGTCCGGCTCTCGACCACCGGGCCTCATGTGCACACCGCCTTCTCCCGGCCGCACCGCGAGGAGAGCTCCATCCTTCGCATGGCGGGCGCGCTCCCGCGGGTCCTCGAGTGGATCGCGCGGTTCGAGGAGGAGACCGAGTACGGCGGCTTTCCCGGCGTGGTGAACCTCGGTGCGATCCGCGGAGGGCATCCGTGGCGACTGAGCCGGACCCCCGAGCGCACGGACCTGTTCCTGGACGTCCGCGTCCCCCCCACGATGCGCATGCAGGACGCACGGCGCAGGGTGGACCAGCTGGTCGCCGAGCTCCGGGCCGACGCACCGGGGTCGGCCGTCACGTCCGAGATCTACGTGACCTCTCCGGGCGCCGAGATCGATCCGGCCCATCCCCTGATCTCGGCCCTGGACGCCGCCCACGGCGAGGTGTTCGGGTCGCCCCCCGCGCGCGATACGGTCCGGTGGTCCTCGGACGCCGCGGTGCTGAGCCGATACGGCATCGAGACGGTCAACTACGGCGCGTCGAGCGGTCTGCCCCACCCCGACGGGGAGAACCTGGCGGTCGAGGAGCTCGTGAAGACGGCGAAGGTCTACGCATTGGCTGCTGCACTGGTATGCGAGGTGGGAACATGAAACTGGTAACGTTCAAGAGCCCGGACGGGATCGAGCATCCCGGAGTCGTCGACGGCACAGAAGTGGTGACCGTCGAGGGGGTCTCGTCGATACGCGAGCTCTTCGAGCAGGGACCGGACCTCGAGGCGGCCCGCGAGGCGTCGGGCCCGCGGTTCGACCTCTCGGAAGTGCAGCTGTGCGCACCGATCCTGCCCAAGAAGCTGATCCACACGTCCGGCAACTTCCGGGAGCACGAGGACGAGTCGAAGAACGTCAACTGGTCGCACGCGATCGCGCCGTGGATCGTCTTCTTCCAGAACGTCGACGCGATCATCGGCACCGATCAGCCGATCGTCTACCCCGAGCACCTGACGAAAGAGCTGGACCACGAGCTCGAGCTCGCCGTCGTCATGGCGCGCTCGGGGGCGTTCGTCGACGAGAAGGAGGCCGAAAGCTTCATCGGCGGGTACCTGATCTTCAACGACATCACCGCCCGCGACATCCAACGGCGCGAGATGAAGTCCGGCGTGTTCTCCTTCTGCAAGTCGATCCAGACGTTCTGCCCACTGGGGCCGTGGATCGTGACCCCCGACGAGATCGGCGACCCGCACACCCTGGACATGAGGCTGACCGTCAACGGCGACCTCCGCCAGCACTCCTACTCGGGGAACATGTCGGTCACCCTGCCGGAGCTGATCGCGCACCACTCGCCGCTCGGCTACAGCGCCGGGGACGTGCTCACGACCGGCACCGTCTCGGGCGTCGCAGGCTTCAAGAAGGACGCGGAGAAGTGGTACCTGCAGCCCGGCGACGTCATCGAGTGCACGATCGACCGCGTCGGGACCCTCCGGAACCCGGTGATCTCCTGGGAAGAGGCTCACGGAGAGCCCGCACCCGCATTCAGGGACTGGTGACGCGATGAGCTGGCCCAGGGACGAGCCCCGCCTCGAGCAGGTGAGGCGGCTCATGGCGGACGAGGACCTCGACGCCCTCGTGGTGCGCTCGCCGGACAACCTCGTGTACCTCACGAATTACTGGTGCATGAAGGGGTACGACCTCGCCGTCTTCCCCCGCGAAGGCGATCCCACCCTTGTCGTGCTCGCACCGCAGCTCGAGGATGCGACGCGTACGGCCTGGACGGACGACATCCGCACCTATCCCCACTACGACGTCGACGACCCACGCCCGCCCGCGGACCGCGCCTTGGCCGTGTGCCTGGGCGTGCTCGGGGAGCGCGACCTCGCAAGGGTCGGGATCGAGCTCTCCCAGAACACCCAGGGGGCGGACCGGATGGCCGGCGAGCCCACCGTCTACACGAAGGCCTACTTCGACGCCTTCGCCCACGCCGCGCGCGAGGTGGTCGACGCGACCGGCCTCCTCACCCGGGCGCGCCAGCACAAGAGCGCCCAGGAGATCGAGCGGATGCGCATCGCCCAAGAGCTCGCCACCTTGGGCCTCGAGCACATCGGTGAGCGCATCAGGCCCGGCATGCTCGAGTCCCAGGTCGGCGCGATGTTCGAAGGGTTCGTCCACGAGACCGGCATCGGCTACCAGGGCCGCGTGGAGATGGCCCGCGCATTCACCCTCGTGTGGTCCGGGCCCGGGATCAAGACGTTCACGGCCACGGGCCACCGGCCGGTGGTCGAGAACCAGCCGACCCTGCTCGAGATCTGGGTCTGCGCGGACGGCTACTGGACCGATCTCACGAAGAACTTCTGCCCCGGGACGCTCGAGGCCCGCTACGTGGACCTGCTCGACCTGCTGCTGGCCGCGCGTGACGACGCGCTGGCGCTCCTGCGCCCCGGCGTCGAGCTCGCCGAGATCGACCGGGCGATCAGGGCGCGTGTGGCCACGGGCGGCTACGCGGGGC
>DAHWOV010000028.1:0-5165 GCA_027339205.1 Acidimicrobiaceae bacterium | reverse complement strand
CGCCGCAGCAGGTGGGTCTCGTACTCCCGGTCCTTGTAGCGCCGCCTCGTCGTGACCACATGCATGGCCCCGCCGGTTCGCCTTGGCACAATGCCATTGCAGCTGCTCGTGGAGCAGCCGTCAATCATTTAATACCTACAGCCGACGAGTGCGAAACCGCCATCCTTCCTGCTCAGGAGCACACGGCGCTAGGGAAGTGGCGCCGTAACTTCGGGCTAGTGAGGGCTAGTGAGGGTGGCCGCCCGCGAGCAGCTCGAGTGCATGGGGGACGACTTCGAGGACCGCGCGGAGCGACTCGGTCGCGCCCGAGGGCGACCCGGGGACGTTCAGGACGAGGCACGCACCGATGGTCCCGGCCACGCCCCGCGAGAGGCGCCCGAGCGGGCTCGCCGCGCGCATCGCTTCCGCGAGACCCGGAGCTTGCCGGTCGACGACCTTGGCGGTGGCCTCGGGCGTGAGGTCGTTCGGAGCGAAACCGGTACCTCCGGTGGTGACGAGAAGCCCCGCGAAGCCCTTCGCCATCTCGGCGAGCGCCGCAGAGACGGGTTGGACGCCGTCGGGAACGGTCCTGCGTTCGACGACCTCGAATCCGTCCCCGGTGAGCAGGTCGAGCAGTGCGGCGCCGGACCGGTCCTCGCGGGTCCCGGCGTGCACGGACTCAGAGACAGTCAGGATCTTCGCCTCGGGCGGCACGGCGCCGACGCTACCGTGCGCCGCGGGTCCTGGCTGACGTCATCGCGGGTGACCCGTGAGCGTGGCGGTGACCAGGTGGGCGCGAAGAGGCGCGAAGAGGCGATCGCCATTCTCGAGGGGGTGTGCGCTCGACGTGTGAGGCGTGAGACGAGCCGCCGTGCCACTCAGCCGGGTGGCACCACCTCCACGCTGACGTTGGTCGCCTTCACGACGGCGTCGGCCATCATGCCCGGCTCGAGGCCGAGCTCGTCTGCCGCCTCCCGGGTGATGAGCGACACGATCCGGTAGGGTCCGGCCTGCAGCTCGACGAGCGCGGCGACCTCGTCCCTCTTCACTCGCGTCACGATGCCGGCGATGTGGTTGCGCGTCGACTGCCCGGCACCGCGTGCCGCGTCCTGTTCGCCGGCGATCTCCGTTGCGAGCCGGGCGAGCTCAGCTCCCTCGACGCTCCGGCGACCGCTGGCGTCGGTGGTCGTCCGAACCCTGCCCGCGTCAGCCCAACGTCTCATCGTGTCGGGGCTCACGCCCATGAGCTTCGCTGCCTGGCGCATCCGGTACATGGGCACCGCTCGTACCGTACCTGGACCGGGAGCTCAGCTCCCGCCGACTTGTGTGGGAGGCCCGAGCCCGAGCCCGAGCGAGTAGCCCTCCAAGAAGACCAAGGCATCGTGCTGTCTCGGGTAGCGGTCGGCGACGGCGTGGAAGTCGGCCGAGTGGTCCGCGTGGAGAAGGTGGGCGAGCTCATGGACGATGGTCGCGTCGAGCACCCATTCGGGAACCGCTCGCAGACGGTGAGAGAGCCTGATCTCGCCCGTCAGGGGGGAGCACGATCCCCACCGCTTGCCCTGATTGGTCACCCAGCGAATCGAGGCGGGGCGAACGTTGTCGACGTATCGGTCGGCGAGGGCCGCGGCTCGCGCCGCGAGCGCGTCGTCAGTCGCAGCTGCGCGCGGCCGTTTGGCGAGGACGCGAGCGACGAGCCGCTCGACGAGCTCCGGGCGATCGGCTCGCGCCACGTGTGCAGGCAGCACGACGACGATGTGGCCGCTCTCCCAGAACGCTGCGGCGCTCTTGTGCCGCCGCGAGCTCGTCCGGACCACCACCTCGGGTCGCGTTTGTTGCGTCTCGGCGGTGGTGGGTGGCACGCTCGGTGTGGGCCACGGGCTCGGTCCGGCCGGCGACCCCTTGCCGGGCTCGAGGACATGCTCGGCAGCAGGGTCGCGAGGCCTCGGCGGCCCCCCACCGACAACGCTGCTCGAGCCGGCATGGGGCCCATCGCGGCCAGCAGGCGGCTCCGAGCTGGGGTCCGGAACCGAGCTCGCGCCAGCACGGCCAGCAGGTGGCTCACACCAGCGCAGTGGCAGCATCGGGGAGGAACGGGTGTCGGCCATCTCTCCATTGTGCAGCCGGGGTGTGCCAGGCGTCGGGGATGGGCGGCGCCGGCGGCAGCGAAGACGATCGTCCGCAGGGGGCCTCGACCGGGACGTGCGGCAGCCTTCCGCACGGGGGATGCGCCCGCCTCCCGCACAGGGTTCGCCGTGGGTCGGCTCCGAGGACGCACGTCGGTCGCAGCTCTCGACGGGTGATGGACGACGCATCACCGTCGTGGCTTTCACGTTCCCGCGGGAACGACTCCAGGCCTGTGGTACCCGAAAGGCTCGGTGGGGATCCGTCCACCGGCCAGATGTGGTGTGCTGCTCTGCACACGAACCCCAAGACCAGGCGGCGGACAGACGCGATGGGGAGACCATGTGCTCGGATGAGCGCGGCGCAGACCTGATCACGTCGGCGGACCCAGTATCGGCCCTCCGTGAGGATCTATCGGGGTGAGCGAGGGGACTTGAACCCCCGGCCTCCAGGGCCACAACCTGGCGCTCTAACCAACTGAGCTACGCCCACCGAGGCTGACCAGTCTGGCACATTCGCCATCGGGCATCGGTCAGGAACGATCGCAGGGGCCGGACCCGATGTGCCTGGGTCAGTCGCTCAGGTCCCGCTCAGGTCGGTCACCGCGCCTCCGGGGTCCTGTGGACGCCGGCCATCGGGCGGCCGTCACCGGACTGTCGCGCGGGTACGCGTTTAGCCTGGTGGTCGGTTGAGCCCCCGTGGCCGAGTGGACTTAGGCAACGGACTTCTAATCCGTACCACGCAGGTTCGAATCCTGCCGGGGGCGCCGCATATTCTTCACATAAGTTGCGACTTCTAGTTCACAGAAGCCGCTGCGCATCACTGTGAACAGGCATCTTCACGCCGTGAGGGGCCGGATCGGCACACGCGAGCGGCTTGTTCCCAGCGCCGCGGGGCGTGTCGTCAGCGTGTCGGGGCAGCTGTTGATCTGGCGCTCGAAGCGCGCGCAGCGGGGGGGCTGTTCGGGTGTCGGGTCAGGCGTGCTGCCCACCGGCTCGTTCGGCACCGACTCGGGGTGCCGGCGCCCTCGCCGGCGACGCGTGAGAGGTGAGAGGCCCATCGCCGCTCGCCGTGCCGTGTCTGCTTCCCGGCCCTCGTGGGCCAAGACGAGCCGGACGTTGCGCACGACGACGACGAGCGCGTAGAAGAGGGCGTTCGGCGCCCGGCCGAACAGGCGCGACCAACCCCGCCGGACCCCGCCGCTCGCCGGGTCCTGGATCCAGGAGAACGTGCGTTCGGACCCAGTGCGGCGGTGGTAGGAGAACCGGTGGGCCCTGGAGGGGTAGTCGTGCTTCTGGCGGCGCTTGGCGTCGATCGTGACGGGAACCGAGATCGTCTTTTGGACACAGCAGGTGGGGGGCTCTTCTGGCGCCGAGACGATCTCAGGGTGGGTGTAGTCGAGGGTCATCGACTCGGGACGAAGCGGGCAGCGGCACCTTCCCATCGCGGCCGGGCACATGACCCGCTCGGTCCCGCCTTGGTCTCGAGAGGAGATCCGCCCGAGCTTGTAGCAGCCGAGCTCTTTGGTCGCCTCGTCGTGGGCGGCGGCCTCTGCCACAGAGGCTGCACGTGCGAGCGGGCCGAGCTCCAAGAGCGGACGGGGGGTGGCCGGGCAGTACAGGTTGCCCTTGGAGATGATCGCTCCCGCATGGGTGCCCCGGGGCCCGCGATCTGTGGGGTGCAGGTCCATGACGAGGACAGCCCCCGCGCGCCCAAGAGGTGCGGCGAAGGTCTTGGGATCTCGGTTGCAAGCCGCAGTCGGCGAGCACGTCGCCGGGGACGACGCTGTCGGCATACGCGCGCAGGAGCGTCTTTGTCATGTCGGCCGGCGGGTCGCTGCGAGGGGTGCCAAAGGCGATCCGGCGGACGAGCTCGGGCACCGCTTCTCCCCGCTCCTCTTTCACCATCGTTGCCACCTGCGCGTAGTAACCGAAGAACAGGTGGTCCTTGGCGCCCGGGGCGTTGCGCTTGGCGTGCCCCCACGAGGCTGTCGGGTCGTTGGCCGGCACCGGGTCGTCCTTGGTTCGCGGTCTCGACCAGGTCTCGTGATCGGTCCAGTCGACGGCAAGCGCGCGCGACGCCGCCTTGTAGCGCTCGGGGACAGAGGACTCCACGAGGCGGTCGAGCACCAAAGAGAGCCGAGCCTGCGCTGCCTCGGCGTCGATGCCGGCACGCGCTGCGTCGAGGTGGGTGGCCCGGTTCTCTTCGGCCACACCCCGGAACGAGGGGACAGGAGCTGGGTCGATCGCCTCGACCATCGTGCGGTGCGCGTGGGAGAACTGTCGGTAGGTCGCGTCTGCGAGGGTGCCTGTGCGTGTGAGCGCTGCCCGGAGGCGCAGCCTTGTCGCAGCGGGGAGGTCGCCGAGGGTCCGCCAGCCGGCGCGGAGAGGTGCCGGGCGGCCCTCGTCGATGGCGAAGGCCATGGCGCAGAGCAGGGTGTTCGCCCGCAGCTGGCGGGGTCGGCCGCCCGAGGGCATGTGTGCTTCGAGCAGATCTGCGACCCCGGAGCGGGTGATCGCGGCCTCGATAGCCTGGCGCCTGCGTGCGCGGCTCAGCCCGACCCTCCGAGCAGTGCGACCGTTTCGGGCTCGCTCACCACCTCGAGATGACCCACGAGGTCGCCCAGGCGCTGCGAGCAGACGATCCCCGCGGCGTCCATGAAGGCCCGAAGCCCGATCCGCTCTGCCACCTCGCAGAGCCACGTGGCGCGCAGCCTCGAGACGTCGAGACGCGGGAGGTCCCCTCCGCCTGAAAGCGACGCGCTGAGCGGGCTCGTCACGTTGCGCCGAGACGTCGATGTCCCCCCGATGAGCAGCCTTTCTCCCGCTGAGTCCGCGGCGTGGCGCAGCCGCTCGCAGTAGCGCGCGAGGACCGGGACGACTCGAGGACGGCGTCCCTGGCGCACCCAGACGACGACACCCCCCGAGCGCGAGACGACGTCGGCGCCGCAGACGGCCTTCAGGTCCGCGCCCATGAGCCCCGCACCTGCTCCAAGGCAGACGAGCGCCCCGGCGCGATGGCGACGGCCCTCCGTCGGCTGGGCATCTGCCAGGGCGAGGTAGGCC
>DAHWOV010000021.1:0-4772 GCA_027339205.1 Acidimicrobiaceae bacterium | reverse complement strand
GCACCCGCAAGCAGTTCAACGCGGCGGTGTTCGAGCGCCTCGACGTGAAGGACGGCCGGCTCTGCCACGAGGCATACCGGCCGCCCTTCGACGACATCTTCAGCGTGTGCGAGTTCGAATACGAAACTCGAGTGGAGGTGATGGGACTCGAACCCACGGCCTCTACATTGCGAACGTAGCGCTCTACCAGCTGAGCTACACCCCCGGGCCACCGCTCAGGATAGCGGGCGCGCACGACGCCCTTCGACGCCTAGGCGGGCCACGACCAAGGGCGCCCCGGGACGAGGGGCATCCAGAGCCCGGCGGCGGAGCCGCGACCCTGCTCAGCCCCCGCTCACGGCGTGCCGTGGACCGACGACGACCAGCTGGTCGTCGTCCCAGGCACCGGGATAGCCTGCTCGGGCTGCGAGGGTCGAGCCCTCGCTGAGCACTTCGAACGCGCCCGGCGTGCGACCTGCGGGAGCGTACCTGGAGCCCGACGTGCCCCACGGAGTTGTCTGCACGACAGGGAGCCGTGGGGTGACGGGGCGCACCGCGTCCCGGTCGGCGTGCAACATCTGTGCGTACGCCGCGAGCGCGACGTAACCAGCGAGGGCGAGCGCGGACACACCGGTGACCGCCCAAAGGAGATGGAGGGCGTGGAGGGCACCCAGCCCACCCGTCGCGAATGCCATGGCCAAGAGGCCGAGCAGGATGTCGCGCCGACGGCGACGGTTGCGTCGCCGCTCCCAGGAGGACTGCCGGCGGCGGATCCCGTGCACCAGTTCCGGTGTGAGCTGGGGCCCGCTCGTTGCACCCACGAGGGTGAGCCGCCGGTCGAGCCGATCCAAGTCCGGCACCTCGAGCCGGTAGGCCGGCTCGACGAGCTTGGGTCCGGTGCGTCCGAGAAGGTGGAGCTGCTCGTGAAAGGTCTCGATCGAGTAGTGCGAACGCCCCTCCCGGAAGTGGCGGACCAGCCGGGGCGTCAGCACGGCGATCCACAGCACTGCAAGGACCAGCACGACCAAGTCAGTCACTCCCTCGACCTACCTTCCTTGGTGCGACCAACCTAGGTGCGGGCGGCCGACAAGTGGTGGATGGTCAGGAGTGCACAACGCCGACGTCGTTGCGACCCTCCCTCTGGCGCCCTTTGTAGTCACCGCACGCCGTGAGGGCAAGGACGACGCGGGCCTCCTGGTGAGGCGGCTGTCAGGAGGCGTGGAGGCCGCACTCGGTCTTGGTGCTTCCCGCCCACCTCCCGGCCCGGGGGTCTTCGCCCGCGGCGACGGGCGTCGTGGTGGGCGCACACCCGATCGAGAGATAGCCCCGGGGCACGAGCGGGTGGACCGGCAACCCGTGGTCCGCCAGGTAGCTGCCGACGTCTTCGTCGGTCCAGGTGGCGAGCGGGTTGATCTTCACGACTCCGAAGTGGGAGTCCCACCCGACGACCGGAGCGCTCGCGCGCGTGGGCGCGTCGGCGCGCTTGAGCGACGTCATCCACCCGCGCTTGCCAGCCAGCGCGCGGCGCAGTGGCTCGACCTTGCGCACCTCACAGCAGCGCGCCGATCCGCACGGCCAGGACTCCGCGTCGGGACCGGGCTTGGTGATCGTCAAGTTGAGCCCGAATCGCGCGCGCACGTCCTCGACGAAGGAGAGCGTCTCGGGGAAGTGAGCGCCGGTGTCGCAGAAGACGACCTCGATGCCCGGATCGACGCGCACGGCGAGGTCGATGAGCACGACGTCCTGGAAGGACGCGGCGAGAACGAGTTGACGGCCGAATTTCCCGACCGCCCACTCCACGGCCCTTGACGCCGGCGCCCGGGCGAGCTCCTCGTCAGCACGAGCGAGCTCCTGCGCGAGCTGCTCCGCGAGCTCAGCCGGTGCGCTCACCCCGGATGGGGCCGCCGCCTCGCGGCTCGTATCGTCTCTCACGACTCCCTCTTTCTCGACTCCACATTGGCCAGCTCCGATCCCCGTGCAAGCTTTGGCACCTCCCGACCACAGGCGAGGCACGCCCCGCGTACGCACGAACCTGGACCGTCGAGCGGATCCAGGCTTGACTGTTAGGGTTGGCCTTCCGAAATTGCGAAGTTACACGGTCCACGCCTTGGCATCACTGAGCCCCGCGATCGCTCGGCGCCAGACCCCTCCGGGGCAGGGAGCCGACGTAGGGGTTCGTACGACTGATTGGACACGAAGGTACGAAGGTGACACGAGCTCACGCAGGAGCGCCAGACAGCCCACGAGGAACACGACCCTTGGAGACCTCCGGCTCGCAGCGACGCGGGCCGCGGCGCGTATCCGTCGACCACCTCGCGCTGTTGGAGTCGCACGCGATCTTCGTCCTTCGTGAAGTCGCCGCAGAAGCCGAGCGTCCCGTCCTGCTCTTCAGCGGAGGAAAGGACTCGGCGGTGCTGTTGCACCTTGCCGTGAAGGCGTTCCGTCCAGGTGGGCTGCCGTTCCCCGTCATGCACGTCGACACCGGGCACAACTTCCCCGAGGTGATCAAGTTCCGGGACGAGCAGATGAGCAGGCTCGGAGAGAGGCTGATCGTGGCAAGCGTCCAGGAGTCGATCGATCGCGGTCGCGTGCCTGACCCCGGCCCCAACGCGAGCCGCAACCGCCTGCAGACGACGACCCTCCTGGACGCCATCGCCGAGCACGCGTTCGACGCCTGCTTCGGCGGCGCGCGGCGCGACGAGGACAAGGCACGCGCCAAAGAGCGCGTGCTGTCGTTCCGGGACAGCTTCGGCCAGTGGGACCCCAAGCGCCAGAGGCCCGAGCTGTGGCACCTGTACCAGGGGCGGGTGCAGCCTGGCGAGCACGTTCGCGCCTTTCCCCTGTCGGACTGGACCGAGCTCGACATCTGGCAGTACGTCTCGCGAGAGTCCCTCGAGCTCCCCGACATCTACTACGCGCATCGCAGGCCGGTCGTGAAGCGCGACGGCATGCTGCTCGCGGTGTGCGAATGGGTGGTCCCACTCCCTGGTGAGGAGGTGCGCGAAGAGTCGGTGCGCTTTCGTACCGTTGGCGACGCGACGTGCACGGGTGCGGTGCTGTCGTCGGCGCGAACGGTGGCACAGGTCATCGACGAGACTGCCACGTCGCGTGTTTCCGAACGCGGCGCAACGCGAGCGGACGACAAGTTCTCCGAGACCGCGATGGAGGACCGCAAGCGTGAGGGGTACTTCTGAGGTGTCGCCTCCCGACGACGCCACGCCGACTGCCTGCATGGACCTCCTGCGGTTCGCTGCCGTCGGATCGGTCGACGACGGCAAGTCCACGTTGATCGGGCGGCTCCTCTACGACACCCGTCAGCTCTTCGACGACCAGGTCGCCGCAGTCGAGGTCGCTTCCGCGCGCCGGGGAATCGGTGAAGTGGACCTTTCGTTCATCACTGACGGGCTCCGTGCCGAGCGCGAGCAGGGGATCACGATCGACGTCGCCTACCGCTACGCCGCGACGCGGCGTCGCAAGCTGGTCATCGCCGATTGTCCCGGGCATGTCCAGTACACGCGCAACATGGCGACCGGTGCGTCCACCTCCGATCTCGCGCTCGTCGTCGTCGACGTCGCCACCGGGCTGCGAGAGCAGACGCGGCGTCACGCCTGCATCGCTGCGCTCCTCGGGGTCGACCAGTTCGTCGTGTGCGCCAACAAGATGGACCTCGTCGACTGGAGGGAAGGCCCGTACCGCCAGGTGGAGGCCGAGGTGCAGGAGCTCGCGGGAAGGCTCGGCGTCTCGTCGTGGCGCGTGATCCCCGTCTCCGCGCTCCACGGCGACTTCGTGGTGCGACGATCGCCGTCTGCGCCGTGGTACGACGGGCCGACGGTGCTCGAGGCGCTCGAGGACGCGCCGAGCGGAGCGTGGGCGGAGGGCCACGGAACGCAGCTCGGCGGAGGTGCGCGACTTCCCGTCCAGTGGGTGCTCCGACGGCGAGGTGGGGGGCGAAGCTACGCGGGGATGGTCAACGGGGGGGCGCTCCGCACGGGCGACGAGGTGGTCGTGCTCCCGGAGGGCTGGCGGACGACCGTCACCGCGATCGAGACCTACGACGGGCCGCTCGATGAGGCCCCGGTCGGGATCTCCGTCTCGGTGGACGTCGCCGACGATCTGGACGTCTCTCGCGGAGACCTTCTCGCCGATGCGAAGAGCCCGCCCTCCGTGCTGAAGGACCTGGTCGCGACGGTCTGCTGGTTCTCCGACCGTCCCCTCCGGGGCGGTGACCGCCTTCGGGTCAAGCACACCACGCGTACGACTCCAGCCCGCGTGACCGGTGTGACCGGGCGTGTCGACGTGCACCGCCTCGAGGTCGCCGCAGCTGACGAGCTCGTCAACAACGACATCGGCATCATCGAGCTCACGACCGCCGTTCCCCTCGCGGTCGACGCCTACCGCGACGACCGGATCACGGGCAGCTTCGTGCTCATCGACGAAGCCACCAACGCGACGGTCGCCGCCGGAATGGTCGGAGAGCCGTTTCTCGCCGGCCCAGGCGACGGATGCTCCGGCACCGCAAGCGCCACGCGGCGGACTGCCTGAGCGCGGCTCGCAGGCTCCATCCGGGTCATGGCCCAGCCCAGACCCGAGGGGTCAGGGGGCCAGGGGGTGCGAACTGCTCCAGAATCAGTCGGTGATACGCTGCGTACGCATGTTCTAGTGATGGGGTCGGCGTGTGAACCTGACTGAGTGGGCGCGTCGCCAGGGGATCCACCCGCAGACCGCGTACAACTGGTTCCATGCGGGCACGCTCCCGGTGCCTGCTGTCCGGGTGAACCAGCGGACCATTCTCG
>DAHWOV010000009.1:0-5998 GCA_027339205.1 Acidimicrobiaceae bacterium | reverse complement strand
ACGGGCGACGCGGCGCTCGGGCGGAGAGCCGCCGATGCGACCGCGGAGTGGGTGGCCGGGCGTTACGACTACCGCATCCTCGAGGGGGTGAGCCACTGGGTGCCCGAGGAGGCGCCAGCCGAGCTCGGGCGGCTCCTCCTCGCGCACCTGGCCTCGGTCTGAGCCTGCCGGGCTCTGCCGCGGCCCCGGTGCGCAGGGTGGCAGGATCGGTGGGATGACCAGCTCGTACACCCTCACCGACGTCCAGCGCGAGTACCGCGACACCCTGCGGCGGTTCTGCGAGCAGCGCATCGCGCCCAACGCCGCCGAGGCCGACCGCACCGCCAGCTACCCGTGGAAGTCGTGGGAGGCGTGCCGGGAGATGGACCTCCCCGCCCTCGCCTTCCCCGCGGAGCACGGCGGCGCAGGCGCCGACACTGTGACCCAGGCGATCATGGTCGAAGAGGTCGCGCGCGTGTGCGCCTCCACCGCGGTGACCCTCCTCATCTCGAAGCTCGGGATGCTCCCGGTGATGAACTGGGGATCCGACGAGCTGAAGCGCAGGTACCTGCCGCGCGCCGCATCCGGCGAGGCCCAGGCGAGCTACTGCCTCTCGGAGGCGGACGCGGGCAGCGACGTCGCGAACATGTCCGCCCGGGCAGTGCGCGACGGCGACCACTACGTCCTCACCGGCTCGAAGCACTGGATCACCAACGCGGGGATCTCCGACACCTACACGGTGTTCGCGAAGACCGACCCCGCGGCCGGCCACCGCGGCATCTCGTGCTTCCTCGTCGAGGCGGAGTGGGGAGTGGAGGTCGCCAAGTTCGAGGACAAGCTCGGCCTGCGGGGCAGCCCCACCGGCGAGGTCGTGTTGGACGAGGTGCGCGTCCCGGCCGCCAACCTCGTGGGCGACGAGGGCCGCGGGTTCCACATCGCCATGCACACGCTCGACCGAAGCCGCCCGACCATCGGCGCCCAGGCCGTGGGGATCGCCCAGGGGGCGATCGACTTTGCCGCCGGCTACCTCCACCAGCGCCGCGCCTTCGGCCAGCCGCTGGCCGACTTCCAGGCGCTGCGGTTCATGCTCGCCGAGATGGCCATGCGCACCGAGGCCGCCCGCACGCTCGTGTACCGCGCCTGCTCGCTGGTGGACGAGGACCCGACGGGCGACCTCGGCTCCGTCGGGGCGATGGCCAAGTGCTTCGCCTCCGACACCGCGATGTCCGTGACGACGGACGCCGTCCAGCTGCTGGGCGGCTACGGGTACACCAAGGACTTCCCGGTCGAGCGCTTCATGCGCGACGCCAAGATCACCCAGATCTACGAGGGGACCAACCAGATCCAGCGGGTGGTGATCGCCAAGAGCATCCTGGGCTAGCAACGGCGTCGGTGATCGTGCACCTCTCCGCCGACCCGGCTGGCCGTGCCGCCCCGTCACCGCCGGTCGCATACTCGAAGATCTCCTGCACGCCCATGGCCCGTCCCACTGCGACGGCCGCCGCGAAGGTCTCTGTCCCGAGCGCGGCACGGACGGCGAGACCGGCCTCGCGTCGATAGCCGTCCTCGGGCTCGAGCGTGAGCTCCCCGAGGCGGTCGAAGAGCCCTTCGGCAAAGCCGAGGAGAACGGCCGCCCGCCCGGCGTCGCCGATGTCGAGCTCGACGCACGCGAGCCCGAGCGTGCCGTAGCCGAGCGCGAGCTCGTCGCCGTGGTGGCGGCTCGAGCGCAGCGCCTCCTCGAACAAGGCCCGTGCCTCCTCCAGCCGGCCGCGTCCTCGGCGGACCCAACCGAGATTGACGCAGACGTAGTGGAGGTGGCTGTCGACCTCGATGCGTAACCGGTCGGCCCGCTCGAGCTGGTGCTCGGCGTCGTCGAGATCGCCCATTCGGAGCGCCAGGACGGCCGCGTTGTTGCGGAGCACGAACTCGGTGAGCTTGTCCCCCGAGCGGGAGACGACCGAGAGCGCCTCCTCGAGGAGCCCCGGCACCGCGTCGGGCTCGAGGTAGGCCTTCACGGAGATGAGCCCGACCATGCTGTCCCCGAGCACCACCGGGTCGGCGAGCTCACGCGCCACCCGGACGGCTTCCTCGGCAAAGGGGAGGCCCTCGGCCGGGACGCCGGCGAAGAAGGAAAGCGCAGCGCGCGCCGAGAGCGCGAACTCGAGAAGACGCGGATCGCCCGTCTGCCGTGCGACGTCGAGGCCGCGAGCGACAAGGTCGGACGCAGCGGGAACGTCGAAGCGATCGAGGCCGGCCGCCGTGATGAGCGCGTAGCCATAGAGCAAGGGGTCCACGCCGGCCGGCATGACGTCGAGCCGGGGGAGCAGGAACTGCTTCATCTCCTGCATGCGCCAGTCGAACAGCCAGTAGCGGGCGAGCGCCTTTGCGAACCGGTACAGGGACTCCGCCCCCGCCTCCTCGCCCGACACGTGCTCCACGGCTCGCCGTAGGTTCTCCTGCTCCGTCGCGAGCCGCTGCAGCCAGATCCTCCGATCCGGACCGGTGAGGAGCGGCTCAGCGGCCTCCGCGACCGACAGGTAGTGGGCGGCGTGCAGGTCGGCCAGCTGGTGCACCGCCTCGTCACCCTCTTCGAGCAAGCGCTCCGCTGCGTACTGGCGGATCGTCTCGAGGAGCCGGTAGCGCTCCTCCGTCGTGGCCTGGTCGATCACGACGAGGCTCTTGTCGACGAGCGACCCGACGAGGTCGGCCACGTCGAACACGTCGACGTCTCCGTGTCCGCAGACCGCCTCGGCGGCGGGGAGGTCGAAGCCGTCGGCGAAGACCGAGAGCCGGCGGAGGACCGCCTGTTCCGGGACACGGAGGAGCGAATATGACCAGTCGACCGTCGCCCGAAGGGTCTGCTGGCGCTCGAGGGCGCTGCGGCTACCTCCCGTCAAGAGCCGGAAGCGATGGTCGAGGCGCTGATGGATGGAGGCGAGCGACATCGAGCGGGTGCGGGCTGCGGCCAGCTCGATCGCCAGCGGCATCCCGTCGAGCCGCCGGCAGATCGACGTGACGAGCGCGCGAGCCTCGGACCGAAGGTCGAGTGCGGCGCCCTGAGCCCGCGCCCGCTCGCAGAAGAGGGTGGCGGCATCGCCGAGCTCCGGTCCGCTCGACCCGTTGCTCACAGAGAGGGAGGGCACCCGGTAGATCGACTCGCCGGAGATGCCGAGCGGCTCACGGCTCGTCGCGAGCAGGACGACGTCCGGGCAGCGGCGGAGAACGGCGTCAGCCAGCTTGGCGCACGCGTCGACGAGGTGCTCGCAGTTGTCGAGGACCACGAGGAGCCGCTGGGGGCCGAGCGCGCCGAGCAGCGTGTCATACGCCGAGCGTCCGGGCTGTGGTGCGATCCGCAGTGCGTCGCGCACCGCATCGGGCACGGCACTCTCCTCGACGACGGCGGCAAGTTCGACGAGGAAGACGCCGTCGCCCGAGCCGTCGAGCAGCTCGGCGGCAACCTGCAGGGCGAGCCGGGTCTTCCCGCAGCCTCCGGCGCCAGTCAAGGTGACGAGCCGGGAGGACCCGAGCAGCTGGCGGATCTCGGGCAGCTCGACCCGCCGCCCGACGAAGGTGCCGAGCTGTGCGGGCAGGTTGTTCGGGAGCGCAGGGTTGTCGAGCGAGCGAAGCGGGGGGAAGTCCTCCCGCAGGCCGCCGGCGACGAGCTGGTAGATGTGCTCGGGCTGGCCGAGGTCCTTCAGCCGGTGGCTGCCGAGGTCGCGGAGGCTCACCCCGTCGGTGAGCGAGGCGCGCACGACCGCGGCGGCAGACTCCGAGACGAGCACCTGGCCGCCGTGGGCCACCCCGGCGATCCTCGCCGCCCGATGGACGTCGAGACCGACGATCCCCGCCGGCGTGCGTTCAGCCTCGCCCGAGTGGACGCCCATGCGGACCTTCACCTGTGCGCCGGAGAGGAGCGGGTCGGTGGAGATCGCCCGCTGGAGGTGGAGGGCGCCGGCGAGGCAGCTCCGCGGCGAGGAGAAGACGGCGAAGAAGGCATCGCCCTGGGTGTCGACCTCCTCGCCCTGGTGCCCGTGGAGCGTGGCGCGGACAAGGTCGTGATGGCGCGCGAGCAGGTCTGCATAGGAAGTGTCACCGAGACGAAGCAGGGTGGTCGTCGATCCTTCGATGTCGGTGAAGAGGAAGGTCAGGGTCTCCGTGGGCGAGAGCCTACGAGACTGCACCGCAGCACGTCCGGGGCGCCGCCGTGATCACGGGCGAGGGCACGCGGTACCGGACTGCGTCAGCGCCCGGTAGACGACCCACGTCGAGCCCGTCTGTACTGGGGTGATCGTGGCCCCTGTTGTTGTCAACGCGATCGCGATCCACCGCTTCAGCTGTGCCGTGCTGGAGAACGTGGCGATGCCGTACTTGACGCCGTCGCGCCAGCCGGCGCCCGAGTCCGGAACGGCGAAGACGCCGCCGTGAAGACCGGGCGGCGTCGTGCCGCAGTTGGACACCCTGGTGAGATGGGCGGAGGATGCGGCCGACTGCACGGGTGTGCTCCCGGTCAGACCGAGACCCAGTCCGAGCCCGGCGCCGACCACGACGAGGCCGACGATCCCGACGGCGAGCCTCTTGGTCATGGTCCCTCCCTCGACGGGGAAGCGTACCGAACCGGGAAGTGACCTTTGCCCCTACGGCGGGTACGTCCCACTCGACCATCGTCCTTCTAGCGACAACCGGCGCTAGGAGCCAACCCGGTCGAGGAGGCCGCCATGTCCATGGGCGAACCCGCGCGGCCCATGGGCGAGCCCTTCCGTGCCGTCGACGAGCGCGGCCTCGATGACGGTCGGGCACCGGCGCCGGCGCTGCGGCCATGGGAGCCTCCCGCCCGCCGGCGGCCGCGTGCGCCGATCGTGACGATGGCCGCCGTGCTGCTGGTGCTGGCGGCGGTCGGCCTGGGTGTCGAGATCGGCAGGGGAACGACCGCGCGGAGCACGCCGACGAGCAGGATGGCGGCGATCACGGCCAAGGTCGATCCCGGGCTGGTCGACATCGACACCACCCTCTCGGACCAGACAGGCTCCGGGGCGGGCACGGGCATGGTGGTCACGCCCTCGGGAGAGATCTTCACCAACAACCACGTCATCGAGAGCGAGACGTCGCTGCGGGTGACGGACGTCGGCAACGGGAGGACCTACACGGCGACCGTCGTCGGGTACGACGCCACGGCCGACGTCGCGGTGTTGCAGCTGACCGGCGCCTCGCACCTGCGGACCGTCACGTTCGCGAGCGTCCCGGTGCGCACCCGGGAGGCGGTGGTCGCAATCGGCAACGCCGGGGGCAAGGGCGGCGCCCCGACCGCCGTGTCGGGCACGGTGACCGGCGTCGACCAGAAGGTGACAGCCGAGGACGCGCAGTCGGGACGGACCGAGCACCTGAGCGGGCTGGTGCGGACGAGCGTGCCGATCCAGGCAGGCGACTCGGGGGGCCCGCTGGTCGACTCGGCCGGCGCGGTGGTCGGCATGGACACGGCCGGGACGGCGAGCGTTCCCGCCACCAGCAGGTCGGCCAAGGGGTTCGCCGTTCCCATCGGGACCGTCCGCGCCGTCGGCGCCGCCATCGAGCGCACCGAGCCGTCCCCCACCATCCACGTCGGCCCGACCGCCTTCCTCGGGATCGAGGTGGGTGCGGTCAACGCCGTGGGGGCGTCGGTCGAAGGGGTCCTCACGGGGACCGGGGCCGCGACGACGGGCGTACGACCCGGAGACACGATCGTGGCGCTCGACGGGCACGGGATCCACAGCACGACAACACTGGCCGGCATCATGCAGGGCGAGTGGCCCGGTGCGACCGTCCCGATCAGCTGGGTGGACCGGTCCGGGCAGCTGCACACCGCGACGGTCACGCTGAGCCGCGGCCCTCCCCTCTGACATTAGGGCCCTTCCGGGTTCTCCGTGGGTCGCCCAGTTCACGGGGTGACCGGGTAGAGCTGGAGTCCGCCAAGATGGAACCAGATGGCGGTTTTGAAGTGCTCTCGGTTGCGATACCCGCGTGCTGAGACCCGGATCGCCTGGAT
>DAHWOV010000112.1:0-33297 GCA_027339205.1 Acidimicrobiaceae bacterium | reverse complement strand
CTCGCTGCGGCTCGGCGGCAACGCCATGGACGAGGCTGTTCGCCGGGGGGTGCGCCAGATGCTCGGGCTTCGGATCAGCCAGAAGGACGCGGAGCGGCTGAAGATCGAGCTCGGTCTGAGCGGTGGCGAGCGAGGATCGGCCACTGTCGCGGGAATGGACCTCACCACCTCGAGCCTCGAGGAGCTCGAGGTCGAAGGCGACGTGGTCGCGGCGGCGCTGGAGCGCCCGGTGGCAGCGATCGTCGACGCCGCCCGGGAGTTGGTCGTGGCGATGCCTCCCGACCTCGCCAAGGACGTTCTGGACTCGGGCATCCAGATCGTCGGCGGCGGTGCGCTCCTGCCCGGCCTTGCTCAGCGGGTCGAGAAAGAGGTTGGCGTAGGGGCGGTCGTGGTCGACGACCCCCTGCGCGCGGTCGTGCGCGGCGCGGAACGGCTGCTCGAGGAGAGCTTCGACTCCCTCGAGAAGACGGCATGACCGCCTTCGCGCCGCCGTCGCCGTTCGCCTGCGCGCGCTGACCTGGGATCGGGCGCCAGGTGAAAGTCGTCCGGCGACACCGGCGACCGCTCGCACGGGTCGTCTGGTCCGTGGACTGCTCCGTGCTGCGAGGCGGCATCGTGGCAGTGCGCTCGATGAGCGCTGCCTTCTGAGCGAGCATGTCCTCGTCCCCGTGGACGTACTTCGTGCCGCGGCGCGCGGAGCAGCGCGCTGCTTGTCTTACTGCGCAATGACGCAAGTACTGCTACACTGACCCCGTGGACCGATCGACGGCGACGAACGCGCTCGAGCCCCGCGACGACACGGCGTTCCGGCTGCACGCCGAGCTGTGCAAGGTCCTCACCGACCCGAAGCGCCTGCTGCTGATCGACGCGCTGCGTGACGCGGAACGTTGCGTGGGCGAGCTGGCGCAGCAGATCGGCATGAGCCTGCCGAATGCGAGCCAGCACCTCTCGGTGCTGCGGCACGCAGGGCTCGTGGCGGCACGGCGAGAAGGGACGACCGTGCACTACAGGCTCATCGAGCCGCGGATCGCTGAGGCGTGCGACATCGTGCACCAGATCGTTGCCGACCGCCGAGCGGATCGTCGCCGTCTCGACCAGAAATGACCCAGCAGTGACCAAGGAGGTTCCCTGATGCCCGCCACCCAGACCCGGCACCGCGTGCTGGTGTTCACGACGCCGACCTGCCCGTGGTGCCAGAGAGCCAAGGGCTATCTCCGCAGCCGCCAAGTGGCCTTCAAGGAGATCGATGTCTCCCGAGACCAGAAAGCGGCCAGCGATCTCGTCCGCCGCACCGGTCGGATCGGTGTGCCGGTCATCGAGATCGACGGCCGGCCCGTGGTCGGGTTCGACCAGCCCCAGATCGACCGGCTCCTCGGCCTTCGCCCGCACGCGTGAACGCGAGCGGGTGTCTTGAGACCAACTGAAGAGCGAAGACTCGAAGAGAGGGAAGGGCCCGCCGGGACCCGAGACGAACAGAAGAACAACGGACGAACAAGAGCCGAACCCCAAGAAGAGAAGGGGCAGTGATGAAAGAACGTGTGGAACCGCTCGGCGCACGAGTGCTGGTACGGGTGCTCGAGGACGAGAGCGTCACCTCGGGTGGCCTCCTCATCCCCGACACCGCCAAGGAGAAGCCCCAGCGCGGCGTCGTGATGGCGATCGGTGATGACGAGGAGCTGATCAAGGTCAAGCCTGGCGATCGAGTGCTCTATCCCCGCTATGCCGGCACGGAGGTCCGCGTCGACGGCGTCGAGCACCTGGTGATCGACGCGACGGAGCTGCTCGCCCTCCTGCGGGACGACGCATCAGCAGGGCCGGCATCCTGAGCGCACCAGCCGTGCCGGCGTCGCACGAGCCTGCGCAGTCGCCATGCCGGCCTTGCATATCCCCGTATGGCCCGACACGATTCTTTCGGTGACGGTCCCTCCGCGACACCCGCCGGACGCGCCCTCGGCGCTCCTCGTCGAAGACCAACGCGCAGAGCTCCCCGTGCACGGCAGGGTCGTCCAGGGTAGGCGCAGAGTCCGGATGGCAGACGTCGGAGCGGACCGCCGAGCCAGGCTCGACTCGATCGCCCGCTACCTCCACGACGTGGCCGAGGACGACGCCGCGGACGCCGCACTTCCCTCGACGATCGGCTGGGTCCTTCGGCGCACGCGCATGGAGGTGGACCGGTTCCCAGTGCTCGGTGAAGACCTGGTGCTGGGGACGTACTGCTCGGCAACCGCGAGCCGGTGGGCTGAGCGCACGACGGTCGTGACGGGCTCCGAGGGAGCCCAGGTGACCGCCGTGTCGATCTGGGTCGCCGTCGACACGAAGACCGGGGTCCCGGCCCGCCTCGACGAGCGGTTCTTCTCGGTCTACGGGGCTTCTGCCGACGGTAGGCACGCTTCGGCGAAGCTCGTGCTCGAAGCGCCCGACGAGCCAGCCCTGCGGATCGCTCGGCCCTGGCCGCTCCGGCGCAGCGACGTCGACGCGTGGGGGCACGTCAACAACGCCATCGCGTGGGCAGCGGTCGAGGACGCCGTGGACATCGGTCCTTCGGACGCGGCGGTCGCGCTGCTCGAGCACCATGCGCCGATCGACCCGGCAGCCGAGCCGGTGCTCGTCTCCGAGCGAGACGGCGACGCGTGGTCCGTGTGGCTCCTCGAGCACGGGAAGAGCGAACGGGTCCTCGTCGCGTCGGCGATCGAGCTCGGCCCTGGTGCCGCGCGCCGTCAGCCGTATGGCCCGCTCGCGGCCGACGGCGAACCGACCGCAGCGGGGTCGGGCGGGGAGCCGCTGCCTGCAGGTCCGTGATGTTGGGCGTAGAGCGTCGAGAGCAACGGCTCGGGCGACGCCGAGCTCGCTGACTCCACCGCTGCCCGCTGCGCCTTCGCGAGCATGTGCTCGGGCTGCGCGGTCGACGGTTGGGACCACCCCACCCCGATGCCGGGCCGGAGCGTGAGCGTCAACCCCGAACTGAGCGTCATGGGCTCGCTCAGCTGCGACAGGATCGCTCGGGCGATCGAGAGGGCGGCTGTCGGCCCGGGCACCCTTGCGCAAAGCACTGCGAGCTCGTCCTCCGCCGTGCGCCCGAGAATGTCGCTCGAACGCACCGAGTCCCTGACGCGCAGTGCGACGAGGCTGAGGAGCTCGTCGCGCGCATCGGGACCGTGCTGTGCAGTGAAGGGATCGAGCGCTCCAAGCCGCACCACGATGCACGCGATCCCCAGGGTGTCCTCGCGGCGGCGGGTCTCGGCTGGGATCGCGCCCGGTGGGGCGAGCACCTCGCGCCTGGCGAGGTCGACCAGGGCGCGCATCGTCGTCTCGCGAGTGAGCGCGCCCGTCAGCGGGTCGTACGCGAAAGCCGATGTCGAACCGTCTGCGAGAGCGTCGTCCTCGATGCACCCGGTCACGCCGCTGACCGTGCCTGTGGCCACGACGACGGGCCAGACGGAGATGTGCCAGCGACCGGCGCTCGTCTCCACCGAAAGAACGGTCCTCTCTCCGCCCGCCGCACGCTGGACTGCGGCGGTGAGCCTGGGGCGTTCGCTGACCGGCACGGGAGCGAGCTGCTCGGCGAGGCTCGCGGCCGCTCTCACCCTGGTCATCTCCTCGAGCCGCCGGCTCGCGTACAGGACCCGACCGGCAAGGTCGGCGTGGAAGGCGCCGGCGCCCGCGAGCTCACCCAACTGGGTGAGCAGCTGCTCACGGACGTCCAGGCGCTGCGAGAGCTCGACTTCGTGGCGTACGTCGACCATGTCGACGAGGACGGCGCCACGGCTCTCGAGAGCGTTCCGGTAGGAGACGTCCATCCAGACCCAGCCGCCGTCGAGGTGACGACATCGGATCCTCACTGGGGAGGTGCGCGCCTCGGGCCGGCGGAGGACGTGGGTCCACGTCCGGAGGCCGTGCTTCAGGTCCTCGGGATGCACCAGCTCACCGAGGCGTCGTCCCACGACCTGCCCAGGAGCCCAACCCAGGATGCCGGTGAACGACGGCTCCACGTCCAGCACGACGCCACGTGCGTCCGTCACCACCCTCGAGTGCGTGTTCACCGCCCCGGCCTCGCCCTCTCGGAGCAGACGCCCACGGCACCATTGTGCCGCAGATCCGGCTCGGAGCACTCCGACGGGCTCGCCCCGGTCAGGGCCAACCCGCCGAGCTCGGCCCCACGGGCCGGCGAGGCTGTCGGGGGTGCGGTCAGCCGGTCGCGTGAGATTCGCGGACGGCGGCCGCCGTGAGCACCGCGAGCCGGGCATCGCCGGCCGCGCCCAGGTGGACGCCCACATGCATGGTCCCGAGCATCCTGGTCATGCCGTCACCCATGTGGTCGGCGACGACCAGGGCGACACGGTGCTCGCGGAGGAAGCGAGCGACCCTGGCGTGGTGGGCGCCTTCCCCTCCTGCGTCATGGAGGGAGTCCCAGTGCACGTCGTGCTCTTGCCAGTCGGCGATGGCACCACCCTCGACCGAGGCGAGGGCCACGCGCGCGGCGCGTCCCCACCGCGGGTCCACCTCACCGGTACTGTTCACGGGCACGCACACGATCACGCCGACTGCGCCTCTCTTGACTCCAGACGATGACGCCGCGTTCCGGCGTCCCTCGGCTGCACGTTACAAGTGTGCGAGGCACAAGTGTGCGAGACCGTGAGCACACCGGCGGTTCGCTTCGACGACGCCAGCGCGCTGGTCGTGGTCGACGTCCAGAACGACTTCGCCGATCCGAGAGGAGCCCTCTACGTCGAAGGTGGGGACTCGGTGATCGCGCCGGTCAACGACCTCGTCGAAGCTGCTCGGTCCGCCGGGGCGCTCGTCGTCTACACCCAGGACTGGCATCCTCCGTCCACCCCCCATTTCAAGAAGGACGGTGGGATCTGGCCGGTTCACTGCGTCGTCGGCACCTGGGGGGCCGAGCTGCACCCCTCGCTCCACGTCGTCGGTCCGGTCGTGCGCAAGGGAACCGGTCAGGAGGACGGCTACTCGGGGTTCACCGTGCGCGACGTCTCGACCGGTCTGGAGAAGCGCACCGGCCTTCAGGACATCCTGGAGCGACGGGGGGTCTCGCGGGTCGTCGTGGTCGGGCTGGCGCAGGATGTCTGCGTGAAGGAGACGGCGATCGACGCCCGGCGGCTCGGCTACGACACCGTTGTCGTGACGCGCGCCACCCGCCCGGTCGAGCCCACCAAGGGCGAGCAGTCGCTCGAGGAGCTTCTCCGCCGGGGCGTCGAGCTCGTCTGATCCTCCGCGAGGATCCTTGCCAGAGCCACATGCCGGCTCAGGACTCGAGGAGGCGCTCCAGCACCGCGACGTGGAGGCGGAAGGACAGGTCGTCGGCCAGCACGAACCGCACGGTGCGGACCGACGCCAGCGTCCTGATCGTCTCGAGCACCGAACGGATGGCGACCACCGCGGCCTGGTCCATCGGGTAGCCGAACGCGCCGGTCGAGATCGCCGGGAAGGCGAGGGATCGCAGCCCGTGGCGGTCGGCGAGCTCCAGGGCGTTGCGGTAGCAGGCTGCGAGCAGCTCGTCGGCGGGTCGATCCCTTCCGAACACCGGACCGAGACAGTGGATCACGTGTCGGTTCGCGAGCCGGTGGCCAGCCGTGATGACCGCCTCACCGGGAGTGATCGGCGCGAGCGGCCGGCACTCCTCGGCGAGCCCCGGACCCGCGGCCCGATGGATCGCTCCGGCGACGCCGCCGCCCGGCGCCAGCGCGGCGTTGGCCGCGTTGACCAGCGCGTCCACGTCCGGCTGCTCGACGATGTTCCCGAGCACCAGCTCGATCGTCGTGTCGCCCACAGCCACCGCATGTGCTCGCACCGCGCCACGGTAGGCCTGCGGGGAGGGCGCCGGGACCCCTCCTTCACGCACCGCTGTCGAGGAGCAGCGTGAAGGGGCCGTCGTTCTCCAGCTCCACGCGCATCGTGGCGCGGAAGCGTCCCGTGGCGACCGTGGCACCGAGCCGGCGCAGCGCCGCGACGAGCAGGTCGACCAGCGGCTCGGCGTGCTCGGGGGGAGCGGCGCGGACGAACGACGGGCGCCTGCCCTTGGCCGTGTCGGCGTAGAGCGTGAACTGGCTGACGACCAGCACCTCACGGCCGAGATCGCAGGCGGAGAGATTGGTGCGCCCCTGGTCGTCTTCGAAGATCCGGAGGTTCCACAGCCGCTCTGCCATCCGCTCGGCATGTGAACCCTCGTCGGTGTGGGTCACCCCGACGAACACGCACAGGCCCGGCCCGATCGTGCCGATCTGGTCGTCTCCGACGCGGACCGACGCGTGCTGCACCCGTTGGACGAGCGCGCGCACGGCTCGACGTTCAGCCCCTCGAGATGCAGACGCGCATCGCCGCGAAGTGTACGGCTCGCTCTCGGCGACATCGATGGGATGAGGAGGAGGGGAACGCCCCTGCGTCTCCTCCGAGGCGAAGGGCTCGCCTTGCGCTGGGTCGTGAGGGACGTTCGGCCCTGGCGAGGTCTCGGGCGGCGCGGAAGGCTCTGAGGAGAGCACGTGTCATGGAGGAAGAGCACGTGTCATGGAGGAGGACGCTCATGCGCACCCGCGTCGTGGTCCTGGTAGCCGCACTCGTGGTCGCGACCGGCCTCGGGCTCGGGCTCGGGCTCGGGCTCGGGGTGAGCGCGAAAGGTGGCCCGGCGAGGACCGCCAGCGCGTCGGTCGGCGCACTCGTGACGGGGACGGTCGTAGAAGGCTGTCAGCAGTGGCTGCGGCAGGCACGCACTGCAACGGGCACCGGGCAGTGGTGCACCGACATGGCCCGGTGGATGGACCGGTACGGGGCCCGCCACGGTGTCGACCCGCAAGAGACGTGGGGAGGCCCGGCACGCTTGGAGGCGAGCTGCGAGCGCTGGCTCTCGACGAGCCCGCCGCAGCGCCCGCCTGCGGGCGTTACAAATGCGACGGGGTGGTGCAGCGCGATGGTCTCGTGGATGGCGGCGCACGTGTCCAGCTGGAGCGGGCAGGCCACAGGAGGGCAGGCCGCAGGAGGGCAGGCCACAGGGATCCGCGGCGGGCCGATGATGGGTTGGTGAGCGAAGGGGGACGCTCAGGCATGCCGCTGCACGTCGGGCAGGTCCGGCGGGCGCTCCTCCGGCCCCTCCCGAGCCTCCGGCGCTGCCGGCGCCTCCGGGGGGCGCACGACGACGACAGGGCAGTGCGCGTGATCCACGCAGTAGCGGCTGACCGATCCGATGACCATCTGTTCGAGGTGCCTGAGTCCCCTGGAGCCCACGACGAGGAGCGACGCGCCCCGGGCGGCCTCGATCAGCGACTCGCCCGCAGGAGGTGGAGCCCGGAGGCCGCGCACGTCGAGTGCCGGACGTCCGTTCTTGGCGAGCTCGATGCCTTCTTCGAGGATCCGCTCCTCGGTGCGCTCTTCGTCTTGGAAGGCGGGCAGCTCGAGGGTCACGGGCGCCCAGCGATCGGCGTGCACCACCACCAGCGCGCAGTGTCTGAGCTCGCACTCCGCGGCTGCCCATTCGAGCGCCCGACGGCTTCCCTCGGAGCCGTCGAAGCCGACGACCACCGGCGGTGGCGCGGCGTGGGGTTCCATCGAGATCGTCGTCTCCCTTCTACGGGGTCCCTTCTACCGGGTCCCGGCGACGGGTCCCTTGTTCGCGCTGCGTCTTCATCGCACGTTCTGCAGAGGTGTCGCTCGCGTCGCTCGGCTCCTTCGCCCGAACTGCAGAGGTCGTCGCGTCTCTTGCCACTGTCTGACGTCTCGGCGGGCGCAGGCCAGGGTCCAACGGCCCATTGGACCGGCCGGGACGGATTCGGCGAGATGAAACGAGATGAGAAAGGAGCGCGCTCGCGAGCCCCGCCGGTCGCGTGCCGGTGGGGGGAGTCTCGTCGCTGCGGGGGTTCTCTTCGGCTGACGGCAACGATCAGGCGGGGGGTCCAGCCACCAGGGTGACGGTGACCGTTCGGGTCTGCCCGCTCGCACCGAACACCTCGACGGGAAGGGCGGTGCCGGGGTCGAGGCGGGCGAGGACGCTCGAGACGGTGTCGGGGGATCCGACCGACTTTCCCGCCATGCGGACGATGAGGTCGCCGGGGACGATGCCCGCGCGGGCTGCCGGCGATGTCGCGAGAACCTGCAGCACGAGCGCGCCCGGCTCTTGGGTGGCCGTCACCATCACGCCAAGGAAGGCGGTGGGACCGACGTGGACCGTCGCCGACTCCTTGCCGCTGACGATGTCCCCGGCGATCGAGCGGAGCGTCGGAGCGGGGACGGCGTAGCCCTGGCTGGCGTTCTGGCTGAACGTGAAATCCGACGAGCCGGCCGTGACCATGCCCACGACACGGGCCTTTGCGTTGACGAGGGGGCCGCCTGATTGGCCGGCCTGGATCGCCGCGTTGGTCTCGATGAGCCCGGTGAGGTGCTCGGTGGTGCCCGAGAGCTCGGATCGCGCTGTGATCGTCTGGTCGAGCCCGGTCACCACTCCCGCTGCAGCAGTGGGCGTTCCCTTTCCCCCGGCGTTGCCGATCGCCACCACCGTGTCGCCGAGTCGCGGGGAGGACCCTGTGAACCTCACGGTCGGCAGTGTGGATGCTCCCTCGAGCTGCACGACGGCCACGTCATGGGTGGCGTCGTAGCCCACGACGACGGCGCGGTAGGTCCTGTTGTTGCCGAGGTCGGTGGCCTCGATCGCCGTGGCGCCTGCGATCACGTGGTTGTTGGTGATGACCCTCCCCGAGGAAGTCACGACCATGCCCGTGCCGGCGCTTGCCATTGTCTGGTAGCCGAGTGTCGCCGTGATGTCGACGGTCTCGGGCGCGACCGCTGCGGCGATCGCGGACACGGTAGAGGATCCCGGGGGGGAGGTCGCGCCCCTCGGCTGCGTCGAGGGCCCGTTGGCCGTGCCGTGCAGCGCGTAGCCGATGCCGAGACCGATCCCGCAGGCGAGAAGGACCAGCACGACGACGAGCGTGGCCAGCGGTCCCGACAGCCGGCGGTGGCGCGGCCGTCCTGTCCGCAGGTGTGTGCCGCTTGGAACTCGCCCCAGCTGCTGCGTGTGCCCCTCGTGAGCGGGGACGGCATCTGATGGCGTGTTGACGTCCCCTGGTGGCGGGATGGAATCCCCTTGGGTCGGGTGGGTGGACATGTCGGCTCCGAGGCAGCGGCGTGCCCTGCCGGCCGCCGCTCACGACGAGTCTTGAGCGTGCTCGGGTTGTCCGGAAGGGTCGAACGTCCCGGGGCCGCCACGCCTCGAGCCGAACCCCCTCGGCCGCCACGCCTCGAGCCCGACGCTGCCCGGCCCGGCCCCCTTCGGGCGACGGTGCCAGTATCTCGCTATGAGCACTCTCGGCGCGAGCACCGCGCGAGGAGACGAGGCGTCCGGGCGGCCCAACTACTTCGATGAGCCCGTGGCCGCCCGCTACGACGAGACCTCCGCCGAGATGTTCGATGCCGACCACGTCGATCCCGCGGTGCAATTCCTTGCCGGGCTCGCCTGGGGCGGAGATGCCCTGGAGCTCGGCGTCGGGACCGGACGGCTCGCCTTGCCGCTCAGCCGGCGAGGGATCCGTGTGCACGGGATCGACCTCTCGCCGCAGATGGTGGCCCGCCTTTTTGAGAAGGACGGGGCAGGGGAGATCGAGGTGACGATCGGCGACTTCGCCACGGCGCAGGTGGGGAAGAGGTTCTCGCTCGCGTACCTCGTCTACAACACGATCGAGAACCTGGCCACGCAGGACGCGCAGGTCGCCTGCTTCTGCAATGTCGCCGAGCACCTCGAGCCGGGGGGCTGCTTCGTCGTCGAGGTCGAGGTGCCGCAGCTCCAGCGGCTGCCTCTTGGAGAGGTGATAAGGCCGTTCGACGTGAGCCCGGCGCATCTCGGGTTCGACGAGATCGACGTCGCCACCCAGCAATTCACCTCGCACCATTACCTGATCTCGAACGGACGGATGCAGGTGACCTCGATGCCGTTCCGCTACGCGTGGCCGGCTGAGCTCGACCTCATGGCGCGGATCGCGGGCATGACGCTGCGTGAGCGGTGGGCGGACTGGACGCGTGCGCCGTTCACCGCCGACTGTGACTCCCACGTCTCGGTCTGGCAGAAGGAAGCCGCGACGTGATCCTGCGACCGCGCCGCCTCGTCCACTCGTTGTAAGGCTCGTTGCAGGGCTTGTTGGAGGGCCAGTGCCGGGGAGAATGGTGGCCATGTCCACAGTCATGCGTGCGCTCCTCGAGGCGCGTGCCACCTGCCTCGCGGACGTGGAGCTCGTCGCGTCCGGAGAACGGGTCCTCGTCCGAAGCGACCTCACGGGCACGATGCAGCTCTACGAGCTCGTCGCGGGAGAGCTCGTGGAGAAGAGCGCGTTGCCCGATCCCGTCGCAGCCGCGCTCTACGTGCCGGGGAGCCGGCGTGCCGTCTTGGAGGTCGACGCGACAGGCGACGAGCGCCACCAGTTGTACCTCCTCGACCTGGACCGGCCGGCGCCGGCTCGGACGCGCTCGGACATGGAGGCGCTCACCGCAGCCCCGGAGTTCGGCCACCACCTCGCTGGGGTCTCGCCTGCCGGCACGGTCGTGGCGTACGTCTCGAACCGCCGCAACGGGGTCGACTTCGACGTCTGGGTCTGCGACCTCGAGTCGAGATCCCACCGCGCGCTCTACACGGGAGGCGGCTGGTGCATGCCATCGTCGGGCTTCTCGCCCGACGGGAGGTACGTGGCGGTCGAGCGCCCGGGGGACCGCCCTCTCGACACCGATCTCCTCTTGGTCGACACCCAGAGCGGGGAGTCCCAGGTGGTCCTGGCCCACCCCGACGAGGCCGCCCAGGTTCGCTGTCCGGCCTGGACGGGCCCCGACACCTGCTTCGTCTCGTCCAACGTCGGCCGGGATCGCGCGGCCGTGGTCCTCTGCGACCTCGCGTCAGGCGACACGTCCACGGTGCCGGGTGTCGACGGCCAGTGGGACGCTCTGCCGATCACGAGCACGGACGGCGATGTCCTGCTCGTCGTCGAGAACCGCAACGGGGCCAGCGCATTGCGCCTCTTCGACGCACGGAGCCTGCGCGAGGTCGGTGAGGTCCCCCTCGCAGAGCCCGGGGTGGTGGACCCCTACGCGGCCGCGCCGCCGAAGCTGGACCTCGCCGGTACGCGGGTGTTCCACTCGCTCACGACCCCCAGGCGTGCCGCCGACGTGTGGGTGGGCCGGGTGGAAGGCGCTCCCCGGCAGCTCACCCGGAGCCCCGCCTTGGTAACGCCCTTGGACCTGTCACCGATCGAGACGACCGAGGTGGCCGCCTTCGATGGCGAGTCAATCCCGCTCTTCGTCCTGCGACCTCCGTCGCTCACGCAGCCGGCGCCGCTGCCGGTGGTGGTGATCGTCCACGGCGGGCCCGAGGCGCAAGCCACCCAAATCTTCAACCCGGTGGCCCAGGCGCTCGCCCGGTCGGGCTACGGCGTGGTCATCCCCAACGTGCGGGGATCGACCGGCTACGGCAAGCGCTACGCGTCACTCGACGACCGGACACGCCGCCTCGACTCGGTCCGCGACCTCGCATCCGTCCACGACTGGCTGGCGACGGCGGGGTTCGACCCGCGGCGTGCGGCGCTGTGGGGCGGGTCCTACGGCGGCTACATGGTGCTGGCCGGTCTGGCCTTCCAACCGGAGCTGTGGGCCGCCGGGGTCGACATCGTCGGGATCTCGGACCTCGTCACCTTCCTCGAGCACACCGCTGACTACCGGCGGGCGCATCGAGAGCGCGAGTACGGCTCGCTCACCGTCGACCGCCCGTTCCTCGAGCGAGCGTCTCCGCTGCGGAGCGCCGACCGGATCGGCGCGCCGCTGTTCGTCGTTCATGGGCGCAACGATCCGCGTGTCCCTGTGGGCGAAGCCGAGCAGCTCGTCGCGCGCCTCAGCGAGCGCGGGGTCCGCTGCGAGCTGACCGTGTACGAGGACGAGGGCCACGGCCTCGCCCGGCTTGCCAACCGGCTCGACGCCTACACGAGGGCGCTGGCGTTCCTCGACAGCGTGCTCGGTCGGCGCCCCGCATGAGCGACGGCGGCTCGACGCGCACCGTCAGGCGGTCGCTGCGGCTCCTTCGCGGCTTTCGCCTGGAGCAGCGCGACCCCGACGCCTTCTACGACCTGTTGTCCGCCGACGCCGTCGTGCAGCTGGCCCGCGTCGTCCGTCTCTCGGGCGCGCTCGTCCTCGACGTCGGGGGCGGGGCCGGCTACCTCACGCGGGCCCTCCGCGCTGCCGGCGCCCGCTGCGTGCTGATCGACGCGGACCTCGGCGAGCTGTCCTGGCGGGGGCCGCCGGCGGCCGCGTCGGTGGTGGCGGACGCCCGCGCCCTTCCCGTGCCCTCGGGCGCCGTCGACCTCGTCGTGTCCTCCAACGTGCTCGAGCACGTGCCCGAGCCCTTCGCGGTGGTCGACGAGATGGCGCGCGTGCTGCGGCCGGGCGGGCATCTCTGGCTGTCCTTCACCACCTGGTACGGGCCGTGGGGAGGCCACGAGACGTCTCCCTGGCACTACCTCGGGGGAGAGCGGGCGTGCCGCCGCTACGCGCGGCGTGCGGGCCACGGGCCGAAGAACCTGTTCGGGGAGTCGCTGTTCCCGCTGCACGTGGGCTCCACCCTCCGCCGCCTCGAGGAGCACCCGCTGCTCGACCTGGTCGAGGCGCGCCCGCGCTACCTCCCCGAGCGCGCCGGCGCGATCGTGCGGGTCCCGGTCCTGCGCGAGGTCCTCACCTGGAACCTCGAGGTGCTCGCCCGCAAGCGTGAGCCGGCGCGCAAGGGGTGAGTCGAGACCTGCAAGGATGCGTCCATGACGACCTTGTCACACCCCGGGGGCACGAGCTGATGGAGGACCTCTCGGGCAAGGTCGCCCTGATCACCGGCGGGGGGAGCGGGATCGGGCGGGGTGCCGCCGTCGCGCTCGCGGCCGCCGGCGCGCACGTTGCGGTTGCAGACGTCGACCGCGACCGCGCCATGGCGGTGGCGGACGAGGCGTCCTGGCGAGGCACCGAGTGCTTCGGCATGGCGCTCGACGTCAACGACCAGGCGGCCTTCGAGACCGCTCGTGACGTGATCCTGCGCCGGCTGGGACGGATCGACATCGTCATGAACAACGTCGGGGTCGTGGCTGCCGGCGTTCCCGAGGAGATCCCGCTCCAGGAGTGGGAGCGCATCATGAGCACGAACCTCCTGTCGGTCGTGCGGAGCAACGCGACGTTCCTGCCACTGCTCCTCGAGCAGGAGAGCGGCCACGTCGTGAACACCGCGTCGGCGGCCGGTCTCTTCCAGTACGAGTACGAGCGCATGCCCTACTCGGTGAGCAAGGCGGCGGTGATCGCCCTCAGCGAGGCGCTGGCGCTGTACCTCCATCCGCGCCACGTCGGGGTGACCTGCCTGTGCCCAGGTCCCGTCGCGACGAACTTGCGCCAACAGGTCACGTTCTCGGGGCCCCCGGTGCGCATGCGGCCACCGGTGAAGGGCATGACGCCTGCCGACCCGATGGCTGTCGGGGAGATGGTGGTCGACGCCATCAAGGCCAACCGCTTCCTGGTCTTGACGCACCCCGAGCTGCACGAGCTGCTCGTCGAGCGGGCGCAGGACCCCGAGCGCTTCCTGGCCGAACGGATCCGCACGATCGAAGAAGGGTGACCGTGGGCTCTCCGGGCGGACCCAGGCGCCAGGCGTCGCGCGCCGACCTCCGGGGGCCGGCGCGCGCGGCGTAGTTTGACTGCCGATGCACAGGGGGGTCCTCGTCCGCTACAGGATCATGGCGTTCACGACGGCGACGCTCCTCATCGTGCTCGTCTTCGCCGGCATCCCGCTGCAGCTCGCGGCGGGCCGGCCGCAGGTCGTGAACGTCGTCGGGACCTTGCACGGCTTCTTGTACATCGTCTACCTGGTGACCGCGTTCCAGCTCACGCGCAAGCTCCGCGTCCCGAAGTTCCAGATGCTCCTCGTGCTGCTCGCGGGCACGGTCCCCTTCTGCGCCTTTGTGGCGGAACGGAAGATGACGCGGCGCTTCGAGTCGACCGAGCCCGCCGGGAGCCGGCCAGGACATGCCGCCGCGGTCGGGCGCGACAGGTCGGCGCGCGTCGCGGCGCTGCGGCAGCGCTGGCTCTCACCGCGGGCGTTGCTGCTCCACGTGGAGGTGCTCGTCGCAGCCCCCGCGTGTGCGCTGGCCGGTTGGTGGCAGGCGACGAGAGCGCTGGCGGGCAATGAGCTGAGCTGGGTCTATTCGGTGGAGTGGCCGATCTTTGCGGCGCTCGCGGTCTTCGGCTGGTGGCACCTCGTCCACGAGGACCCCGAGGCGTACCGCGCCAGGCGATGGCGATCGCACCGCCACGGTGAGAAGCTCCCCGAGCCGTTGCCGTCGCTCAAGCCCGTCGATGTCGAGCCCGAGACCGGGATGTGGGCTGCGATGCTCGCCGGTGCGGTGGGTGTGGAGCTCCTCGTGGGGATCCTCGCCCTCGTGCTCGTGCCCTTCGGGCGGCCGAGCGAGTGGGTGCCCCAGCGCGGCGCGGCGGTCTACGGCATCCACGCAACCCTGGGTCTGTTCATCGGGCTGGGCGCATTCGCCTTCTTGGTGCGGGTGCGCAGGCTCGGTCGGATCGCGCGGATCTCGGGATGGACCGGTGCGGTCTGCACGGCGCTCGCAGGGTTCGGCGGGCTTATGACCGAGCCGCACTCCGCGGTCCGGTTCTTGGGCATCGCCCTCATGTTCGTGGCGTCGGTGCTCGCAGGCAGCGCCTACCTCGTGCCCATCGTGCTGCGCGCCCGGCCCAGCGCGGACGACGCGACGGATGAGCGCGCGCCAAGAGAGGCGTCCCGGACACCAGCGTCGGCCCTGCCCACCTGAGCGAGGCGCCTCGGGGTGAGGAGCCGCCGCGACCTGAGGAGCCGCCGCGGCCTCAGGAGCCGTGGCGGGCGAAGCGCCGGCCCGCGGCGCCAAGCGCCAGCCGGCCGGCGAGCATCACCGCACCGAGGAAGCCGGTGGCCACGCCCACGAAGGCGGGCGCGCTGCCCTGACCCGCGGCGATCCGGAGCGACATCCCGACCGCGACCGTCGTGGCGCAGACCACTGCACCAGCAGGGAGCGACGAGGGCGTGACGGCCCGGCCGCGCAGCCTCCCGGCCAAGGCGAGCAGCCCCCATCCGAGCCCCAGCCCCGCAGCGAAGGGCCATGCGGTGGTCGCGATGCCTCCCGCCGTCTCCGCGTGGTCGTGCGAGGCACGCCCGATCACCACGAAGAGGACGACGGCGACCACGTCGACCAGAGCGGCGGCGCGCCAGCGGCTCATCTCATCCGGCCCTCGTCCAGAGGGAGGCCGAGCCGACACACCGGTGCTTGGCCGTCCCGCGCGCGGACGGCTCCCCTTCGAGCGTCCACTCGGCAGCCTGCACGCACATCTCGAGGATCGTAGATGCTGCGATCGAGGGGGTCCGCGAGCACCGGCACCGCCGCGCCGCGAGCACCGGCACCGCCTCATGGACAGAAAGAAGGCGCCGGTTGGCTGCGGTGCAGGCCCTGGTGCGGGCTAGCGTTGATGGGCGAGCGGTCGATGGAGCTCACGCAGAGGGGGGCGCGTCTCGATGGGCACGACGATGGTTGAGGGCGCACCGCCACCGGCACGCAGAAACGCGCTCGCGCGAGCGCTGTGGTACCGCCAGATCGACCGCTATCCCGACACGGCGCCGCGCGTCTTGTACCTCGGGATCGTGGTGCTCGCCGCGATCGTCCTCTACTACCAGCTCTACGTCCCCGGGGCCGTCGCGCCCCAGATCCTCGAGCACTACCACATGTCCTTCCGCTTCTACGTGGACGTGACCGTGGTGCTGAACGCGATCGGCGCCTTCACCTCCGTGCTCGCCGGGCTCGCGGACCGGTGGGGCAGGGCGAACCTGGTCGCCTACGGACTCGGCGTCACCGCGCTCCTCACGCTGTTCGCGATCCCCAACGCCCCCAACGAGTGGGCCTTCGGCGTCGCGCTCGGTGCCGTGGGGTTCGTCGAGGGCATCATCCTGGTCGCGACTCCCGCGCTCGTGCGGGACTTCTCCCCCCAGCTCGGCCGTGCCTCGGCGATGGGGTTCTGGACGCTCGGGCCGGTCGTGGGGAGCCTGGTCGTCGCGGAGGTCGCCAGCCACACGTTGAGCCACCTCGTCGCGTGGCAGCACCAGTTCGTCATCTGCGGCATCGCGGGCTTGGCGGTCTTCCTCGTCGCGCTCTTCGGCCTGCGCGAGCTGTCCCCGAAGCTTCGGGACCAGCTGATGGTCAGCCTTCGCGACCGGGTGCTCGTCGAGGCGCGGGCGAAGGGCATCGACGTCGAGGCGAGCCTCCGCAAGCCCTGGCGCCAGGTGGTGCGCGCGGACGTCGTGCTGTCCGCCGTGGCGATCAGCCTGCTCCTGATCATCTACTACACGGCCGTCGGCTTCAACCCGATCTACTTCGAGACGATCTTCAGCTTCTCGCCGTCCCAGGCGAACGCCCTCGGCAACTGGTGGTGGGCGGCCGACGCGGTCGCGCTCGTGGTGGTGGGCGTCGTCTCCGACAGGCTCCGGGTGCGCAAGCCCTTCATGATCGTGGGTGCGGTGGGCGCTGCGGCCATGACGATCGTGTACCTCTCCGAGGCCACCGCGCCGCACACGGGCTACTACACCCTCGTCTGGATCGTGTCGGTGCTAGCGGTGTTCCTCGCGATCGCCTACGCGCCGTGGATGGCCAGCTTCACCGAGACCGTCGAACGGCGGAACCCCGCGCTGACCGCGCACGGCCTCGCCGTCTGGGGGTGGATCATCCGGGCCACGGTCGCGGTCTCCGTGTTCATCCTGCCCTACGTCGTCTCGTCGACCAATGCCCTGGTGCAGTACGGGACACTCGGCCGAAAGGCGCTCGCGATCGAGAGGGCGGACCCGACCGTGAAGGTCGTGCTCGCGCATCCCGCGCTCTTCGCCCAGCTCTCCAAGTACCCCCAGTCGAAGATCCCCGGTCCGCTGCTCGCGAAGGCGATCAAGGAGGTCGGCCTGAAGAGCCTTCTCGCCGTCGCCCACGATCCCCGCATCCCACGCGAAGCGGCCTTCTTCACGGCCCACGCGTCGCAGCTCCGCCAGGTGGCCGCGGCGAGCGCCTCGGCGGCTTCCCAGTGGCAGCACTGGTGGTGGGTCTGCGTCGCCGCCGAGCTGGCCTTCATCCCCCTCGTCCTCTTCATGGTGGGACGTTGGTCCCCGCGGGCGGCCAAGCGCGACGAGCTCGAGCACGACTGGAAGGTGGAAGAGGAGCTCGCCCAGCTGGAGGCCGCGCGCCGGCCTGCGACCAGCGCGCCCTGAGCTTCCCGACGGCCGTCGGGATCGGGCATCCTGCGGGAGGTGGAGCCCTACGCCGGGGGATCGAGGGGTTGGGGCACGCCCGTGTCGCGGAGCCACCTCAGGACCTCGTCGGTGTCTTGGCCGAGTGACGGCGGCGGCCGGCGGTAAGTGACGGGGGACCCGGACAGCTGCAGGGGGTTGGCCACGGACCGCACGTCGCCGGCGGGACCGGACTGGGCGACGACGGCTTCGAGGCCGAGCCGGCGCGCGTCGGCGAACGCGTCGGCGATGTCGTTGACCGGGCCGCAGGGCACGCCAGCGGCCCGCAGCGCCTCCACCCACTCGGCGGCTGGACGCGTGGCGAGGAGCGCTTCGAGCCGCTCGACGAGCGCGTCACGGTGGGCGACGCGTGCAGGGTTGGTCGCGAAGCGCGCGTCGTCCGCCAGTGCCTCGTCGCCGAGCGCGCGGCACAGCGTGCGGAACTGCCCGTCGTTGCCCACCGCGACCGCGAGGACGCCCCCTTTGGCGTCGAGCGTCTCGTACGGGGCGATGCTCGGGTGGCGGTTGCCCATGGCGTGCGGGACGGTCCCGGTATTGAGGTAGGAGGACGCCTGGTTGACGAGGGCGGCGAAGGCGCTCGACATGAGGCAGACCTCGACCAGCTGGCCCCGGCCGGAGTCTCGCCGGGCGCCGAGAGCGGCAAGGATCCCGATCGCGGCGTTGAGGCCCGTGAGCACGTCGACCACCGCGACGCCCACCTTCGTCGGCGGACCGCCGGGGTGGCCGGTGATGTCCATGAGGCCGCTCATCGCCTGGACGACGAAGTCGTAGCCGGCGAGGTCGCCTCCGGGGGTGCTCGCGCCGCCGAAGCCCGAGATCGAGCAGTAGACGAGCCCGGGGTTCGTCTCCGAGAGCTGGTCGTAGCCGAGCCCGAACCGAGCGAGGCGGCCCGGGCGGAAGTTCTCCACGAGGACTGTCGCGCGCCCGGCGAGGCGCCGGGCGTCCGCCACCCCGTCCGGGGTGGCGAGGTCCAGCACGACACTGCGCTTGTTGCGGTTGACGCTCAGGAAGTACGTGCTCTCGGACCCCTTGAACGGGGGACCCCAATGGCGCGTGTCGTCGCCGTGCGGGTGCTCGACCTTCACGACCGTGGCACCCAGGTCGCCCAGGATCATCGTCGCGAGCGGCCCCGCCAGGACCCGGCTGAAGTCGGCGACGAGGCACCCGGCGAGCGGCCCGCGCGAGAGCTGCGAGGGGGGCTTGTCCATCTGGCCATCATGGCGCGCCGGGGAGGCGGCGCCTGCCCCGGCTCCCGCTGACCGCCGCCGTCTGGGGCCGCCGTGACGGTCCCGACGTCCCGTGCGCACGCAAGCTCGACGCCGGTGGTGCGACCCGCGCCCGTCTGCCGAGGCTGTGCGCCGGGCCCGTAGAATTCGAAGGTGTCCTTGCACGACGCGGTGGAACGGCGGCTCGAGGCGCAGGACCAGCGCTACACGAGGATGCGCCGGCTGCTCGTGGACGCGCTCGCCGAGTCCGGGCGGCCGCTCACCGTGCCCGAGATCCTCGACCGGGCTCCGGGGATCCCTCAGAGCAGCGCCTATCGCAACGTCACCGCGCTCATCGACGCAGGGGTCGTGCGGCGCGTCGCGACCGCAGAGGACCACTGGCGGGTGGAGCTCGCAGAGGAGATCTCGGGCCACCACCACCACCTCGTCTGCGGCGTCTGCGGAAGGGTGGAGGACGTCCCGCCCCTGCCGACGCTCGAGCGTGCGCTCGGTGAGACGGCACGACTGGTCGCGGCCAGGACGGGTTTCGTGGTGAACGAGCACCGCCTGGATCTCGTCGGGACCTGTGCCACATGCGACGCCGGGCACGCGGGGGACGCCGGGCACGCCGCTGACGCGAGGCTCGCCGCTTCGGCCCAAAGTGAGAGTGATTATCATTCCTGACTGAGATCGCCGGACGCGCGAGGAGGTGGATCGATGGCAGGAAGGCTGTCGCTGGCGCTGCGCCTCCGCGTGCTCCTCTCCGTCGGCCTCCCGCTCGTGGTCGGCCTCCCGCTCGTGGTGGGCCTCCCGCTCGCGCCGAGCCAGCTCAGGGGCCTCCACCTCGGCGGCGACCGCGTGGCCCGCGCCGAGCCGGTCGTGTCCCGGAGCCGGCCGGCGGTGCTCGATGCGGCCTCGCGCATCGGAGCGGTCGGTGCCGAGAACCAGTACGCGAACGTGATCGCCCAGATCGGCGGCAGGTACGTGGAGGTGTCGGCGATCATGCGCAACCCCGCCACCGACCCCCACAGCTTCGAGGCCAGCCCGAGCGTGGCGCGGGTCGTCACCTCCGCACGCCTCGTCGTCCAGAACGGGCTCGGCTACGACACGTTCATGCAGACCATCGAGAACGCCTCGCCGAACCCCGCGCGCAAGGTGATCGTCGTCCAGGACCTCCTGCACCTGCCCTCGAGCACGCGCAACCCGCACCTTTGGTACTCGCCGCGGACCATGCCGGCGGTGGCGAAGGCCGTGGCGAAGGATCTCTCGGCACTCGATCCCGCGCACCGGCAGGTGTTCCATCGCAACCTCCTGCACTTCGACCGGTCGCTCCGCACGTGGACGCACGCGATCTCGACGCTGCGCGCGAGGTTCGGAGGAACCCCTGTCGCGACCACCGAGCCGGTCGCGGACTACCTGCTCCAAGCCGCCGGTCTGCGCAACGCCACCCCGTTCAGCTTCCAGGCGGACGTGATGAACGGGATCGACCCCTCGCCCCAGGACGTCGCGCTCGTCGAGCAGCTGCTCTTGAAGAGGAAGGTCAAGGCGCTCGTCTACAACCGGCAGGTCACCGACACCCTGACCGGCACGATCCTCGCCGACGCGCGCCGCGCACGCGTTCCGGTGGTCGGCGTCTACGAGACGATGCCCCCGCGCTACGACTACCAGCGCTGGATGGTGGCGACCGTGGAGGCCCTGGAGAAGGCGCTCGGCCGCGGCCAGCGCGCGTCGGCGCGGTGAGCACGCTGCCCGCCCCTGCGGAGGCTGCGTCCGGGCAGGCGGAGCCCGTGCTGAAGGTCGAAGGGGTCTCGGTCTCCTTCGGCGCCCGTCGCGTCCTCGACGAGGTCAGCTTCACCGTGGGGCGTGGCGAGCTGGTGGGGATGATCGGCGCCAACGGTGCGGGGAAGACCACCGCGTTCCGCGTCGTGCTGGGCCTGCTCCCAGCCGACACGGGGACGGTGACGCGCCCTCACCGAGGGATCGGCTACGTCCCGCAGAAGGTCGCGATCGACGCGGACACGCCGATCCGCGCGCGCGACCTCGTGTCCCTCGGCGTCGACGGCGAGCGGTTCGGGATCCGACTGCCGTCGAGAGCGCGCCGCAGGCGGGTCGACGAGATGCTCGAGGCCGTCGGAGCGGCGCGGTTCGCGGACACGCGGGTCGGGACGCTGTCGGGCGGGGAGCTCCAGCGGGTCCTCATCGCGCATGCGTTGGTCGGGGACCCCGCGCTGCTCATCATGGACGAGCCGCTCGCCAACCTCGACATCAAGAGCGGCCACGAGATCGTGGAGCTCGTCGCGAGGCTGACCGAGGAGCACGGGCTCGCCGTGCTCCTGTCGGCACACGACATGAACGCGCTGCTGCCCCACATGGACCGCGTCGTCTACCTGGCTGAAGGGCGCGCGGTGAGCGGCACCACGGCCGAGGTCGTCCGCAGTGACGTCCTGAGCAGGCTCTACCGCTATCCCGTCCGCGTCCTGGACGTCGACGGGACGCTCGTGATCGTGGGCGGCCACGACGTGCGCGTGCGATGACAGGGTTCCTCCAGAGCGGACCCGTGCACGTGGCCCTCGAGGCCGGCGCTCTCACCGCCGTCGTCTCGGGCCTCGTCGGGGTCTTCGTGGTGCTGCGCGGCCAGTCGTTCGCAGGGCACGCGCTGGGGGACCTCGGCACCCTGGGGGGCTCGGGCGCCTACCTTGCGAACGTGAACCCCCTGTGGGGGTTCGTCGGAGTCGGCGCGGTCGTCGCGGGCGCGATGGATCTCTTGGGCGTCCAGGGACGACGCGGCCGGGACGTCGCCACCGGCGTCGTGCTCGGCGCGGCGCTCGGCATCTCAGCGCTGCTCTTGTACCTCGACACGACCACCACCTCGACGACCGGCGCGACCATCACCGTCCTCTTCGGGTCGCTCTTCGCCGTGAGCCCGGGCACGGTGCCTCCGATGGCGGGGCTCGCCTGCCTGGGGGTGGTCGCCGTCGCGTTCGTGTACCGCCCCCTCCTCCTTGCCTCCGTCCACCCCGAGCTCGCGTCGATCCGCGGGGTCCCAATCCGCGCGGTCACGCTCGGCTTTCTCGTCCTGATGGGCGTGACGGTGTCGCTCACCTCGATGGTCGTCGGCACGATCCTCTCGCCTGCGCTGCTCATCGGCCCCCCCGCCGTCGCGTTGCGGCTGAGCAGGCGGCCACCGGTCGCGATGGCGATGGCGGCCGGCCTCGGGCTCGTGGCGACGTGGGGGGGCGTGGTGCTCGCCTACGCGAGCCAGACGTGGCCGCCCGCGCACGCAGGGTGGCCCATCAGCTTCTTCGTCGTTGCGATCATCTTCGTCGCCTTCGTGGCTGTCGAGCTCCCCAGCCGGCTCGTGCGCCCGAAGAGGGGGCCGGACTGATGTTCTCGGGGTTCATGGTCAACGCATGGGCCGTCGGGACGATCATCGGCGTGGTCGCCGGGGCGGTCGGGTTCTTCGTGGTGCTGCGCGGCGCGTCCTTCGTCGCCCACGCGGTGCCGCTTTCGTCCTTCGCCGGTGCCGCCGGGG
Organism: Acidimicrobiaceae bacterium; assembly: GCA_027339205.1. Taxonomy (GTDB): domain Bacteria; phylum Actinomycetota; class Acidimicrobiia; order Acidimicrobiales; family RAAP-2; genus JAJYVT01. The sequence goes on along the minus strand of DAHWOV010000112.1, from coordinate 11,231 downwards.
CGTCCCTCGTCGGTGCGGACACGGTGATGGGCCTGGCGGTCTTCGCACCGGTGGCTGCACTGAGCATCGGGTGGCTGGGCAGGCGACGTAGGAGCGACGTCGCGACGGCCCTCGTCGTCGCCACCATGCTCGGCCTCGGCTCGTTGTTCCTCAGCTGGCGCACCGAGTACGTCTCTGCCGTCTACGGCCTCCTGTTCGGCGACATCGTCGGGGTGAGCGACGCCCAGCTGTGGCTCACGAGCGCGCTGGCAGCTGCGGGCCTGGTCGCCGTCGCGCTCATGTACCGCCCGCTCCTCCTCTCGTCGGTCGCACCCGAGGTCGCGGCAGCCCGGGGCGTGCGCAGGGGGTTGGTGGACGTGCTGTTCCTGCTCCTCGTCTCCTTGGTCACGACCATGTCGGTCCCGGTCGTCGGAGCGCTCCTGATGTTCCCGCTGATGGTCGGGCCGCCCGCCGCCGCCCGTGCCGTGTCCCGGTCTCCCCTCAGCGCGATCGCGCTCGCGGTGGGGGTCGCACTCGTGACGGTGTGGGTGGCGATCGCAGCCTCGTACCTCACGACATGGCCGGTCGGGTTCTTCGTCGGGACGGTCGCCGCGGCCTTCTACCTCGCGGCGCGTGCCTGGTCCGCCCTCCGTCGCTAGGGGGTAGGTTCGAGGTCATGGAACTCCGTACGCTCGGCCGCACCGGCGTCCAGGTCAGCTCACTGTGCCTTGGCGCCATGATGTTCGGCGCCTGGGGGAACCCGGACCACGACGAGTCGGTGCGCATCATCCGGCGGGCGCTCGACGCAGGCATCAACTTCATCGACACGGCGGACGTGTACTCGGGCGGTGAGTCCGAGGAGATCGTTGCCAAGGCGATCGCCGACCGGCGCGACGAAATCGTCCTCGCGACCAAGGTCCACGGGGCGATGGGGCCAGGCCCGAACGCCCGCGGCAACTCCCGCCGGTGGATCGTCGCCGAGTGCGAGGCGAGCCTGCGCCGCCTCGGCACCGAATGGATCGACCTCTACCAGGTCCACCGGCCGGACCCGACCTGCGACATCGACGAGACGCTCAGCGCGCTGACCGATCTGGTGCACCAGGGGAAGGTCCGCTATCTCGGCAGCTCCACGTTCCCTGCGTCCGAGATCGTCGAGTCGCAGTGGGTGGCGGAGCGACGCGGCAGGGAGCGGTTCGTGTGCGAGCAGCCCCCGTACTCGCTGCTGGTGCGCGGCGTCGAACGCGAGGTCCTCCCCACCTGCGAGCGCTACGGCATGGGGGTGATCCCCTGGAGCCCGCTCGCCGGCGGCTGGCTCACCGGCAGGGTGCGCAAGGGGCAGGAGATGCCCAGGAGCCACCGGGCCGAGCGGGTTCCCCAGCGCTACGACATGGCCCTGCCCGGGAACCAGCGCAAGCTCGAGGCGGTGGAGGAGCTCGCGCAGCTGGCGGACCGTGCCGGCATCAGCCTGATCCACCTGTCGATCGCCTTCGTGCTCCGCCATCCGGCAGTCACCGCCGCGATCATCGGCCCGCGCACGATGGACCAGCTGGAGTCCCAGCTCGGCGCCGCCGACGTCGTGCTGTCCGCCGAGGTCCTCGACGCCGTCGACGAGATCGTGCCGCCGGGCACCACCCTGAACCCCCCCGACGGCGGGTGGGATCCGCCCTCGATCACCGACCCTGCGCGCCGCCGGCGTCCCTGACGAAGTCGGCGGCCCCGACCGCGCCGGACAAGCCGCCGGCGGCCCCGACCGCACCGGCGTCCTTGACCGCGTCGGAGAAGTCGCCGGCCGCCTGCCGCAAATCGCGAAGCAGCCGGAAAAGCGCCTCCAGGCGGGCACGGTCGACGCCCAGGTCGGCGAAGACCCGGCGGTTGAGCGCCTCGGTGGCCGCGACGGCCCTGTCGCGCCCGTCATCGGTCAGGCGAGCGAGCGTGCCTCGGCCGTCGTCGGGGTTCGGGAGCCGCTCGACGAGGCCCTGCTCCTCGAGCCGGTCGATCGCGTTGGTGACGCTGGCGGGGTTCACCTGCAGGCGCTCCCCGATCTTGCCGAGCGGGAGCGCGCCCCTTGAAGAGAACGAGAGGAGCATCAGGACTTCGTAGCGGGCGAAGGTCAGTTCGAACGGCCGTAGGGCGGCGTCCGCGCGGGCCAACAGGATCTGCTGGACCCGGATGATCGAGGTCACGACCGCCATGGCCGGTGCGGCATCGCCCCACCCGTGGACGCGCCACTGGCGGCGCGCCTCGGCGATCGGGTCGAAGGGGAGCGGGTCGCGGTCGGCCACTGTGCTCCGGTGCAGGTCAGTTGCGGGGGCGCTGGCGAGGCTGACCGGGCATGGTGCCCGGGCGCAGCCCCCCGCCTCGCTGGCCCTTCTGCCGCTCTTGGCGCCCCGCGGCCCGTCGCAGTGCACGGTTGGTCAGCACGTCGTCCTCCGAACCCATCTCCATCATCTGCTCGACGACCTGCTGGCGCTTGGGCTTGGGGACGCGCCGCAGCTGGCGTTCGAGCCGGCTCAGGTTGTCGGGGAGGGGTCGACCCTTGTCCTGGAGCTTGTCGATGGTCCGAAGGATGCGACGTGCGTAGCGCCGCCGCAGCCACGGGGTGCGGCCGATGAAGCGGGCCGGCGCGTCGCGCACCTTCTTCCACAGCTTGCGTCTGGTGGACGTCGCGGCCATCGCTAGTCCGTCGCCTCTGCGAGCGCGGGCCTGCTCCCGCCGCGCGCGGCCGGTGCCGCCAAGGCGAGTGCCTCTTCCTCTTGGTCTGCGAACTGGGTGTGGTAGAGCAGCGTGTAGAGGCCGCCGGCGGCCAGGAGCTCGGCATGGGTCCCCCGCTCCACGATCCTTCCGCCGTCGACCACGAGCAGCTGGTCCGCGTCGCGCACGGTCGAGAGGCGGTGGGCGATCACGAGCGACGTCCGGCCGACGAGCGCGCGGCGGAGCGCCTCTTGGACGGCAACCTCGGACTCCGAGTCGAGGTGCGCGGTGGCTTCGTCGAGCACGACGACGTCGGGGGCCTTGAGGATCAGGCGCGCGAGCGAGACCCGCTGCTTCTCGCCCCCCGAGAGCCGGTAGCCGCGCTCGCCGACGAGCGTGTCGAGCCCCTGAGGGAGCCCGGCCACGACGGGGGTGACCTGGGCCTGCTCGAGCGCGGCCATGAGCTCGGCGTCGCTCGCCTCGGGTCGCGCGTAGAGGAGGTTGGCACGCAGCGTGTCGTGGAAGAGGTGGGGGTCCTGGGTGACGACGCCGACCACCTCGCGCAGCGAGTCGAGCGTCGCGTCCCGAACGTCCACACCGCTCACGCGCACGGTCCCGCTCGTCGCGTCGTAGAGCCGTGACACGAGCGCGCTGATCGTGGTCTTGCCAGCACCCGACGGTCCGACGAGCGCCACCATCTGCCCGGGCTCGACCTTGAACGAGACGTCGTGGAGGACCTCCCTGCGCACGGGGGCCTCCAAGACGGCGACCGACTCGAGCGACGCCAAGGAGACGTCGTCGGCGCTCGGGTAGGTGAACGACACGTGGTCGAATTCGATGCTGGCGCTCCCCCGGGGGATCCTCACGGCATCGGGCCGCTCGGCGATCATCGGCGGGAGGTCGAGCACCTCGAAGATCCGCTCGAACGAGACGAGCGTGGTCATCACGTCGAGGTTCACGTTGGAGAGCTGCGTGAGCGGTCCGTAGAGCCGAGCGAGATAGGCGGTGAGGGCGACGACCGTGCCGACCGCGAGGGTCCCGTGCACCGCGGCGACACCGCCGAAGCCGTAGGCGAACGCGGTCGCAAGCGAGGCGGTGAGCACAAGGGCCACCATGAACATGCGCGCGTACAGCGCCTGGGCGACACCGATGTCGCGGACCCGGGACGCCTTGTCCTCAAAGTTGCGCGCCTCGGCCTGCGGACGGCCGTAGAGCTTCACCAGCATCGCGCCCGAGACGTTGAAGCGCTCCTGCATGACCATGTTCATCTGCGCGTTGAGGTCGTAGCCCTCCTTCGTGAGCGCGCCGATCCTGCGTCCGACCATCCGGGCGGGCACGAGGAAGACCGGGAGCAGCGCGAGCGCGAGGAGCGTGATCTGCCACGACAGGTAGAACATCGCGCCGACCATGATGAGCACGGTGATGAGGTTGCCCACGACGTTCGAGAGGAGTGTCGTGAACGCCTGCTGCGCGCCGATCACGTCGTTGTTGAGGCGGCTCACGAGCGCACCGGTCTGCGTCCTCGTGAAGAACGCGATGGGCATCTTCTGGATGTGCCGGAAGACCTTGGCCCGCATGTCGTAGATGAGGCCCTCGCCGATGATCGCCGACACCCGGCGCTGGTAAAGCGAGAGCGCGGCTGTGAACAGCGCCAGGCCCGCGGCGAGCACCGCAAGCTCGACGACGATCCTGGCGTCGTGGCCGAGGATCCCGCGATCGATGATCGCCCGGAGGATGAGCGGGTTCACCGCGCCGGCGGCGGCGCTCAGCACGACGACCGGGACGAAGACCATGAGGATCTTGCGGTACGGCATCGCGAAGCGGAGCATCCGGCGCGTGGTGCCCTTCTTGACCCGGTGCTGGAGGACCGAGCGGTCCTGGCGGAAGGAGCGCATCCCCATCCATCCCCCGGCCATGCCGTGCGTCGTCGGTGGCATCGCCCCGCTCCTAGACCGTCGAGCCGGATGTCGGGTCGCCCGGGTTCATAGCCGTGTCAGCCTACCGGCCTCTCCTCTCGCGCCCGCTCGGGCGCTCCCCCTCGTGTGCCGACGCCGGGCGGGGCGACGGGCTCGACCGATGCGGCGGGCGCGACAGGCTCCACCGATGCGGCGGGCGCGACGGGCTGCACCGATGCGGCCGGCGCGACGGGGTCCACCGATGCGGCCGGCGCGACGGGCTCGACCGTCACCGAGAGCCTCGCACGGAGACGGGCGAGGGCGACGAGGACCGGCGTCCCGAGCACGGCCACCATCACTGCGTTGCCCCCCGCACGAAACGTGTCATAGAGCGCCGAGGTGACCACGTAGAAGCGGGCGAAGTGCGAGAGCGCCTCTCCGGCCGCCATGCCGGGGTGGAACCCGAGCCCTGGAGACGACTGGAAGAAGGTCCAGTTCCACACGTCCATGACGGCGCCGAAGCCGTAGCCGGTGACCACTCCCACCGCCACCAGCACGGCGACGTCGCGGCGAGTCGGGCGCCCGGTCCTCCCTCGACCGGCCAGCCCGGCGAGCGCGCCGACCCAGCCGGCGGCGAAGAGCTGATAGGGCAGCCACGGGCCGAGCCCGCCGGTGACCAGCGCCGACACGAGCAGGGTCGTGGCCCCGAGCAGGAAGCCGTACTCGGCTCCGAAGACGTAGCCCCCGCACAGGATGAGGAGGAAGATCGGGCTGAAGCCACCGATCCCGGTCACGACGACGGCGCGCGCGGCCGCGTCGATGGCGGAGAGGGCGGCGAGAAGGGCGAGCCGTCGCGCGTCGAGGCGGCCGGCGGCCAGCTCGAGCGCGGCCAGGCCCGCGGCCGTTCCGATCCCGAAGGCCGCCGCAGTCGCTGCCCCGGGGGGCCCGGAGGAGAAGAACGGCCAGAGGAACACCGCGGCGCCGACGACCGACGCGATCGGGAGAGCTGCGCCGGCGTGACGCCTCACGGCCCGCTCCGAGAAGCCTGTCGGGCCATCGCTGCGCGAAGTGCAGGACCCGCACCCGGCTCGTCGGCGACGAGCACGCCGTCTTCGATCCGGACGACGCGTCCGTGCAGCTCCCGTGCCAGCGCGACGTCGTGGGTGGCGGCCACGACCGCGGTCCCCGCCTCGGCGAGGTGGCGCAGGACCTCGGCCAGCGAGACCCGCGCCGCGGCGTCCATGCCACGCGTGGGCTCGTCGAGCAGCGCGAGCGCCGGCCGGCCCGCCAGGACGACGGCCAGGGCTGCACGCTGTCGCTGGCCGCCCGAAAGATCGCGGGGGTCGCGGTCCGCGATGTCGCCCAGCCCGAGCAGGTCGAGCACCTCCTGGGCGCTTCCGGACAGCTGGGACCAGCGCAGGGTCTGGTCGACCTCTGCGCGCACGCTGTGGCGGTGCAGGAGCACGCCCGGTTCCTGCGGCAGGTAGGCGATCCGGCCCGGTCGGCGCTCCACGTGCCCCGCGAGCGGCTCGGCGAGGCCGGCGATGGTCCGCAACAGCGTGGTCTTGCCCGACCCGTTTGCTCCCGTCACCACGACCACCTCGCCGGCGCCACCCGCGAGGTCGACGCCTTCGAGGAGAGGTCGCCCGCCCGCCCCGACCGTCACGCGGGAGAGCGACCATCCGTTTTGGCCCGCGCCCCCAGGCGCTCGCGGCGGTCGTGACGACGGCTGGTCGGTACGCGGCGCGGCGTGCGGCGCATCGTCCGGCGCGCCGCGTGGCGCGCTTGGCCGCTCGCTGCCCGAGGCGCTTGAGCGGTCCGAGGTGACGCGGCCCTCGGCGAGCGTCACCCTGCGGGCGCCGATGAGGTGCCCGAGACGGTGCTCTGCGATCACGACGGTGGTCCCTCCGGCGGCGAGCGCCGAGAGCGTGGCGGTGAGGGCGGTCGCGCCCCGGCCGTCGAGCTGGGACAGCGGCTCGTCCATCGCGAGCACGGCGGGTCCGGCGGCGAGGGCCCCCGCGAGCGCGACGCGCTGGCGCTCCCCTCCCGACAGCGTGGCGAGCCTGCGCGATGCCAGGCCGCCGATGCCCACCTGGTCGAGGGCGTCGTGCACGCGCCGCCGTATGGACTCGCGTTGAAGACCGAGGTTCTCGGGGAAGAACGCCACCTCTCGGGCGACGGTGCCGCGGACGAAGCCCAGCTCGGGCTCTTGGAAGACGAAGCCCACGTGGCGGGCGAGGCGCCGGGTGGGGGTGGTCAGCACGTCGAGGCCGCAGACGACGGCACGGCCTCGGAGCGAGCCGCCGTGGAAGTGGGGCACGAGGCCGTTGCACAGTCGCAGGAGGGTGGACTTCCCAGAACCCGAGTCGCCGTCGACGAGGGTCAGGCCCGGCTGCATCCGGAGGTCGACGTCGACGAGCGCGGGTGCAGGCATGTCGGACCATGCCGGGTACGTGTAGGTCAGTTTCTCGAACGCGAGCGTCGTCGCGCCGGTCCCGAGGATCGCCTGCGCGCGTGTCACGCCGGTGCCGAGCTCATGCCGGCTCCGAAGGAAGCAGTGCGCCGGCGAGGGCGATCACGACGGCGGGGACGAGGACGGCGGGGGCCAGCGAGGGGACCGTCGGCAAGGGGTAGGCGTACCAGCTCCCCGTCTCGCCGAGAGCGTAGGCGACGACCGCGACGACGAGGACGAGGAGGGCGGCGAGCGCGAGGGCGGTGAGGCGCGCCGAACGTTCGCCGCCGGCCAACCTCGTGCGAGGGCCGGCGCCGAAGGCGCGTGCCTCCATCGACTCGGCCAGCTGAACGGACCGGTCGATCGCGCCGAGCAGGACCGGGACGGCGAGGTCGACCAGCGCCCGGGCGCCCCGCGGCCGCCAGCCGCGCAGCCGCTGCGCGTCGCGTACGGCGACGAAGCTGGCGGCGGTGGCCGGGACCAGGTTGAGCGCGGCGCCGAGCGCGGCGCCGGCATGGTGGAGCGGGCCGGGAAGTGCGTCGACGAGATCGGTCGGTTCGATGACCACGGAGAGCACCGCGGTCACCGAGATCGCCGCGATCAGTCCGAGCGCGATCGAGCCGCCGTTGGCGAAGGCTTCCGCCGTGACGGGGCCGCCGACGAGCGGAAGCCACGACGGCAGCACCCCGATCACGGTCGCGCCGGTGTGAGAGAGGAGCCCGTTGAGCGTGGTCGTAAAGAGCGCCAGCACGCCGAGCCCGACCGCCAGCGTACGCAGACGCCTCCCGGTCACCTGCCGGCGCGCGAGCAGCGCCCACGCACCTGCCAGCACGACGGCGCGAGCGACGGGGTCTGAGTCGAACAGGGCGACCACCAGCGCGGCCAGCACCCAGAGCGCGACCGCCGCCGTGCGCGTCACGCCGGCGTCGGGTGCGGTGGTGGCGGCGGGGAGCCGGTCGGTGGGTCGTAGCGCAGGCCGATCGAACCCCCCGACGGCACGGTGATCTCGCTCACGCCGACCGACGGGGTCGTCCAGGTTCGGCCGTTCTTCGACAAGAAGAGCGCCCAATAGTCCTGCCCGGACGGCAGGCACTGGGTGTAGTGCGCCGGGACGTGGTCGACCTGGCAGATGGCGACACCGAAGCTGAACTTCTGTGTGCCGAACTGGATCCCGCTCTTCTCGAGCAGCTTGAGCGCGGGGATGCTCTTTGCGGCAAAGCCGACGCAGCGCGCGACGACCTTTCCTGGCGAGGTCTCGACCACGAGGCGGGCGTGGTGGGCGCCCGGCACCCCGGTGCACGACCCGGCCAGGGCCGCTGCGGGCTTCGTGCCTGTCGACGAGCGGGACGGGGTGCCCGACGGGCTGCCGGAGCCGCAGGCGGCCGCGGTCACCCCCGACAGCAGCACGAACGCCGCGACCGCCATGACCCGGCGAGGCGCACCGGAAGGACGGCGCGGGCTGAAGGAAGGCCGGGAAGAAGCCCGAGCAAGAGAAGAAAGCCGACCAAGAAACGAAGTACCGGCCATGTCATGCACGCTCCTCCGGGGTGCTCTCGCCCCGTCGTAGGGAGGGCAGCGGTCAGTATCCTGACTCCGGATCAACGCTCCCCTCGACCTTCCAGCCCGAGCTGGGCCGTGGTCTGCGCGAGGGAAGCTCCCCGATCACAGTGGCGGCACCGTGCCGGACTCGCACCGGCTTCCTGGGTCCGCTGCCCTGTGTCGAGGCGGATGATAGCCCCTTGCGCAGCTAGCGTCACGACTTGTGCAGCAGGCCGGTCGGACCCCCGATGCGCTCGCGCGCCTGCGCGAGGCGGTGGCGACTGTGGTCGTCGGCAAGCGGGAGGTCGTGGACCTCCTCCTCGTCGCACTGCTGTCCCGTGGCCATGTGCTGGTCGAAGACGTGCCCGGCGTGGGAAAGACGCTGCTCGCCCGATCGCTCGCCGCCGCGATGGGGTGCGGCTTCCGGCGGGTGCAGTTCACCCCCGACGTCCTCCCCTCCGACGTGACCGGATCGAGCGTCTTCGACCAGAGGTCCGCGGAGTTCGAGTTCCGTCCCGGCCCGGTCTTCACGCCCGTGCTGCTCGCGGACGAGATCAACCGGGCCACGCCGAGGACGCAATCCGCGCTGCTCGAGGCGATGGAGGAGCGCCAGGTGACCGTTGACGGGCGTACCTTCGCGCTGCCCGAGCCTTTCGTCGTGCTCGCCACGCAGAACCCCGTCGAGCTCGAGGGCACGTTCCCCCTTCCCGAGGCACAGCTCGACCGGTTCCTCGTCCGCGTCGCGCCGGGCTATCCGAGCGTCGAGGAGGAGGACGAGATGCTGCGAAGGTTCGGCAACGACGACCCGTTCGCGCGGCTTCACGCCGTGACCTCACCCGGTGAGATCGTGAGGCTGCAGTCGGCACGCGGCGAGGTGATGGTGGGTGAGGCCGTGCGCGCGTACCTGCTCGAGCTCGTCCGAGCGACGCGGGGAGACGACCGGCTGGCACTGGGAGCGAGCCCGCGCGCGGCGCTGGCGCTCCTGCGGGCCGCACAAGCGCGCGCGCTCCTCGACGGTCGCCGCTTCGTGCTCCCCGACGACGTGAAGCTGCTGGCTCCGCCGGTGCTGGCGCACCGGCTCATCCTTCGCTCCGACGCGCGACTCGGTGGCGACAGCCCCCAGCGCCTCCTCGCCGATCTGCTCGCCAGGGTGCCGGTCCCCGTCGAGCAAGAGGTCGCCGGGTAGCCCGGAGGATCGACCGTGCGAGAGGTGCGAGCCCGGATCGACCCGGAGTGGGGGATCGCCGCCGCGGGCGCGGCGATCGCCGTCGTCGGTTGGGTGGTCGCCGGGAGGTACCTCGCCGCGGCGGGCGTGCTGATCGTCGTGGCGTCGCTCCTCCTGTGGATCTGGGGCAGGGAGTCGCTGGCAGGCGTGGGCTACACGCGGACCCTCTCACGCCGGCGCGCGGCGTTCGGCGAGTCCGTGTCCGTGGAGGTGGAGATCGTGAACGACAAGCTCCTCCCCCTCACTTGGCTGCACGTGCGCGAGCAGGTCCCGTCCCGCTTGACGCTCGAAGGCGCGCCGGTGGTCGCCGCGGGGTGGCGGACAGAGCTCCAGCTCGTGGTCTCCCTGCTCCCGTACCGGCGGCTGCGCCGCCGCCTGACCGTCCGCTGCGACGCGCGGGGTGAGCACCTCTTCGGCCCAGCCGAGCTGCGCTCGGGCAGCCCGGTCGGCACGCGTGAGCAACGACGCGAGGTGCGCAACGAGATGTCGCTCCTCGTCTACCCCAAGGTGGTGCCGCTCGCCTCGCCGCTCGTCGCTGCGCGCATCCCGGTTCCCGACCGACGGGTCCGCCAGAGCCTCGCCCCTGACCCCACGCGGGTGATCGGGGTCCGGGCGTACCGATCTGGCGACCCCGTGCGCCACGTGGACTGGCGGGCGAGCGCGCGCCACGGGGACCTGCTCGTCCGGGTGCACGAACCGGCGACCACGCTGGGCGTGGTCGTCTTCGTCGACCTCCTCCCCCCGGCGGGCGTGACGGCTGGGGTCGGGGCGGACGTGACCGAGCTGGTGGTGTCGGTCGCCGCGAGCGTCGTGGCGCACCTCGTCGACGCCAAGGTCCCGGTCGGCGTCTTCGCCAACGGCACGTCCCGAGGCCGGCTCGTCGCCATCCCGACGCAGTCGGCACGAGGATCCCTCCCCCTCATGCTTGAGGCGCTGGCCCGCGTGACGACCGCCGGCGCGGTGCCGCTCGAGCGAGTGCTCCTCGAGCAGGGTCCGCGACTCGGGATGGGCACCAGCGCGCTCGTGGTGTCGGCGGACTTCTCGGAGGGACTGCCTGCAGCGATCGCACACCTGCGTCGCCGCAGCGCGCTGAGCGCGATGTGGGTCGCGACGTGTGCTGGCCGGGGACCCTCGGCCGGTTCGGTCGACGGCCGGTGGGTGGTCTCCTACGAGCCGGGATGGCGGGAACGTGATGTCCTCGAGATCGACGGGTAGCGCGCCCGGCCGTGCCGGCGCGCCGGGCCGTGCCGTCGGGCTCGGCGCCGTCGCCCCCGGTGGCGTCGCGCGCGGTGCCGGCGGCTTCGGTGCCGGCGCGCTCCTGCTCGTCTCGGAGGGGGCGTGGCTGTCGCTCGCGTTCGACGTCATCGCGAACGGCAGTGCAGGCCCCGGCCGTCCGAGGGTGGACATGCCGTACCTCGCCTTCGTGCTCCCCGCGCTCGCCGCGCTCGGC
>DAHWOV010000111.1:0-6816 GCA_027339205.1 Acidimicrobiaceae bacterium | reverse complement strand
CATGATCGCCGCGGCCATGAGCGCCCACCGGCGCCCCGAGGCCACTCATGCCGCCTTCCCTCCGTGGCTCGTGGCGTCCACGACGGCGCCCACCTCCGCGGGGTCGTCGTAGGGCGACCAGTCATGCGGGCGCGGCTCGTGGTGCTCGGGCCGCACGCAGTCACGGACCCCGCACGTCGAGCGCAGCACGTGGCCTTCGGGGATCGGCCCCACGAGCACGAGCCAGGCGGCGCGGTGTGCCGCCAAGTCGCGCACCTTCGGGCGCCCGTCCTCTCGCACGCGGAACCTAAGGCGTCCGTAGCCGTCCCAGGTGTGCGATCCATGCCAGCGCCAGTGGCCGTCGGTGTCTTGCTCGACGCCGGCAAGGCGGCGCTCCACGGTGCGGATGAGGGCGGGTGTGGGAGTAGTCGTCATGGTCATGTCCTTTCTCGTGTCGTCGCCAGAGGTCATGGGAAAGCCCCGAGATCGAGCACGCCTTGTGCCAAACGCTTTGCGGCGATCTCGCAGTAGCGCTCGTCGGAGTCGATGCCGATGGCACGAAGTCCGAGGTCCTTTGCAGCGCGCAAGGTCGTGCCCGATCCAATGAACGGGTCGAGCACGAGTGCACCCGATGGCGCGAGCCGGAGCAGCCAGCGCATGACCGGCTCGGGTTTCTCTGCGACGTGGACCTTGGCTTCACCGCGGGGAGACGGGCACTCGAACACGCCGGCCGGGTAGTCCTCGCGCTCGTGGGCGGGTCCATTGCTGCCCCACACGACGTACTCGGCTGCGTTCGAGAAGCCTGACGGGTTCGGGCGACCGAACCCCTTGTGCCACACGGCGATGCCGCGCCACGTCCACCCTCCCGCCTGCACCGCGTCGGTGGTAGTCGGGAGCTGGCGCCAGTCGGTGAACACTGCGATCGGTGCACCCGAGACCGATGCCTGCCGACAGGCGTTCAGCCACAGTGCGCACCACGCCAAGTAGCTGCGCTGGTCCCTGGTGTCGCCGGCGAAGTCGGGGCGGTAAGAGAGGGTGCCGGTCGAGACGTACTTGTCGACCACGCCGCGCATCCGGTCACCTCGGAAAGCCCCGCCCGATGAGTACGGGGGATCGGTGGCGACGATGCCCACGCCGCAGAGCCCGGGGAGCACATCGAGCATGTCGGCGTGGTAGATGGTGATCCCCTCGCACGAGAAGTAGGGCTCGGTCATAGGAGCGTCCCCTGCTCGCTATCTCGTCCGTGCGGGTGGTCGTGGTGCTCCCACTCGTCCATCGCGCACTTGCGGCAGATCAGCGCGAGCCTCCACGTGCGAAGGCGCGAAAGGGTGGCAACGCTTCGGTACTCGACGCGGCGCTCCACCTGGTCGTAGGAGGCCATGCGCAGACCACAGCGCTCGCAGAGTGCAGGCGACGTCATCGCTGGTGTGCTCCCGTCCAGACGCCGACGAACGGCCAGACGCGGCCGCGCTCCAATCGGTCGGGCCAGTCGCAGTGGAGGCGGTCTCCACGGAACCGGCCTACCGAGAGGACGGTGGTCTCCTTGTGCTCGGGGCGTAGCGCGATGCCCAGCTCGGGCCACGCGAGCCATCTCTGCGAACCGAAGGGAGCCATCTCACGCGATCCCCCCTGGGCTTTCGGGGCGTGGTGTTCGAGGATCAACGCGAACCCGAAGCGGGTCCGCAGGTCGTCGAGGACCTGGAGGACACCTTCGGCCGCGTCCTCGTAGGACTCCCGCTCGCGGCGCCGTCCGAGCTTGTAGACAGGCCCCAGGACCACGAGCTGGGGCCGGTGAGCGCGCAACTCCCTGGTGAAGTCCGCTCGGTCCCGTGGGTCTCGGAGGTCGAGGCCGCCCGGGCGGGACCACGCTCGACAGCGGTCGGCGTCGTAGTCCGCACCAGCAGTGACCCTGACTTGAGCGTCGAGGGTGGCCCCCGTCTCGGCGATGGCGGCGCGGGGATTCTCGGCGTCCACGATGAGGGCGCGCACGGGTTCGATGCGGTCGTGCCGCAAGGGGTGGACGCCTTGTGCAGCGCAGATCGCGATCTGTCGCAGGAGGGTGCTCTTGCCCGAGCCCTCCGCGGCGACGATGACTGCACGCCAGTCCGAACGCAGGAGACCGGGGATCACCCACGGTGCCGCGCTCTCCGCCGAGGCGATCAACTCGGGGAGCGTCATGGCTTCGGGCTGCCCACCGCCTGCACCGGCGGCCACCATGTCGAGGTCACGAGCGAGCCGGAGCGCGCGGCAGTACGGGTCGGCCCCACCCTCGACGGCGGCACGCGTCTCGGTGACCATCCCGAGCAGCCGGCGTGCGGCTGCCGCACGGAGGACGATCTCGACGTGGGAGCTGGTCGGCATGACTGCGTTGGCCATGAGGCGCAGCAGCTCGGCGTCCTGCACGTCCCCGCCATAGAGCCGGACTCGGGCTCCCACGGTGATGGCGTCAACCCTTCCCACCTCGGCGCGCAGGTCGAGCAAGGCGGTCCAGACCATCGAGTGCGCCGGAACGTAGAAGTCGGCCGCGGTCAAGCGTCCCGCCGCGCCGTCGAGGGTCTCCGGCCAAACAAGCGCGCCGCCGATGATCGCCTCTTCGGCGTCGAGGTCGTAGGGAGCGGGCGGCCGTGCGGGCGCGGTCACGATCCCCACCTGTCCGACGGCGCGTACCCTGCAGCCCAGTCGGGGAAGGTTTCGACGACAGGTTCGGGCTCGTCGAAGTGCTCCCACTCGGGGAACGTGTCCTCCCAGGGCATCGGTGTCGCCGGGACCGCCCGAGGTTTGATCCAGTCGGGCCGAGGACCGATGGCGAGCCCGGTCACGGGGTCCAGCGTCGGGCGCCAGTAGAAGGTGCCGTCGTCGGGCTCGACCGCGGCGTCGCCTTCGCGATCGCGTAGGCGGGTCAACGCCTTTCGGTGCGCCTCGGAGCAGGTGGAGGACCTCACCCGGGCCGGCGCCCTACAGCCAGGCAACGCGCAGACCCCGCGCACGACGCCACCGGCACCGCGGTGGCGTCGAGCCTTGGCGGTCTCGCGGCAAGAGGGCGAGCAGTAGGTGGCCCCCGGGCGCCACACATCGGCGCCGCAGACCGCGCACCTCGTGGGCGCTACCGCGCCCGATGCAACTGCGTCGAGGACGGTGCGGATCGTCGGCTCGTCGGGGCTCGTGCTGCCAAGGGCCAAGCGCTCGCAAGTCTTGAGCGGGAGCCCAGTCGCCCTCGCGACCGGCCGAGGCCCGATCCGACGCGCGAGGTCCCTGACGAAACCCCCGGGGTCGCCGGGGTTGTAGGTGACCTGATGGTCCTCCGCCCGCGCCTCGGGATCGGCGAGCAGCGCGTCGATGAGCGCCCCGCCCCGGCCAACGCGGCGGATGAGCCGCGCGGTTACCTCCACCAGCCCGTCGGGCTCCGAGGGCAGCGGCGCACACCAGCGCAAGGCCCACTCGTCGAGGACGCGCAGGACCACGTCGACACCCGGCCCGGGGCGCACCCCGAGACGCACGGCGTCACCGCTCCCGTCCCGCCAGTCGAGCCGCTGCCAGTCCGCCAGGTCGGTGCCCGGGTCCAGTGCCACCGGCGCACCGGGGTCGCCGTAGAGCTTGTCGGGCTGGCCCTCCACGAGCGGCGCGAACGGGTGGACGCGGAGGTCCGCGGGCAGGTCCCGCAGCGCATCCGGCGAGCCCGCGGCGAGGCGCCGCAACACCGGGAACCGCTCGCTTTCGGCTTGATCCCACGGGCAGACCCATCCCGACGCCGTGCCGCTCGCGAGATCAATGGCGCGCTGTGCGACTGGGAGGGTCCACATGTGGCGGCGATCCTCGTCACGGCCCCGCATCGCGGGAGGGTCCACGACCCCGCCGCCGAGGGAGTGCTCGGTACCCCCGACGGCCACGTAGCGTCCGGTGTCATCGCGGGTGCAAAGCACGTACCGCTTGGGGCCGAGGCTCAGCATGTGGAGCGGACGGCCATCGTGCTCGCGGTCCACTGACCACGCGGGCTTACCGTCCCCGAACGGGTCCAGCCTGTCGAAGGGCCGGAGCAAGTCGTCGACCTGGGGCCAGGAGAGCGCACGGATCGTGCGACCATCCCGCAGCTCGACGGCCCCCCCTGCGGGCGATGCCACCACCGAGATTCCGTCCGTGTCGCGGGCGATGATCACGCCACCGAGGTCTCGCACCTGGCGCTCGACCACGCCAAGCCATAGGTGAGCAACCGGCGGCACGCTCGCGGCAACCGGAGGCCAGGACCAGCGAGCCACACGCTCGCGCAGCGTGCCGCCGACCCGGTACTGGTCGAGCCGGCCGAAGAGTCCCCAGCCGGCCGGGTTCGCTGCACCCCGGATGCAATCGCGAAGGCGATCCTCCCCGGTGCCCTTCTCGGGCCGCAGGCGCACGAGCCAGGGGATCGGGTCCTCACCCGCCGGCACCACCAGTCCGTCACGCAGGGGGATCGGCCGGAGACCCTCTTCGGTGCCGACTGGGAGCAGCTTGGTCGCCGAGACGATCCTCGGCACCCGACCGCTCAGCGCGGCCGCGAGCACGACATCGGCCCACGCGACGGGCAGCGCAACCGGCGACCGCAGGGGCGCCACGTCGAAGCGGGGTCCACCCTTGCCCGGGCGCTCGACCGGCCAGGGCTCACCGTCGGGCAGCACTTCCGCGAGGGTGAGGCCGAGGTCTCTGTAGGTGCCCCGTTCGTAGAGCGGCGTGAAATCTCCCGCAGCCGCCTGCTCGCAGAGGCCCCGCAGCTTGTCGGTCACGTCCACGCGGCGGAGCTGGCGGGCAGTGAGCACGGCCCAGCAGCCGAGCAGGGTGAAGTCCGTGGGGTACGCCTGGCGCTCGTCGGCGTCGTACACCGGGACCACCTCGCCCCGGAGGTCCGAGGTACACCACCCTCCGTGTGCGCCGCCCTGCCAGCGGTCGAGGTCCGCGTCGTCGGGGACCCCAAACTTCCGAAGCGGCGGCGTCACACCCGAGCGATCCAAGATGGCAGTCGCCACCGATCCCGGCGAGACGATCGCGCGCAGTGTGAGACGCGCCTTGCCCTCGCGCAGGTCGTCGGGGGTTACGAGCCAGCGCGCCGCCTCGGCGTCGAGCGTCAGGGTCAGACCATGCACCGCACGTGCAACGTCGAGCAGACAGTCCGCCCCCTCCGGCGTGACCGGCACCGCGGCAGGAACGTCGAGAGCTGGCAACCCGAAAGCCGCCAGGTGGTCGCCGAGATCGCCGGTGTCCAAGCCATCGAAGGCGTGCGCGGGACCGATCAGGTCCACGATGCGACCTCGGAAGGGTCGCCCCCCTTCCCAATGTCCCGCGGGCTCGCCGTCGGGCGTGAGACCCCGCCGACCGGCGCGTGCCCATTCGACCGCCATGCCGTGCGCCCCGATGGCCTTGGCACGCATCGGTGGCTCGTGGAGCCGAGGCCGCCACCCGGATCGCTTACGGCCCTTCCGGTCCGTCCAGGTGGCGTACTCGCCCCAGCCCGGAAAGCCGAGCGAGAAGCCGCCGCGGAACCGTCCGAGTGCTGGACCCCACCAGGCGGAGAGCAACCCGAGGGAGCGAGCCCCGTCGCCCGTCACGAACCAGCGGCCACCGCGGTAGCACCCGATGAGCCCCGAGCCTTCGGGGTCGCACCAGGCGGTCCGGGTCGTGATCTTCACCTGCCGCCGCCCGCTCGGCGTGGCGATGGCAGCGGAACGCGCCCAGGCCCTCAGCGCGTCGAGCCGGTCCTGGTCGAGATCGTCGGCAACGATCAGGGTCGCACCCGCGATCGTCGGTCCGTTCACCGCGAGTGCAATCCCGAGCCCCCAGGTCTCGGGTATGCGGTAGCGCTCGGCGGCTGCCACGAGGACGATGCCGCCCCGATCCCCGAAGCGCTCCGATCGGGGAGCCTCACGCGAGGGTGCGATCCGGGCTACGTCGCCACGTCCGGGCCACGCGTGCAGGTTGATGGGCTCCGCGGTCACTGCTCCGCCCCCACGCCAAGCCGGGCAAGCACATCGTCCTGGATGGCCACGAGCACCTCGTGAAGGCCCCGCATGGACTCGGCAGGCCACGGACGGCCTAGGTCGGCAAGGCGCCCCACGATCCACGTCGCACGCCTCGCCCGCGCCACCAGCGCGTCCTCGATGCGGTCGAGCCCTACCTCGCGCCACAGCTGGCCCTCCGTGTGGTGGTGGCGCCGGCAGAGCGGGAGCGTGGCGGACGGATCGAGATACGGACCGTCGAAGGCCACTCTGGCCGTGTAGTGATGGCGTTCCTGGGCGGGACGACCACAGAACCCGCAGGGTCCGACGTCGCCGGTCACCGCGCCCTCCTCGTGGACCGACGGCGGCGGCCCGGGCGACTGCGGCCGGAGTCGAACTTGAGCGACTCGTCCTCGTCGCCGCGCAGCTCGTCGGCCAGCGCGATCGCGGCGTCGGCTGTAGCGAGGACGCGGTACCCCGCGATTGGAGCCCGGCGCCGCATGCGCGCCCCCCAAGCCCGCTTGACGCGGGCAATCTCGGAAGGGCGCCCGGAGGCTCGCGAGAGGTCCGCGAGCAGTGCGCCCACATCGCCCATGTAGGCACCAGCGCGACGGACATCGCGCAAGGTGACCGACGGGTCGGAGATCGTGATCAGCCGCGGTGGTCCGTCCGTAAAGAACGTCGCAACGCGTGTGCGCGTACCCGCGACCCGATGGCCTGCCGCCTCACGAGCGGACAGCTCGGGTTCGGCTGATCGCCTTCGGCGGTAGGTCGCCCGGTCTACGGCACGGCGGCCAGCGGTCCCCGGGGCCGTGTTCGCCCTCGTGAGCAGCCCCGCATCAGCCGCGGCCTGCACCGTCGGTGACGGTGGGCGCCC
>DAHWOV010000078.1:0-19709 GCA_027339205.1 Acidimicrobiaceae bacterium | reverse complement strand
GCGGGCCGCCGCCGCGCTCGGGCTCCGCGCGGCCGCGCCGCCGAGCAGGAGCTGGGGACCGCAGCTTCGGCTCGACGGCGACCATCCGCTGTTGACCTCCTACTTGGGGGTCAGGCTGCTACGTGGGGTCAGGACTCTACTCGAGCGTCCGGACCGGCTCAGGGCTGGTTGAGGGCTGTGTTGAGGTACGAGTCGAACGACTTGGCCAGTGCGGCCACCTTCTTCGGCGACGACGCCTGGGCGACGTTGGAGAAGAAGGTCGTGATCTGGTTGCCGCCTGTCACGACCGCCCACCCGGGCGCTGCCGGCGTGCCCTGGCTCTTCTTGGCAGCCTCGAGGTAGGTGGCCATCACGGGGCTGGCCTTGCCCAGCCCCGACAAGCTCGTGTTGTTCGGGATCAGGTTGTCGTCCTTGTACATCATGGTCTGGTACTTGTTGCTCGTCATGAGCTTGACCCAGTCCTCGGCGAGCGCCTTGTTGGGGCTGTTCTTCGCCACCGCGATGTCGGATCCGCCGAGGAAGACCGGTGCAGGGCCGCCCTTGTAGCTCGGGAAGGCGAACTCGCCGATGTGGCCGGTGAGCGCCGCATTGTCCTTCTCGATCGCGGCGACCTCCCAGTCACCGCCGATGATCATCGCGGCCTGGCCCTTGGCGAAGACCGCGTCCTGTGTCGGCAGTGTGGTGTTCGCCGTCCTCGACGCGGGCACCGAAAGGCTGTGCTGGACGGTCCGGAACTCGTCGAGGCCGGCGAGGCTCTTTTTGCTCGCGAGCTGCGCCACCCACTTGCCGTGCTTGGGTGCGGCGATCTTGCCGCCATGGTCCCAGACCATCGACATCGCCGCGTACCAGTACTTGCCGGGGAAGTACAACGCGGAGAAGTTCGACGTCGACTTGTTGGCCTTCTCGAGCTTCTTGCCGTCGGCGAGGAGCTGCGACTCGCTCTTGGGCGGGCTCTTGATCCCCGCCTTCTGGAACATGGTCTCGTTGTAGAGGACGACCCGGTCGCCCGCGAGGAGCGGGACGCCGTAGACGCCTCCCTTGTACTCGGCCGGCTGCTGGAGCCCTCCGAGCCACTTGCCCGAACCGATCGAGATGGAGCGCTCGAGGGACTTCAAGTTGACGAGACCGCCGGACGCCGCATACTCGGGCACGTCGGTGTTGCCGATCTCGGTCGCGTCCGGGGGAGAGCTGCTCGCGAGCGACGTGTTGAGCTTTGTCGTGATGCCCGACCACTGCTGGATCTGCACGTTGACGGTGACGCCGGGGTGCTGGGCTTCAAACGCCTGGTTCACCGCGTCGTAGACCTTGGCTGTGATCTCCCCGGTCATCAGCCAGACGGTGAGCGTCGTGGTGCTCGCTCCGGCGAGCGGCACCCCGGCACCGACCAGCGCCGCGACGCCTGCTCCCGCGACGAGAGCCGGCACCAACCGTCCCCGCATCCATCGCCGCCGCCGCGGCGCAGTCGCTGAGGTCATCTTCTTCCCCTTCCAAGTCATCGCCGCGCTCGGGGAGCATGGACGCAGTCCGCGCTCTTCTCGCCGGCCTGTTCGTGTTGATCGTCTTCTGCGCCGCTGCGCACCTGTAGGGCACAAAGACCCTGACGAGGTCCACCTCGGCGTCCTGCGGTGGCTGGCACCGTCTCGTCGTCCCTCCCTCGCCGCTCGTCTCCATTCGGCTGGACCTCGACGGGGCCCCGAATGACGGGCGGCGCTCGCATCTCGCTCTCCGGCCAGTATATGTCAAGTTCCTTTCCGAATCCAGAGCTGCGCCCGGGAAAATAGTAGGATCCTTTACGGATTGCTATCCTCGGCTGCTGGAGAGCCCCGAGGGGGAGACCCAAGGGAAAGACATGGCCACGATCGAGCTCGACAAGGTGACCAAGGTCTTCGCCAACGGCACCATCGCCGTCGACGAGCTGGACCTGGACATCCGCGAAGGGGAGCTGATGGTCCTCGTCGGTCCGTCGGGATGCGGCAAGACGACCGTGCTGCGCATGGTCGCCGGGCTCGAGACCGTGAGCGCGGGGACGGTGCGCATCGGCGACAAGGTCGTGAACGACCTGTCGCCGCGCGAGCGCGACGTCGCGATGGTCTTCCAGAACTACGCCCTCTACCCCCAGCTCACCGTCGCAGAGAACATCGGCTTCCCGCTGAAGCTGCGCAAGCTCCCCAAGGCGGAGGTCGCGCGCAAGGTCGAGGCGGCCGCCGAGATGCTCGGGCTCACCGAGTGGCTGGACCGCAAGCCGGCCCAGCTCTCGGGCGGTCAGCGCCAGCGCGTGGCGATGGGCAGGGCGATCGTGCGCGAGCCTGCCGCCTTCCTCATGGACGAGCCCCTCTCCAACCTCGACGCCAAGCTCCGGGTCCAGATGCGCGCCGAGGTCGCCGCCCTCCAGCACCGCCTCGGCGTGGCGACCCTCTACGTCACCCACGACCAGGTCGAGGCGATGACGATGGGCCATCGGGTCGCGGTGCTGCGCGAGGGGATCCTCCAGCAGTGCGCCGAGCCGCAGGCCCTCTACGACCGACCGGCGAACGTGTTCGTCGCGTCCTTCATCGGGAGCCCCCCGATGAACCTCTACGAGGCGGTCCTCACCTCCGCGGGCGACGCCGTCGTGCTCGGGCACCAGCGCATCGAGCTGCCCGGCGCGCTCGTGACCGAGCGGCCCGGCCTCGCGCGCTATCGGGACCACCCGATCGTGATCGGCTTCCGCCCCGAGCACCTCTCGCTCGGGGCCGCCACCGACTCCCGTGGCCGGCTGGAAGGCAGGGTCGAGTTCACCGAGGCGCTCGGGTCCGACGTCCTCGTCCACTTCTCGATCGACGCGGAGGCGGCCGCGCCGGAGGACGAGCCGCACGCCCACGTCGTGGGCGACCTGTCGAGCCGGCTCGAGTCGACGTGCGTCGCGCGCGTCGATCCCCACGACAGCCCCCCCGTCGGCACGCGCGCGGTGTTCGCGCTCGACACCTCGGGGCTGCAGCTCTTCGACCCGACGAGCGAAGCGGCGGTCTGGCAGTGAGCGCCGGCGCGCTCATGGCAGGCGAGATGGCAGAGCAGCCCGCGCGCCTCGCCGCGCTCGTCGCCCGGCGCAAGGAGGTCGCGCGCGAGGTGCGCCCGCTCCTCGTGGGCGCGGCCGGAGCCGTCGTCGCCGCGCGGGGCTCCTCCGACCACGCCGCGACGACCGGGCGCTACCTGCTCGAGATGGCGATGCGCCGTCCGGTCGCCGCCGCGTCACCGAGCATCTTGAGCCTCTACGGCGTGGACGTGGACTTCTCGGGCTATCTCGTGGTGGGCGCCAGCCAGTCGGGGCGGACCCCCGAGATCGCCGACTACGTCGTGCAGGCCGGGCGGCGAGGGGCGCGGACCATCGCGATCACCAATGACGCCACGAGCCCGCTCGCGCAGGCGGCCCAGGCGGTGGTCGAGCTCGGCGCGGGCGAGGAGCGAGCGGTGCCGGCGACCAAGACCGTGACCGCGGAGATGGTGGCCTTCGCCCTCGTCGCTGCGAGCCTGGAGGACGTCGTGGGCGACGCGGCATGGGAGGCGCTGGCGGCCCAGGCGGCAGCGGCGCTCGCGGACCCAGGACCCATGGACGCCCTCGCGGACTGGCTCAGAGGCGCGAGCCGCCTGGTCCTCGTCGCACGGGGCCCGATGTCGGGCGCGGCAGCCGAGACCGCGCTCAAGCTCGAGGAGACCTCCTCGCTGCTCGCCACCGCCTTCAGCGCGAACGACCTGCGCCACGGCCCGATCGCCTTGGCGTCGAGCACGATCCAGGTCCTCGCGCTCGTCCACCCGGGGCCCGCCGCGGCGGGCGTGCTCGAGCTGTGCGACGAGCTCGTCGCGCGGGGCGCGGACGTCCGGGTGCTCGGCCCGGTCCCCGGCGCAGCCGCGGGCTGGGACGCCGCGGCGCCCGAGCAGCTCGCGCCGGTGCTCGCGGTCATCCGCGGCCAGCAGCTCGCCCACGCGCTGGCGCTGCGGGTCGGCGCGGACCCCGACCGGCCGGCGGGGCTTACCAAGGTGACCGCGACGTGACCGCCGCAGGTGGCGGCGCGCCGCTGCTCGGCCTGGGCGCGCAGCGCCTCGCGTGGCCCGACCGCCGGCTCGAGCCAGGCGTCGTCTGGGTCGACCCCGCCCTCGGGACGATCGTCGACGTCGTGCGGCCGGGCCACGGGCCTGCGGGGACGCGCCCCGAGGACGTCCCCGGACGGCTCGTCGACCTCGGCAACCGCACGGTGGCGCCGGGCTTCGTGGACGTCCACGTGCACGGCGGCGACGGGCACCAGACCAACGGCGACTCACCCGCAGAGGTGGAAGAGGCACTCGCCCGCATCGCGCGCTTCCACGCCCGCCACGGCACGACGGCGCTGCTCGCGACGGCTGTCTCGGACTCCCCCGAGCGGTTGGCGGCCACCGTCGCCGGCATCGCGCAGGCGGTCGGCGCCCCCCGCGCCGGCGCGGCGCGGGTGCTGGGCGGCAACCTCGAGGGGCCGTTCATCTCGCCGGCCCGCGCCGGCGCGCAGGATCCGGCGTGGATCCGTCCGCCTGACCGCGCGGAGCTCTCGGGGCTGCTCGAAGCCGGCCGAGGAACGATCCGCGTCATGACCCTCGCGCCCGAGCTCGAAGGGGCAGCCGCCCTCATCGCCGACTGCGTGGCGGCGGGCGTCACCGTCTCCCTCGGCCACTCCGACGCCGACTTCGACACCGCGCGTGCGGCGTTCGACGCAGGTGCGAGCCACGTGACGCACCTCTTCGACGCGATGGCGCCTTTCCACCACCGGCGCCCGGGGCTCGTCGCGGCGGCGCTGCTCGAGCGCCGCGCCACGCTCGAGCTCATCTGCGACCTCCACCACCTCCACCCCGGGGCGATCGCGCTGGCCCACAGGGCCGCTCCCGGGCGCATCGTGCTCATGACCGACGCGATCGCCGCCGCGGGGATGCCCGACGGCCCCTTCCGCCTCGGCGCGCTCGACGTCGAGCTCGAGGGCACACGGGTCGTCCTCGCCTCGGACCGCTCCACCCTCGCCGGGAGCGTGCTCACGATGGAGCGCGCGGTCCGCCACGCCGTCGAGCGCGCCGGCATCCCGCTCGCCGAGGCCCTCTGCGCCGCGAGCGCCGTCCCCACGCTCCTGGCCGCGCCGGGCGGCGAGGGGACAGGCCGCGGCGGCGCCCGCTCGGGGGTCCTCGAGCCGGGGGCACCCGCGGACCTGGTCGTCCTCGATCCCGACCTCGACGTGGCGGCCACGATCGTCGCGGGCAACGTCGTCTTCCAGCGCGACGAGCTGCTCGGATGACGTCCCGCCGGCCCGTGCGCAGGGTCATCGGCCTCGACATCGGCGGCTCCTCGACCAGGGCGCTCCTCGACGAGGGCGGCACGGCGATCGCCTCCGCGTGGGGGCCGAGCGCAAGCCTCACCACCGCGGGTCGCGCCATGGCGGCGGAGGTCCTCGACCAGGTGCTCGCCGAGCTCGCGTCCTCGTCGGGCGGGCTCGGCCCGATCGATGCGGTGTGCGCGGGAACGTCGGGGAGCGGCGCCGACCGTGCCGTCGACTGGCTCACCTCGCGCCTCAAAGAGCTCGTCGGCCGCCACCTCGGGGTGGCCGGGAACGGCCGGCACGAGCTGCCGGTCGCGGTCGTGAACGACGCACGGCTGGTGCTCGCCGCGCACGAGCTCGAGTCGGGGATCGCCCTCGTGGCCGGGACGGGCTCGATCGCCGTCGGCGTCCTCGACGGGCGAGAGGAACGGGCCGGCGGCTGGGGCTACCTGCTCGGCGACGAGGGCAGCGGCTACTGGGTCGTGCGCGAGGCGATGCGCGAGCTCTCCCGCCGCAACGACCGCCACGAGGAGCCCGGCGCTCTCGCCGAGGTCTTCGGCACGCTGCCTGTCACCGACCTGCTCGACCGCTTCTACGAGGCGCCCGCACCCGGCGGGTGGGCCGGGCTCGCGCCGCGGGTGCTCGACGCGCCCGACCCGGCCGCCGAGGCGATCTGCGCGGCGGCCGCTCGTAGCCTGGCCGGCCTCGTCGCCGAGGTCGCCACCGCGCTCGACTGGCGAGCGGCCTTGCCGGTGGTGGTCGCCGGGGGCCTCGGCGCCGGCCATCGTCGGCTCTCCGAGGCCACCCTCTTCGAGATCGAGGCACGCCTGCCCGGCGCAAAGGCGGCCGTCGCGACCCGCCCGTCGGTCACCGGGGCGGTGCGCCTCGCGCGGGCGGTCGCCGCCACGTCCGGGACTGCCCGGGAGTCGGCCCCTCGAGCGGTCGGTAGTTGACGCCCAGCGCGGCGAGCCGTCGGAGGTGACGCGAGAGCCGCGGCTCGAACATGGGGTAGGAACGGGCGCCGGTGAGGGTCGGCTGCGACCAGACGGCCTCGGCGAACGCGCAGAGCCGCGGGAAGTACTGGTACTCGGCGCGCTCGGGGGTCTTCACGTACTCGGTCCACAGCTGGCACTGCGCACCGAGCACACGGTCTCGGCGGTCGTCGGGGATCCCGGCGGGCACGGGGTCGAACCCGTAGACCTTCTCGACGGGCGTGGGACCGCGGATGGCGAGCGGCTCCGCGGGGTCGTCGGCGTAGGACCAGTCGAAGTACAGCCACTCCTCGGGCACCATCACGACGTCGTGGCCGCGCGACGCCGCCGTGACACCACCCTCGAGCCCGCGCCACGACATGACCACCGCGTCCTCGGGGGCGCCGGCCTCGAGGATCTCGTCCCAGCCCACGAGCCGCTTGCCATGGGAGGCGATCGCCGGGGCGATCTGCGCGCTGAACCAGCCTTGCAGGCGCCGCGGGTCGTCGAACCCTTCGGCGGCCATGATCGCTCGGGCACGCTCGCTCCTGCGCCACTCGACGGTCGGACACTCGTCGCCGCCGATGTGGAAGTAGGGACCGGGAAAGATCTCGCACACCTCGTGCACGACGTCGTGGAAGAAGCGGATCGTCGAAGGCTCCAGATTGAGGACGTGGCGGTAGACGCCCCATCGGGTGCCGACCTCGATCGGGCGGCCCGAGTGGCCGAGCTCGGGATAGGCGGCGATCGCCGCGACCACATGGCCCGGCATGTCGATCTCGGGCACGACCACGACGTGCCGCTCCGCGGCGAAGGCGACCACCTCTCGCAGGTCGTCCTTCGTGTAGTAGCCGCCGTGGGGCTCTCGGTCGAAGCGGCGCTCCCGGGCGTGGCCGAGCGGCGAGCGGCGGCGCCACGCACCCACCTCGACGAGCCTCGGGTAGCGCTCGATCTCCACCCGCCATCCCTGGTCGTCGGTGAGGTGCAGGTGGAGCACGTTGAGCTTGTGGAAGGCCGCGAGGTCGACCAGGTCGAAGAGGAAGGACTTGGGCATGAAGTGGCGGGAGACGTCGAGGTGGACGCCGCGCCAGGCGAACTGCGGCGCGTCGACCACGGCGACCGGCTCGATCCGAAGAGCGCCCGTCCGCCGCCGCACCCGACCGGCGGACGAGCCCTGCGCCGCCGCCAGGACCGGCGCCCGCCGCAGGGTCTCGTCGGGGAGGAGCTGGCGCAGGGTCTGGAGCCCGTAGAAGACGCCCGCTCCCCCGTCGCCGGTCACCCTCACCACGCCGTCGGCCACGACGAGCCGGTAGGCGCCCTCGACCGCGGCGCCGGCCGCCCGGCGGAGCGACGGGTCGGTCTCGAGCACGACGTCGGCAGGTGTGCTCGGCGCGACGACGTCCACGCGCCAGCCCGTCCCGGCCTCGAGCACGCGGCGCAGCCACCGGCTCTCGCGCCCGAGCGCAGCCGGCGCGGACACGACGAGCGGCCCGGCGAGCGCGACCGGGGCGCCGGGGAGAGACCGCAGCGACGAGGGCGCCGGCACGAGCTCGGCTCGCGGGACCGGCGCGCGCCGACGCGGGCGCGCCCTGTCCGCGGCGGCGCTGCGGGCCGACGCCGCACCCGTGGCGCTGTTGTCGCTCAGGAGCCCCCCTCTCGCTCGGCCTCAGAAGAGATCCGGGCCTGCCTCAATCGGAAACTAACTTACTGATATGCACCCGGACAAGGCCTGCCGATGACCGTCACCACGAGGAACGCCGCCACGCCCGCGACGAAAGATCGCCTCGACGGCCGCGAGGCCGCGTCGTCCGGGCGCGGCGCCGGGCCCCAGCTCATGCGCGCGATGAACGAGCGGCTCGTCCTCGAGGTGATCCGCTCCGAGCAACCGGTCTCCCGGGCGCACCTCGCGCGCCTCTCGGGGCTCTCCAAGCCCACCGTCGGCGTCGCGGTCTCCGCGCTCAAGCGGGACGGTCTCGTGCGCGCGGCCGGCATGCGCACGGGCATGCGCGGGCGTGCGGCGGAGCTCTACGAGATCCGCCCCGAGGCAGGGTTCGTGCTGGGGCTCGACGTCGGCCGCGAGTACCTGCGAGGGGCGATCGCCGACATCACCGGCGACGTACGCGCGCGCGGCGCGCACCGCGTGCGGGCCGCGCGCGTCGAGCGCCGGGTCGCCGAGCTGGTCGCGCTCGCAGACGAGCTTGCAGAGGAGGCCGGCATCCGCCGGAGCCGCTTGGCGCAGGTGGTGATCGGCAGCCCCGGCGTCTTCGACCCCGAGCGCGGCCTGGTGATCCCCGCGCGCAACCTGCCCGGCTGGGGGCGCTCGGACGTCCTGCACACCTTGAAAGAGGCGCTCGGCCGCTCGATCGTGGTGGAGAACGACGTCTCGCTCGCCGCCCTCGCCGAGCGCGATCTCGGCCACGGCCGCGGCGTCGGCACCTTCTGCTTCGTGAGCGTCGGCACGGGCATCGGCATGGGGCTCGTCATCGACGGCCGCCTCCACCGCGGATTCCACGGCGCAGCCGGCGAGATCTCCTACCTCCCGATCGGCGCACTCGGGCCCGAGTCGAGCGCGGCCAGGGTCCGCCGCCACGGCGCGCTCGAGAGCGCCGCCGCCGCGGCCGCCGTGGTACGCGCCGCCCGGCGCGCCGGCGTCCCGGGCGCCGGGTCGTCCCGCAGCGTCTTTGCCGCCGCGCAGGCAGGCGACGCAGCAGCCCGGGCAGTGGTGGACGCCGAGGTCCAGCTCGTCGCCAAGGCAGCCGCCTCGGTGGTCGCGGTGATCGACCCCGAGCTGCTCGTGCTCGGAGGCGGGGTCGGGCGGGCGCCCGGCTTCGCCGCCGCGGTGGCAGGAGCGCTCGAGGAGATGCTGCCCTTCGCTCCCGAGGTGTTGACGAGCGCCCTCGGCGACGACGCGGTCACCGACGGCTGCCTCGCCATGGGGAACGAGCTCGCGTGGCGCCGCCTCCTCGGGCGGCGCTGAGCACGCACGGGGGTTCGGAAGCCGCCGGGCGCGCAGGGTGCAGGGAGGCCCGCTGGGCGCGCAGGAGGTCCGCTCGGCGCGCAGGGTGCAGGGAGGCCCGCTGGGCGTCCCGGGCAGCCCTTGTCCCGCTCAACCCTGGATCGAGACGAGCTCGGTGAAGCGGCGGGTGTCCACGTTGCCGCCGGAGAGGACGACGCCGACACGGCGGGCTTCCGGCGCCACCTCGTCGATGCGCCCGGTCAAGACGGCGGCGAGCCCGGTGGCGCCGCTCGGCTCCACGACGAGCTTCAGCCGGTCGAAGGCGAACCGCATCGCGTCGACGATCTCCTCGTCGCTCACCAGCGCGATGCCCTCGACGAGCCGACGGTTGATCGAGAAGGTGAGCTCGCCGGGGATCTCGGCCGCCTGGCCGTCGGCGATCGTCCGGGGAACCGGGATCCTGATCCTCTCGCCCGCCTCGAGGGACCGCTTGGTGTCGTCACCGGCCTCCGGCTCGACGCCGACGACGCGGATCTCCGGGCAGATCGACCTCGCGATCGTGGCGCAGCCGGCCACGAGCCCGCCCCCGCCGACCGGGACGACGAGCGCGTCGAGGTCGCCGGTCTCCTCCAGGAGCTCCAACGCGGCGGTGCCCTGCCCGGCGATCACATCGGGGTGCTCGTAGGGGGGGACGATCGCCATGCCCCGCTCCCTGGCCAGCTCTTCGCCGATCGCCACGCGGTCGCCCGCATAGCGGTCGTAGGTCACGATCTCCGCGCCGTAGCCGGCGACCGCGGCGGCCTTCGAGGCCGGCACGTCCTCGGGCATGACCACGACGGCCCGGGTGCCGAGCTCCCGGGCGGCGAGGGCGACCGCCTGGCCGTGGTTGCCCGACGAGTAGGTCACGATCCCCGCGGCGCGGACGTCTTCGGGAAGGCGGAGGGCCGCGTGGTAGGCGCCCCGGAACTTGAAGGCGCCGACGCGTTGGAGGTTCTCGCACTTGAGGAACACGCTGCGCCGGACCAGCGCGTCGAGCGTGCGCGACCGCACGACCGGCGTGCGGTGGACGACGCCCTCGAGCCGCCGCGCGGCCGCACGCACGTCGGCGCCGGTGACCGGGGGGTCCGGGGCGCGGGGATCGGAGCTGGCGCGGGGGTCGGGAGCCGTCATGGACGTGGTCTAGCGCCTTGCCGTCCGCGGCTGGACCCTGCGTCGAATCCATGGTGTGCTGGAGGCACAAGTGCGCTGCCGGCCCCCTGGTCCGCCAGGGGGCCGCCGACTGTGCGCGAGCTTGACGTCACACTGTCGCGGTGGGGACGCGCGGCGCGCGGACCTCTCTCGGCGAGATCCGTGTGGCAGCGTCGACGCGCTCTCCCTCTTGCAGCGTGCGAGCCTCAGCACCGCCGTCGCGTGCGCTCGATGCGCCGTCGCTCGCACCGAAGGCCCGCCAACTGCGCTGGGTGAGCCCGCCCAGCACCGCCATCGCGAGGATCCCCGCGCTGAGCGGGAAGAAGGCGGCGGGGCCGAGCGCGTGCACGACGGCACCTCCGAAGAGGACCGAAACGGGGAAGATCCCGATGCTCGCGATCATGATGACTCCTATGAGCCTTCCCATGAGCTCACGAGGAGCCCAGCGCTGGAAGGCAGTGACGGTCACCACGTTGCCGAAGCCGTTGAGCGCACCCAGCGCAACGAGCGGAACTGCGGCAACCAGCGCGCCCCCCACGTACGGCACGGCCGCCATGCACCCGGCCTCTGCCAGGAAGGCGAACGACGCCACGAGTGCGGGCCGCCGCGCGCGTCGCATCTGCCCGACGAGCAGCGTGCCGGCGAGCGCACCGCCGCCGAACGCGGCGATGAGGGCGCCGTACCCAGTGGCGCCGGCGTGGAACGGACCGTGGACGAGCGCGGGGAGCGCGACCTCGCTCACGCCTCCCGAGCCCAAGTTGGCGGCGAGGGTGACGATGAGGATCACCTGGAGCACCCGCTCGGACGTGAGCAGCCCGCGCAACGTGGGCGAGGCCGGGGGTGCCGGTAGGGCCGTCGCGGCGAGGGCGTCTGGGGGTGCCGGTGAAGCCGTCGCGGCGAGGGCCTCTGGGGGTGCGGATGGGGCCGTCGCGGCGAGGGCCTCTGGGGGTGCGGATGGGGCCGTCGCGGCGAGGGCGTCTGGGGGTGGCGCCGTCGGTGTGGCCCCCAGGCGCCGCTGGTGCGCGCGCACGCCGAACAGCGTCACCGCGGAGACGCAGAAGGTCACCGCGTCGACGCCGAACGCGCTGGCCGCTCCGACGACGGCCACGACGGCTCCGCCGAGGGCGGGGCCTACGAGCGTCGCGAGCTGCGTGCCGCCCGAGGCGAGCCCGTTGCCGGCTTCGAGCTCCTCGTCGGGCAGGAGCGTCGGCACGATCGCGAACGACCCCGGCAGGAAGAGCCCTTCGCCCGCGCCGAGCACGATCGCGACGGGGACGAGCAGCGAGGCGCGCGCCGGTCCGAGCAACGCCACCACTGCGAGCCCGCCGACGGCCAGCGCGCGGACCGTGTCCGCCACCATCATGACCGTCCAGGGCTTCCATCGGTCGGACGCGTGACCCCCGAACGCGACGAGCACCGTGCGCGGCACGCCGTACGCGGCGAGGACCGCCGCGAGCAGCAGCGCACCGCCGTGGGTGGCGAGCACGTACCAGGGCAACGCGACCGCGTAAAAGGCGTCGCCGACGTTGGAGGTGACCTGCCCGCCCGCGAGCAGCCGGAAGCCGCGGTGGCGCAGCGGGGCCAACCCCCTCACGGACCTCATCGCTCCTCGTCGGGTGGCGTGATCGGATAGGTGAAGAGCAAGAGCTCGACGGGCAGCGCGCCCACAGGCCGCGTGGCGGGGTCGGTGAGGCGCTCGCGATAGCGGGTCATGAAGTGCGCGACGAGCTCTTCGTTGAGCGCCTCGAGCTCTTCGACCGTGACCCAGAAGAGGCTCTGGCTCTCGCTGGCCGCAGCGCGCCAGCGCTTCGGGTACATCGCCCGCGTCTCGAGCCACGTCTGGAAGCGTGCGAACTGGCGCTCGCGAAGCAGGCGGCCCAGCGCCGTCAGCGCGACCTCCGCCTCCGCGTCGTCGCTCGCGGAGAACTGCACCCCGATCGAGGTCATCTTCCACGGACGGGCTCGCCCCTTCCCGCCGCCGGCCTCCTCGACGAACCCGTACTTGGCGAGCTGGCGGAGGTGGAAGGAGCAGGTGGTGGGCGACTCTCCGATCCGCTCGCCGGCCTCGGTGGCCGTCATGGGGCCGTAGAAGCTCAGCGCCTCGAGCAGGTCGATCCGGACCGGGTGGGCGAGCGCCCGGATCGTGCGGACATCGCTCACCTGGCGGAGCCTGGGAGGCGCCGCGCCTTTCTTGTCAGCTTCACCAGTCATCTCTCGATACTGCTCTATCGAGAGAACATTGTCAAGAGGGTTCTCTGATCGTCGGGGGCTGCCGCGCCGAGCCGGGGGCTGCCGCGCCGAGCCGGAGGCTGCCGCGCCGAGCCGGGGGCTGCCGTCGCAGGGACCCTCGTCCCCGGCGAGCTCGAACGAGCACGAGCCGCCGGCCCTGCCAGGATGAGCACGTGAACGATCCGCTGCTCGCCCCCCGACCCAACGTCTCCCCCGAGCTCGCCGCCGCGCTGCTGGCCGAGGTGTACGGGATCGTCGGCTCGCTCACCGAGCTGCACGGCGAGCGCGACCTCAACTTCCGCGTCGACGCCGCCGACGGGCGCCGCTACGTGCTGAAGGTCCATCACCCCGACGACTCGGGCGACGTGGTGGACATGCGCACGCTCGCCATGGCGCACGTGAAGCGGGTTGACCCGACGCTGCCGGTGGCCGAGGTGCTCCGGACGCCGACCGGAGCGAGCCGCGCCTCGATCGCGGGCGCCGACGGGCGCATCTCCGACGTCCAGGTCGTCACGTTCCTCGAGGGCTCGCACCCCGACACCGCGAAGCTCGGCACCGCCGCACTGTTCGAGTGGGGCCGGTGCACGGCGAGGCTCGGGCGCGCGCTTCGGGGCTTCTTCCATCCCGCCGCCGGCTACCGGATCCAGTGGGACGTCCGCCACACCAGCTCACTTCGCGACCGCCTCGACCTCCTCACCCCGGAAGCGAGGAAGGTGGTGGAACCGGCGATCGAACGTTTTGACGCGCACGTCGCTTCGCGCTTCGAGTCCTTGCGCGCGCAGGTGATCCACAACGACATGAACCCGCAGAACATCCTCGTCGACGACCAGGACCGCATCGTGGGGATCACCGACTTCGGCGACATGACCCACACCGCGCTCGTCTGCGATCTCGCAGTCGCGCTGGCCGAGGTCTTGGTCGCCCGCGACGACGGCCTGGACATGGCTGCGCCGATGATCGCCGGCTACTCCAAGGAGACGCCGCTCGAAGACGACGAGGCGGCCGTCCTCTTCGACCTCCTCGCGGCGCGCGCCGCGACCGACGTGGTGGTGACCACGTGGCGGCGTCTCCACCATCCCCACGCCGAGGAGCTCCCGGACCTCTCCCTCGCCTTCCTCCGCTGGATCGAAGCCGAAGGCGCCGCCGAGCTCGCGGCGCGTGTGGCGGCCATCGCCCGCCGCGAGTCCGGCATCATCTCGCAGCCCCTTCCCTACGCGCCGCGCCCGGACGACGCGCTCAGGCGGGCGCGACGCAAGGTGCTCGGCCCGCTGGAGCTCGTCTACGACGAGCCGCTCCACATTGTTTGGGGCGAGGGCGCGTACCTCTTCGACGCCGCGGGCCGGCGCTACCTCGACGCGTACAACAACGTCCCGGTCGCAGGCCACAGCCACCCCGCGATCGCCGCCGCGATCGCCGCCCAGAGCCGCATCCTCGTCACGAACACCCGCTACCTGCACGAGGCGAGCGTCGAGCTCGCCGAGCAGCTGCTCGCTCGGGCGCCGGGAGGGGTCGCTCGGCCGGCGGACGGGGTCGAGCGGGGGCCGGGACGACTGGAGCGGGTCCTCTTCGTCAACTCCGGGAGCGAGGCGAACGACGTGGCGTGGCGGATCGCACGCTTCGCCACGGGCCACGACGGGGCGCTCGTGACCCGCTTCGCCTATCACGGGGTCACCGAAGCGACCACCGCCCTCTCCCCCGAGGAGTGGCCCGAGGGGTTCGCGCCCGAGCACGTCGGCCTCCTCCCACCGCCTGGGACGGTGGGCGGGGACGGGGGTGGGGCGAGCGGGGCTGGTGCGCACACGGATATGGCGAGCGGGGCTGGTGCGCACATGGGTGCGGCGAGCGGCACGGTGGAGAAGCTGGTGGCCGCAGGTCACGAGCCCGCCGCGCTGTTCGTGGACGGCGCCTTCACGAGCGACGGCATCTGGGGCCCCGCCAACGAGTGGCTCGCCGAGGCGGTCGCCGCGACGCGTGCCGCCGGTGGGCTCTTCGTGGCCGACGAGGTCCAGGCCGGCTACGGACGGACCGGTGAGAGCCTGTGGAGCGTGACGTCGTCAGGGATCCAGCCGGACTTCGTCACGCTGGGCAAGCCCATGGGCAACGGGTTCCCGGTCGCCGCGCTGCTCGGCCGCGCCGACCTGGTCGACCCCTTCGTCGAGGCGACGGGCTACTTCAGCACGTTCGGGGGGAACACGCTCGCGTGCGCAGCCGCCCTCGCGGTGCTCCGCGTCGTCGAAGAGGAGCGTCTCGTCGAGCACGCGGCGACTTCCGGAGCCCACCTCCGACGTCTCGTCGACGAGGTCGCCGCGCGCCACGACACCGCCGGCGCGGTGCGCAGCTGGGGGCTCCTCCTCGGCCTCGAGATCGTCGGCGCGGACGGCGCTGCGGACCCGCGCAAGGCCAGGCAGGTGGTGAACCGGATGCGCGAGCGCGGCGTGCTCGTCGGCACCACCGGGCCCGCGTCCAACGTCCTCAAGATCCGCCCGCCGCTCGTCTTCTCGAAGGCCGACGGCGAGGAGCTGGCGACCCGGCTCGACGAGGCGCTCGCAGCGCTCGCGTAGCTGTCGGGCACCGAGCGGGCCGAGCCGGTCAGTGGATCGCGGGTGTCTCGAGCGGCTCTGGTCGGTGCGCTCGACTGCAACCGACAATCAGGTGGCCGCCTACCCCTCACCAGCGATCTGCCGCCCGCGCCCGTCGGGATCGAGCACGTCGAGATCTCGGACGGCATACCGGCGGTGGTGCCACTCCTCGTTGAAGACGACGTGAAGGCAGTGGAGAACCGTATGCTCTCCGCTCGGGTGACCGCCGTCGTCCGGGGCGCGTCGGACCTCACCCAGCTCCGCATCCGTGAGGACGTCCAGGGTGGCGCGCACGGAAGCTTGCCTGTCCTCGCGCATCTCCAGGACTTGGTCGAGCGTCGGGTTCGCGTCCGGGTCGACCCCGACCTCTCGGGCCCACTCCGTGCCCGCCCCGCTCCAGGGCAGGCCCCACACGTGGTACGGCCGCGGCTCGCCGTGGATCCCGCGTGCGACCCAGCAGTCGGTGGCGAAGACCAGGTGCCGCAACGTCTCGAGAAAGCTCCACTCCCCGTCCACCCTCTCGGAGAGCAGGCCCTCAGGGAGACGCGTGGCGCGGGCGGTCGTCTCCGTCCAGAGCCCTTCGAGCATCGACCATGCCTCCCGGAGCGCGCCGATGTCGCTGGCGCGCAACATGGCGAGCTCGGGATGCCGGCGAACGAGCTCGGCTCGAACGAGTGGTTCGATCTCGACGCCGTTCACGCGCAGGCCCTCGATGTCCCCTGTGATGCTCGCTCCCGACAGGTAGGTCTCGGTCAAGCGCGCCCCCTCCAGGTTCGTCCCATGAAGGCGCACGCCCGACAGGTCGAGGTCGTCCACTCTGGTTCCAGCTGGAAACGTGCGCTCGTCGGGCACGGTCCCCCCTTCTGGCGGGTCTCCGACATCACGATCGGAGCACGGGATCGGAAGGTACCATGCGGGCCGCTCGGGCAGGGGGCTCGGGCGGGCCGCTCCGGCGCGCCGCTCGGGCGGGCGGCTCGGGCGGGGGGCTCGGGCGGGCCGCTCCGGCGCGCCGCTCGGGCAGGGGGCTGACCGCTCTATGTCGCGCACCGCTCTATGTCGCGCACCGCTCCATGTCGCGCACCACTCCATGTCGCGCACCGCTCCATGTCACCTCATGCGATGACGAGCAACGCGACGCCGGCGCAGACGACCAGGGCAGCGACCACGCGTCGGCGTGCAGACCCTTCGTGGAGGAAGACGGCACCGAAGATGGCCGCTGCGACGACGCTGGTCTCGCGCAGCGCCGAGACGACCCCGAGCTCGAGGCGCGTCTGCGCCCAGAGGACGGCGCCGTAGGTCGCGACCGACAGCGCGCCGGCGAGAGCGCCCAGCGCCCAGCCCGAGTTGGGGACACCAGGCAGCACCCGACGACGCCAGGTGGCCAGCCCGATCACGAGGATCGACGACTCGAGGAAGAAGAGAGCGCCGGCGTAGCCCACCGTGTCGTGGGCGTGGCGAACCCCGAGCCCGTCGCTCAGGCTGTAGGCACCGATGACGATCCCCGTCAGCGCGGCCAGCAGGATGGGCCGCCTCGCGCCCGCGGCGGCGGTGTCGCGCAGCCAGACGAGGCTCACGAGGCCGCCGGCGATGACGGCGACTCCGAGGAGCTGGAGGCCGCCGAGGTTCTCGTGCGCGACGAGCGCTGCACCGCCGGTCACGAGCAGCGGGGCCATTCCCCGAGCGAGCGGGTACACCTGGCTGAGATCACCGAAGCGGTACGAGTTGAGCAGTGCGACGTTGTAGGCGACGTGCAAGACGACCGACGTCATGAGGTACGGCCAAGCCGACGTCCTGGGCGAGCCCGCGATCACCCACATCCCTGCCCCGCACACCACGCACGCGGCGTTGATCAACCAGAAGGCGACCACCTGGTCGTCCATGAGCTTGGCCAGCAGGTTCCATCCCGCGTGCGCCAGCGCCGCGGCGAGCACCACCGCGACCACGACGCCTCTCCCCAGCGTGACGCCGCCTGCTGCGAGCCCCATCATGGTCCCCACGCTCTGGCTCCCTTCGCCTGTCCCGCAGCTTGCGGGCGCGCTCATTCGGAGCCCTCGGGGCTTTTGTCCCGTGAGGTGTGAGCCGGCGGCCGCCGGCCTGGTGCCGCTCGGTCCAGTCCCAGCCTCCCCTGTTTGTCGACTATCGGTGGCGGGGGGCCAGCGGAACCCTAGGCACAACCACGTGCTGAGGCGAGGCTATCAGCCCGCCGGAGGCGGGGCACTGCGCGCGTCGCCCGCCCACGCGCTCCGCACGCTCGTGGCCGGTCGGCCCTCGGGCCGAGACGTGTCAGCCCCTTCAGAGCGGGGCGCTGCTATTGAAGCCGGTGCCAGGTCCGACCGCCGTCTTCGGTACGCCACAGCCCGCCGTGGATGGTGGATGAGAACGCGTGCGCGGCCACGTACGCGCGGGTGGGAGTGACCACGGCGAGCGCTCGGATCTGTGTGCCAACGCGTTGGCTGATGGTCGCAGGCAAGGCGTCGTGCCAGCGACGGCCGCCGTCGCTCGTCGCGAGCAACCCGCCCCGGGGCGTCTCGAGCACCCAGGCCTCGGTGCTCGATCGCGCCACTAGCGCGTAGATCGTGCCTGTGGGGGCGCCCGGCGGCAGGTGGGCTGTGGCGTCCAGCGCCGGTGGATAGCTCGACTCGGCGACCCACGAGGTGCCCAGGTCCGTCGAGCGGTAGACGGCGTTCGGACGCGTTCCGACCGCACCTGCGCCGCTGCAGACCAGCCAGATGGTGCGCGACGAGGGAGCGAGGGAGAGCTGACCGCCCAGGCGGAACTCGGTGGGGCACGGCAGCGGGCGCTGCTGCCAGCTGCCGCCGCCGTCGGTGCTCGTGAGGAGCACGCCGGGGTTGTTGGCCGAGTAGCCCTCGTGGTCTCCCCACTCCGCCACGACCAGCGTGCCCCCCGTCCCCACGGCGCTCTGGGCTGCGCGAAATGGCCCGGGCGGGAGGTCGAGCGCCCGCCAGGTGCGCCCGGCGTTGCTCGATGCCTCGATGCCGACGGTGCA
Source organism: Acidimicrobiaceae bacterium (assembly GCA_027339205.1). Classification (GTDB taxonomy): domain Bacteria; phylum Actinomycetota; class Acidimicrobiia; order Acidimicrobiales; family RAAP-2; genus JAJYVT01. Next base: position 1,470 of record DAHWOV010000078.1, on the reverse strand, counting down.
CGGTGCGGTGGTCGGGCTCACTGTGCAGGTGGTGTCGGTGAGCCACAGATCGCGCCCGGTGCCGGTGCTCGCGACCACGCGGCCAGACACGGAGATCGGTGTCCAGTGACGGCCCGCGTCGTGGGTGGCGAAGGCGCCTTGTGTGCCGTACTCGACGCCGTCGGCGTCACTCACAAAGGTGAGCCTGGGTGGCTCCGACTCCGTAGGGCCGTCACCGACGGGGGAGGGTCCCACCATGTGCCACGTCGAGCCGCCGTCGGTGGTGGAGACGAGCTCTGCTTGGCCGGATACCCCAGAGACGTTCACGGGGCTGTAGACGCCGAACCCCACTGTGGCGTTGACGAAGGAGAGCGCGATGAGGCAGTCCGTCACGGCGACCGCGCCCGTGCCGCACAGCGAACCGCCGGCCGCCGAGCGGGTCGACTTCGCCGGAGTCTTGCTGCTCGAAGCAGGGGCCGCGCGCTTCGATGCGGGACCACGGCCCCCGCGCCCGACTGCGCCGTAGCCGATCCCTGCAGCCGCTGCGGCGGCGACGAGCACTGCGAGGACGCGCATCCAACGGCGCCTGCGGCGCTGGCGGGCCTCTTTGAAGAGGACCTCGGGCGGAGGCGGCACTCCCACCTCGGTCGGGCGATCGATGGTGGGCGGCCGGGCGGTCAACTCAGCGGACCGCCTCGATCATGGCGATGAGCTCGCTCTTCTTGTACCCGTTGCGGCGCGCCGTACGGACGAGGTCTCGCACCTGGGAGATGAGCGCGCTCCTCTCGGGGGTGCCCGAGACGGTGATCCCGTGCCCTCGCCGGAACTCGAGGAGCCCCTCGTCGCGAAGAAGGTGCAGCGCCCGGAAGACCGTGTTCTTGTTCACCCCCATCACCGCCGCAAGGTCCTTGGCGAGTGGCAGACGGTCACCCGGCGCTGCTTCGCCCTCGGAGATCGCACGTCGGATCTCGGCCGCCACCTGTTCGGCGAGTGGCAGGGGATCGCTGCGGTCGATGCGCAACTGCATAGTGATACTCATTGTAATAGGACTATTCGATGCGCGTCAACGGACCTCTATCGCAGCGTCTCGAGAGAGCACGCAGACCGGCCGTCTGCCGGCAGGTGACCCAAGATCGGACCAGATGACATCGCCACGCGTATCAGATCGCCAAGAGCTGATCTACACTCCAGCCAGCTCGCGCCGCCCCGGGGACAACTGGGCAATTTCGGTGATCGACTCTGGGGAAGTTCCGCGATCCGCGACAATGGTCCACGAGCATCGAGACCGGACGATGCCGGGCATGTCGGGACTTCGAGCGCCACAACGCGACCGAGGCGCCGTGTCGGTCCTGTCGGCGCACGATCAGCGTCAACCGCTTCGGACGATGCCGACTCTGCACGGTCACCCGCCGCGACTCGCACATGGCCGGAGATCCGACATGGGCCGAAGAACCCGGAGGGCGCGGTGGCATCCAACTCTTCTTCGCTGAC
>DAHWOV010000063.1:0-2652 GCA_027339205.1 Acidimicrobiaceae bacterium | reverse complement strand
AAGGAGCTGAAGAAACGCGGCTGCCTTCCGGACGAGAAGGACCCCAGCCGCCTGTTCGACGCCGTGCTGTCATTCTTCGGCGTCGCCGACCGTGCCGCGTTCGAGCGGGTCTGGAAGGTGCCAGTCGCCTCGTTCCGGCGCTCGAGCGCTTATAAGAGTTCTCCCGGCGCGGTCATCTCGTGGCTGCGGATCGCCCAACTCGAAGCGCAGGAACGTAAGGTCGAGCCGTACTCGGCAGCCACCTTTCGCAAAGTGCTTCGTGACATCCGGGCACTCACGGCGTCCGGTGATCCCAACGATTTGGTGGACCTATGCGCCGCGGCCGGTGTCGTCGTCGTGTTCGTACCTGGAGTCACGGGATGCAGGATCAGCGGTGCTGCGTGGTGGACCAGTCCTAGCCGAGCAGTGATTGCCCTGACTGACAGGTACAAGAAGGACGACTTCTTCTGGTTCACCTTCTTTCATGAAGCCGCTCACCTCCTCTTGCACTCCAAGAAGCAAACCTTTGTCGACGATGGCACCGATAGCGACGTCATCGAAAGTGAGGCCAACGATTTTGCAGCGGACTTTCTCATCCCGCCGGAACACCAAGAACGCCTGCATCGATTGTCCACGGACGCTGAGGTGAAGGAGTTTGCCGATGACCTAGGGATCGCGCCGGGGATTGTCGTCGGACGCCTACAGCACGACGAGAAGTGGGGTTGGAACAAGGGCAATCAGCTAAAGCAGGGATTGCACATCGTCGAGGCACGGGAGTGAGCATCAATCTCGGGCAGCTTGCTGGGCGAGGCGCCACGGCCGACTCGCCAGACGGGGCGTGGTTCGCCCGATTTTCTGACGGGTCAGCGCCGATTGGACGCCCGGAGTCGGCGACCTGGGTATGCAGCCCCAGACTCGCGGGTGACCCTGGTCACCCCTCCCACCCGTAGCCCGGACCCTTCCCTGGCCCCCGTTGGGACCGCAGACTGCGGTGAGCCGGGAGGTGGCGATGGGGAAGGCAACTGTATCCAGGCCCGAGTGGCGAGCAGAGGCCGAGGCGCGCCTCGCCGCGGCCCAGGACATCCTGGCTGCAGAGGTGGCAGCGATCCAGTCCGGGGAGGACTGGCAACGCTTCCTCGAGTTCCAGGCGAAGCTCCACGCCTACAGCCCCCGCAACGTCCTCCTGATCGCCGCGCAACACCACGTCGCGTTCGCGGAGGGACGGGTCAGTGCGCCGGACCCGGGCTTCGTCGCCGGCTTTGCCACCTGGCGGGCGCTCGGGCGAGTCGTGGAGCGCGGCCAACGGGGATACGGGATCCTCGCACCCTGTCGGGCCGAGCGCCGCTACGCCCTCCGCGCGGACGGCGAGGTGCGCCCGCTCCGTGCCGGGGATCATCCTGGCCCGGACGAGCGGGTCGAGTCCCACCGGAGCCTCGTCGGGTTCCGACTCGAGCACGTCTTCTCGGTCCACCAGACCGCCGGCGTGCCGCTCCCCGAGCCGCCCCTCCCGGAGCTCCTCGCCGGCGCGGCGCCGCCGGGGCTCTCCGAGGCCGTCACTCGCCTCGTCGAGGGAGCGGGCTTTCGCGTGGGCGAGGTGGACAACGCAGCCGCGATCGGGGGCGCGAACGGCCTCACCTCCTTCACGAAACGGCGCGTCTCGGTCCGGGCGGACATGGACGAGGCCGCGCGGGCGAAGACGCTCCTGCACGAGGCGGCACACGTCCTCCTCCATGGGGAGTCCCCGGGCTCGACCCTCCCCCGCGCGCTCAAAGAGGTCGAGGCGGAGAGCGTCGCCTTCGTCGTGGCTCGAGCGCACGGCATGGACACCGGCTCCTACTCCTTCCCCTACGTCGCCGTCTGGGCCGGCCGAGACGGCGCGAAGGCAGTCGCTGCTACCCAAGCACGGGTCGCCCGGGCGGCAACGGTCCTCCTCGCGGCGAGCCCCGCGCCCCATGCGAGCGGTGGGCGTCCCCCGGGGGTGGAGGCTGCCCTCGCCGCCCGGCGGGACGGCGAACTCGCGACGACCAGCCCCGCGATCGCGGGGGCGCTCGACACCGGGGCGGTCGACCTGTGAACGAGGCTCCCCGCCACGAGCTGAGCGACCTCGTCCTGGTCGGCGTCGCGGGAGGGGTCGCGCTCGGGGCGCTCCTCTGGGGAGCGGGAGCGGCCTCGGCGCTGTTCGCTGTCCATCACGTCCCGACCGGCCACCCCCTCGCCGGCTTCGCTGCCTTCGCGCACCCGGGCGACCCCGGGACCGCGTGGGGCGCCCCAGTCGGCCCGGCGGTGCAGTACTGGGCGGTCAGCGCTCTCGGGCTGCTCCTCGCCGGCGGTGTCGCGCTCCTCGCCTGGCGCGCGCTGCGGAATGGGCTCCACCCGTCCCCGGCCCAGGAGAGTCTTGGCGGGACGGCAACTGCGCCGGAGGTGCGCCGGGCTGCGGGGCGGCGCGCGTTGCTCGTCCGTTCCGCGACGCTGCGCCGCTCGGTACGCCACCCGCGCCCGAGCGACGTCGGCTATCGCCTCGGACGCTCCCGAGGCGTCGAGTGCTGGGCGAGCGTCGAGGACTCGATCCTCGTGCTCGGCCCGCCCCGTGCGGGCAAGGGACTGCACCTCGTGGTCCCGATGATCCTCGACGCGCCGGGTGCGCTCGTCACCACCTCCACCCGGCCGGACAAC